>NZ_CP053084.1:659444-1318888 GCF_013004065.1 Limnobacter sp. SAORIC-580
GAACTGGCTTTTGTCTTTGTCAAAACTGGCTTGCCACACGGCAGCATCCGTGGGTTCAGCGCTGGCCACCAGCGTGTTGCCTTGCGCCGTGATCATTTGCCGGTCGCTGCCGTAAATGAGGTACTTGCCCAACTCAGTGGGGCGCATGGTGAAGTTTTCAGCCTGCGTGGCAGGGCCTGCGGCATAGCGGGCGGCGGCGGGCTGTACAAACTGCCTGCTGAATGCCGATTGCAAACCGAAGCAGCCATTGGCCACCGAGAATTCTGACAATTGCAGGGGCGTTTCGCTGGGGTTGATGGGCTGGCCGGGGGCATTGGCGCTTGTTGTTGAATCACCGCTAGACAGGCAAGCGGACAGGAGTGCTGCGGTTGCGCCAAGGGCGAGAAGTGCTTTCACATTCATCAGACAAACCCCGTTGAAATATTTGGTGGTGATTTGCTGTTACTAAGGGTGAGAAAGATTTAGATGTGTTTGTGACACGAAGAATGCCAGTAATGTAAAAAGGCCGACACATCCCGGTCGAGGGCAGAAATGAAAAAAGCCTGAGCTTTTACACTCAGGCTTTTTGTATTTTGTGGTGGGTCGTGCGAGATTCGAACTCACGACCAAAGGATTAAAAGTCCTCTGCTCTACCAGCTGAGCTAACGACCCACATTTCGCTTTTGGGCGTTGGCCCTCAACCGAAGACCGCGATTATGGCCAAGTTTTTAAAAGTGGTCAAGCCCTGCGGCCGCAAAAAGCCACTATTTTTTGGCTGAAATCACGTAAGGGTTTGAAATCCTGAAACGTTTTAGAATTTCAATTTCACGGTTTTCCATCAATTCGGCTTGATTCTCGCTTTCATGCACATAGCCTTGGGCGTGCAGGCAGCCGTGGATGATCAGGTGGGCCAGGTGGTCAATCGGGTCTTTGCCCTGCTCGGCGGCTTCGCGCTCGACCACGGCGGGGCAAATCACGATGTCGGCCATGAACACGGGCAGGCCAGAATTGGCACCCAGGTCGGGCATGTCCATGGGAAAAGTCAAAACATTGGTGGCGTAGTCTTTGCCCCGAAAATCCCGGTTCAGTTCTCGGCCTTCTTCTTCGCCCACCAAACGAATGGTAATGTCGGCTCGGTCCATGAAACAGGCTTTGGCCCAACGGCGAATGCGGCTGTTGTCCACTTCCGAGAAGGGAGGGTGGTCTGCCTGCATGGCCCATTGAATGGCCACGCTGACCAGTGTGTTTGTTTTACTCGTCATTGGTTTCGCCAGCGGTGCCGGTTCGTTCTGGGTTGTGAAAACGCTCGTAGGCTTCAACAATGCGGGCAACAAGCGGGTGGCGCACCACGTCGGCGCTGGTGAAGTAGGTCATGGCAATGCCTTTCACACCGCGCAGCACATGTTGGGTTTGCACCAAACCACTTTGCTGGCCGCGTGGCAAGTCAATCTGGGTAACGTCGCCAGTGATTACCGCTTTGCTGCCAAAGCCAATTCGGGTCAAAAACATTTTCATCTGCTCGGGCGTGGTGTTTTGGGCTTCGTCCAGAATGACAAAGGCATGGCTTAGCGTGCGCCCGCGCATGTAAGCCAGTGGCGCGATTTCAATCACATTGCGTTCAAACCATTTTTGCACACGGTCGTACCCAGCCAAATCGTAAAGCGCATCGTACAGGGGGCGCAGGTAGGGGTCTACTTTCTGGTTTAGGTCACCTGGCAAAAAGCCAAGGCGTTCGCCAGCTTCCACAGCGGGGCGAGTCAAAATAATGCGTTTCACGCTGTCGCGTTCCAGTGCATCCACTGCGCAAGCCACGGCCAGGTAGGTTTTGCCGGTACCTGCCGGGCCAATACCAAAGGTCAGGTCGTGCTCCAGCACTGCTTTCAAATAGTCTTTCTGGCGTTCAGTGCGGGGTTGCAAATCGCCTTTTTTGGTGCGCAACACCACAGGTTCTTCGGCGCCAGCGATCACCGGAATTTCTTTTTTCGGGCTGGCCACGGTGCTGGTGTTTTTCAGTTCAACCAAGGCCAGTTGAATTTCGTCGGCAGTAACCGGCTTGTCGCTTTTCTCAAAAAAATGATTGATCAGGATAAAAGCCTGCTTTGCATTTTCCTTGTCGCCCACCACATTCAAGGTGCCGTTGCGTCGCGCAATTTTTACATTCAATGCGGCTTCAATTTGCCGAAGGTTGGCATCCACAGGGCCACACAGGTTGGCCAGCTTGTGGTTGTCATCTTCAGGGGCGTGCCATTCACTGCCTTTTGCTTTCATGGGGTGCTTCTAGAAAAGTTGACTTTGTATTTTAAGCATTCAATCTTCCATTTGCCGGTGGCGAGGCTGGAAACTGACACGCATCAAGGTGCCGGGCCTGTCGGGGTGGCTGGATTTCGGATTGTCATGAATGGTGACGTTGGCGTCGTGTTGGTGTGCAGTTTCCTGCACAATGGCCAGCCCCAGGCCTGAGCCGTCTTCGCTGGTGCCCAGCACGCGGTAAAAACGGTCGAACACCAGGTTGCGTTCGCTTTCCGGAATGCCAGGGCCGTCGTCCTCCACTTCCAGCACAATGGCTTCGCGTTGGGGGCTGTCGTCCACCCGCACGGTCACGCAACCTTCTTCGGGCGTGTAGCGTAGGGCATTTTCCACCAGGTTTTTCATCATTTCGGTCAGCATCAGGGTTTGACCGTTCACATACACCGGGTGATCGGGCACTTCTACGCCCAGGTCGATGCGCTTGTTCATGGCCTCGGGTACAAAGTCCCTGGTCACCGTGCGTGCAATGTGGGTTAAATCCAGCTTTTCAAACTGCAGCACTGAAGGCGCCTCGGTGCGTGCCAGTGCCAGCAACTGGTTCACCAGGCGGGTGGATCGTTCGGTACCCACCTTCAGGCGGCGCAGGCTGCGTAGTTTGGCAGCCTCGTCGGTTTCATCGCTCAGCAATTCAACTTGCATGCGCAAGCCAGCCAAAGGCGTTTTAAGTTGGTGGGCAGCGTCGGCCACAAAGCGTTTTTGGGTGTCGATGGTTTGTTCAAGCCTTTCCAACTGCTCGTTCAGTGCGGTAATGACGGGCAACAATTCCTCGGGCGTGTCTTTGGTTTGCAGGGCACTGAGGTCGTCGGGTTTGCGGGTGCGAATAATGTCCAGCAAACTGTTCAGGGGCGCAATGCCACGCGACAGGCCAAACCAAACCAGCAATACAGCTAGAGGCAGAATAACGAACTGGGGCAAAATCACGCCCTTGATGATTTCATTGGCCAATCCATCGCGCTTGCCGAGTGTTTCAGCAATTTGAATCAGCATGAACCGGTTTTCGCCCACGGTGGGTAGTTCAATCCACAGGTGGCCTGCGCGAAAGTCTTCGCCATTGACCACAATGTCCCGAAAGTTCACCACGCCAATTTGGCGAGCCTCGCGTTGCGGAATGGGCAGGGTGCGTTCGTCGCCCAATAAAAATTCACCACCTTTGCCAAGCACTTGAATGCGCAGTTGGTCGGTGCCATCGGCCAGTAAAATTTCCAGTGCTTCTTTGGGAATGGCAAACTGGTTACTCGGCGCCTGTGCCGCGACCTCTTGGGCCAGCGCAGTGATTTTGTCGTCAAGAATATGGTCGAAGGGATCGTTGGCAATTGACTTGGCGACCAGGTAGGTCACACCAATACTCATGGGCCACAAAATGAGCAGTGGCGCCAGCATCCAGTCGAGAATTTCGCCAAACAGCGAGCGGCGTTGTTGTTGCCCCGAGGCCAGTGGATTGCGTTTGTACCAAGCCAATCAGGCACCCGCCTTATGTGTTGGCGTTGGCATTGGCATCGGGTGTGGCTTCTTTCTCGACAAATTTTTCAAGGCAATAACCCAGGCCACGCACCGTGGCAATTCGAACACCGTTGACTTCAATTTTTTTCCGCAGGCGGTGAATGTAAACTTCAATCGCGTTGTTGCTCACCTCTTCGCCCCATTCGCACAGGTGGTCTACAAATTGTTCTTTGCTGACCAAGCGGCCCACGCGTTGAAGCAGTACCTCCAGCAAACCCACTTCACGGGCTGAAAGGTCGAGCATGTCGTCGTTGATGTAGGCAATGCGCCCCACCTGGTCGAAGGTGAGTGGTCCGTGTTTCCAGATGCTGGCCCCACCACCTGTGCCACGTCGCGCCAATGCGCGCACCCGGGCCTCGAGTTCTTTCAGGTCGAAAGGCTTGGCCATGTAATCGTCAGCACCGGCGTCCAGGCCTTGTACGCGTTGTTCAACGCTGTCGGCTGCAGTCAGGATTAGCACGGGCATGTTGTTGCCGCGTGCGCGCAGGCGGCGCAGCACTTCAAGCCCGCTCATTTTTGGCAGGCCCAAATCGAGTATCAAAATGTCGTAGTTCATGGTGGTCAGCGCGGTGTCGGCGTCGCTGCCTTTGAACATGCAGTCCACGGCGTAGCCGGCCTGTCGCAACGACTGCGACAAACCTTCAGACAACAAGCTGTCGTCTTCGGCCAGAAGTATTTTCATCCCTGTCTCCTCAGTGCAGGCCGGCCGGTGTGGCTCTTTTTACCTGAACATGAATATGTGTATTGCTTTGATTCTAGCCTGAAAGTGCCGTGGCTTTCGCGGCTCGAATTGCGTCACGGGTGTTTCGCGCTTCAAGTGCGGCAGCGCTTGCAAAACTGGTTGTGCCGTTGGCGTACAAAATGGCACGTGATGAATTGATCAACAAGCCCCAGCCTTGGCTGCACAGGCCATTTTTTACCGTGTTCAGCAAGTCGCCGCCTTGTGCGCCAATGCCAGGTACCAGCAGGGGCGAATCGCCCACCAGTGCGCGCACTGTTTTAATTTCTTCCGGGTAGGTTGCACCCACCACCAGACCCACTTGCTGGTGCGGGTTCCAGGCCGTGGTGGCCAGTTTGGCGACTGTTTGGTACAACGGTTCGCTTTTTTCGGTGTTTAAAAATTGCAGGTCGTTGCCTCCTGGGTTGGAGGTGCGGCACAGCAGAAAAAGCCCCCGGTCAGAATAGGCATGGTAGGGCTCAACGGAATCGCTGCCCATGTAGGGGCTTAGTGTTACGCTGTCGGCCTTGTAACGCTCGAACGCTTCAATGGCGTATTGCTTGGCGGTGGCGCCAATGTCGCCGCGTTTTGCATCCAGAATGGTGGTGGCATGTGGCGCAATTTCATTGGCATACGCCAGAATGTTTTCCAGCGCGGCCTCGGCCCGGTTGGCTGCAAAGTAGGCAATTTGCGGTTTGAATGCGCAGGCAAACTCGGCAGTGGCTTTCACAATTTCGATGCAAAAGCGTTCAATTTCTGCGGGGCTTGTGCCATAGCCTTCGGGCATGCGGGAAATGTCGGGGTCCAGGCCCACGCACAACATGGAGTTGCTGTGTTGCCAACTGTGCGCAAGGCGTTTCGGGAACGATGAAAATTGCGAAAAACGATTGCTGGCCATTGCATGCGAGAACAGTTGGAAGGTGTCGCTATTGTACAGGATCAGGGCAAGCCCCTAGGGGCAAGAGTGGGCCAATGCACTACACTGGGGCACTTTACTGAATGATCGTTCACTTACGTGCCAGCTGCAAAATTATCCCTGCCTCAAATCCAGTTACTCCTTGGCATTACCGCCATTTGGGGTTTGAACTGGCCTGTCATGAAATACGCGGTAACGCAGTACCCACCTTTGCATTTCCGCACCCTTTGCATGGTGTTTGGCATGGTGGCCATGTGGTTTGTGGCTCGGCAAATGAAGGTGTCGCTCAAGGTTCCCCGCGAAATGTGGGGCAGGCTTGCTTTGCTTTGCATTCCGAACATGATTGGTTGGCACCTGTTTTGTATTCTGGCTGTGAAGGAACTGAGCTCGGGCCGCGCGGCTATTTTGGGCTACACCATGCCAGTGTGGGCGGTGTTGTCGGGCCTTGCGTTTGCGCACCCGGTGGGGCGTCGTGGCTGGATCGGTTTAAGCCTTGCCATGATTGCCGCCATGCTGCTGCTCTCCTCTGAGTTTGCTGCCATTGCAGGCAGCCCATTGGGCGTTGTGCTAATGCTGGTAGCCGCCGCCTGCTGGGGGTTTGGCACTACGCTGATTCGGCATTACCCCACTGGTTTGCATGCCCTCACCTTCACCCATGCCATAATGCCGCCAACCATTGTGGCCATGGGTTTGGCTGGTTTTTGGTTTGAGGGAGCCGATGTGGGTGCGCCGCAGGGTTGGTCGCAGTGGTGGCCAATTTTTTACAACGCTTTTGGTGTGTTCGCATTCTGCCAGGTTGCATGGTTTAGCCTGGCCAAATCGTTGCCACCCATTGTGTCGAGTTTGTCCATCATGATTATTCCGGTGGTGGGTGTGATGGCAGGGAGTTTATTCCTGGGCGAGGTGCCGCATTGGCCTGACTTTGCTGCATTGGTTTTGATTCTTGGTGCGATGGCTGTGATCTTGGTGCCAGGGCGGAAGAAGGCGGTAGTTGGCTGAAGCGCGGGTTACTTGTGATCTGAACTTGAAGGGTCACCGCTGCCCGAAAACTTGGCATTTCGGCTTGTCAGCTTGAGCCTGCACTAAGCCAAGCCCTCCAAAAGTAACGGTCGGGTCTTGGCTTTCGCGCCATGGCGCGATCGTTGGTCTCTGCGCGCCAAGCCGGCAAGTTTTCTGACTGGTCATCGTGCGACCCATTGCAAGTTCAGCTCCCAGCCACTCCCGTGCAGCGCCTCTCCACCTCCGAGCGACTCATGGCTGTGTTCAGAGGCCAATCGACACCGGCGAATCTGTACCACTTCGCAGTTCACGTATGGACATGCTGCCCAATCGGCGGCGGTGTTTCGATCGCCTCGCCTTCAAGAAAACCTGCCCTTGCGTGCCGAGCAGGGCCGGTGTTGCCCAGCATGGGCGACAGAGAACGGACCCGACCCGTTGTTTAGGAGGGTCGTTCTCAGGCATCGCAAGGCTCAGCAAGGGATAAACAGGTTTTCTGGCGAGAGATCGGAACCCAAGCCGATCGGGCAGTTAACAGGCAGACAAGAGATCGGAACCCAAGCCGAGTGGGCTGATGAAGAATCTGATAAGCAAAGAAGTTTTTCTTCGTTCACAGCGCAAAGCCCGATCCCTAAGATGTGTCCACATCAAGAACACTCTGAAGGATTACACAATGAATTTTGCCACTCTGATCAAAAAAACCTTGGGGCTGACTGCGGCCCTGGCGATCTCCTCCACCGCATGGGCCAAGGTTGAATTGCTTAACGTGTCCTATGACCCAACTCGCGAGTTGTACCAGGAGTTCAATCCGGCATTTGCCAAATACTGGAAAGAAAAAACCGGTGAAACCGTGACCATTAAGCAAAGCCACGGTGGTGCAGGCAAGCAGGCCCGCGCAGTAATCGATGGTTTGGAAGCAGATGTGGTCACGCTGGCCTTGGCCTACGACATTGATGCGATTGCCGAAAAAACAGGCAAGATTCCAGCGGACTGGCAAAAAAAGCTGTCCAACAACAGTTCGCCCTACACCTCAACCATTGTGTTCTTGGTTCGCAAAGGCAACCCCAAGAACATCAAGGATTGGGATGATCTGGTCAAGCCAGGTATTCAAGTGATTACGCCCAACCCGAAAACATCCGGTGGTGCACGTTGGAACTACCTGGCTGCTTGGGGCTATGCCTTGAAAAAGTCGGGCGGTACTGAAGCCAAAGCTAAAGACTTCGTAACCACTCTGTACAAGAACGTACCGGTACTGGATTCCGGTGCTCGGGGTTCAACCAATACATTTGTTCAACGAAACATCGGTGATGTATTTATTTCCTGGGAAAACGAGGCATTTCTGGCCATCAATGAATTGGGCAAGGACAAGTTTGAGATCATCGTTCCCTCGGTATCCATTTTGGCCGAACCACCCGTGGCTCTCGTGAAAGGGAATGCCGACAGAAAAGGCACAACAGTGGTTGCGCAGGCCTACCTTGATTATCTGTACTCTCCCGTTGGGCAACAAATTGCAGCAGCAAACTATTACCGCCCCAACAAGCCTGAACTGGTGGCCAACAAAGCCGACTTGAATCGCTTTCCAAAAGTAAAGCTGTTTACGATCGATGAGGTTTTCGGTGGATGGCAAAAAGCTCAGAAAACCCACTTTGAGGACGGTGGTATTTTCGATCAAATCTTCAAGCGTTAATTGTTGGGAGTATTGATCGTGCTTGCGCCCACTTGCATCACTGTGCCCGGTTTGAATGGCAGTGGCCCAGACCACTGGCAAACCTGGGCAGAGAAGGAGATTCCGAATTGCCGAAGGGTAAGTGGGATTAACTTCGACAAACCGGTGGTTGCAGCGTGGGCTGATGCAATTCGAAACAACATTCGCGATGAGGTGGGCAGCGTAATCTTGATCGCCCACAGCTTCGGTTGTTTGGCCAGTGTGGTTGCGATTGCAGACAACGAAACCAAAGTGGCCGGGGTTATTTTAGTGGCACCAGCATCTCCCCAGCGATTCAGTGCAACGGGGCTTATCACTTCGCAAGAACGTTCACCCACTACTTTACTCGGTGCGATTCCGGCACAGCCTTTGGGTGTACCAGGTGTGTTCATCGCGAGCTCGGACGATCCTTGGTTAAAACTGACTCACGCTCGATTCTGGGCTGAAAACTGGGGTTTGCGCTTTTCCTGTTTACGCAATGCAGGGCATATCAATGTGCAGTCGGGATTTGGAGCCTGGCCTGCCTTGCCTCGTTTGGTCGACAAGTTTCGAGAACAAGTTCAGGCCATTCCTTTGGGTCAAATTCAAGCGCAGAGCCAAGTCAGCAAGAATCGTTTCACCGCGCTGTCGAGGATTCGTCAATTGACGCGCAATTCCATCGACCTTCTGTAGCCTATGGTTGATCATAAGTTTTTCTTATATCGATCCAACTTTTTAATCGTTCAGTATCTAAAGCCCCTCCAATAGACTGCTTGCTTCGTATTCAAATCGAACTTGTTAAGGTCTATCGTGGCTTCGTCTTCCTCCACCAAACGTGTGCTGCCCGGGTTTCATCTCACCCTGGGCTATGCCATCGTCTATCTCTCTTTGCTCATCCTGATTCCGCTGTCCGCGGTGTTCATCAAAACATTCGAGATGAGCTTTGCCGATTTCTGGAGCACGGTGACTGATCCCCGAATCGTTGCAACTTATCGGGTTTCATTTGGAATCTCCTTGTTGGCAGCCGGCATCAATGCGGTGTTTGGCCTGTTATTGGCCTGGATACTGGTTCGCTACACCTTCCCTGGTCGAAAAATCGTGGATGCTTTGGTTGACCTTCCATTTGCACTTCCCACGGCGGTGGCTGGTATTGCACTGACTGCCTTGTATGCCGGCAACGGATGGGTGGGGCAATACCTGGAGCCATTGGGCATCAAAGTGGCTTTTGCACCCCCTGGTATTTTGGTGGCCCTGGTATTTATTGGTTTGCCCTTTGTGGTGCGGACAGTTCAGCCCGTGCTGGAAGACATGGAAAGTGAATTGGAAGAGGCCGCAAGCAGCCTTGGGGCGAACCGTTGGCAAACCTTTTTTCATGTCATTTTGCCCATCGTATTCCCAGCTCTGCTGACAGGCTTCGCCTTGGCCTTTGCGAGGGCAGTGGGTGAATACGGTTCGGTTATTTTCATCGCCGGCAACATTCCCTATGTGTCTGAAATTACTCCGTTGATGATCATCACCAAGCTCGAGCAATACGACTACACGGGCGCCACTGCCATCGCATCGGTCATGTTGATCATTTCATTCATCTTGTTGCTGGCCATCAACGGCCTGCAAGCCTGGACTGCCAAACGCACAGGGAGAACTCAATAATGTCGGGCGCTGTTGCATTGAATATTCACACCTCGCGCGCCGAGAAGCTACAAAGCTCCTCCGCGACACGGGAAACGCCCTGGGTCAAGTGGGCCCTGATTCTAACTGGAGTGGCTTTCTTTGGTTTCTTTTTGTTGCTGCCCTTGTTCGCAGTATTTGTTGAAGCTTTCCGCCAAGGGGTGGGGGTGTATTGGGAATCCTTGAAGGAACCCGATGCGGTCTACGCGCTGAAATTGACCTTGTTGGCTGCAGCGATTGCAGTGCCGCTGAACCTGGTATTTGGTGTGGCCGCCGCCTGGGCCATTGCGAAGTTCGAGTTTCGAGGCAAGCAGGTGCTCATCACCTTAATTGACTTGCCATTTTCTGTCAGCCCTGTAATAGCGGGGCTGGTGTATGTGTTGTTGTTTGGCGCTCAGGGCTGGTTTGCACCCCTGTTGGCCGAGTACGAGATTCGCATTATTTTCGCGGTGCCGGGTATTGTGTTGGCCACAGTGTTTGTCACCGTACCTTTTATCGCTCGCGAGCTGATTCCGCTGATGGAAGCACAGGGCAAAGAGGAAGAAGAGGCTGCCGTGGTGTTGGGTGCGCGGGGCTGGCAAACCTTCTGGCATGTCACCTTGCCTAACATCAAGTGGGGTTTGCTGTACGGCGTTATTTTGTGTAATGCCCGCGCCATGGGCGAGTTTGGTGCGGTGTCGGTGGTGTCGGGCCACATTCGCGGCGAGACCAACACGCTGCCCTTGCACGTCGAGATTCTATACAACGAATACCAGTTTTCAGCTGCGTTCGCCGTGGCTTCGATTCTCGCGTTTCTAGCCTTAATCACCTTGAGCATTAAAACCTGGGTTGAGCACAAAGCCGCCAAACAGGGTGTGCACTAAGAAGGAATTATCATGAGCATTCAAGTTAAAAACATTCACAAGCAGTTTGGCGATTTCACCGCCCTGAACAATGTCAGCCTCGATTTCAACAGCGGCGAACTGGTCGCCCTGCTAGGGCCATCGGGTTGCGGTAAAACTACGTTGCTGCGCATCATCGCTGGTTTGGAACAGACCGACAGCGGCACTGTGATTCTGGATGGAGAAGACACCTCCGACACGCACGTGCGAGACCGAAATGTAGGCTTTGTGTTCCAGCATTACGCGCTGTTCAAGCACATGACTGTGTTTGACAATGTGGCATTCGGTATGCGCATGAAGCCTCGCAGTGAAAGGCCCAGCAAGGCGGAAATTGCGGAGAAGGTGCACAGCCTGTTGAAACTTGTCCAGCTGGATTGGCTGGCGGATCGGTTTCCTTCACAACTCAGTGGCGGGCAACGTCAGCGAATTGCATTGGCCCGCGCATTGGCCGTTGAGCCCAAGGTACTGCTGCTGGATGAGCCGTTTGGTGCTCTGGATGCCAAGGTACGGAAAGAGTTGCGTCGCTGGTTGCGCCGCCTGCACGATGAATTGCACATCACCTCAATTTTTGTAACGCACGACCAGGAAGAAGCGTTGGAAGTGGCTGACCGGGTTGTGTTGATGAACCAAGGCAACGTGGAGCAAATCGGTACACCTGAGGAAGTCTATCAACACCCGGCCACGCCCTTTGTGTACGGTTTTTTGGGCTCGGTCAATCTGTTCAAGGCACGTCACCTGGGCGATGGTATTCAGGTGGGTGAGTCGAACCTGGCGCATTCCGGTACAGTGTTGAATCGATCGGGCGAAGCAGTGCAGGGCGCCGATGTACTGGCGTTTGCGCGTCCGCATGAAATTGACATTCACACTGAGCCTGATTTTTCTTTGGGGGTGCCTGCCAAAGTGGTGCGTGTGTTGCGCTTTGGGTTGAACACTCGGGTTGAACTGGATTCCGTAGATTTGCAACCAGCTCAGCATTTTGATGTAGAGATCAGCGCCGAGCGTGCACGAGAATTGAACTTGCAGGAAGGCCAATTGGTGCGGCTTTCAGCCAAAGCTTTGAAAGTATTTGATGTGGTGGGGGCCGTATGAATTTCCAGCAGTTGCGCATTATTCGCGAAACGGTTCGTCAGGGTTACAACCTGACTGAAGTGGCCAACAGTTTGTACACCTCGCAGCCCGGCGTCTCGAAACATATTCGTGACCTCGAAGAAGAGCTGGGTGTGGAATTGTTCATTCGCAAAGGCAAACGCCTGATGGGTTTGACAGACCCAGGCAAGGAGTTGTTGGTGCTGGTTGAACGCATGTTGCTGGATGCGAAAAACATCAAGAACCTGGCTGAGCAATACAGCAGTCGCGACGTGGGTCAGCTGACCGTGGTCACCACGCACACGCAGGCCCGCTATTCATTGCCCACGGTGGTCAATGAGTTCAAAAAGGTCTTCCCGAAAGTGCACTTGCGCATGCACCAGGGCAGCCCCAAGGAAATTACCCAGATGTTGCTGGACGGTCAGGCCGACATTGGTATTGCGACCGAAGTGCTGGGGAATGTCGACGATCTGGTTTCGTTTCCTTATTACCAGTGGAAGCACCAGGTGGTGGTGCAGCAAGGCCACCCCTTGTTGAAACTGGCCAAGCCCACTTTGCAGGATGTGGCTGAATATCCGATCGTGACCTATCAAGAGGGTTTCACCGGACGAATCAAAATTGACGAAACCTTTCGCAAGCTGGGTTTAACACTGGATGTGGCCATTTCTGCACTGGATGCGGATGTGATTAAAACCTATGTGGAACTGGGCTTGGGGGTTGGCATTATTGCCAGCATGGCCTACAACCCGGTGAAGGACACAGGCCTGGCTGTGCTTGATATTGAATCGGATTTGCCGATGAACACCACCAGCATTGCGATTCGCAAAGGGCATTACCTGCGT
This sequence comes from Limnobacter sp. SAORIC-580, assembly GCF_013004065.1. GTDB lineage: Bacteria > Pseudomonadota > Gammaproteobacteria > Burkholderiales > Burkholderiaceae_B > Limnobacter > Limnobacter profundi. The sequence continues at coordinate 672,022 of NZ_CP053084.1, forward strand.
TCATTTGCATACAAGTTCATCGAGCTGTGTAATGCTGATTTGACAGAGGCCAGGTTGCTGGCGGCGTTGAATGACTCGGTGAGTTGAGCGCACGCGATCGGGATGCTGATTCGTTCGCCCACTCGGCGTGGGTTACTTGTGTCGCACTGGACTAGTGGGCTTGGGAGCTGAACTTGAAGGATCGCCGTTGCCCGAAAACTTGGCATTTCGGCTTGTCGACTTGATCCTGCACTAAGCCAAGCCCTCCAAAAGTAACGGTCGGGTCTTGGCTTTCGCGCCAAGGCGCGATCGTTAGTCTCGGCGCGCCAAGCCGGCAAGTTTTCTGACTGGTCATCGTGCGACCCATTGCAAGTTCAGCTTCCCAATCGGCGGCGGTGTTTCGATCGCCTCGCCTTCAAGAAAACCTGCTCTTGCGTGCCGAGCAGGGCCGGTGTTGCCCAGCATGGGCGACAGAGAACGGACCCGACCCGCAGTTTAGGAGGGCCGTTCTCAGGCATCGCAAGGCTCAGCAAGGGATCAACAGGTTTTCTGGCGAGAGATCGGAACCCAAGCCGATCGGGCAGTTAACGCACCGCGAGAGATCGGAACCCAAGCCGATCGGGCAGTTAACGCACCGCGAGAGATCGGAACCCACGCCGATCGGGCAGTTAACCGGCAGGCGAGAGATTGAAACCCTCGCCAATTCGGCAATCAATATTCACCGATCAGTTCCGGAAGTACTTCCTCGACCGATACACCAGCGCCTCGCCTTCCCGGAAGTCGCAGCGCAACACCTCGCCCACCATGATGAAGTGATCTCCCTCATCGTAGCGACTGCGCACTTTGCACTCAAAATGCGCCAAAGCATGTGGAATCAAAGGCGCACCACCCAAACCCTCAATCACTTCGACACCCGCAAACCGATCGCCTTTGAAGGTCGAGAAATGGTGTGACAAATCTTCCTGGTCAGCCGACAACACGCTCACGCCATAATGCGTGGCTGCTGCAAATGCATCGTGGCTGCTGGCTTTTTTCGACAAACTCCACAGCACCAAGGGGGGGTGCAGTGAAACGGAGTTGAATGAATTGGCGGTCACCCCCACATATTTGCTCTCGGCATTCTTGGTGGTAATAATGGTGATGCCAGTGGCGAACTGGGCCAGCGCTTGCCGAAACATGTGCGCGTCCAGCTCGGCGTCACCTTCGCGTTTCTCGGCGCGAATGAATTCGGGTTTGGCGTGTTGTTGCATGGGGTACTTCTAATTTTGTGAATGGCTCCATTGTGCCAAACAAGTGCTTGAATTGCTGGAATGGCCACTCAAAACGTGGTTTTCAGGCCCATGTGCTTGAAATGATTTAAAATACGGCCAATTCTAAAAAGGCATTTTTCTTGAGCGCACTGTCCTTCAAACTCAAAACCACCTCGGGCAAAGCCCGTCGCGGTGAAATTACAACCGCACACGGCGTTATCCAAACCCCGATCTTCATGCCAGTGGGCACCTATGGCACCGTGAAGGGCATGACGCCGCGCGACCTCACCGAGATCCAGGCGCAAATTATTCTGGGCAACACCTTTCATTTGTGGATGCGCCCGGGCCTGGACATCATGGAAAAATTCGGTGGTCTACACCAGTTTATGGGCTGGAAAGGCCCAATTTTGACCGACTCAGGCGGCTTTCAGGTGTTCAGCCTGGGGGCCATGCGGAAAATCAAGGAAGAGGGTGTTCATTTTCGCAGCCCTGTGAATGGCGACAAGTTGTTCCTCACCCCGGAGGAAAGCATGCGCATTCAAACCGTGCTGAATTCTGACATCGTCATGATTTTCGACGAATGCACGCCTTATCCAGCCACGCACACTGAGGCACGCCTGTCCATGGAAATGTCCATGCGTTGGGCACGCCGTTCCCGTGACTCCTTCGATGCGCTGGGTAACAACAATGGCTTGTTTGGCATTGTTCAGGGCGGCATGTATGAAGACCTGCGCGATATTTCACTACAGGGCCTGGAAGAAATCGGTTTTGACGGGTACGCCATTGGTGGCCTGTCAGTGGGCGAGCCCAAAGACGACATGCAGCGTATTTTGGCGCACACCGCGCCAAAGTTGCCGCAACACAAGCCCCGCTATCTGATGGGTGTGGGTACTCCCGAAGACCTGGTGAATGCGGTGGGGCAGGGCATTGACATGTTTGACTGCGTGATGCCAACCCGCAATGCACGCAACGGCTGGCTGTTCACGCGCACGGGCGACATTCGCATTCGCAACGCGAAGTTTCGCAACGATGAAAGCCCGCTTGATGCCACCTGCAGTTGCTACACCTGCAAAAATTTTTCACGCGCGTACCTACACCACCTGGACCGCAGCAAAGAAATTTTGGGTGCGCAGTTGAACACCATGCACAATCTGCATTACTACCTTGAATTGATGCGGGAAATGCGCGAAGCGATCGAGCAAGACCGCTTCGATGAATTCGTGAAAGAGTTCAATGCGCTGCGTGCTGAGAATGCCCTAGCGGGTCAACAACAGGTGCAGCAACAGCCTCAATCGCAGTAGGTACAGCCAAACCAAACTGATCGAGAATCAACAGCACTTGCTGTTGCAAATCGATCACCTCCACCATGCGCTGGTGTTTGTTTTCTCCAATTTGTGCAAGTCGTTGCATGGTTTTTAACTGACCGTGCAGCAATTGCCTTTGCTCGCCCAATACGGGTACATTCGGCTCCCACTGCGCATTTTCAATCGCGGTCAGTGAGGTCACGGCAAAGCCGACGCTTGCGCCATGCGCATTCACCACCAAAATGCTGGATTCATGATCTAGGCTTTGGCGTTCTGCACCCAGCCACTGCGCCAGATCAAAAACCGGAATGGATTCATTGCGGTGGGTCAGCATGCCCAGCATGGAATTACCGCGTTCAAAAATCTCAATGTCTGCCCGATAGGGAAGTACCTCCCGCACTTGCTCAATCGGCGTAGAAAACTCGGTACCCAATCGATACACCATCAAGCGGTCCAGGCCACGCGTTGCTTTGCCCTGTTGGTTTTTGGCATCCAGTTGTGCGCTTGCACTGGCCTTGGCCAAAATGCAGGCCAGTTCAATCAACTCCTGGTCTTCGCTGATTCGCTGGCAAGACAACACAAAATATTGCGGGCCACGTTGTGAATGTGGGTCCTCTTTTGGAAACGTGGTGCAGGGCAGAGCACCTTCAAGTTGCGCTGCTTTGGGCAGGCCAAAGCCAGGCAGTGGAATGACTGAGTTGTGTGGTACATGAACAATGTCCAGAACCCGATCGATCAGCAAGGCCAGCGGGTTTCCATCGATTCGTATGACAAAGGCCTGCTGCGCAGCATATTGCAGTTGCTTGTACGTACCAATGCCAAGATAACTCGCCAGGTCAATCGCCGGAATGGTTTGCTCCCTGTAATCCAGGTTGCCCTTGTAGAACCCGCCTGCGTATTCACTGGGCAATAGCACAGGGTTGACCACGGTGGTTTCAATGTCCTTCGGGTTCACCGCAAACAAGGTCGACATGCTTTGCATCAACATCAGCGGTGTGCGGGTGTTCAGGGCGGTGTCTTCGTTCGAAGTTTGCAATTCAAGCGATTGGCGATGCGGTTCCGGGTCCTCGGCTTTGGGCAGCCCGGGCAGGTCGAACAAGGCTTGTGTTGAAAGCACCTGAACCAGTTGGTTCAATTCGCTGTTCATCAGGCTGCCTGCAAAAATGCTGCCTACGGCGTCCGCTGAGCTGACCATGTGCATGGCACCCGGGTTCGCAAAGAACAAGGCTTTGACCTGGTCGGCAATCAGGCCCAGCAAATGATTTTCATGGGCGATCAGCAAAATACAGCCCGGCGTGTACTGGTGTCCGGGCCGATTCAGCAAACATTCCAGGTCGAGCACAGGAATGGTCACCCCGCGCAAATTCAAGCCACCCTTGATCCAGGGCTGTGGGCAGGGCAGTGCCATCAAAGGGTGAAATGGCACCACTTCCCTGACCGATTTCATGGGCAGCGCCAAGGTCATTTCACCAATTCTAAATGAACCAAAGCCCTGTTCGTATTGGCTTAGGTCATTCATGCGGTTTTGCTGCCCGTGTGTTTTTCAAGGCCACCAGTGAGCTCTTCAATCAGGCAGTTCACGGCAATGGCCAGGTCGCGCTGCTGTTCTGCCGAACTGGTAATTTGCTTCACGCTTTCACCTGTTTCAGTTACACTGCTCAAAATTCCTTCAAAGCTTTGGGCCGCGTTTTGGCTCACCTCAACACCTTCTTCAACCTGCGCAACCGATTCTTCAATCAGTGTGGCAATTTCGCGTGCTGCGCTTGAACTGCTTTCAGCCAGCTTGCGTACTTCGGCTGCTACCACCGAGAACCCAACGCCATGTTGCCCGGCGCGTGCTGCTTCAATGGCTGCATTGAATGCCAGCAAGTTGGTTTGGTTGGCAATGTCGCCAATAACACGCACAATTTCCGACACTTTGCTCGAGCTGTTCTGGATGGCATGGATTGCAGCGATGGATCGCTTCAATTCGCGGCTTCCCTGGCGGGCCGCTTCCACGCCTTTTTCTGCCAGTTGTGTGGCGGCTGCGGAGTTGCCGGAAATGTCGGTGATACTTTCGACCAGCTTGGACACACGTTCCCGCATTTCGCTCGACTTCTTGTTGATACCCTGTTCCAGCATCACTTCTTTGGTTACATCGTAGGCATATTTCACCACTTTAACCACGTTGCCATTCAAGTCCAGAATGGGGTTGTAGGTGGCTTGAATCCATACATCGCGGTTGAACTTGCCCACGCGGTGAAAGCGGCCGCTCACAAATTTTCCTTCATTCAGTTTCAACCAGAAGTCGCGGTATTCTTCGCTTTGTGTGTATTCCAGCGTACAGAAAATGCTGTGGTGTTGTCCCTGAATTTCACGCGAGGTGTAACCCATGGCATTGAGGAAGTTGCGGTTGGCGTTCAACACATGGCCGTCCAGATCAAACTCAATCACGGCCTGCCCCAGGTTAATGGCGTCAACCTTGGCTTCGAACTCGGAATTTTTCAATTTGCTATGGGTAACATCGCTGGCAAATTTCACCACCTTGACCAGGTTGCCGCGTGGATCATAAATGGGGTTGTAGGTGGCTTGAATCCAAACTTCTCGTCCACCTTTTGCCACCCGTTTATATTCACCTGACTCGAACTGTCCACGGCCCAGGCTTTCCCAAAAGGCCTGGTATTGGGGTGTTGCTGCGTATGCGGCATCCACGAACATGCGGTGGTGGCGACCAATAATTTCTTCCGTTGAATACTCCATCAGTTTTAGAAAGTTGCCGTTGGCTGCAAGTACCTTGCCCTGCATGTCAAATTCAATTACTGCTTGCGAGCGGTCAATCGCGCCCAGTTTGCCCTCGGCATCCAGTCGGGAAAGTTTGGCGTCTGTGATGTCTTGCAGCATGAGTACTACTTTGATCAATTGCCCCTCAAGGCCGATCACCGGGCTGCGTGTACCTGAAAGCCAAATTTCTTTGCCACCCACGCCCTTGTAGCGGAATTCACCTGCCAGGTTTTTGCCTTCACGCAAATCATTCCAGATCTTGAAGTGATTGCTGTCGTTGCGTTCTTCATCGAACATCAAAAAGCTTTCGGACTTGTCAGCCAGGTCCGCCTGGCTGTACCCCAGCGATTTTTGCATCAGTTCATTGCTGTTCAGAATTTTCCCTTCCGCATTGAACTCCAGAATGCAACTGGTGTTGGACACTGAATCCATGCGTGCCTGGGTTTCAATGGCGTGCAATTTGGACTGCGTGATATCGCTACAAAACTTGATGACCTTCACCGGGTTGCCTTCCAGGTCAAGAATCGGGTTGTAGCTGGCCTGTATCCAGATCCGCTTGCCATGGTTGCCCACGCGCAGGTATTCACCAGAGTCATACTCGCCTTGGCCCAGCTTTCGCCAGAAAGCCCGGTAAGCACCGCTGCTGGCCTCTTCCTTGTCCACAAACATGCTGTGGTGCTGACCCACAATGTCGCTTAATGAATAGCCTGTCAGGGAGAGGAAGTTCTCGTTGGCGTGCAAAATATGCCCACCCAGATCAAACTCGATGATGCCTTGCGAGCGGTTCATGGCATTAACCTTGCCATCGTCTTCAATCGCCTTGGTTTTTGCAGCAGTAATGTCGCTGGCAAATTTAACTACTTTCACTGGCTTGCCATTTACACCCAAAATTGGCGTGTAAGTGGCCTGTAGCCACACGGGGCGGCCATGCCGGTTAAGGCGCATGAATTCGCCTGATTTGAACTCGCCAGCCGCAAGGTCTTTCCAGAAGTTGCTGTACTCCTCCGATTCCGCATAGTTTTTTTCACAAAACTGGCGGTGGTGTTGGCCCACAATTTCTTGCAGGCGATAGCCCATGGCGTTCAGGAAGTTGTCGTTGGCCGCCAAAATACGGCCGGCGGTGTCAAATTCAATCACGGCTTGGGTTTTGTCGATCGCAGCCACTTTGCCTTCATTTTCAAGTGACTTGCTTTTTGCATCGCTTATGTTCGATGCAATCTTGATGACCGAGATCAAATTGCCGTCATCATCCCGAACCGGGTTGTAGCTCGCCTGGATATACACCTCTTGACCTTGCGAATCCAGTCGCAAAAACTCACCACTTTGAAACTCGCCTTCGCGCAATTTGCTCCAGAACAGCCGGTATTCGTCCGACTCCGCGGTACTTGCTGTGCAAAAAAGGCTGTGGTGCTTGCCCAGCACATCCTCCTCCGAGTAGCCGAAAACATTCAAAAAGTTCTCGTTGGCATACAGCACATTGCCGTTCAAGTCGAATTCAATGCAGGCCTGGCTTTTCGCCAGCGCGTTGAACAAGTGGGTGCGGTGCTTGCCAGGTTGCTCGATATTGGGTGTCATGGGTCGCCTTGTTAATCAGAATGAGTTGGCTTGATTGGGGTAAATACCATTGTGTGTGGCCTCGTCCGGCTCAATCACTTGATAAAACAGGTAATCACCGGCCAGTTTGCGGTTTTTCCAGCTTTGGGAATCGCACGTTTGGGTAGGGGGTAATGCTGGGGGAGGGGTTTAATGGCCTATCTGACGGGCTTTCAGTTTGGCGTAAGTTTTCGCTTTGATACTCATCCGCAAGCCTAGGCTCGGGAGGGATGTGACCTCGTATTCCGTGTCTGCGGTTAACAACAACCTTAAAAAAGGAGACAAGCGATGAGCAACCCAAAGGGCGGTGAAGCCTACTGGAAAGCGACACTCGGCCTGTTGACCAAGATCATGATCGTGTGGTTTTTGGTTTCTTACGGCGCCGGTATTCTGTTTGTTGAGCAACTGAATCAATTCAGCATCGGTGGTTACCCACTGGGCTTCTGGTTTGCCCAACAAGGTTCTATTTACATGTTCATTATCCTCATTTTCTACTATGCGAAGAAAATGGGTCAGATCGACCGCGAACACGACGTCCACGAAAACTAAGGAGATTGCCAATGGATTTGCAAACAATCACCTACGTTATCGTGGGTTTGAGTTTTGCGCTGTACCTCGGTATTGCGTTTTGGGCTCGTGCTGGAAGCACGGGTGAATTTTATGTGGCTGGCGGTGGCGTTCACCCCGTGGCCAACGGTATGGCGACTGCGGCGGACTGGATGTCAGCCGCTTCGTTCATTTCAATGGCGGGTCTGATTGCCAACATGGGTTACGGTGGTTCCGTATTCCTGATGGGTTGGACTGGCGGCTATGTGTTGTTGGCAATGTTGCTGGCTCCGTACCTGCGCAAGTTTGGCAAGTTCACGGTGCCACAGTTCATTGGCGATCGTTACTACTCCAACACAGCCCGCACAGTGGCTGTGATCTGTTTGCTGGTGGCTTCCATTACTTACGTAATTGGACAGATGACCGGCGTGGGTGTGGCTTTCTCCCGATTCCTGGGCGTGTCCGCTGAAGTGGGTATTTATGTGGGTATGGGTATTGTGTTCATGTACGCCGTGTTTGGTGGCATGAAGGGCATTACCTACACGCAAATTGCACAGTACATCGTGTTGATTTTCGCTTACACCATCCCCGCAATCTTCATTTCCTTGAACCTGACAGGCAATCCTTTGCCGCAGTTGGGCTTGGGTTCCGACATGCTGGCCAATGGCCAACCCATGCTGGCCACCCTGGACAAGGTTGTGACTGACCTAGGCTTTAGCCAATACACCACAACACCTGCTGGTGGTAGCTACCTGAACACCTTCTTCTACACCGTTAGTTTGATGATTGGTACCGCGGGCCTGCCCCACGTTATTATTCGCTTCTTCACTGTACCCACAGTGGCTGATGCGCGTTCATCTGCCGGTTGGGCACTGGTGTTCATTGCAATTTTGTACACCACGGCACCTGCTGTTGGCGCAATGGCCCGTTACAACCTGCATGCCACGGTGAATTCCAATGTGGCCACTGGTGGCGACTTGTTCGCAGCTGACGCAGCTTTGGAAAACGACAAGAAGCCGGACTGGATGGGTCGTTGGGAAACCACAGGCTTGCTCAAGTTTGAAGACAAGAATGGCGATGGTCGTATTCAGTACTACAACGATGCAAGCAAGAACCCCGAGTTCTTGGCCAAAGCGGAAGCTGCAGGCTGGAAAGGCAATGAGATGACAGTGAATGCCGACATCATGGTGTTGGCCAACCCTGAAATTGCATTGCTGCCCAACTGGGTAATTGCCTTGGTGGCTGCCGGTGGTTTGGCTGCTGCGCTGTCGACTGCGGCAGGTTTGCTGCTGGCGATTTCGTCTGCGGTTTCGCATGACTTGATCAAGGGTGTGTTCAATCCCAATATTTCTGAAAAGAACGAACTGCTGGCCGGTAAAATTTCCATGGCGGGTGCGATTGTTCTGGCCGGTTATCTGGGCTTGAACCCGCCAGGCTTCGCGGCGGGTACTGTGGCCTTGGCCTTCGGTATTGCAGCATCAAGCTTGTTCCCGGTAATCATGATGGGTATTTTCTCCAAGACCATGAACTCCACAGGCGCAATCGTGGGTATGTTGACAGGCTTGGCAGTAACCCTGTTCTACGTGTTTGCACACAAGGGTATTTTGTTTGTAAACGGTACGGAATACCTGCACTTGGTTGGCGGTGCCAACGGCTTCTTCGGCATCACGCCTGAAGCTTTCGGTACGGTAGGCGCGATTTGTAACTTTGTTGTGGCCTATCTGGTCAGCAAGGTAACAGCACCACCCCCAGAGCACATTCAGCACTTGGTTGAAGATGTACGTACCCCGCGTGGTGCTGGCATGGCAACTGGTCACTGATTGACTGTTCAACAATAACCACTGCCTTCACTGAAAGGCAGGGCTTGAGAAGCTTGAAAGCCCGGTGAGAAATCACCGGGCTTTTTGTTTTTCTAGAGTAAAACTGTTACTTCCACACTCAAAAAAATGCTCCAATGCTTTGAAATTGGGCATGTATCCATGGGTGACTTGCCAAAGCGGCAATCAGCAGCCCCACGAGCAAAACAATTCCGAAAGGCTTGAGAGGGCTTGTTTTTGTGGGTGTAGCAGGCAATGCAGTGGGCGCTTTGACCGTGTTTTTTTGAACTTGCTGTGTGTTGTCTATCGAGGTTGCTTGGCTGCCTGCCTGGTCCATGGGCAGACTGTTTTTGACCTTTTCCGGAACAACTTTGCCTAAAAACCACATGGCGGCGCTAATCACGACCAAATCGTCGGTAATGCCAAACAGCACGAGGAAGTCGGGGATCAGGTCGATGGGGCTAAACAGATAAACCACCACAGCCAACATGAAGCCCTTGATCCATTTGGGCGTGTCTGCATGCCGGAAAGCGTGCCACAGCATGCGACCATGAGTTTTCAGGGCTTTAAGTTTCGTAAGAATCGGAAAAAAACGTGTGATCATGCGCAGTACCCAACAACTAAAAAGAGGACTCATTGTGACCCAAGCACCCTTGATGATCCAGCGTTCATGCCGAATCCCTGTGCCTCTGGCCGATTGCTTTGCCTTGTACACCCGTTTAAAGGCGGATGAATACATTCACAGTGACGCACTCATAGCGCCGATTACTCGTATAGAAATGATTCAGGGCAAATCGTTCAATGAAGTGGGCGATATTCAGCGAATTACATTCAAGGGCGGTGCTGTTATTGATGAAGAAGTGTTGGCCTTTGTGCCAAATCGCCAGTTTGTATACAAGGGTACGGGCTTTAGCCAACCCCTGTTGAATTGGCTTGATCATGCCAAAGGCTCATTTGAATTTGAGAAGGATGGCGACGGCACTTTGGTGACCTGGCGCTACCTGTTTTATTTAAAACCCGGCTTGGGCATTGGGCCCAAGCGACTCGTATTCAAGGCGGCGGTAGTTGATTTGATCTGGAACCGGATGATGACCAAAACTTTGGTTAATCTCACCCAAATCATCACCCTGCGCGCCTTGCAGGCAGGAAAAAGATGATGAATCCGTGTGTAAAAAACAGCCTGCGAATTGCGGCTGTTTTCAGTTTGATGATGTTGGTTTTTCTGGGTTTCCAGAGTACGGCGCGCGCTCAAACAGTGAGCGGAAAAGAGCCTGATATTTGTGTATTCGACTTACTTGGTGCCAAAGGACCAATTTTTAATTTGGCTCAGGAATATGCCCTTGAGGGCCGAAAAAACGGCTACGGCTTTAAACCTGTGGTGTACACCAATGAATCGGTTGCCGCCAAAGACTTTGAAATTGGTGTGTGCGATGGCCTGGTGGCCACTGGCATTCGCACCCGAAAATACAACAGCTTTACCGGCAGTCTGGATGCGATTGGTGGCTTGCCCAACTACGATGCAGTGTTGCTGGCTTTGAAGTCAATGGGCAGCCCCCAATTGCAAAGTGTGATGCAGCAAAGTGACTTTGAGGTGGGTGGTGTATTGCCCTTCGGTACAGCTTATGTGTTTGTGCGCGATCGCGAAATCAATTCACTGGCCAAGGCTGCGGGCAAGCGGGTTGCGGCTTTGTCGCACGATGAATCGCAGCGCAGGCTGATTGAGCAGGTTGGCGCACAACCGATTGCTGCGGACGTATCCAATTACGGTTCCATGTTCAACAACGGCGCTGTGGATATTATCGTGGCCCCTTCGATTGCCTACTCACCTCTTGAGCTTTACAAGGGCCTGGGCAGGCGTGGCGCAATTATTCAGTTGCCTGTGGCCATGGTCACTTATCAAATCATTTTGCGAAAGTCGAAGTTTCAGCCGGGTTCAGGCCAGAAATTGCGGGCTTTTGTCGCGCAGGAAATGCCCAAGGCCTTGGAAGCCGTGAAAAAAATTGATCGACAAATTCCAGACAAAGCCTGGCTGAAAATGATGGATGCAGACAAGGTGGAATACACCACCATGATGCGTGAAGCCCGAATCAGCTTGAGTAAAGATGGCGTGTACGATGGTTGTGCCTTGCGTCTGCTGAAAAAGGTGCGTTGCTCAATCGATGGCAAAGCCTCTGAGTGCAGTTTGCCCGAGGGCTACACAGTGCCCAAGAGTTGCCCGATTCAGGCCATGTAAGCCGGCGCTTCTGGTTTAGCCAATCACCACCGGGGTGTCGGGAAGTTCATTCTTGCCGCCCCCACTGTGCGGAAAGTGCTCAATCAATTTTGTGCTGACCGCATCAATACTGTTCATCACCCCAGCCTCGAATTGTCCTTGGGCAAACGACTGCTCAATTTGGTGGCATAGCACTTCCCAGTAAGCGTTGCCAACCTTGGCGTGAATACCCCGGTCTGCCACAATTTCGATGGCATGGTCCGCCAGCAGTACATAAATGAGCACTCCGTTGTTGAGCTCGGTGTCCCACACATGCAATTCACTGAATACCTCAATGGCGCGTTGACGGGGCGTTTGCGCCTGCAACAGGGGGTGTAGTTCGAGCGCGCTTTCCACCGCGAATCGAATTTCACCGGAATGCTGGCTTTCGCTGGCGCTTATGGCCTGCGCGATGTGTTGCAGGTGTGAGGGCGAGAATGTTTTCCGCACATCGCGCTCGGTGGTTATCAGGTGTTTTACTACACGTTTGAAATTCATGGTTACCACCTACCCGAAGCGCCACCGCCTCCAAAACCGCCGCCTCCACCACTGAAGCCGCCACCGCTTCCAAAACCGCTGCCACCGCGACCGAAGCCACCACGGCCGCCACCCATGCCACCCACCGAATTGCCAAACAGGGTGAGCAGCGCAGCCACTACAGCAGCAAGCACGGCAAAAACCACGGCGCCAGCGAACAACCAAGCCACCACGAACACCAAACCGCCAGTGGCCAATGCTGCGGGCAATTTGCCGATGGTTTTGCGCAGAAACCCACCCACGAAAAGCGAGAGCATGAACAGCACAGGTGCAATGTCTTCAATGGTGCTTGAGTTGTTTGCTGTTTGCTGCGCAACCGGCTCTGGCAGGGGTTCGCCTTCAATTACCTTGATCATTTGGTCCACACCGGCTGCCACCCCACCTGCAAAATCGCCCTGGCGAAACTGCGGCACAATAATCTCTTCAATAATTCGTTTGGAGGTAATGTCGGTAAGGGCACCTTCCAAGCCGTAGCCCACTTCGATGCGCAGTGTACGGTCCTGCAGGGCCACCACCAAAATTGCGCCATCGTCCACATTTTTGCGGCCAATTTTCCAATTCTCGGCCACACGCAATGCATATTGCTCAATGGTTTCTGGCTGGGTGCTTGGCACCAGCAACACAGCAATCTGGCTGCCTTTGGTGGCTTCAAATGTCTGCAATTTTTGAATCAGTGCAGTTCTCTGTTCCGGGCTTAGCGTGCCCGTTGTGTCGACCACTTGGGCATTCAAGGGGGGCACAGGTACGTCTTGAGCCGACAACACGCCAGGCACTGGAATCAACAGCACCAGCGCCAGCAGCTTACTTAGCCAAAACCGGGCAATTGAATTGCACATGGTGTGCATCACTTGGTGCCAAAGTCCACGGTGGGTGGTTTGGAAATAGCGGCTTCGTTTTCAACCGTGAAGCTGGGCTTCACTTCGTAGCCCATCACCATCGCGGTCAGGTTGTTGGGAAATGAACGCACTGTCACGTTGTACTCCTGAACCGATTTAATGTAGCGGTTGCGCGCCACGGTAATTCGGTTTTCTGTGCCCTCAAGCTGCGTTTGCAAATCACGAAAACCTTGATTGGCTTTCAGATTGGGGTAGTTCTCGGTAATCAACAACAGCCGCGACAAAGCACCACTCAGCTCACCTTGCGCCTGCTGAAATTTGTTGAAGGCTTCCGGGTCGTTGATCAGTTCCGGAGTGGCTTGAATCGACGTTGCTTTTGAGCGCGCTTCAACCACCTGCGTCAGTGTTTCCTGCTCAAAATTGGCTTCGGCCTTCACCACATTCACCAAATTGGGCACCAGGTCGGCCCGGCGCTGGTACTGGTTTAACACCTCGGCCCAGGCCGCTTTCACTTGTTCATCCGTGGTTTGAATGGTGTTATACCCGCAGCCGCTGAGTAGCAGCGCAAACATGAGTGTGAGCAGGGAAAAAACGCGATTCATTGGGGCGCTCCTAGGTGGGTTGTTGACTGATTGTGCAATTAAAAAAGCCCACGGTGCAACTGCAGCATGGGCTTTGGTCAGAAAAAATGATCTGATTTACTTCTTCATCATTTCGAAGAACTCTGCGTTGTTCTTGGTCTGGCGGATCTTGTCCATCAGGAATTCCATCGCAGCAATTTCGTCCATGTCGTGCAGCAAGCGGCGCAGTACCCAAATCTTTTGCAGCAAATCGGGCTTGATCAGCAGTTCTTCGCGACGTGTTGAAGAACGGTTGATGTTGATGGCAGGGTACACACGCTTTTCCGCCATGCGGCGTTCCATGTGAATTTCCATGTTGCCGGTGCCCTTGAATTCTTCGTAAATCACTTCATCCATGCGGCTGCCGGTGTCGACCAGTGCAGTGGCGATAATAGTGAGCGATCCACCTTCTTCAATGTTACGGGCGGCACCGAAGAATCGCTTGGGGCGATGCAGGGCATTGGCGTCTACACCACCGGTCAGCACTTTGCCAGAAGACGGCACGACCGTGTTGTACGCTCGAGCCAAACGGGTAATGGAGTCGAGCAGAATGACCACGTCGCGTTTGTGCTCAACCAGGCGCTTGGCCTTTTCAATCACCATTTCTGCAACTTGCACGTGGCGGGTTGCGGGTTCATCGAATGTGGAGGCGATTACTTCGCCACGCACTGAGCGCATCATTTCCGTGACTTCTTCGGGGCGTTCATCGATCAGCAACACAATCAAGGTGATGTCGGGGTGATTGGCGGTAATCGCGTGTGCAATGTGTTGCAGCATCACGGTTTTACCCGATTTCGGTGGGGCCACCAGCAAACCACGCTGGCCTTTACCAATGGGTGCCACCAGGTCGATGATACGGCCAGTGTTGTTTTCTTCGCCGCGCATGTCGCGTTCCAGCTTCAAAGGCTGGTTCGGGTGCAGCGGTGTCAGGTTTTCAAACAGAATTTTGTGTTTGCTGGCTTCAGGCGCTTCGCCGTTCACCTTGTCTACTTTCACCAGCGCAAAGTAACGCTCACCGTCTTTGGGGGTGCGTACTTCACCTTCGATGCTGTCACCCGTGTGCAGGTTAAAGCGGCGAATCTGGCTGGGAGAAATGTAAATGTCGTCCGGGCTGGCCAGGTACGAGGTTTCAGGTGAGCGCAGGAAGCCAAAGCCATCAGGCAGCACTTCGAGCACACCATCACCAAAAATTTGCTCACCGTTTTTGGCACGTTTTTTCAGGATTGCGAACATCAATTCCTGTTTGCGCATGCGGTTGGCGTTTTCAATTTCAAGGCCACCAGCCACTTCAAGCAGGGCAGAGACGTGTTGCGTTTTTAGTTCAGATAGATACATGTTTGGCTATTTGTGTAGGTGGCGAACGCCGCGAGGTAAACAGGTTAACAAAGGGTGGGGGTTGTACTGCAGTGAGGGGGTTCGATGCCCGGCACGTGCCGGGCGACTCAATCAATATTGTATTACAGGTGGCTGTCGATAAAGGCGGCCAGCTGTGATTTGGACAACGCGCCCACTTTCGTGGCCACTACGGCACCGTTCTTGAACAACATCAAGGTTGGAATGCCGCGAATGCCATACTTGGCAGGCGTTTCAGAATTCTCGTCCACGTTCATCTTGGCGATTTGCAGTTTGCCGTTGTATTCAGAGGACAAGTCATCAAGAATCGGCGCAATCATTTTGCAAGGACCACACCATTCAGCCCAGTAATCCACCAGCACAGGGCCGTCGGTTTTCAAAACATCGCTGTCGAAAGATGCGTCACTGACGTGTTTGATCAGGTCACTGCTCATTTAAATCCTCAAGTGGGTAATTGCTTTGGAGGGTATTCACAAAGCGTGTCCGGGTGATTAAAGCACACGCGCAGACCATGAAAGTTCTTCATTTAAGAAAATGCTATTCTGAATGGTACAGCGAAATTGAACTGAAACACAAACCCGCGCACGTTTTAATCGACTTAACAACATACATTAGCCTTTACACGTTTTGACCCAACAACCTGTTTCTGTCGATCCTTTTCTAGCCACCCCATTTGCGGCGGCATTTGACTGGCTAAGCCGATCGGGGCTGGATGCCCGCCAGGTGTTGTGGGTGATGCCCCGCATAGAAACCGTGGGCAGCTTTAAGCGGCATTGGGCGCAGCACCACGCGGGCCTTGCCACGCTAGGGCCTTGGGTTCAAACAGCGGACCGTTTAAGCCAGCCAGCCGCCATGGGCCCCTGGTTGGCCTTGCAAGCCGATTTGGTGGGGGTGTTGCGGCAATTGCCTTTGTTGGGCGGTGGTTCATCGCCCTCGCAATTGTGGGGTTTGGCCCAGGAATACCTGGAGTTGGCTTTGCGACAGGTTTTGGTGCAAAAACGCAACACAAGTGCGCTTGCCCAGTATTGTGAGAACAACACTTTTGCTGCTGAAGAGGCTCAAGTGGTGGCCACATTGGCCCAAACCTATGCGACCGAGCTCATGGACCTGTTGCCCAAGCCAGCCGAACCTGGGGGCAGTCCGCCCGTGCAGGTGGTGTGGTTTGATGATGGCGAAACTGTGCCAGGCCTTTGGCTTGATCTGTTTTACCCCGAGGTGCCGTTGCAGGTGTTCAGGCTTCCTGCCATTGAGGGGCCACAACCCTGGCAACAATTGGGCGCGAAGCGTTTTAACACCCAGCCCAGCCCCTTGGTGTTGCAGGTGGCGCCCGACGAAACCACGCAGGCCCAGCAGGCCGCACACCAAATTCTGGAATGGTTGCGAGAAGACCCGGTCAGCGAAATTGCTGTGGCGGTACTTGATCGCTTGGCTGCGCGCCGTATGGTGGGGCTGCTGGCTGAAGTGGGTGTGTTGGTAGATGACCGCACCGGGTGGCGTTTGTCCACATCGAATGTGGCGGGCTGGTTTGACCACCTGTTGCAACAGTTTGTAGAGCAGGGCCAGCTTACTGCCATTGCTCAGCCCTTTACCGGCTTGCCGCTTGAACACCTGGAGCCTTGGGCTTTCGGTAAAACAGGGAACCGTTACACGCTGGCGCAGTGGGCAGGCGCTTTCATGGCCCTGTTTGAAAAATATGATCTGGACACGGCCTTGCAGCCTGACGAAGCGGGGCAGCAGTTGCTGACCGTGCTGGGTTTGATGCGGCAGGTGCCTGCGCAAACCGAATTTGATTCACACGAATTTTTGGCAGCCTGGCGCAGCTGGGCTGAGTCACAACGTTTTCGCCCTCTCGACATTGAAAGCCCTGTGCGAATGGTGCCCTTGTTGAGCACGCGCATGCGGCAATTCAGGCGTGTGTTGGTGTTGGGTTGTGCACAGTCCCATTTTCAGGAAAGCCCACCCGGTTTGTTACCACCTGCTGTGGCGCAGGAATTGGGTTTTCCCGGCCCGCGCCTGGCTCGCATTCAAAAAATATCTGCGTTGTACGAGTTGCTGTTGCACAGCAATGAGGTGACCTTGGTACACAGCGCACAGGTGGCAGGCAAATCCGAAATGTTGTTGCCTGAATTGATGTGGCTGGACATTGTGTTGCGGGATTCCGAAAGCCACACCCAACATTGGGCCAGCTTGTGGCACCACACGCCTTCCAGTCTTGAAATCGAAGTGCGCGAGGCACCCGAGCAGGCTTTGCAACTGACCGCCTTGAGCAATTCGGGTTCAATGCCTGATTCTTTAAGAGTGACAGCGCTGGACGACTGGAAGGCATGTCGCCTTCGGTTTGGCTTGAAACACGCTTTGCCCTGGCCACCTCAGCGTGATGAGGGTGCCATGCGTTATGAGCAATTGCGCGGAGTGTTTGTGCACAAGGTGCTGGAAAAAACAGCACAGCACATGGCCTTGCCTGGCCAGCCCGTGAATCAGTTGCAAGCGTGGAAACAAACACTGCTGGACCAGGCCCAGCTTGTGTGGAACACGCTGGAGTTGGACGATCGCGCAACTGTTTACCCCTTCCTGAAGTTTTTTGATCAAATTGTGCCGCGCCTGGCCGGTAAATTGATGGAACGTCAAATTCAGGGGTGGCAGTTCAAGGGTGCAGAGCAGCAGGTTGAACACACACTTGTATTGCAACCCAGCGGAGCCTCGCTTGCATTGAAAGGCCGCGTGGACAGGTTGGATACCCGGGGTGGCGCACTGGCGATTTCAGACATTAAATTTACCAACCCTGCCGTGTTGAAAAAAAGACTGGCCGATCCTTTGAGCCAGCCTCAATTGCCCGCCTATCAGGCCATGTTGAACAGCCCTGGTGCGCAACTTGATTTCCTGGGCTTGCACAAAGACAAAGTGGATTGGGTGAGTTTTCCGCCCTTGAGCGATGAGTACCGTGAACAGGGTTTTCAGTCCTGGGGGGAGGTGTTGCTCAGTGAACTGGTCAGTGAACTGAATTCGTTTTTTGAAGGCAAGGCGGTGTGGCAAGCCAACCCAGGTGACGCCTGTGAATACTGCGCCGTGCGTGGCGTGTGCAGGCCCGAAACCCACCCTGCTTTTCACGAAGGAATGAACGGCGAGGAGGGCGACGATGACTGATTCGCCCACCAACAAGTCGCCCAACGACTTCACATCGATTGCCTGCAACCCGGCCAACAGCGTTGTTGTGGAGGCTTGCGCAGGCAGTGGTAAAACCTGGTTGCTCACCGCACGCCTGTTTCGTTTGCTGTTAAGTGGGGCAAGGCCTGATCAAATTTTGGCGATTACCTTCACACGCAAAGCCGCGCAAGAAATGCAGGAACGCCTGTTTGGTTTGTTGCGTGAATGTGCCTTGTTGAGTGACGACAAGCTGAGCGCTTTGTTGACCGAACGCGGTGCCGTGGCCAATGAGACCAACCTGAGCAAGGCGCGTGCGCTTGCGGGCGAGGTGCTGACCAATTCACGTGGGGTGACCATCGACACGTTCCATGGCTGGTTCGCGTCTTTGTGCCAAATGGCACCCTTGGCCAGTGGCTTTTCAAGGCAAAGCGAACCCACCGATCAAACCGGGTTCTGGATGGACATGGCCATTGATGTGTTCACAGCCAATTTGCTGAACGATCAATCGGAATTGCTGCCAGCCTTTGACACGCTGGCCTCACAAATGGACCGTGCCGTGGTGCGCCAGGTGTTGCAGCATGCGTTGACCAATCGCGTGGCTTGCAGCCTGTGGTTGCACAACAGCGAAGCGCCACCGTTGAACTTGGTGTTTGGCATTGATGAAGGCGAACAATGGCCTGTTGAAGTGTTGAACAACAAGCATTATCTAGAGCAATGGCAACAAGCTGCACGCTGGCTGGCCTTGGGCACGGCGAAGCAACAGGGCCATGCTGTGGAAATTGAAAAGGCACTGACTGCATTGCGGGAAGGTGGCGATGCAGGGGATGTTTTTGAGCAGCTGAAAGCGGTTTGTTTGACCGCAAAAAATGAACCGAGCAAAAACTTTTTCAAGATCACTGCGGGCCAGAAAACAGCGGTGGATGAAACAGACTATGTGCAAACCTTGGAGGGCTTGGCCCTGCAAACAGCACAGGCCTTGCAATTTGAAAAAGACCAGCTCGACATGCAGGCCACAGCTGCTTTGGCGCAATTGATTGAGCCCTTGTTTGACACGTACAAATCAATCAAGCTTGAGCAGGGTTTGTGCGATTTCGATGACCTTGAAGCCACCGCATTGCGCATGTTGATGAATGATGAACAGCGCGCTTACATGCAGCAAAAACTGGACACGCGCGTGCGTCATTTGTTGGTGGATGAATTTCAAGACACCAACCCGGTGCAATGGAATATCTTGAAACTTTGGTTGCAAGACTACAGTGGTGATGACAAGCCCAGCGTGTTTTTGGTGGGCGACCCGAAACAATCAATTTACCGTTTTCGACGGGCCGAAGCGCGCTTGTTCAACCACGCGCGCACCTGGCTTGTGGAAAACTTCGCAGCCAAAACTTTGGAATCGGATTCAACACGGCGTTGTGCGCAGTCTGTGGTTAATGTGGTCAACACCGTGTTCGAGCCGGGGCAAACGCGGGGGCAAACTGCCTTTCGCACACACACCAGTTTGGCTGGAAAAAGTGAATCCACGCTGAGCGGCTTGAATGTTTATCCCAAACTGCTCAAAGAAGAGCAAGGCCCCGATGAAGCGCAGCGTGTGGTGCACACTCTGCAACAGTGGCTGGCCAATGGCAGCATCCAGAATTTGAGTGAAGTGATGGTGCTGGTGCGCGCCCACAAAAGTGGCGTGCCCCTCATGGCTGCTCTGCGTGAAGCCGGTTTGGCTTACACCATCAAAGACAAAGGCGAGCGTTACACCTCGCAGGTATGGGGTGACACCATTGCACTACTGGGTTTTCTGAATGACCCACATGCCAATTTGCACCTGCTGCAATTGTTGCGTTGCCCCCTCATTGGGCTTTCTTCGCCGCAATTTCAGGCGCTGATTCAAGCGGGTAAAACAACCCGGACCACCACTGGGGCCAACACCGTGTGGAGTACGCTGGAGGCCTTGGCCGGGCAACATGAGAGACCATGGGCGAACTTGCATGCGCAATTGTCGGAATGGCTGCGCATGGCGCGCGCCTTGCCGCTGTTTGAAACCCTGTCCAAAGTTGTTACCGATACCAAGGCCTCTGAAAAATATTTGAATTCAGCGTCACCGCGCCAGCGGGTCATGATGGCTGAGCACTGGGATTGGTTAAAAGCTTGGGCACTGGGTTTGAACAAGGGTCGTTTTCCAAGCCTGCAGCACGCTTTGGATGAGGCTGTGAAACTGCAAACCTATGCCAGCTCCGACAGCGAAGGCGCAGCCAACAACCCGGATGTCTTGCGCATCATGACCGTGCATTCAGCCAAGGGTTTGGAGGCAAACCACGTGTGGCTGTTCGATGCAAACTCGTCGCCCAAACCCGGTGGCAGCAATGCGGGTTTGCTGATCGATTGGGCTTTGGGTGAATCGCACCCCAACTCAGTCACAGTGATGGGCAATTTGAGCAACCCCAGCCCAGGCCGTGCATCTGCTCAAACCATTGAGCAACAAGCTTATGCCGATGAGGAAGACCACTTGCTGTATGTGGCGCTAACCCGCGCCCGGTATTCCATTCACTTAAGTGGCAGTGAAAAGCGTGGGGCCAACAAGGGCTGGTATGAACGCTTGCTGCCTTTTGCCTCGCTAGTGCACAACACTTGGCCAACTTTTGAAAGTGCAATAAATGCATCCGATGAAGCCAGGCAAGGGCCCGCCCAAATTGAATTGGCTGGGCTGTTCGATCCCCCCGCCGTGTGGGTACGCCCGCAGTTTCCGGTACTGAAAGCATTGAATGCGCCTGTGGGCAAGGTGGTGCCTCGTATTACCACGCCCGAATTGCGAAAAGGCACAGCCTGGCATGCTGCGCTTGAATGGGTTGACGAGCTGTTTGATGTGCCTTTCGACACTTGGTGGGCGCGGGTGTTGGTGCGCTGCGAGGCGGTGTTTCGACCCCTGCGGGACGATGAATTGCTGCATGTGGAGCAAGCCTGCCGTTTGCTGGTGGATAAGGCTGACTTGCAGCCCTGGTTGCAAAGTGCTGTGGTCAGCAACAACCGTGTGTTCAATGAACTGGAATGGGTGCTGGGCGATGGTCGGTCGCTTCGGGCTGACCGGGTGCTTGAGTTGTCCGACCGTTTTCTGGTGCTGGACTACAAATGGGCAGTAAATGCAGGAAATTTGGAAGGCTATACCCAGCAAGTGCTTGAATACGTGGGTTTAGTTGACCTCACCCTGAACAAGGGCAATAAACTGGCGTCCACACAAGCTGCACTGATTGACCGGCATGGCGAGGTTCACTGGCTGACTTCGGTGTAGAATTCAGTCTGGCGGGCCTCCCCGCATGGCGTAGCGGCCAACCTGGTCAGGTCCGGAAGGAAGCAGCCACAACCGTGAAGTCAGTGCCGGGGTTCTGGCTCGCCTCTTAATTTGTTGGACCCAGCGCGGAATCAACCGTGGACACAAACGTGGACCCAATCTGAATGAATCAAACCGTATCTCAGGCTTTGGCACGAAAATGGCGACCGCGAGACTTTGATTCTCTGGTGGGCCAGGCCCATGTGGTTAAAGCCCTCTCCCACGCGCTCGACAATCAACGCCTGCACCATGCCTATTTGTTCACCGGCACCCGCGGTGTAGGCAAAACCACCATTGCCCGAATTCTGGCCCGCGCCGTGAACTGCGAGCAGGGTATTAGCCGCACGCCTTGTGGCAAGTGCCAGGCTTGTGTCGAAATCAGCCAGGGCCGGTTTGTCGATTTGCTGGAAGTGGATGCAGCCACCAACACGCGCGTGGATGAGATGCGTGCCTTGCTTGAGAACGCCATGTACGCGCCCACCGCAGGCCGCTACAAGGTGTATGTCATCGACGAAGTGCACATGCTGTCGACCAGTGCATTCAACGCCATGCTGAAAACGCTGGAAGAGCCACCAGGCCATGTGCTGTTTATTTTGGCCACCACCGATCCGCAAAAAATTCCAGCCACGGTGTTGTCGCGTTGCCTGCAGTTTGCCTTGCGCCAATTGCCGCCCGACCAGCTTGCAGACCACCTGGCCCACATTCTGACGGAAGAGAAAATTGCCTTTGAGCCCGGTGCGCTGCGCCTCTTGGCCAAGGCCGCACGTGGCAGTGTGCGTGATGCACTTTCACTGACTGACCAGGCCATTGCCTACAGCGCAGGCCATGTGGGTGAAGAAACCGTACGAACCATGCTGGGCGCTGTGGATCAGCAAGTAGTGCATCAGTTGCTGCAAGCCCTGGCTGTTGGCGATGGCAAGGCTTTGCTTGAATTGAGCAATGCGCTGGCCACAGCCAGTGCGCCATTTGGCGCCATTCTCGACGAACTGGCCGCCATTGCTTACCGGCTTTCGGTTGCGCACTTTGCCGGTGAACTTGATGCTGATGACCCCGACCAGGCGGCGCTACAACACCCGCAAGGTGCTTTTGGTGCCGAAGATTTGCAACTGATTTATCAAATTGCCACCCATGCCCGTGCTGAATTGCATTTGGCCCCAGAGGAACACATTGGGTTCTCCATGGCGCTGGTGCGCATGTTGGCCTTCAAGCCGGGTGGGCAAGTTGCGGTGGGCCGTACCATGCCCTTGGCTCCAGCAGCCATCAAAGCGACCGTTCCCCTGTTGGCAGCCAAACCCGCTGCGGCTAAACCAGTGGTGGCTGCTGTGCCTTCAATGCCTGTTGAGGTTTCCGCTGAGGTCCCTGCTGCGCCTGTCATGGAGTCGACCACACCCAAGGGCCCATCGCCTGCGCTTGTGGAGGAATTCGACGAATCACCACCCTGGGACACCGCCGATGATTTGCCTGTGGCCCAATCGAAGCCCGTTGTGCCTGCATCTGCATCAGCGTCGGAATTTAAACCGCAACCGGCTTATACCCAATCAGCCAATGGCAATTTGCCCAGTGCGGCCAACTGGCCGCAGGTGTCTCAAGAAGTGCCCGCCAAGGGTTTGACCCGCCAGGCGCTTGTGCAGGCCGAACTGGTTGAGGCCAGTCGGGATGGCGAGGTGCTGCACATTGTTTTGCGCACAGCAATTAAAGCCTACACCGAACCCAGCATGGCGGCCCGTCTTGAGAGCGCACTGGGCCAGTACTATGGAAGCACTGTCCGTTTGCAAATGCAGTTTGGTGAGGCGCAGCAAACCGCGCATGCGGTGCAAAGTGAAACCCGCAGGCAAGCCCTTGAAGGCGCCAAGCAAGCCTTGCAGGAAGACCCGTTTTTAAAAGACATTCAGAACTTGATGGGCGCAACTGTGGTCTCAGGTTCAGAACGCACGCTGAGCAATACAGGCCCAGCCGATATTTGACAGGAGAGATTTCGACATGAACATGATGAAAGGCCAACTGGCCGGCTTGATGAAACAAGCCCAGCAAATGCAGGAAAAGATGGCCAAGATGCAGGCCGAAATTGGTGCCCTGGAAGTGGAGGGGCAATCGGGCGGTGGTATGGTGAAAGTGGTGATGACCTGCAAGCACGATTGCAAGCGCATTACCATTGACCCCTCGCTGTTGGGCGAAGACAAGGACATGCTGGAAGATTTGGTTGCCGCAGCATTCAACGACGCTGTGCGCAAAGCCGAAGCCACCATGACTGAAAAAATGTCCTCAGTCACGGCCGGTTTCCCAATGCCCCCCGGCTTCAAAATGCCATTTTAATTTTCACACATGAGCCGTTCCGCGTTTGACGCCTTTGATGGCCTCGACCCTTTGGTTGATCTGGTGCAGGCGCTCAAGCGCTTGCCCGGCGTGGGGCCAAAGTCGGCGCAACGCCTGGCTTTTCATTTGTTGCAAAATGATCGCCAGGCCGCCACGGCGCTTGGTGAATCGCTACTGAAAGCAGTGGCGGAAATACGCCACTGCAGCATGTGCAACAATTTTTGCCATGCCGATGTGTGCTCTATTTGCAGCGACACCCGTCGCAATCCAGGTTTATTGTGTGTGGTTGAAACACCTGCTGACCTTGCTGCCATTGAGGCCACGCAAACCTATCGCGGTTACTACTACGTGTTGATGGGCCGTGCCTCGCCATTGGATGGTGTGCGCCCTGAGTCCTTGGACTGGCCCAAGTTAAGCCAGCGCCTGGACGACAGCGAAGTGAAGGAAGTGATTCTGGCCACCAACTTCACCAACGAGGGCGAGGCCACGGCCGTGTTTCTCACCGATCGAATTCGCCGTATGGCACTGAAGGTGAGTCGCCTTGCCCGTGGCGTGCCTATAGGTGGCGAGCTTGAATACACCGACCCCAGCACCGTGGCGCGGGCTTTGTTGGACCGTCGCCAGTTGGGCTCTGACCCGGAATAACTCTTTTATTTTTGCCAGCGGCTTTCCATGACCAATCCTTCTGAGCAATCTTCCACCACCAACCTTGGTCCTTTGGCGGGCATCCGTGTGCTTGAATTGGGTTCACTGATTGCCGGGCCGTTTGCCAGCCGAATGCTCGGCGAATTCGGTGCCGAAGTCATCAAGGTTGAAACCCCAGGCAGTGGCGACCCCATTCGCAAATGGCGTGTGCTGCACGAGGGCAATTCCCTGTGGTGGGCTGTGCAGGCCCGCAACAAAAAATCGATCACGCTGAACTTAAAAGCCGAGGAAGGGCTGGCTGTATTGCGCAAGCTGATTGAAAGCGCCGACATGCTGGTGGAAAATTTCCGCCCAGGCCAACTCGAAAAGTGGGGCTTAAGCCCAGAACAATTGCAGACTATGAACCCGGGCCTGATTGTGGTTCGCCTGAGCGGCTTTGGCCAAACTGGCCCCTACAAAGACCGCCCCGGTTTTGGTGCCATTGCGGAATCGATTGGTGGCATGCGGTTTTTAAGTGGCGACACCGACCGCCCGCCTGTGCGTGTGGGTATTTCGATTGGTGATTCACTGGCCGGTTTGCATGCAGTAATCGGTGCGCTGATGGCCTTGCAGCATCGCCACAAAACAGGCAAGGGGCAGGTTGTGGACGTGGCGCTGTATGAATCGGTGTTCAACATGATGGAAAGCCTGCTGCCCGAATATGACTTTGCAGGTGTGGTTCGCAAACGTTCCGGTGCAAGTTTGCCGGGCATTGTGCCATCGAACACTTACACCTGCGGTTGCGGCGGATTCATTGTGATTGGTGGCAATGGTGACGCCATTTTCAAGCGCCTGATGGTGGCAATTGGTCGAAGCGATTTCTCAGAAAACCCCGACATGGCCAGCAACGATGGCAGAGTTCGCCACACCGAGTTGATTGACAGCACCATTGCCCAGTGGTGCAAGGAACGCAGCATTGACGAGGCGCTTGAAGTGCTCGAAAAAGCCGATGTGCCTGTCAGCAAAATTTACAGCATTGAAGACATTGTGCGCGACCCGCAATTCGCTGCACGCGGCATGATTGAAGAACATGCCTTTGGCGACGACCGTACTTTGAAAGTGCCGGGTATTGTGCCCAAGTTAAGCGATACACCCGGCCAAACCCGTTGGCTAGGGCCCAAGCTGGGTGAGCACAATGCGCAAGTGTTGGCAGGGCTTGGTTATTCGGCTGAAGAGATTCAGCAGATGAAGGATGGTGGGGTGATTTGAATTGTGGGGAGTTGAAGCGTTGCTGGCTCTGCAAATCTGCGCCTCACCAACACCTTATGCCTTCAACAACCCATCCAGCGTAACCGAATCTTTCACAAATGCTCGAATGCCTTCCGCCAGTTTCTCTGTGCCCATGGCATCGGCATTCAATTCAAAGCGAAAAGCCGCTTCGCCGTCGGGGAATGTTTCACGTGGCTGAGCAAGTGCCCAATCAATGCCCAGGTCGACCTTCAGTGGCGCATCGTCCGCCCGCAGTTCAGCCAACAACTCAGGGCTGATGGTAAGCAGGTCGCAACCTGCCAGCGCCTTGATTTGCCCCGCATTGCGAAAGCTGGCCCCCATTACTTCCGTGCGAATTTCATTTTGTTTGTAGTAGGCGTAAATGCGGCGCACCGATTGCACGCCAGGGTCGTTCACGCCCGCATTGGCAGCTTCATCCCAATTGCTACCAGCCGATTTTTTGTACCAGTCATAAATTCGACCCACAAAAGGTGAAATCAATTGAACACCGGCTTTGGCGCAAGCATGCGCTTGAATGGGCGAGAACAGGAGTGTGAGGTTGCAATGAATGCCCTCTGCTTCAAGGGCTTTCGCTGCTTGAATGCCTTCCCAGGTGGAGGCAATTTTGATCAACAGGCGTTTTTCTGTCGCAATGCCTTCAGCCCGGTACAGGGACACAATTCGCTTGGCGCGGGCAATGGTGGCCTCTGTGTCAAAGCTAAGCCTCGCATCCACTTCGGTGGAAACACGACCAGGAATAATTTTCAGAATTTCAGTGCCAAAAGCCACCAACAGGCGATCGGTTTGCAGCTCAAGCGGCTCATGGCCATATGCAACCTTGATTTGCTCCAGCAGGGGCAAATATTGTGGTTTTTGAACTGCTTTTAAAATCAGCGATGGGTTGGTGGTGGCGTCTTGGGGAAGAAAGGCGGCAATCGCCTGAAAGTCACCCGTGTCAGCCACCACAGTGGTGGCTTGTTTCAGTTGTTCTAATGCGTTGCTCATGGCTTGATGGTGGCGAAAATTCAACGAAGTACGCTTCAGTATAGGCTTTTAAGGCATTTATTTGATGAATGAAATAGTATCCTTTGAACAGGAATTAAAAAAAACACAACAAACAATGAGTACTCGCCATGTATTCTGAACAAGAATTGGAACAACAACCCTTGATTGATGATGATCAATGGGGACGCCTCGAGAGTGAATTGGGGCTTGAAATGCTGCAGGAATTCGCACAAGAGTTTTTCGAAGAAACGCGTGAAATCTGGTTTGTGCCTGGTTTTGATCCTTTCTCCATCGAGGAAAAAGCGTTTAAATCCATGGCGCACCGAAGCGCGGGTGCAGCGGGCACCATCGGTTTCAAAAAACTCAGGTTCGCTTTTTTGTGCATGGAGCACAATCCGCTTGGGGATGAAACCCGGCATTACCTGTCGGCCATGGCCACTATTTTTCAATCGACCCAGGACTGGGTGCAAAGCAAGCAATAAATCATGCAATATTCTTCAGCACGGCCCTGGGCAAGCCTGGGCCTGGCAATTAGTCTTGGTGCGTTGGGTTTGGCACTGTTCTTTCAAATCAGCAAAGAATGGTTTCCGTGCCCGTTGTGCATTATTCAGCGTTATGCCTACCTTGCAACTGCCTTTGGCTTTTTGGGTATTGGTTTGACCAGTCGAAAAAGTATGTGGTCAGCGGTGTTTGTGTTGTTGGCACTGCTTGGCTTTGTGGCGGGTGCGGGGGTGGCTTTCTACCATGTGTGGGTGTTGTCGAACCCGGCTCAAACCTGCGGCGTTGACCCCCTGCAAAACACTTTGAATGCTTTACCCTGGGTTCAGTATTGGCCCGATATGTTCGTTGCCGACGGTTTGTGTACCGATGAATATCCACCTTTGTGGGGTTTGTCATTGCCCATGTGGAGCGGGCTTGGTTTTCTGGCGCAAGGCCTTGTGTTGTTGATTGCCGTTCGTACCCGGCAGTACGTCAAAGGCTCATGGTAATTGGGTTGGCCAGGGTCACCCAGTTCTGGGTGCTTTGGCTGGCCATTTGCTTTCTTTCCAGGGTTTCCATGTAGCCAAGCAAGGCACCCAGTGCGTCCATGGCATGCGGGTTTTTGCTCTGCCTGACAGCGTGCAAAACCACGGCCAGTGCATCGTCAAGATTGGCGTCGCTGTCCTGCAAAGGAGCGGCCATTTGAAGCTCAACAGTTTCCGGGAAACGGAAGTCGTGTTTGGGTGTGGCGTGCAGTTGTATGGTTTGCATGGTGGTGAACCTGGATCTGACTTGATCCAAGAATCTCATCTTTGCCGCTGTGCCCACTTTCTGAATAAACCACTTTTTTTGATCCAGTTCAGCAGATCCCCGAAACGGACCCCACCGATCGGGCGATCATTTTTTTGGCAGTCCGCTCGTTATGTATTAGACGAATAGGAGTCTGCCCATGTTGATCAATATTTCAGATGCCCAGGTCGTGCAACCTTTGTTGCAACGCAAATCCCTGTCGCCCGAGCATTTGTATCTTTATTCCGGCAAACATTACAACCCGGGTACGCGCGTGGCCGGGGAAAGCCTGGTGGCGCTGGAAACTGAACTGACCCAGTCCACTTTGCTGTACCTTCAGGCGCAGGATCTGTTTGAAGAACTGGATTGTTGTTACAAGGTGCTGTCCAAAGCATTGGTGGATGAAGAACCAGAGACTTTTGTGCTGGTGATGGACGAGCTTGCAGGGCGGTTCAAGCACATTGCCATTCATCACTTCGACCTTGCTTATGCCTACCTGGCCTGGCACACGGCAGACGATTACCCGGTGATGCACCACATGCTGGTGGCTTTGACCCTGTTTCGGGTGGGTTTGTGCAGCAATCGGTTTTCCGATGAAGAACTGACCTCGCATTTGAAAGCCGCATTGACCATGAACATCAGCATGTTGACCTTGCAGGCACGTTTGCGGGCTCAAACCGAACCGCTGTCGCGCGATCAGCGGGAAACAATTCGCAAGCACCCGGAGCAAAGCGCCAACAAGTTGAAGTTGCTGGGTGTGAAAGATGAAATCTGGATTGAATCGGTGCGCATGCACCACGAGTTGCCCGATGGTTCGGGGTATCCAAACCAGGTACCGAACAACAATGTAGGTTCTGTGCTGTTGAGTGTGTGCGATTCGTTCAATGCAAGAATGGCCCAGCGTGACTACCGCAGCAATTTCACGGCGGAGCAGGCTGTGAAAGACCTGTTTGCCCATGCCGATCACTTGTACAGCTGCTTCACGGCCATCATTCTTGAAGAGTTGGGAATTTACCCGGCTGGCAGTTTGGTGCAATTGACAGGCAGTCAAATTGGCTGCAGCCTGATTCGGGGTGAAACTGCAATCAGCCCTGTGGTGCTTGTGTTTCGCAATTTGCCCAGCCCGGGCCCGGGGGCAGCCTTGGTGGACACCTCAACCGATGGCCACAAAGTACGCAACGCCCTGCCCAGGCGAGACCTTGGCAAATTGCCAGGCTTGCTGGAGCTGCTGTCCAAGGTGGTTTAGAACGATCCGCGTTCAGGCAATTGAAGGCTGGCGACCGTTTGATTGCCCACGCGGTTTAATTTCAGGGTGATGTGGTGGCGAGAGGCGATGCGCTCGGCGGTGGCCAGGCCAATGCCTTCGCCTTCAAATTCGTCGTTGCCGTGCATGCGGTGAAACAGCTGAAATTTTTGGGCATCGTGAGTTTCCGAGAAGCCCACGCCATTGTCGATGATTTCCAGGTTGCTCGGGCTGCTCTGCCGAACAATGATTTTTGGAGATTCAACCGGTTTGGAGAATTTCACGGCATTGTCGAGCAACTCTTTGAATGCTTTCATCATCATTGGCTTGTCAAAACGCCATTTGCCCTGCACCTGAATTTCAATCGGTACGGGCGAAAAGCCGAAATGCTCGTTCACCACTTGCAGAAGTGTCTCGTTCAGGTCGTGCAGTTGAACATTCAATGGGCAAACACCCAGGCGCAGGTATTCAATCAGGGCGTCCAGCAACACACCCATGCGTTTGCCATTTCGGCGAATTTCTTCAAGTGATTTGCTGGCCTCGGGGGGCGCATTTTCGCCGAGGTCGTCGGCGAGGAAAAAGGAGTAGGCGTCAATGGCGCGAAGCGGTGCCCTGAAGTCGTGTGCAATGGTTCCAGACAACCAGTTCAACTGGCTGAGCAAATCATTGTTCTCTTTCATTTGTCGCTGCGTTTCTATGTCGACACTCAGATTGAGTTGGCCCAATGCCTCTTTCAGGCTGTCAATTTCAGACTGCTGGGCAAGCAGCATTTGTTCATGTGACTTTTGGGTTTCTTTCAACTGCTCGCGCGCCAGGGCCTGTTGGCGTTTCATTTCGCTGCGCAATTTGCTGGACAGCGATTCCAGCGCAGTCTGCTTGCTGCGCAGGTCGTTGAGTTCAAGTTGTTGGCTGGCGGCCTGCTCGGGTGTCAGCAGCCGTTGGCCGGTGACAAAAGACAGCAGTTTAAGCAGCAGGCGCAGCACGTGAAAATTTAGTTGGTCTTGATGGTTGAAACTTGGGACACGGGCGCTTTCTGGTCTTTTGCACCAATGGAGTCGGTGTAAGCCCGGTAGGCTTTGCCTGCCGATTCAGCCCTGTAGGCTTCGACTTCACCCCGGTTAATGCCCTCGGCCTGCTCTTTCAGCCAGGTACGGGTGCTCAAGCCAGTTTCAGCATCGGTTGTGCCGGAAATGTGTGATGAGCCCTGATTCGTGTTGGCAGTGCTGTCTTGTGCGCTAGCCAGCAGGGGAGAGGCGCATAACAAAGCGGCCATTATCCACGGAGTGTTTGAGTTCATTGGGTATTTCCTTTGGCGTCAAAACGCCTTTTGATGGAATTGGCTTGCGACATCACCTGGTTGCGAGTGTTGTCAGACCACTGCAGGCGATCTGCGATGTCCATGGCCATGTTGAAATCGTCAAATACCAAGCCCCACAAGGCGAGGTTGGCCATGATCTTCGAATCGCCACTGGCCAGCTGATTGGCTTTCATCAGCGTGTTGTAAGCCGGTTCTTTCTGGCCTTCCAGCAAGTAAACCAAACCCAGGTCCGAGTAGGCATTGATGTTCAGCGGGTCCACTTGAATGGATTTCTCCAGTCGGGTTGCCGCGGTTTTCAAGTCGCCACGTTCAATGGCCACTTTGCCCAAGCCGTACCAAACCGGCCCGCTTTTTTGTTGACCTTGACCGCTCAGCAATGATTTGTAGACAAGCTCGGCCTGGTCCAACTGGCTGGTTTTTCGCAGCGAATCGGCGCGCAGTTGCTTGCTTTGCCGGTCCGATCCCCATTTCTGGTCATAAGCATCCAGGTGAGCCAGGGCCGCGTAAGCGTTGTCTTGTTCAATCATGGTTTGAACAAGTTTCAGGTGCAGGTTCTTCTCGCGTTCAGCGCGGGCTTTTCGGGTTTGTTCGTCTTCCCGGTCAAGTTCTTTGCGTTCGGCTTCGATCAGTGCGTCTTGGGTGGGGCTTGTGGCACTGATATTGGGCGCACTGGGCGTAGTAGCAGGTTCGGGGGCTGGCGCAGGTGCATTGGGTGCCTGCTGCGGTGTTGCACACGCAGCAAGAACCAAGGGCAAGGCCAACATGGCCAGTTGCCGACTGAATTGTCCTGAAATTAGACGACTGCTCAACACGCTTAACCTCCAACCCGTTCAAATGCACGAATAATGGAGATGATACCGGGACCGCCGGTCATGATCAGCAAGGCCGGCAGCATGGTAATCACCATCACACCAGTCAGTTTAACAGTCAGTTTGCCCATTGTTTCTTTGGCGTTGGCTCTTTCTTTTTCGACAAGTCGATCTGAGAACTGTTTCAATGGTTCTTGAACAGCACCACCAAACTTCTCAATTTGCTCCAAAACCTGCACAAATGATTTGAATTCGTCGCTTGAATACATGTTGCTCATTCGTTTCAACATGACAATCCAGGGCACGCCAGACTTCACTTGAGCGCGAGATCGGCGCAACATGCGGCCCGTGATGGGTACAAGGTCGTACAGTTGCGAGGTCATGACTTCAATGGATTGATCAACGCTCAAGCCTACGCCTTGCAACAAACGCATCACGTCAACCACAGCCACCAGTTCTCGCTCGAAAGCGGCTTCACGGCCTTCTCCAACCGTTTTCAGGTACCACTTGGGTGCCATGAAACCGATGCCGGTCACTGCAATGACCTGAATCATGGGAATGGCACCAAAGCCTGCATCCCAGTTCAGGAAAAGCCCGATGGTCAAACCAAGAAGCCCAAGTGCAATGCGGATCAGTACAAACCGGCTCAGGTCTTCTTCACGCCCAAAACCCGCCCGGCCCAACAGTTTTTTGTCTTCTTCTTCTACAAAATAGGTGAATGCCTTTGTTTTGCTGAATTGTTGGCCAAGCCGCTCAATGCGGCCTGTGAGCACGCTGGTTGGAACCTGATTTCGCATGTTCGCCGAGCTTTGCACCTTGCGACGAAGTTCAGTGTATTCATCAATACGCGCCAGCGCTTTTTCTTTGCGGCTGGTTTGGCTCAGAAGGCTCCACGCCAGACCGACAAAACCCAGACCCAGCAAGAAGATGCCGATTGCCAGTAATGTGTTCATGTCCATGATGGCGCCCTTAAATGCTCTTGACCATGCGATAGATGATCGCAGCGCCAGCAATTTGCAAGATACCTGCGACAAACAGCAGCATGCGGCCGGTGTCGTCATTCCACATGGTGCCCAGGTATGCCGGGTTCAGCGTCAAGATAATGCCGGCCAGCGCGGGTGTTAAGCAGCACATGAAAACGGCCGACATGCGGGCCTCTGATGACATTGCCAGCATTTCCTGATGGTGTTGCTCACGATCGCGCAGGTACTGTGCAAGGCGACCCAGCAAAATGTCGCTTTTACCACCGTAGTTCAGTGCCAGTGCCACAACGGATGCAATCAATTTGAATTCGCTCAGCCCATACACCCGCGCAAGGCGGTGCATGGCCTGGTCCAGTTCCAGGCCTGCATACTGCATTTGAACAGCCAGGCCAAGCGCTTCTTTCAAGGGTTGTTCGGCGTTTTCAAGCGCGGTATTGAATGACACGGTCAGGCTGTAGCCCACCGCGCTGACACGCACTACGCCGTCCAGAAAGTTGGGCAACTGCCCCAGCATTTGAAGCCTGCGTTTGCGTTGGCGATACAGCACATAAGCGGCAATGCCCAGAATGGCGAGAATGAGTGCGCCGGCAGCGCTGGCTGCACCTCGAAAAACGAAGGCTGCAAGTGAAGGTATCAAGGTAACCATTGCCACGCGAATGCCCAAGGTGCGGTCAATCGTGAGGCCCGCTGAAATCAGGCTGTCGGTGATCCATTGCGGAATGTATTTTTTGCGCAGGGGGTCTTTTTCCAGCGCCAGTGGATCTCGGGACTTGCTCAGGGCCACGTCCAGTCGGCTTTCCGCCAGTTTGCGGTTTTGTTCTTCAGCACCCCGGCCCAGTAATAGCAGGGCCAGAGAAATGAATACCAAGGCAGCGGCGATCAGTCCGAATGTCATGTCAGGCGGATATGCGAGATTTTCGGGTTTTTGGGGTAGGGCACTACAGGCACCCAATTGTCCAGTTCCTGGCCATCAGGTCCGAGTCGGCTTTCATGGCGATACAGGTCTTGAAGCAGAATATTGTCGTCTACAATGCCCGCCACTTCCGTGATGCTGTAAATGCGGCGCTTGCCCGAGGGCAGGCGAACAATTTGAACAATCAGGTCGAGCGCCGAGGCAATTTGCCGGCGCAAACTCATTTCATTGCCGGTGAAGCCAGCAAAGCCTGACAACATTTCAAGGCGGTGCAAACAATCGCGAGGCGTCGAGGCGTGAATGGTTCCCATAGAACCATCGTGGCCAGTGCTCATGGCCTGCAACATGTCAAGTACCTCAGCGCCGCGTACCTCGCCTACCACCACGCGGTCGGGGCGCATACGCAGGCTGTTTTTGACCAGGTCGCGAATTGAAATTGCACCGGCCCCTTCGTGACCGCCGGGGCGGCTTTCAAGCCGAACCACATGGTGGTGGTTCAGTTGTAATTCAGCTGTGTCTTCAATGGTAATCAAACGTTCACCGGCTGGAATGAATTCAGCCAGCACGTTGAGCATGGATGTTTTGCCGGTGGATGTTGCACCGCTCACCACCAAGTTGCAGCGTTTGCGAACAGCTTCCTGCATCAATTCATACACGCGAGCATCAAAGGTACCCAGGCCCATCAGGTCTTCGGCGCGCAATGGTGTACTTCTGAATTTGCGAATGGACACCACCACGCCATCGCGTGCGAGTGGGGAAATAATGACGTTGATCCGGCTGCCATCGGGCAGGCGGGCATCCACCATGGGGCTTGATTCATCGAGCCTGCGACCCAGTGGTGCCAGAATACGGCGAACGATACGCAGCAGGTGGGCATTGTCGACGAAGCGGGCCTGAACACGTTCCATGCGGCCCATTTTGGACACATACACGTCCTTGTAGCCGTTGATCATCACGTCTTCAACATTGGGGTCTGCCAGCAAGTCTTCGAGAGGGCCAAAGCCCGCAATTTCCTTGTACAGCGAGTCGGCCACGAAGGCCACTTCAGAATCGTTCAGCGGAATCTGCTTGCCATAGATCAGGCTTTGCACTTCGCCCTGAATGAATTTTTCAAGGGCGCTGTTGTCCATTTTGGCAAAGGTAGCGCCTTTCTTTTCGATAATGGCCAAAATGTGTTCATGGGCCATTTCTTTCACGTCGGCCAGCACGGCAGAGTCCATGTCGTTGACTTTGGCAGTGGCAAACTGCAAGTCCTCTACGGCGTTGGCTGCGTTGGGCAAGGAACCGGCAAGGTGCTCAGGTTCTTTGGGTGTTGGGAGCGGCGCTTCCTGGCCGAAAATGATGTCACTCATTTGTTGAACCATTTCTTGAATGTACCTGCAAGGCCGCCCTGGCCATCACGGTGTTTGCGGTTCGCATTCACTTTGTCGAGCAACTGGGCCACTGCTTTGGCGTACGGGTCTTTCGAGTCAGCAGCAGACAACACCTGGCCACCATTGACTGCATTAATCAGCGGCGCTCGTCGGTCGGGCAGGGTGTGTACTGTTTCAATGTTCAGTTTCTTGGCTATCGATTCTGCGTCCAGCGCAACATCTTTGTGATAAGGCGTGACCACCAGGTCAAATGTCTGGGTTGCAATGCCTTTGTCGTTCAGGCTTTTGATCAACTCGGCGGCGGTCACAATGCCCGGCACCGACTGTGGTGTAAGCACCATGGTGGCATCGGCGCTTCGCAACAGGCTGGCCACAAATTCAATATTCGAGAACCCGCACAAATCAATCACGATATTCTCGAAAAATGATTTGATCAGATTCAAAAACTTCAGCGCATCGGATGCGGAAATATCACGCAAGTCCGCCAGGTTTCGTGGCAGTGAAAGTATTGCCACGCCAGTGGCATTGTTGCGGCGAAAGGCGGTTTTCGCCAAGGTGGCATCAAAGCGTTTCAGGTTGCGCACGCATTCTACAAAGTCCATTGCGCCTTGCTTGTCTTCGGCGGGCAAGTGCACCAGGCCGTCGCCCAAAGGCAAACCAAAATCAAGCAGCAAGGTACTGTCCTTGTTTTGTTTGGCCAATTGCACGGCCAGGTTGACTGCCAGTGTGGTGGAGCCCACTCCTTGCCGTCCACCCAGTACCACCAAGGCGTACCCCTTGCGTTCATTGCTTTGCTTGGGTGCTTTTTCAACCACGCCTGTCAGAATTTTTGTAACTTCGCCAGCGCTTGAATCAAGGCTTAAAAAGTCTTTCACACCCGAGCGCAAGGCATTGACCACGTCTTCGGTGGAGTCTTTCGAACCCATGGCCACCACCGGTAAGTCGGGTGCCAGTTCGCGCAATTCTTTGACGATCAGGCTGGCGTCCAAACCCACCTGGGGCGAGTAATCCACCACGGCCATGCTGGGCGATACCAAGCCCACGCGTTTGGTAATTTCGCTGAATGTGCCAGATTCGCGCACCAGCATGAAGCGGTCACCCACTGCGTCTGACAGCCAAAGCCAATTGGCGTCAGACCCACTGATGAACAATATTCGGGGCATGCTTTGTTGCATCGCTAATTCCCCTTAATTGGTGGTGAAGCCGGGAACAGGCTCTTTTGCGGAAGGCAGGAAGAGTTGGCCCCACACGCTGCGCGGGCGCATGCCCACGTTCTGACCGGGAAGGGCCAAAGCGGGTGCGTCTGCTGCACGGGGTTTTACAAATCGCGGTGTCACAATAATCAGCAGTTCCTTGTCTTCCCGGCTGTAGGTGTTGCCTTTGAAGAAGGCACCCAGAATCGGAATTTCAGACAACCAGGGCACACGGTTGGCGTTTGCAATAATGTTTCGGCTGATCAAGCCGCCGATGACAAAGCTTTGGTTTTCGCCCAGTTCAACCGTGGTGCTTGCACGGCGAGTCAAAATGGCGGGAACCAGCACACCTTGAATGGAGGTGCCGCGAGAGAAGTCGAGATCGCTGACTTCAGGCGACACTTTCAAGGCAATTGTTTTGTTCGACAAAATGGTGGGCGTGAAACTTAAACCCACACCAAACTTTTTGTATTCAATACCAATAGTTCCGTTGCCGGAGGGCACGGGAATTGGAATCTCGCCACCCGCCAGAAATGATGCATCCTGGCCAGATTGGGCGATCAGTGAAGGTTCGGCGAGAACTTTGGCATAGCCGTCGGCTTGGAGGACATTCAATCCGGATACCAGATCACAGGTAAGTGGTCCAACAGGTTGTCCTTGAAATAAAGCACTGGTAACCGCACCAACCGCCGCACCGCCTACACACCCTGCACCATTAAAAGCCAAAGAGAATGCATTCGATACACCGCCCGAACCGCTCACACTTGCCGGCCCCGCAATTGAGTATGTGAATCCACCACCATTAACTTGACCTGTCAGGTTAATCCCCAAGCGTTGCAATTCACTGCGGGTGAATTCAACCACTTTCACATCCACCTGCACAGTGCCAGACGTTTGAATGGTGGCCTGGTCAATCAGTTCTGCAGGTTTGCCGTCACTACCGGGCTTGATCAAACTCTCGCGCGCTTGCTGATAGGTGCTCACATTCGGTGTTGAACCCGAAAGTTTCAATACCTGCCCCTCGGTTTCAAGGTTCAAGTCTTTCAAGTTGGAGATCGTTTCAGCCGCCTTGCCAGTGACTGCCACAGTGATCACCCGGGCCATGCTGGCACCGCGGTCCCAAATCAGCAGCGACGTGGAACCTGTTTTCAAACCAGTGACCAGCACGCCTGCATTCTTGCCGCCGCGGTCAGTGGGTTTGAGTACGGTGACTGAGGCAATCGTGGGGTCTCCAATCGACACCCGTGCCGGAATACCTGGCAAGCTGATGACTTTTTGAAAACCAGTGCTCAAGGTGAGCACAAAAGGTGCTGCGCTGCTGGGTGCAGCAGGCGTTTGCCCCACAGCCATCTGGGGGCTGATTAGCCCTGCGCAGGCCACCAATGAAATTGCTGCAACCACGCTTTTCAAAGTGATGTTGTTCTTGTTCATCGCGCTGTTTCCCGGGTTGTTTCTCCGCCGCGAATTACTTCAACAGTGGCCGGTTCGGCCGTGCGTTGGGTAGTTTGCGCGGGTTTTTTGTTGTCTTTTGTGTTGCCGCTACCAGGCAGCACTGTGTTGCCCAACGACGTTCCCGCAAATGCTTTGTCACTTGGGCTTAGTTCAATCGGTGGTTGCACTTTTAGTACTTTGCCATCAGGCCCCTTGACCGGAAGCGGCTTCAGTACGGTGTCCGGTTGAGGGTACTTGCTCATGTCAGGAAGTTCCTCTTCCTCTGGGCTGCGCAACACCACAAACAATTCGCCTTGGGTTTGCGCAATGGCCAAGGTGTTGATGTCGCCAGTGGGTACTTCAACCATCATGGCTTTCAAGCGCACAGGGCGATTGTTCACGTCTTTTTCATTGGCGGCATTCGTTGTTTCTGGCGCATTCACCAGTTGCGAGCCCACCGAGAGAACGCGCAGCTTGGGCATGATCAATCGAGAAATTGTTTCTTCAATGTCTCGGCTGTTGGATTTGAAAATCGAGAACACATCAACGTAATCTCCGGCCTTGATCTTGGCTGTGGCCACGTTGTTTTCATCAAGGCGCAAGGCAAAGGCGCGGTAACCTTCACGCACTTCAGCAGCCACGGCACCAGATTCAAAATATTGATTCGTCACTGGCAAACCCTTGCCAATGTTGAACAAAGGCTTTTTGCCAATTACATCGCCAATGTCGGTGAAAGCACCGCTGGGTGCAATTGCAAATTTTTCCACCTTCAGCATCTCGGGGGTGACAGGCTTGCCGAATTGGATTTCAACTGTGCTGACCACCACCGGAAAACGCTCAAGTGCGGTTTTGATGGCTTCTCCGCCTTTCTTCACGTTTTGTCCGGATAGAAAAGCCATCACCATGAAAATCAATCCGATTCCCAATAGCAGCAGTGCGAATATTTTTGTTTTTCCTGACATGTCGCGAAGGGCCCCCGGAAGAAATTACAGTGCGTCGGTGTTCTGGTACAGAACCACAGCGCTGGCGCTGAGTTGTTCTGGAAAAAAAGTATCTGCAAAAGGAATGTTGGACAAAAACGGATTCTCGGAAGTATTAAAAACTCCCCGAAATTCCAGGCAACTGAGGGCTGGGTTGGTGCCCGCGCCCAAGGCGTTGCCACAATCTGCTGCACCGGCCAATTGGTCGGTCGAAAAACTAAAGCCTGCGGGGTACATCGCGCTGGGCAGGGAATTCAACAACAATTGCCTGGCCGCAGCTTCCGGATCGGCAGTACTACCCGCAACAGCCACGCTTCGCGCAGCTTGAGATACGGCTGAGCTCAGCGTGTGTTGCACCATGAACAAGAGGCTGTAACCCACAATCGCAAAAATGACAGTGAGAACAACCGGCAACATCAAGGCCAACTCCACAAGCTGGGCACCGCGCTGTTGTTCAGCGCGGTTGGCGAATGAAGAGAGAGCCCGAGTGGCTGTATTCATGATCACTTCATCGTGAGAGTTTTACTCTCCGCCACCGGTCAGGGAGTTCACGATGTTGGTGAATGCAGTATCCAAACCGTCACCCAAAGTCGCAAAACCAGCCACTGCAAGTGCTACTACCAAGGCCGCGATTACTGCGTACTCGATCAAGGAGGCACCTTCTTCCTTACGTTTCAAAACCAACTGCTTGTTTGCTGCTTTGCTCATGACATTCACTCCTGTGTGAAAACATCGAACTCTAGATCGAATTCCCCCATATTAGGGGTACTCCAAATGGATCAAAACCACAATCAGACCGTGAATTGCACCATCTATTCACAATTTTGACCCCAAGGACCACAGCAATCCTAGGGAAATACCCCCAAACTGATTACTCCTTGTGAGTTACGATAGTAAACCAAGTCTGTGACTTGTTGATTAGTACTATTAGAAACAATTTGCCTTTGATGAATTATTCATGCAAAAGACCAATTTACCCAGAGCCCTAATGGGGCCCCTGCATGCCGTAATCGGTCTAGTCACCGGTGGAGTGCCCGTTTCCAAAGAGCCGGGCAAGGCCAGGCGTCCCTATGAACGCTCGAAAGAAATTACGCAGAAGGCCTGCGCGAAGGCAGCTGCAGTGTCAGGCAGCTTGGCTTTGCCCGTGGGCCCCCTGGGCATGCTCACCGTGTTGCCCGACCTTATTATTGTGTGGCGTATTCAGGCACAAATGGTTGCTGATATTGCTGTGGCTTTTGGTCACAAAAAACCGTTGACCGAGCAAGATTTGATGACGTGCCTGTTTAGCCATGTCGCGGGAACGGCTGTGCGTGAGTACGAAAGATCAATTCCCTTGGAGCATGAAGAGAGATCGGGTAAGTCGGTCCTTGATTTGATCGACCGCTTCACTCGCAGTGGCAGCCGTGATGTGGCCACTCGGGTCACCAAACAAATTGGGCAGGTGGTATTTGAGCGAGTGGCCAAACGCACCGCGTCCCGAATTGTGCCTTTGGCCGGCGCAGCTGTTGTGTCTGCCTATGCTGCGCTGGATACCAAAGAAGTTGCGCGCACTGCGGTTGAAATGTTTTCTGGTGAAAAATTGCCAGCCCGCAAAACCAAGAAAAGTTACCCAAGGCCAGAGGAAATGTTCAACGTGGACAATGTGAAAGAAATTCAACCCGACCAAGGGGCTTGAACGCTCGCGGGCTCTGTGTAACACTCAGACAGAGCCTCGTGTTGCTCACAAGGCAAACCCAAGGCACCTCGCACTCGCAGAAACGCATCAGTTTCGTGGAGGAAAGTGGTCATGAATGCCCCTCAGTACCCGCTGCACCGCGCAGTCACGCTCAGTGACAAATACACCCTCTCCCAAGGAAAAATTTACCTGACAGGCACGCAAGCCCTGGTGCGACTCATGTTGCTTCAGTCACAGCTGGATCGCATGAATGGCTTGAACACTGGCGGATTCGTGTCGGGTTATCGGGGGTCACCCCTCGGGGGTGTGGACCAGGCATTTTGGGCGGCACAACAATTTTTGAGGCCTGCTAACATTCACTTTCAGGCCGGTGTGAATGAAGACCTCGCCGCCACTGCCGTGTGGGGCAGTCAGCAACTTAACCTGTTTCAAGGCGCAACCGTCGATGGTGTTTTTGGCCTTTGGTATGGCAAAGGGCCGGGTGTGGACCGAAGCCTTGATGTGTTCAAACATGCCAATGCAGCAGGCACCTCCAAACACGGTGGCGTGTTACTGGTGGCGGGCGATGACCACGCCGCGAAAAGCTCCACCTTGCCGCACCAGTCTGACCATGTGCTGAAAGCGGCCATGATTCCGGTGCTGTTTCCAAGCAATGTGCAGGAAATTCTCGACTTCGGTGTGCTCGGATACACGATGAGTCGCTATGCCGGTGTATGGGTTGGCATGAAGACGGTGGCCGATGTGGTGGAGTGCTCTGCTACTGTGGATATTGACCCCGACCGACACCGGTTTGTGTTGCCCACTGATTTCGACATGCCTGAGGGCGGTTTGAATATTCGCTGGCCCGATACAGCCTTGGCCCAGGAAGCCCGTTTGATTGATCACAAGTTGTATGCCGCGCTGGCTTTTTGCAGGGCCAATGGCATTAACAAAACCGTGATTGATTCGCCCTCGGCGCGTTTTGGCATCGTGGCCACCGGCAAAGCATTTCAGGACACTTTGCAGGCCTTGAATGATTTGGGTTTGAACCCGCAACGTTGTGCAGAAATAGGTTTGCGGGTTTATAAAGTAGGCATGGTGTGGCCGCTGGATGCCGTAGGC
The DNA here is from genome assembly GCF_013004065.1 of Limnobacter sp. SAORIC-580. GTDB lineage: Bacteria > Pseudomonadota > Gammaproteobacteria > Burkholderiales > Burkholderiaceae_B > Limnobacter > Limnobacter profundi. The sequence continues at coordinate 712,827 of NZ_CP053084.1, forward strand.
ATAAGGGAATTTGCCAAGGGTTTGCAAGAAATTCTCGTGATTGAAGAAAAGCGCCAGTTGGTGGAATACCAGATTAAAGAGGAACTGTACGCTTGGCGCGAGGATGTACGCCCCAAGGTGTACGGCAAGTTTGATGAAAGGCTCTCGGAGGACGGTCGCGAAGGCGGGGAGTGGTCCCTGCCACAAGGCAATTGGTTGTTGCCCAGTCACTACGAGCTAGACCCCGCATTGATTGCTCAGGCCATTGCCAAACGCCTGCGGCACGTGCAGTTGCCTGCCGATATCAAAACCAGAATTGATCAGCGGATCGGCGCCATTGCGCACAGCCATGACGTGGGTCATTCAACGCATTTACCCGTGGAACGCAAACCCTATTTTTGCTCGGGGTGCCCACACAACACCTCGACGAAAGTACCTGAGGGCAGCCGTGCCATGGCCGGCATTGGTTGCCATTACATGGCCGTGTGGATGGACCGGAATACCCAAACCTACACACAAATGGGCGGCGAGGGTGTGCCCTGGATAGGGCAGGCACCTTTTACACAAACCCAACATGTGTTTGCCAACCTGGGCGATGGCACCTATTTCCACTCGGGTATTCTGGCCATTCGGGCCAGCGTTTCAGCAGGCGTGAATATCACCTACAAGTTGCTGTACAACGATGCCGTCGCCATGACCGGCGGACAACATCTGGATGGCACACTCACCGTGCCACAACTAACCCGCCAGCTGGCTGCTGAAGGCGTTGCCAAAATTGTAATTGTCAGTGACAACCCCGCGCCACACCTGCGCAATGTGCCGGACGACCCAAAGGCCGAGGGCATTGAAGTGTTTCACCGCCGGGACATGGACACCGTGCAAAAATTGCTGCGCGACATCAAAGGCACCACAGTGCTTGTGTATGAGCAAACCTGTGCCTCGGAAAAACGCCGCAGGCGCAAGCGCACCGACCCGGCCACGGGCCAATTGCAGTTCCCGAACCCTGCAAAGCGCGTGTTGATTAACCCGCGAGTCTGCGAGGGCTGCGGTGACTGCTCCAAACATTCCAATTGTTTGTCGATCGAGCCCGTATCAACGCCCTGGGGTGTCAAACGCACCATTAACCAATCCACCTGCAACAAAGACTACAGCTGCCTTGAAGGGCTTTGCCCAAGCCTGGTGACGGTGGAAGGCGGTGAGTTGCGAAAGCCCGATACTTCAGCGCACCACAGCGCGCTTACCAAAGCTTGCGCCAGTCTTGTTGAGCCTCATTTTCACATTCATCCTGATGAACTGACTCAACGCCATGCCGTGCTGATCAATGGCGTGGGTGGCACCGGTGTGGTCACTATTGGCGCATGGCTGGGCATGGCCGCGCATTTGCAGGGTATGGAAGCTTTGGCACTGGACATGGCCGGGTTGGCGCAAAAGGGCGGTGCCGTGTTTTCGCATGTGCAGTTTGCCCCGGCGGGCAACGCTTTGGCATCTTCCAAAATTCCCGTGGGCGAGGCTGATTTGATGATCGGCGGCGACCTGATCGTGTCTGCGCATGAAAAAACACTGGAACTACTGAACAGCGCTGCATTTGTGGTGGTGAATACCGACACGCCACCCACAGCCGATTTTATTGCCCAGCGCGACTGGTGCGCGCCCGTTAAACAAATGCACACCGATATTGCACGGGCCTTGAATAACCCCGAGCAGCATTACACGCCGATTCGGGCCCAGTGGTTGGCCCAGAGGCTGTTTGGCGACACCGTGTATGCCAATGCACTGCTGCTGGGCGCCGCCTGGCAACGCGGTTGTTTGCCCTTGCACCTGGCTGCCCTGCGCCAAGCCATTGAATTGAATGGCGTGAAGGTGACTGAAAACCTGCTTGCCTTTGATGCGGGTCGTGTGGCGGTGTCAAAGCCTGGTTTGCTTGAGCAGATGTTGGAAAAGAATATTGCACCCAACAGTCAGTTTGAAAGTGATGACGAGAAGCTGATGCGTTATCAAGCTGAATTGACGCAGTATCAAAACAGTCAACTGGCAGAGCGCTTCAAAGCCAGGGTGTTGCCCTTGCGCGCCGGGTTTGATTCTCAGGGTTTGAACCACCAGTGGATGCGCCTGTGCAGCACCTATTTCAAATTACTGGCCTTCAAGGACGAGTTTGAGGTGGCCCGCTTGCACACCAATCCCGAGTGGAAACGGCAGACCATGGCGCAATTTGAACCGGGTGCGAAGTTGTATTTTCACTTTGCCCCCACTTGGCTGGCTGGGCATGGCAACCGGCCGCGGAAAATAAAACTGGGCCCCTGGATTGACCCGGTGCTCAGGGTTTTGGCGGGAATGCGCCACTTGAGAAACACGATATTTGATCCATTTAGAGGAAGTTTAGAGCGTAAAAACCAGACTTTACTGGTGACTTGGTTTGAAACCTGGTTGGAACTGATGCACAATAATCCTTCAATGTTGCAGCACAGCAAACAGACCGATCACCTTCTTGACCTGTTTAATCAGGTGAAAGGATTCGGTCAGGTTCGTGCCCAATCATTTGAACAAGTGCGGTTCGAGATTCAAAAGTCCGTGGAAAACAAGCACAACCTGGATCAGCATGACCAAAGCAGACAACAAACCTGAAACCAAAGTCACCAAACGCAAAGAAACCAAGCGCTCTGAAAAAGTGTTACCCGATGCCTTGGTGCCCGAGAGCCAGTGGGAAATTTTAGGCCAGGCCTGCATGGTCAACGGCAAGGCAGTTCGCTTGCGACAATGGCCAACGCGTTATGGCGACATGCCTTCCAAAGAAGACATGCACGAGCGGGTCGATCAATTGTCGGAGCGCTTAAACCACCTGCTGACCTGTCTGTATGCGCAAGGCGAACACAAACTGCTTGTCATTTTGCAGGGCATGGACACTGCAGGAAAAGACGGCGCTGCCCGTGCCATTATGCGTTCAGTGCACCCCATGGCTTTGCGCATGGTGTCGTTCAAAGAGCCCTCCGAGCAAGAAGCAGCGCATGATTTTTTGTGGCGGGTTCACCCCCATGTACCGGGCGCAGGCCAGTCGGTCATTTTCAACCGTTCACATTACGACGGCATCATCATGCCGATTATTCAAGACAATGTATCGGCCACCTGGCTTGACGAACGCATTCGCCAAGCCAACGACTTTGAACGTCTCCTGGTTGAAACCGGCACCACAGTCTTGAAAATATTCTTGAATATTTCCCGTGAAGAACAACACCAGCGCATGATTGAACGTTGGGAAACCCCCGACAAGCGCTGGAAGTTGACCGAAAAAGATCTTCACTGTGGCGAAAACTACAGCATGTATGCCAATGCCTATGAACAGGTGCTGGAAAAAACCTGCACCAAGCAGGCACCCTGGTGGATTATCCCCGCCGATCACAAAGGATTCCGGAACATGCTGGTGGCCGAAATTTTGGTCGGTACGCTTGAGCGTATGGGCCTGGCTTGGCCCGAGCCCGATCCGGCTGTAGCCAAAAGCGAGTTCTGGAAAAAGCCGTCAACCGGCCAGGCAACATGACCGTTATTTGGGTTCCCAAACAACATTCGATAGGGGACCTTAACCATGAATAAAAATACATTGAAACTTGCCGTGCTCAGCAGTGCCCTGATGTTTTCTGCCTCCGCCATGGCGGTGGGCTTGGGGGTGAACACAGGTGTTGGCGTGAAAGCTGAAGTGCCCGGTGTTTCCTTGAATGCAGACGCCAAGGCAAAAGCAGATGCCAACGCAAACGCCAATGCCGATTTGAAAGGCAAGTCCAGTGCGGCCGTGAAAGGCGCAAAGTCTCAAGGCGATGAAATGCGCAGTGAAGCTGGTGCCTTGCATTCCGAGGCCAAAGGCGAGGTGGGCAAGCGTACGGGTCAACTTGAATCTGCTGCCGATGTGAAAGCCAAAGCTGACGTGAAAGCCGATGTGAAGGCCGGCGGCAATCTGAAGGCTGACAAGAAGTAATAGTCTGTTTAACTCGGTTTACAAAAGCTTGAAAATGCCCCCTCGGGGGCATTTTTGCTGTTCAGGTTCTCTACACTGTTCCTTTCAATTCAAACAAAAGTAGTCATGAATTTTTCCAGCCTGCAAGAATGGCTTGTCAACCTGGGTGTACCCAGCGGTGTTTTTACTTACAACACCTGGGTATATCAGGTTTTCATGGTGGTATTTCTCACACTCCTGGTCAGCTATACCGTGGGTTTGATTTTCAACCGCCTGGGTCGGTTTGCTGAAAAATCGAACAACCCCTGGGACGATGTGTTCCTGGAAAGTGCCCGCAAACCCCTGAAAATTCTGATCTGGTTGCTGGGCATTTCCTGGGCCGCCAGAATTACCCATACCGCAAACAATGCGGAAATATTCGAATTCATCGATCCTGTTCGCAGGGTGGGTGTGATTGTGTTGATTACCTGGTTCCTGTTTGGTTTGGCCAAGCGATTCGAGCTTGCACTTCAAAGCCCGGATAGAGTGAAAGAACCGCTGGACGCCACCACAGCCAGCGCCATCGGCAAGTTGCTTCGCGCCTCCATTGTCATCACCGCTGCCTTGGTTATTCTTCAAAACCTCGGGTTCAGTATTTCTGGTGTGCTGGCGTTTGGTGGTGTGGGTGGCATTGCTGTGGGTTTTGCTGCGAAAGATTTGCTGGCGAATTTTTTCGGTGGCCTCACCGTATACATGGACCGCCCCTTTGTGGTGGGCGACTGGGTGCGTTCACCTGACAAAAATATTGAGGGCACTGTCGAACACATCGGCTGGCGACTCACGCGCATACGCACTTTTGACAAGCGCCCGCTGTATGTACCCAACGCCACTTTCAGCACCATTTCACTGGAGAACCCCTCGCGCATGACGCACCGTCGAATTCAGGAAACAATTGGCGTGCGATATGAGGACCTGCAACAGGTGCGCAGTATTGTTGATGCGGTCAAGCGCATGTTGATTGAGCACGCCGAAATTGATGACAATCAAACCCTGATTGTGAATTTGAATCAGTTTGCAGACTCAAGCGTGAACTTGATGGTGTATACGTTTACGAAAACAACAATTTGGGTGAAGTACCACGAGGTGAAGCAGGATGTGTTGTTGAAAATCGCCGAGATTATTGAGCAGCACGGCGCTGAAATTGCGTTCCCCACCACCACATTGCACGTGGCCAGCCTGCCAGAACAGTTTGCACAGGCAGGCGTTGCGCCAGCCACCAAGCCTTAAAGTTTGCGTATTTTCTCGAGCGTGGCGGTGGTGCTGCGCTCGTGTTCAAACGCGATGGACAGCGCTGTGCCCCCCCAACTTTGAACTTCTTTGGCTCCCACCATTTTTTCAACAGGCCAATCGCCACCTTTCACCAGCACATCCGGGCGTGCCGCCAGAATGGCGTTCAAAGGCGTGTCTTCTTCGAAGTAAGTAACCAAGGCTACGCACTCCAGTGCAGCCAGAACATGCATGCGATCAACTTGGGTGTTGATGGGGCGGTCTGGGCCTTTGCCCAGGCGTTTGACTGATTCGTCAGAATTCACAGCCACAATCAGGCTTTGCCCTTCTTGCGCGGCTTGGTCCAGATAAGTGACGTGTCCACGGTGCAACAAATCAAAAACCCCGTTGGTAAACACCACGGGGCCTTTGAGTTGTTTTGCGCGCTCGGCAAGCTCGCTGGGGTGGCACACCTTTTTTTCAAAGCGAGCCGGTTTTCCGGTTGTTGTCATGGTGCAATCAAATCAGGCAGCGTTGCCAACGGGCGGTTCGGTTGCGCCCAAACGCGCCATCACTTCCTTGCGGTAGCGGTTCAGGTCTTGTACCGATTCAAAAGTGCGTTCAAACAACAAGCTCATGTTGTGCAAAATGCGGTCAACCACTTTCTTTTCCCAATCGGCGTCAAAGCGAATTTGACCATCCAGCCAGTTTTCCAGCCAATCGGGATCGGGCAGGCGGCTTTGCACCGTGTCGTTGGGGAACAGGTCTTTGTTCACATGCAAATTGGTGGGGTGCAAAGGTTTTTGGGTGCGGCGGGCCGAAGCCATGAGCACGCCAATTTTGCTGAATGCAGCACGTGCACCATCGCCCACTTCCACCAAGGCTTTTTTCATGTAACGCAGGTAAGCGCCACCGTGGCGTGCCTCGTCATGCGAAATGATTTTGTAGATTTGTTTGATGACCGGCTCGGTGTGCCAATCCGAGGCGCAACGGTACCAGTGATTCAAGCGTATTTCACCGCAGAAGTGCAGCATCAGTGTTTCAAGGGGCGGTGCCGGGTCGAATTCAAATCGCACGGCATGCAGTTCTTCTTCGGTGGGCAGCAGGTCGGGGCGGAAACGGCGCAAGTATTCCATCAAGACCAGCGAGTGCTTTTGCTCTTCAAAAAACCAGATGGACATGAAGGCCGAGAAGTCGCTGTCGTGTTTGTTGTCACGCAAGAACATTTCTGTGGCGGGCAAGGCCGACCACTCGGTAATTGCGTTCATTTTGATGGTTTGGGCCTGCTCTTCAGACAACTTGGAGGCATCAAACTGATCCCAGTTGATGTCCTTTTCCATGTTCCAACGAACGGACTCCAATGACCTGAATAACTCTGGATACAACATGTTGCTCCACCTTCACTGAATAGATTTGACTTTGTGATTTTAACAAGACATGTCATGAAGCGCATGAAGATTTGGTGACACGGGGCATTTATGTGCACATGTGTACGCCGAAACAGGTCTGATTCCTGCTTTTAGCCTGCCTGTTTTTTCAACCAGCGCATCAGTCCCCCCAGCATCGGGATCTTCTCGTACAGCTCCTCAGCCGTGTCCCAATAGTCTCTGTGTGACTGCACAAGGCCGTTTTGGTTCAACTGCAGGTGCGACGACCCTTTGATGCACTGCACTTGTCCCACCTTGAAACGCTTCATCTCGAACAGGAAGTCCCAAGCCATAAACACTTGTTGCCCCGATTGAAATGCAGTGTGCACCACAAAGCGCGGGTTATTAACCTGATGAAACATCTCGCCAAAAATACGGGCGATGTCCTCTACCCGGTTCACTTCGTTGAACGGGTCTTTGAAATAAGCGTCACCCGCATAAAACCTGGGCATGTCAGCCACGGTTTGCTCGGTCAGGTGCTCAAAAAAATCGATTAGTCTGCGCAGGGGTTCAGACAATTGCTGGCGATCCAGCGGGGCCAAGCCACCTGTTTTGTTGGCGGTGTTATTTGCTTTGCTCATGGCCCAGTTCCGCCTTGTTTTTGTTCGCAGTAATTTTACGCACTGCAGCAAAGTACAGTGAATACGGCAGTATGCGCAGTGTGCGCAAGGTGCGGGTGAATGCCTTGGGGAAATGGATTTCGAACTCGCCCTTTTCTAGACCGGTAATAATTTCCTGTGCAGCTTTTTCAGCAGTAATCAGAAATGGCATGGGAAACGTGTTTTTGCGGGTCAGCGGTGTGTCTACAAAGCCCGGGTTCACCACGCTGACGCCCACGTGGTGGGGCTGTAACTCCACATGCAAGGCCTCAGCCAGGTTGATCAATGCAGCTTTGGTGGGGCCGTAGGCCAGTGAATTTGGCAATCCCCGATAACCCGCCACACTCGAGACGATGGCCAGGTGCCCCGACTTTTGTTCAAGTAGCTTGGGTAGCGCATTGGCCAGCACATACATGGTGCCGTTGAGGTTCACATCAATTTGTTGTTTTACTTTTTCAATGTCGAACTCAGCAACTGACATCTCGGAATAAGTGCCTGCCATCAACACAATCAAATCAACGCCACCCCAAGCGGCCATAACGTTGTCGAAAGCCGTTTTCACAGCAGCTTGTTGGGTAATGTCCAGGGGCAGGGCAGTGGCATGCTGCAATTCTCCGGCCAGTGTGGTCAGTTTGTCCGCACTGCGCGCCGACAACATTTGTTTGCAGCCGAGTTGGTCCAACTGGCGGGCCAAGGCCTCACCAATGCCGGTAGAAGCGCCCACCAGCCACACCCGCTTGTTTTGCCACTGGGTCAGTTTCGGGTTAAAGCTCATGCGGGTTCCTTCTTAATCTCGTTTGCGAAAGCTCAATAGCACCTCGCCCAATTCAATTCCGAATTTGCTCATGGTGGCACGGTTAAGCATCACCTTGTCATCCATCTGGTACATCCAGTCATCGAACTGCACTTCATAGGTGGTGCCGTCGACTGGCAGCAGCATGGTGTATTTCCATTGAAATGCATTGCCTGAAGTTTCGCCATTGGCTTGCCCCAGCACATCGCCGGCGGTGCCGGTGTACTTGTTGCCGTCTTTTTTCAATGTCCACACCCGTTTTTGGGTGGTGCCATCGGAGTAAGTAAAGTCTTCATCCAGCACGCCGGTGTTGCCATCCCAGGTGCACTTCATGACCACGGTGAAACGCTTCACCACTTTACCCGAGCGGTCTTGAAACACACCCCATGCATCAATGGTGCCATTGAAATATTCTTTTAAGTCGAGCACCGGTTTTTCCTGTGCATAGTCTGCGGGTTGCGGGCTTGCGCAAGCGGTTAAAACCAACGCACCTGCCAGGGCTAGGAAAGCCAGTTGCAGTTTGCGTGCCCATTGTTTTACCCATTGCTTTGCGATAGTCATGCTGTACTCCCAATTGCGGTGTTGCTTGTTGTTCGGTTCAGGCTGGCCAGGCCACTGCGGCCCAATAGCACAATGGCCAGCAACTTCAAGGCGCAGGGCACCAAGGCATAAACCCACAGTAGTGGGTCGTTGGCCAGTTGTTGCAGCAAGCCCATGTTTTGGTAAGACTCGGTTTTTGCCATGTCGGCTGAATAGCTGAACCACTGCAAGGTGCCCAGCGCAAAGCTGGGTGCCAATGCCAGGTTGAATTTGTTGATCCAGTTCCAGAGTCCAAAGTAAGTGCCTTCAGTTTTGCCACGTTCACCGTTTTCTTCAATCAGGCGGGCCACCAGGGCTGCGGGTAGTGACAAATCGGCGCCCAAGGCAAAGCCGGTGACTACGCATACAAACAGATAGCCTGCCAAGTCACCTTCACCCAGCACAACCACAATGATGAAGGCAGGTATGGACAACACCATGCCCAATAACCATGAGCGCGCCAGGCCAATTTTACTGGCCAGCCATACCCAGAATACTGTGGATGCAGCACCCACTAAAAAGTACACAGCCAGCACCCATTGATCCGAATCGCCCAAGCCAAGGCGATCGCGCATGTAAAAAGGCACCAGTGTGGCAGGCAGTGCAGCGGCCAGACCGTTGCACAGAAACACACCCATTAACTTGCGAAAGTTTTTTCGACGCAAGGGTTGCACAATGTCGGCAAAGCCTTTGCGAATCGCAGCGGCCGCGCTGGCCTGCGCGTTGTTGAAAGTTTCAGCAAACGGGCTCGCGGCTTGTTGTGCTGTTCGGTCGGGTTTGGGTGAAAACTTAAGCAATAAAAACATGCCCAACACCAGCATTACCGCGAATACTGTGAATATCAGTCCCGCATTCGTTTCAAGTGCCAGCGACACGGCAAACACCACACCCAGAATACCCACGCCTTCACGCACTGCCACATAGGTTGAGCGTTCCTTGTCGGTGTGCCCAAGTTCAGCCCCCCAGGCCTGGTAAGCAATGCTGGCGAAGCTGTAGCCAAGGTGCACCACGATCAAGCTTACCATCAGGCTGGCTGCATATTCAGTGGGTGTATTGCCCACCGGGAAAAACACACCTGCCATGCCCAGCAACAACAAAGGTACAGCCAGGAGCAAGGGCAGGGCGTAGCGGTTTCCCTGTCCGCTGCGTCGGTCAACCCACAAGCCGATGGCAGGGTCAAGCACTGCATCGAGCAGGCGCGACAACAGCAGGATGATACCCACCCAAGCGGACGGTACTTCGTAAATGCGGGAGTACAGGTAGGGCACCTGAATGTAGATGGGCACGGCCACCGCGCCCAGGGCCCAGCCCAGAAGGCCGTAGTTCAGCAGATCTTTGGCGCTGGTGCGGGGCAGTTGGTTCATGTCGGCGAGGCCGTATCAGCGCTTCAAGCCAATCAATTCGCGGCGCATTTCAGGCGCAGAAGTTTTTGGGTCCAACCAAATACCCATGAAAGCCTCGGCAAGTTCCGGGTCGTCCACTTTGGCCAGTGGCAAACCGTTGCGGAAAAATTGAACTCCCTTGCCCGGTGTAAAAAGGGCACTCAAGGTGTGGCCTTTTTTCACATCCGGAAAAATCTCATTCAGCTTTACCAGCCAACCTTGGCGTTGCACCTCAGTACCAGCGCCAATTTCTTCCATTTCATCAATGCTGCGCTCGGCAATGTCGCTGCCTTCAAAATCGCGGGCGTATTTCAGTTCAAGCCAAGAGGGGTCACGTTTGTAGTTAAATCCTTCGGGGTCGGCGTTCGACCACAATTGCCCGTCATACACCCGCAAACCGAACCAGCGCAGTGTACCGTAGCCCATCAGCTTTGCATTCTCAATGGTTTGCGTGACCTGTTTGGGCGGGGCATTCAAGTTGCTGTTGGCCAGCGCGAAGGGTGCAGTGCCCAGCAGGACCAGACACAACAATGCGCGTTGAATGAACTGAACCGGAAACAACTTCATTGATTCTCCACTTTCTCGAGATAAAACTGAATGACATCGGTGCTTTCATATTCAAAGCCGGCTTCACAGTAAGCCAGGTAAAACTCCCAGGTACGAATGAACGGATCATCAAAGCCCTGGTTTTTCACCTGTTCCAGTGTTTTCATGAATTGCACTCGCCACCGGCGCAATGTTTCAGCATAGTCTTTTCCAAAGGCTTTTTCCGACACCACACGCAAACCATGCTTTTCTGCCATGGCTCTGAACTTGGCGGGCGAGGGCAACATGCCGCCCGGGAAAATATATTGCTGAATAAAATCGGTGCCTTTGCGGTAACGGTCAAACAATTCGTCTTGAATCACGATGGTTTGAATGGCCGCTTTGCCGCCCGTCTTCAGAAGGCGGTTCACCGACTGAAAATACGCTGGCCAGTATTCTTCGCCCACAGCTTCAAACATTTCAATCGATGCAATGTGGTCAAACTGGCCACGGCAATCCCGGTAATCTTGCAGGCGGAAGTCGGCTTGTTCTGCAAAACCCTGTTTGGCCAAGCGCGTCTTGGCGTAGGCCAGTTGCTCCGTTGACAAGGTCAGGCCCACCAGGTTTGCACCTGCGGCACATGCTTTTTCTGCAAAACCACCCCATCCGCATCCAATTTCCAGAACTTGCTCACCAGCCTTGGGGCTCAGGTAGTTGAGCATGGCTTGGTATTTGGCGTGTTGGGCCTGTTCCAAACTCAAGCTGGTGTCACCGTCAAACAGTGCACTGGAGTAGGTCATTGTGGGGTCTAGCCACAACTGGTAAAACGGATTGCCCAAATCGTAATGGGCATGAATGTTTTTCTTGGCCTGTGCTTTGGTGTTGCGGTTTAGCAGGTGTTTGATTTTGTAGGCAATGCTGCCCAGAAAACTGCCATAAATAACGGTTTCTACTGCTTTGCGGTTTTCCAGAAACACGCCAAGAATGGAGGCTATGTCGTGCGTTTCCCATTCACCCGCAATGTAGGCTTCAGCAAAACCAATATCGCCTGCCTTCAAGGCTCGCTGGCACACAGCCCACGAGTTCAGCTTGATTTTCGCGCTGGGCTGGTCTTCTTCGCCACCAAACAACAGGTGTACGCCTTCTGGAGTCACAATCTCCAGGCGGCCTTTTTTCAGTTTGGTCAGCAATTTCAGGGTCCACTGTGCCGACGAGGGTGCGTGGCTGGGCAGTTGGAACTGGGAAAAAGTAATGGCTTGAGTCATGCTTCGAGTTCAGTCTGCGTAATTGTTTGACGGGGTGGTGCTGGCTTGCCGTGAAACTTTGCGCCTTTCAGCAGAAGTTTCACCGCTTGCCAATGAATTTTTGCGATCACGGCCAATGTAAACCAACCGTATTTCAATAAGGTTTTACCCCAAAGCAGGGTGCTTGGATGCATCAGTTCTCCGCTCACGCTGGTGCTGAGCTGTTGAACTTGTTCTTCAAAATAGTTAATGCGCGCCAGTGAGTGGTCTGCACTGCTGACAAACCGGAACTCATAACGACCCGACACCGGGAAAAAAGGTGACACATGAAATTCTTTCCTGGCATGCAGCAGCATGCCTTTGTTCAATGGGGCCTTGCTTTCCGGGGCCGTTAGCAAATAGAAGTGTCGTTCACCAAAGGTATTGTTCACCTCGCACATCACGGCACGGCACTGTTGCGCCTCATCGTGGAAATACCAAAAACTGACCGGGTTGAATACGTAGCCCAGCACCTTGGGGAAGGTGTGCAAATGCACAGGGCCTTGAAGTGCCAAGCCTGTTTCCAATTCAACCTTGCGCACCAAATTACAAACAAACTCGGGAAACTTCAGCGTGTGCGCCTCGAACCCGTAATTGTGTGCCGACACCGACACCAAACCCTTGCCGTCAATTACCGGGTAAGCATGTGTGGGTTTTGAATCGGATTGAGTCGAGAAAACAAGACGAACAAAGCAGGCGCCCGTGGTAAAACCGTTTGCTTTGGGAAGTGCCCGGTGATGTTTCACCATGCCCCAAGCCAGTTTCACTTCATTGAGTTGAAAACGCCCTCGCGCCATCAAGCCGCCTTTTGTGTGGTTTTCGTCAACTTGTCGATCACCGCCCGCGCGGCATTCAAGCCAGACGTATGTCCATCTTCGTGAAAACCATATTTCATCCACGCACCTGCCAGGTAGACATTGTTCAAGCCCTGAAGTTCGGCCAATGCTTGTTGGGCCTGAACCGCTGGCACATCAAAAACGGGGTGCGAATAATGAATTTCCCTGAACACCTGCTTTGGGTCGGGCTGAATAATCGGGTTCAGTGTCACGAAAATTGGCGTTTTCACTGGCAGTGGTTGAAGCAGATTGCTCCAGTAGGTAACCGATACGCTGGGTTGAGGATTCAGCACATCACTCAAATAATTCCAGGATGACCATGTGCTGCGGGTTTTGGGCATCAGTTTTACATCGGTGTGCAGGTACGCCACGTTGGCTTGGTACTTGATGTGTTGCAACTGGTGTTTCTGGGCTTCGTTGCCTTTGAGCATTCCCAACGCTTCATCACTGTGGCAGGCCAAAATCACATAATCAAATTCCTGCTCGCCCAATTTTGTTTTTAGGGTGGGTTTTGTACCTGTGGAATTTACTTCCAGCACAGGGGTGCTCTGGTGCACCTCGTCGACAAAAGGCAATATTTTTTGCACGTAATTGCGCGCGCCGTTCTTAACGGTGAACCACTTGGGCCTGTCGTTCACCTGCAACAATCCGTGGTTGTGGCAAAACTGAATGAATGTGGCCAAAGGGAAGGCAAGCATTTGTTCGCTGGGGCAAGACCAAATTGCGGCGGCCATCGGGATCAAATACCAGTCTCTGAATTCTGCGCTGTATTTTTCCTCGACCAGGTAGTCGCCCAAATGCATTTTCGCCTTGCTTTGGAAAAGTGCCGCACGCCCCGCATCGGCCACCATGGCGGTGGCCTCTTTGTTAAAGCGCAAAATATCCAGCAGCATGCGAATAAAACGTGGGCGTAACAAATTGCGGCGTTGCGCAAACACCGTGTTCAGGTTTGTGCCTGCCCATTCAATATTCAATTCAGGCAAACACACTGAAAAGGACATATCCGATTCCACGGTTTCTACCGAAAGTTCGTCGAACAGGCGAATCAGGTTGGGGTAGGTGCGCTCGTTGTACACCAGAAAGCCGGTGTCCACCGCCACCTGCTTGCCTTCCACTTCGATGTCCACCGTGTTGGTGTGGCCCCCAATGTAATCATTGGCCTCGAACAGGGTGGTGTGGGCATGGCCGCGCAGTGCATAGGCAGCGGTCAGGCCGGAAATTCCGCCACCCACAATGGCAACTTTGGGCAGTAATTCTTTTGAATTCTTGATCATGTGTACTCAGGGTTAAAAAAAGCAAGGGTATTCACTAGCATCCTAACCTTTTATTTACTGCAGTAAGTGAAATTGGTTCTGGCTTTTTGAGCCAGAACCAGCTTACGGATTAATTTTGTTTGCGTTTGTCTTCTTCAATCCAGGCCACGGCAGAATGGTTGTGGATCGATTCAAAGTTTTCGCTTTCAATGCGGTAAGCCAAAACTTTCTTGCTGGCCCTCAGGCGAATGGCAACATCACGTACCAGGTCTTCAACAAACTTGGGATTGTCGTAGGCGCGCTCTGTCACATATTTTTCGTCAGGGCGCTTCAGCAAGCCCCACAATTCACACGAGGCCGATTCTTCCGCCATGCGGATCAGTTCTTCCACGGTGATGCCGTCTGCCACCAGTGCTCGAATCGTAATGTGGCTGCGCTGGTTGTGCGCACCATACTCGGAAATTTTCTTGGAGCAGGGGCACAGGCTGGTCACGGGCACCACCACCGTCATAAACACATCTGTGCTTGCACCATTGTTGTCGGCTTCCAAAGTCACTTCATAGTCCAGCAGGCTGGCTACACCCGATACGGGTGCAACTTTGCGCACGAAGTAAGGAAACTTCATCGTGATGGTTCCCGCATTCGAATCCAGGCGTTGAAGCATGTCGCGCATCATTTGTTTCATGCCCGCAGGCGTCAATGCACTTTCCTGGGTTTGAAGAATTTCAAGGAAACGCGACATGTGCGTTCCTTTCACATCGCCGGGCAGGAACACCGACATGTCGATGGTGGCCACTGAAGGTTGTGGGCCTTCCAGTGTTTCCACAATGATCGGGTGTTTAATTGCGCGCACCCCCACGCGTTGGATGGCGATGTTGCGCTTGTCTGCGCGTGATTGTTCGTCAGGTAAAAAAAGTCCGTCCGGTGCATTCATGATGAAGCGCTCCAATAATAGTTACTACTTTGTGATTGGATGTGCATCGAGTGCACGGCGAAATACTTGCTTGGTTTGTGCATGGGTCTGTACTGGCGCCTTGGTCCCAAGGTTTTCCCGGACTGGACTAGACAGACGCTTGTCTTTACAATGCACTTTATTCACTTGAATGTCTCTATATGTGTGGTTAAATCTCAGCCAATATGCTAATTTGATTGGCAATCAGGCTTTGAGTTCCATTATTATTCGTTCAGTGTGGCAAGTCAATTTGTCTAGGACAAAACAAAGATGTTGAAGTTTCACCGTGGTCAGGTTCAGGTATGAATGAGCGTGCAGATCTAAGTCAACCCTCATTTTCTATTGCAGCAGTCGAGCGGGACACCGGCTTGCCCAAAGACACTTTGCGTGTCTGGGAAAAACGCTACAACTTTCCACAACCCGGTAGGGATTCATTCGGCGAGCGTATTTATTCCATTGATCAAGTTGAAAAACTGCGAGTCATCAAGCGTCTTCTCGATGGCGGGCATCGTCCGGGAAAAATCATTGGTTTGAGCATTGACGAGCTGGTGAAACTGGCCGAGGTCAGCAGCGCTGGGTCGCGCATGAATGTGGCGCCTGACAGCCTGGACGAGCTGAACAGTTACATGGAACTGATCAAGCGGCACGATGCCGAAGAATTCCGCCAAACCATGTCGCGCCTTGCGCTGACGATGGGGCTGCATCGTTTCGTGGTAGAGGTGGTTGCACCCATGAACGCAATGGTGGGCGATGCCTGGGCGCGTGGTTATTTTGAAATTTTTGAAGAGCACATCTACACCGAAACCATTCAGGTGGTGTTGCGCAATGCCTTAAACACCATTCCGTCCACACGCAAAGGCCCGCGCGTGTTGCTGACCACACTGCCCAACGAATTACATGGTTTGGGATTGCTGATGGCTGAGTGCATTTTTTCCATGGAGGGCGCACAGTGTATTTCTTTGGGCACTCAAACCCCGATTTACGACATTGTGTTGGCCTCGCGCGCGCAGAACATCAATATTGTGGCCCTGTCATTCTCTGTTATTCAAAGTTCGCCCGCAGTGCTGGAAGCAGTGGCCGAGTTGCGTGAAAAATTGCCTCCGATGGTTGAAATTTGGTGTGGTGGCTCTTCTACAGCATTGCGCAAAAAGCCTTCTGAAGATTTCGTGTTGTTGTCCAGCCTGGAGTCCATCAGTGAATCAATTGCAGACTGGCGACTGCGCAACAAATTCAATCAGAATTAATTTCCGTGCCGGATAAGCGGTCTTTCAAAGGCAATAAATCTTATTTGCCCAGCAAGCTTTGCACCGTGTGCGGGAAGGAAATGACCTGGCGCAAAAGTTGGGCCAAGAATTGGGATGACGTAAAATATTGCTCAGAGGCCTGCCGCAAGGCGGCGCCCAGAGCGGGCAGCAAATAAGCAGGCAGTAAATAGCATGAGCAGCAAAACCAAAGCCGTGGTTGTGTTGGGCGATCAACTCGACCTGAATAACCCCGCACTTCTGGCCAACCCCCCGAAATTAGCCGATGTGCTCATGGTGGAGTCACCTGTCGAGTCCACCGTGGTGTGGGTTCATAAGGTTCGAATTGCTTTGTTTCTCAGTGCAATGCGCCATTTTGCTCAAGAGTTGCGCAATGCCGGTTACACCGTGCATTACCGCAGTTTGGGCGATACGGGCCAACACAGCTTGGCCACGGAAGTGGCAAACCTGTGCAAACAGCACGGGTACACCAGCATCGACATGGCCGAGCCCGGCGAATGGCGCTTGGAGCAAGACTTTCTAACGCTCGCCAAATCAGAAAACATCAAGCTTCGCATGCTCGAGGACTCGCATTATTTGTGCAGCCGTGCTGAATTCGCAAAGTGGGCCAGTGGTTACAAACAGATGCGCATGGAGTATTTTTATCGCGAAATGCGCAAGCGCACCGGTGTGTTGATGGAGGGTGCTGAACCTGCTGGCGGTAAATGGAATTTTGATGCTGACAATCGCAGTGCCTTTCCCAAGGCTGGTCCTGGAGACATTACGCCCCCTGCATTTTTTGAACCCGATGAAATAACACAAACGGTGTTTGCCGAGGTTGAAGCGAATTTTCCCGGTCACCCGGGCACATTGAAAAATTTCGCGTGGCCAGTTACGCGTCAACAGGCTTTGAAGGCACTCGATGCCTTCATTGAAAACCGATTCGTCAACTTTGGCACCTATCAGGACGCCATGTGGACTAACACGCCGTTCGGTTGGCATTCATTGGTTTCGAGCGCAATCAATCTGCATTTGCTCCATCCGCTCGAGGTGATTGAAAAAGCCGAAGCCGCGTACCGCGCGGGCAAGGTGGATGTAGCCAGTGCAGAAGGGTTTATTCGCCAAATTCTGGGCTGGCGTGAATTCATGCGCGGGGTGTATTGGCTCGACATGCCGAAGATGCGCGAAGACAATCATTTGCAAGCCAAACTTGATTTGCCCAAATGGTTTTGGACCGGCAATACCCACATGAACTGTCTGAAAGACTCCATCGGTCAAACGCTGGATTATGGTTATGCGCATCACATTCAACGCCTCATGGTGATCGGCAATTTCGCCCTGCTCGCAGGCCTCGTTCCACAGCAGGTAGAAGACTGGTTTTTGGCGGTGTATGTGGATGCGGTGGAATGGGTTGAGCTGCCCAATGTGGCCGGCATGGCCTTGTTTGCAAATGGCGGGCGCTTTACCAGCAAACCCTACATTGCATCGGGTGCTTACATCAAACGCATGAGCAACTACTGCGCCGGTTGCAAATACAACCCAGCTGAGAAAACTGGTGACAAGGCCTGCCCATTCACCACGCTGTATTGGGGGTTTCTTGACCAGCATGAAAAAATGCTGTCCGCCAACCCGCGCACTGGCCTCATGGCCAAAAACATTGCCCGACTGGATGAAGCCCAACGTCAGGCCCTTCGGCAAAAAGTGGCCGACACCTTCAAGAATCTTGAACAACTGTAAGCCTTTGCTTTGTTAAGGTGAAGGCTTGTTGTTGCAGTTCAAGGAGTAATCGCATGGGTTTGTTGGTCGATGGTCAGTGGCAAGACAAGTGGTACGACACCAGTTCAAGCGGTGGCAAATTTCAGCGGGAAAGCGCCAAGTTGCGCAACTGGGTGACTGCCGATGGCAGCGCCGGGCCAAGCGGTGTAGGTGGATTCAAGGCAGAAAGTGGCCGCTATCATTTGTATGTGTCGTTGGCTTGCCCATGGGCGCATCGCACGCTTGTTTTTCGCAAGTTGAAGAATCTGGAGCAGCACATCGATGTGTCGGTGGTCAGCCCTGACATGCTCAGCAATGGCTGGACATTCAACACGGATGCAGGCAGCACCGGCGACATGCTTTTCAACAGCGAATTCATGCACCAAATTTACACGCGCAACAAAAGCGACTACTCCGGGCGGGTCACCGTGCCCGTGTTGTGGTGTAAAAAAACCAATCAGATTGTCAGCAATGAATCGTCTGAAATTATTCGCATGTTCAATTCAGCGTTCAATGAAATCACTGGCAATCACGATGATTACTACCCTGAAAACCTGCGTGCCATGATCGATCGGGTCAATGGCCTGGTGTATGACAACATCAACAACGGTGTATACCGGGCTGGCTTTGCCACTGAGCAGGGCGCTTACGAAGAAGCCTACAACGCCGTGTTCATGGCGCTAGATTCTGTCGAAAAAATCCTGGAGAACAACCGCTATTTGGTGGGGCCAAGAATTACAGAAGCGGATTGGCGCTTGTTTACCACCTTGATCAGGTTTGATGCGGTATACCACGGCCATTTCAAGTGCAATCGCCAAAGGCTTGAAGACTTTCCAAACATTTCCAACTATGTGCGCGAGTTGTATCAGTGGCCTGGCGTGGCAGAAACCGTTGATATTTATCACATCAAACGCCATTACTACTACAGCCACGACATGATCAACCCCACACGGGTTGTGCCCGCTGGCCCAGCCATCGACTTCACCCGTGAGCACAACCGCACGCGTTTGCCTGCAAGCCAAGCCGCATAATTCGGTGGTAATCTTGGGCAACATTCATTCTCGTGTTGCCCATGGCCCGCCACCCTGAACTGCAAGGTTTTCAACTCGATTCCGCCATTGAACGATTGCCCGCCCGTGCCAAAGTGTATGTGGTGGGTGGTGCAGTTCGCGATGCGCTGATGGGTCGCACCAGCAGCGATAGGGACTGGGTGGTAGTCGGTGCGACCGTGGACAATATGCTGGCTGCTGGTTTTACTCCGGTGGGCTCAGACTTCCCCGTGTTTTTGCACCCGCGCACCCACGAAGAATATGCCCTGGCCCGCACAGAGCGCAAAAGCGGACACGGCTACAAAGGCTTTACTTTTCACGCAGACCCCTCGGTTACCCTCGAAGAAGACTTGGCTCGGCGTGATTTCACCGTGAATGCCATGGCCATGAATGCGAAAGGTGATTTAATCGACCCATTTCAGGGGTTCACCGACCTTCAAAACAAATGCATGCGCCATGTTAGCCCTGCTTTTTCTGAAGACCCGCTGCGTGTGCTTCGCCTGGCGCGCTTTCTGGCACGTTTTCTCGATTTTTCAGTGGCCGAGGAAACCATGGACTTGTGCCGGGAATTGCGGGCAAGCGGCGAGTTAAAACACCTTGTGGCCGAGCGTATATACGCCGAGTTGAACAAAGGCATGGGCGAGGTGAAGCCTTCCCGAATGATCAAATTGATCAGCAAGCTCAATGCCTGGGGTGAGTTGGCACCGAGCTGCCCTGTGCCGTTTTCTGGTTTTGACAAGCCAGAATACGATCGTCTGAACGGTCTTTCCGCCGCTGAGGCGCGCTGGGTTTATTGCCTTGGATTTTTCCTGGATGTTGCACAGATCAAGGCCTTGGCCAAGTCATGGCGTTTGCCGCGCAACACCGAAGATTTGGCGATCGTCACGCGTCAGTGCCTTGATTTCCTGGCGCAGTGCACGACCGATTCCAGTAGTTTTGGCAGGTTTTTCAATCAGGTCGATCTCTACAGAAAGCCAGCCCGTTTGCGGCAGATTAACCAGCTTGTGGCCCAGCTCAGTGGGGAAGGGCCAGTGCATGTTTTTGTCGAAAAGGCTGTGGCGGAATTGGAACAGGGGCATTACAAAACTTTTGTTGGTGATAAAATTACCAATTCCCAGCCAAGCGAACAGGTGGCCCAAGTGGCCTCGGAAGCGCGACAGGCTTGGGTCAGTGAATTACATTCCAGATACTTTTGATTCTTGAAGTGAGGACGACCTCACCGCTCAACCTTCGATCGGGGACGGCCCCATTTGCTTGATGGGAGTTGTCATGTCCTGGTTAATTTTGTTTGTAGCGGGTCTCTTTGAAATCGTATGGGCCATTGGCCTGAAGTACACCGACGGCTTCACCCGTCTGCTTCCCTCTGCCATCACCTTGATTGCCGCCGCAATCAGCTTCGGGCTGTTGGGGTTGGCCATGAAAACCCTGCCGGTGGGCACCGCGTACAGCGTTTGGGTCGGTATCGGTGCGGCTGGTACGGTGCTCATGGGTATTGTCTTGTTCAACGAGCCTGTCAATGCACTGCGCATTGGCAGCGTGGTGCTGATTGTGTTGGGTGTATTGGGCTTGAAGCTGTCATGAAAAATATTTGTGTGTACTGTGGCTCCAGTGCGGGCAACCGGGTCGAATACACCGAAGGTGCCAAGGCCTTGGCCCGTGCATTGGTCGACAACAATTTCGGCTTGGTTTACGGCGGATCTAATTTGGGCTTGATGGGTGTGGTGGCCGAAGAGGTATTGGCTTTGGGCGGCAATGTCACTGGCATCATTCCTGAATCGCTGGTGACCAAAGAACTGGCGCACCCTGCCTTGGCCGAGTTGATCGTGACCCGCAACATGCACGAGCGCAAAGCCCTGATGGCCGAGCGCTCCGATGGCTTTGTCGCATTACCCGGTGGTTTGGGAACTTTCGAAGAACTCTTTGAAATCCTGACCTGGGCGCAACTCAGTTTTCACCACAAACCCGTGGGTGTGTTGAATGTAAATGGCTACTACGACGGCCTGCTCGCCTTTCTGGATCATGCTCACCAGGAGGCATTCATTCGGCCCCAGCACCGCAATATGTTGATGGCAAATACCTGTGCATTCTCGCTGCTCGAAGCTTTCAAAACGTACAGCGCGCCTGCCGTGGTGAAGTGGGTTTAACCGGCCATGCAATTCGCCACACGTCCAGCTTTTCAGATTCGGGATGCCACCCTGGCCGACATGCCTGCTGTGCAGGCTTTGTATGCGCATTACGTGCTTCATGAGCTGGCCACGTTTGAGCTGGTGCCTCCGACACTGGAGGAAATGTGTTCCCGACGGCAAGCCATACTCGAGTCTGGTTTGCCTTATCTGGTTGCACAAATCCGTCATGAGCTTGTTGGTTACGCCTATGCAGCCACTTACAGGCCCAGGCCCGCTTACCGCTACACCGTTGAAGATTCAGTGTATTTGTCACCAAACCACAAAGGCATGGGCCTGGGTGCGGCTTTGCTTGGTGAGGTCATTCGCCGGTGCGAGCAAGGTCCCTGGCGGCAAATGGTGGCGGTGATCACCCAGGGAGGCACAGCAGGTTCGGCCGAGTTGCATCAAAAACTGGGCTTTCTGGAAGTTGGGCGCATGCCGAATGTTGGTTACAAATTCAATCGTTGGGTGGGCACGCTCATCATGCAACGTGCTTTGGGAGAGGGCGGCAATTCTTCACCCGAACCCTTTTGAGGAAATGACTCTGGAAATTAACGACTACACCCTGATCGTCGGCTTGGCATTTTTGGTAGCAGGTTTCGTCAAAGGCGTCACAGGCATGGGCCTGCCCCCAATCGCAATTGGTTTGATGGCGGTGGTGGTTGCACCAGTGCAGGCGGCCGCGCTCATTGTTGTTCCCTCCATGGTCAGCAATGCGTGGCAAATGCTGATCGGCCCAGGCTTCTTGATTGCCGCGCGCCGTTTCGCCGGTTTACTTGTCATGGTTTGCATTGGCGCTGCATTCGGTGTGGGCGTATTAACCGGTAGCACGCCTGCGTACGCTACCTTGGCTTTGGGTCTGGTGTTGTTTGTGTACGCCGTGTTGGGTCTGTTCAAGTTCAACATGCATGTGAACGCAAGCCAGGAACGCTGGGCTTCGCCCCTGGTGGGTGGGCTTACCGGTTTTTTGGCAGGTGCAACCGGCGTTTCATCGGTGCCTTCCGCACCGTACATGAATTCCTTAGGCATGAACAAAGACGAGTTGTTGCAGGCTTTGGGTTTGGTATTCACCGTGGGCACTTTTGCGCTCGCCGTGGGCCTGTACCTCAAGGGTCGGTTTGAATTGGCTGCAGCCTGGGAATCTACTTTGTGCCTGATACCCACCATGGCCGGGGTGCTGGCGGGGCAAAAATGCCGAGCCCTGTTGAGCGCAGAGACTTTCAAAACCGTGTTTTTTCTGGGCTTGCTGCTACTGGGCAGCTACATGATTGCCCGTGTGCTTTGGCTGTAGGCTGATATACACTGAAAGCTCAAACTCCTTGGAGGAAAAACATGCGTCGCATGTGGGTTGCCGTGTGCATGCTGATTGGGTTTGCTGGTGTGCTCAATCCTGGTCTGGTTCAGGCCGTACCTATCACAGTCGAGAAAGCACATGCCCGTTTGAATCAGGAAGTACAGGTTCAAATGAAAGTGCGTTCCAGCAAACTGCGCACCGATCGCGATGAAGTCGACCTGAATTCACACACCAGTTTTCGTGATCCAGCCAACTTGACAGTCGTTGTCGATGGTCGCGTGGCCGCCTGGTATTCCTATCAAGGTATTCACGACTTGCCAAAATTCTTTTTTGGTAAAAATATTGTGGTGTCGGGGATTGTTGAGCAATTCGGCGATCAAACCCGAATTGTTGTCGTCGATCCAGCCCAAATTCAAATCGTGAAGTAAGCCCATGTATTTGCCCAAGCAGTTTGAGGAAACCTCAATTCCGGTGTTGTTGAGTTTGATCAAGGCTCACCCCTTGGCCACAGTCATTACGCTGTCAACCTCAGGGCTGAACGCCAACCATATACCCATGGTCGTGGCGGAAAATGCGGATGCGACAATAGTGTTGCGCGGCCATGTGGCCAGGGCCAACCCAATGCTGGCTGATTTGGCGGTGTCTGCGCAAACCTTGTTGGTGTTTCAAGGTGCTGAGCATTACATCACACCCTCCTGGTATGCCACCAAAAAAGAAACCGAGAAAGTCGTTCCCACTTGGAATTACGCGGTGGTGCATGTGAAAGGTCAAATGCGCGTAGTGGATGACGCCGAGTGGTTACACCAGCAACTGGAAGACTTGACCGCGCAACAGGAAAGCAGCCGAAACACGCCTTGGTCAGTGAATGACGCACCCGCAGAATTTCTGAATCAAATCAAGCAGGCCATTGTGGGTTTTGAAGTCCAAATCGAGAGCATGGTTGGCAAATGGAAAGTCAGCCAGAACCAGCCGTCCAAAAACAGGGTCACTGTGGTGCAGGGGCTGGAAGAGGACGGCACAGAAAAAGCCCTTTACATGCGTGATTTGGTGAAAAAACACCTTTAGCCCATTTGTTGCACCATGCCTTCGTCCCGGTTAAAAAGCGGTCAGTGTTTGTGTTGTGGGCGTTTTACTGCGCTAACCTTTCATCACCTCATTCCCAAAAAATTACATCGACGTGCTTTCTATCGAAAAAAGTTTGACAGGGAAACTTTGAACCGGGGTGTCAATATTTGCAGACTTTGTCATGACGGCATTCACGATTTGTACGATGAAATGCAATTGGCCAAGCAATTTTCAAGCGCCGAAACACTGCTGGCCGATGAGGCCTTGCAAAGGCATTTTGCCTGGGTCGCCAAAAAGAAATAAGTCAATCCGTTAAAGGGGCTATCGCCATGAATGAAAACTGGTTGTTTTACCTGAACAGAATTCGCGAAAAGCTCTGGGTCAAGCCTTTGGTAATGTGTTTGCTGTCGATTGTGGCTGCCTTTCTGGCAACCTTGGCTGATCGACCTGGCGTGGGCGACTGGTTACCCACCGTTAGCAAGGAGTCTGTGGAAACCCTGTTGGAGTTGGTGGCCTCGACTATGTTAGTGATTGCCATGTTTTCCGTGGGCTCAATGGTGTCCGCTTATGCCTCCGCCAGCAGCTCGGCAACACCCAGGTCGTTTCCGCTAGTGGTTGCTGATGACACCTCACAAAATGCCTTGTCTACGTTTATCGGGGTATTCATTTTCAGCGTGGTGGCCCTGATTGCGCTGAAAAATGATTTCTATGAAAAGGCGGGGGTCTTTGCCCTGTTTGTGCTGACGATTTTGGTGTTTGCAATCGTGATTCTTGCGTTCATCCGGTGGGTGGACAGCATTGCCAGGCTAGGGCGTTTGGGCAATACAATCGACAAAGTTGAAGCTGCCACATCGAACGCCTTCGGGCAGCGTCTCGGTATGCCTTATCTGGGCGGGCAAAAAAGCGATGGAAAGGTAGCGAATGGGGTACCTGTGGTTCGTTCCTCAATCGCTTACCTGCAGCGAATTGACATGGTCAAATTACAATCACTGGCTGAAAAATTTGATCTGAAGGTTCATGTTCAATCATTGCCTGGTACCTTTTGTACTCCCAACCGCGCGATCGCCACGGTAGAGCAGCCCTCGCAGGCTGAGGACTTGGCTGAAGAATGTTTGCAGGCCATTGCCGAGTGTTTTGTGTTGTCTGACACGCGCACTTTTGATCAGGATCCTAGGTTCGGTTTGGTGGTGTTGTGTGAAATTGCCAGTCGCGCGCTATCTCCTGCGGTCAATGATCCTGGCACCGCAATTGATGTCATCGGAACTTTGGTTCGTTTGTTTCATCAGTGGGCAGGTGGTCAGCAGGACAAAGCCCCAGAGGTGCAATACGATCGAATCATGGTGCCGGGTTTGGACGAGCGGGATATGTTTGACGACGCATTTACTGGCATTGCCCGGGATGGCGCGGGTGCGGTCGAGGTGGCGATTCGCTTGCAAAAAGCGTTTGAAAGCCTCTCAGCGCTTAAGTATCAACCCGTCTCTGAAGCGGCTATCAATCATTCCCGATTGGCGCTGGCCCGCAACGAACTCGCCATGACCTTGCCGCAAGACATTGAGGCTGTCAGAAGCGCAGCCAGGTTCTAGACAGGGAATACTTGGTACAATCAGGGGCTTAGCTCAAACCTGCCTGAACTGTCCCCATGCTTGCCCAACAACGAAATACGCTGATCGCCGCATTTGAAGCGGCCGCTGCCGCTGCCCTGAACCAGCCTTTTGAGGGTGTGGTTACGCTGGAAAAACCCAAAGATGCCAGTCATGGCGATGTGGCCTGTAACCTGGCCATGCAATTGGCCAAGCCTGCCCGGCGCAACCCCCGTGAGCTGGCCCAGCTGCTTGCCGACCATGTCAAAGCCAATGCCGACTGCGCGAATTTGGTCGATGCCGTTGAAATTGCAGGCCCGGGCTTTATCAACATTCGTTTAAGCCAAAAGGCCCGTGTTGCGGTGGTGGCGCAAGTGCTGGAGCAAGGCGCTGAGTTTGGAAAGTCTCAAGCCCGATCGGGCGACACTGTCTTGATCGAGTTCGTGTCGGCCAACCCCACGGGGCCCTTGCATGTGGGGCATGGTCGGCAAGCTGCGCTGGGCGATGCAATGGCTGCTGTCATGCAAACCCAGGGCTGGAAAGTTCACAAAGAGTTTTATTACAACGACGCAGGCGTGCAAATTCAAACTTTGGCCACGTCCGTTCAGGCCCGCGCCAAAGGGCTTAAGCCAGGTGACACTGAATGGCCCGAAAGTGCCTACAACGGCGATTACATTGCCGACATCGCAGCCGACTTTCTGGCTGGCAAAGAAGTGAAGGCCGCCGACGGTGAACCCGTCAAAGGCAGTGGCAACGTGAACGACTTTGAATCCATTCGTGCTTTCGCTGTGGCTTACTTGCGTGCAGAGCAAGATCTTGATTTAAAAGCCTTTGGTGTCAATTTTGATCAGTTTTACCTGGAAAGCTCCCTGTATTCCGAGGGCAAGGTCGAGCAGGCCGTTGCCCTCATGGTTGCGTCTGGTAAAACTTTTGAGGAGGGCGGAGCCCTTTGGCTGCGCTCAACCGATTACGGCGATGACAAAGACCGCGTCATGCGCAAATCTGAAGGTGGTTACACCTACTTTGTGCCCGATGTGGCCTATCACATCCAGAAATTCAAGCGTGGCTTTGGCAAGGTCATCAACATTCAGGGCACCGACCACCACGGCACCATTGCGCGTGTTCGGGCGGGTTTACAGGCCTGCAATGTTGGCATTCCGCAGGGTTACCCCGATTATGTGTTGCACAAAATGGTCACGGTGATGAAAGGCGGGCAGGAAGTCAAAATTTCCAAGCGTGCCGGCAGTTACGTGACTGTGCGCGACCTGATTTGCTGGTCGGGCGGTGTGGATGAAAGCCAGCCCATGCTAAGCCAGCCTGAAGCCTTGACCAAAGGCCGTGACGCTGTACGCTTCTTCCTGGTCAGCCGCAAGGCGGACACTGAATTCGTGTTTGATGTGGATTTGGCCCTGGCCCAGTCCGATGAAAACCCGGTGTATTACGTCCAGTATGCGCACGCCCGCATTCATTCCATTCTGGATCAGGCTGAAATCGACCTGACAGGCTTGAACAATGCAGATTTGAGCCTGTTGGGCGCACCTTCCGAGCTGGCTTTGCTCAGAACGTTGGTTTCTTACCCGGACATTTTGTCCAAGGCAGCTGAAGAGTTGGCGCCACACCACATCGCGTTTTACCTGCGTGAACTGGCTGGTGCGTTTCATACTTTTTACAATGCCGAGCGCGTCCGTATCGACGACATAGCCCTTAAAACCGCCCGTGTGGCCTTGCTGGTGGCTGTGGCTACTGTGTTGGCCAATGGCTTGGCAGTGTTGGGTGTTTCTGCGCCCAAACGAATGTAAAAAAGCCGCAGTCAAAAGCTGTCAAAACCCTTGTCGTGTAAGGGTTTTGAACGGAAGTTGAGGAGTCGCCACTCTAGGCGCATGTGCCCTGTTTTTGGTACCATGACAAGCTAAGCAGTCAAAAGGTTTTACATGAACGCACCCGTCGAATTGAATACATTGAAACCCTCAGCCGGCGAAACCGCGCGGCTGCGGGAAATTCCATACAACTACACCTCGTTTTCGGACCGTGAAATCGTGATCCGCCTGCTGGGTGAGTCGGCCTGGAACATTCTTCAAGAGCTTCGCCAGGAAAGAAAAACCGGCCGATCCGCCCGCATGTTGTTCGAAGTATTGGGCGATATTTGGGTGGTTCGCCGCAATCCTTATTTGCAAGACGACTTGCTGGACAACCCCAAGCGCCTGACCGCGCTGATCGAGGCTTTGTTTCACCGCTTGAGTGAAATTGATGCCCGCCGGGTTGAGGTGAAAGACGCTGCTGTAGAAACCGACTCTGAGGACCGCAGCGCCAAGGTACGCGAATTGTTGACCGTGGCTGAAAAGGCCGTGTTCGAGTTTCAGCGCGAGCTGGAAGCCATGGCAATTTTGCGGGGTCATGCCCGCAAAGCACTGGGTGAGCACACCGCAAAAGACAACATCAAATACGATGGTTTGTCCCGTGTTTCACATGTAACCGATGCAACCGACTGGCGCGTTGAATACCCCTTCGTGGTGCTCACCCCCGATCGAGAATCTGAAATTCCCGGTTTGGTGAAAGCCTGTATCGATTTGGGGCTCACCATCATTCCACGTGGGGGCGGCACGGGTTACACCGGTGGCGCAGTGCCACTCACGGCCATGTCAGCCATTATCAATACCGAAAAGCTGGAGGAACTCGGCCAGGTAAAAATGGAAGTGCTGCCCGGCTTAAGCGAAGAATACGCCACCGTATTCTCTGGCGCAGGCGTGGTTACCAAGCGTGTGTCCGAGGCGGCAGAACATGCAGGCCGTGTGTTTGCAGTAGACCCTACGTCGGCTGAGGCCAGCTGTATCGGCGGCAATATCGCCATGAATGCGGGCGGCAAGAAAGCCGTGTTGTGGGGCACCGCGCTAGACAACCTGGCCTGGTGGAGAATGGTTGACCCGCAGGGTGACTGGCTTGAAGTGACCCGCGTGAACCACAACCTGGGCAAAATTCACGACGCACCTTACGCCGAGTTCGACCTGGTGTGGTCCGATGGTCGCCAGGCCCCGAACGCCAAAATTCTGAAGACCGAACGTTTGACTGTTGAGGGAGCGCGATTCCGCAAAGTGGGGTTGGGCAAAGACGTCACCGACAAGTTTCTGGCCGGTTTGCCTGGCATTCAGAAAGAAGGTTGCGACGGGCTGATTACATCCGCCAAATGGATTTTGCACCGCATGCCCAAGCACACCCGCACGGTGTGTCTGGAGTTTTACGGTCAAGCCCGCGATGCAGTGCCCTCGATTGTTGAAATCAAAAATTACCTCGACGGTGAAGGCAAAGCCATGGGCGCCATTCTGGCGGGCCTTGAGCATCTCGACGAGCGCTATTTGCGTGCGGTGAAATACAGCCCCAAATCCAAGCGTGGTGCCTTCCCGAAAATGGTCTTGTTTGGTGACATCGTGGGCGACGATGAAAACGCAGTGGCCCAAGCGGCCTCTGAAGTGGTCCGCTTGTCCAACGGTCGCGCTGGTGAAGGTTTTGTGGCAGTCAGCCCTGAAGCCCGCAAGAAGTTCTGGCTCGACCGCGCACGCACAGCGGCCATTGCGCGCCACACCAATGCCTTCAAGATCAACGAAGACGTGGTCATCCCCTTGCCGCGCATGGGTGAATACACCGACGAAATTGAACGCATCAACATTGAACTGTCAATTCGCAACAAGCTGAAGCTGGTTGCGGCATTGCGCTCGTTCTTTGAGAAGCCGCTCACCTTGGGCAAGACCGACGAAGTCGATTCAACCAAGTTGTCTGTTGAAGACTTGGTTGGTGATCGTGTGGGTCGCGCTGTTGAATTGCTTGAATCGGTACACGAGCGCTGGAGCTGGTTGCTGGGCAATATGAACATGCCTTTGGCACAAGCCAACCCGGTGATGAAAACCATTGGCTTGGGGCACCTGGATGCTGCACTTGAAAAGCGCCTGGCTGAACAGCCCGAGGCCACGGTGTTTGATGTGCTGCAAGACCGCACCATCCGTGTCAGCTGGAAAACCGAGCTGCGCCACAACCTGAATCGCATTTTCGAGGGTGGTGTGTTTGTCCCTGTGATGGAAGAATGCAAGGCCATTCACAAGCAAGTGTTGCGTGGCCGCCTGTTCGTAGCACTGCACATGCACGCTGGGGATGGCAATGTGCACACCAACATTCCGGTGAATTCTGACGACTATGAAATGCTGCATGAAGCGGAACACACTGTGGACCGAATCATGCAAATTGCCCGCAATCTCGATGGTGTTATTTCCGGCGAACATGGCATTGGTATTACCAAATACCAATACCTGACGAAGGAAGAGTTGCAGCCTTTCCAGGACTACAAGCAGCGCATCGACCCGGAAGGTCGATTCAACAAGGGCAAGTTGCTGCCAGGCGGCGATTTGACCAACGCTTACACGCCCAGCTTTAACCTGATGGGCCATGAAAGCCTGATCATGAGCCAAAGCGACATTGGCTCCATTGCCACTTCAGTGAAAGACTGTCTGCGTTGCGGCAAGTGCAAGCCTGTGTGTTCTACCCATGTGCCGCGCGCCAACTTGTTGTACAGCCCACGCAATAAAATCTTGGCCACCTCATTGTTGGTTGAGGCCTTCCTGTATGAAGAGCAAACCCGCCGTGGTGTGTCTATCAAGCATTGGGAAGAATTTGAAGATGTGGCTGACCACTGCACCGTGTGCCACAAGTGCTTGACGCCTTGCCCGGTCGACATTGACTTTGGCGATGTGTCCATGAACATGCGCGCCTTGTTGCGCAAGATGGACAAGAAAAGCTTTAACCCGGGCACAGCCTTGGCCATGACTTTCCTGAATGCGAAAGACCCGGCCACCATCAAGGCCATGCGTGTGGGCATGACCGGTATTGGTTACAAGCTGCAACGCGGCGCATACAAGGTGGCCAAATCGCTGGGCATGTTGAACAAGCAAACTGCCAAGCCACCAGCTACCGTCGGCAAGGCACCGATTCGTGAGCAGGTGATTCACTTCATCAACAAACCCATGCCCGGTGGTTTGCCCAAGAAAACGGCACGTGCGCTGCTTGACATCGAGAACAGCGATTACGTACCGGTTATTCGCAACCCGAAAACCACACAGGCTGACACCGAAGCGGTGTTCTACTTCCCTGGTTGCGGCTCGGAGCGCTTGTATAGCCAAGTGGGTTTGGCCACGCAAGCCATGTTGTGGAATGTAGGCGTGCAAACCGTGTTGCCACCCGGTTACCTGTGTTGCGGCTACCCGCAGCGCGGGGCTGGGCAGTACGACAAAGCCGAGAAAATGATTACCGATAACCGTGTGCTGTTCCACCGCGTGGCCAATACACTGAACTACCTCGATATCAAAACCGTGGTGGTCAGTTGTGGCACGTGTTACGACCAGTTGCAGGGTTATGAATTCGAGAAAATCTTCCCGGGCTGCCGCATCATCGACATTCATGAATTCCTGATGGAAAAAGGCGTGAAGCTGGACAACGTGACGGGTACGCAATACATGTACCACGACCCTTGCCACACGCCCATGAAAACCTATGATCCGCTGAAGGTCGTGAACCAGTTAATGAACAGCGAATTGCAAGGTCAAAACATCACGAAAAATGACCGTTGCTGTGGCGAGTCAGGCACCTTCGGTGTGTCACGTCCCGATGTGGCCACGCAGGTTCGATTCCGCAAGGAAGAGGAAATGCGCAAGGGGGCTGACAAGCTGCGCGAGAAAGCGCCTCAGGCGGACGTGAAAATTCTGACCAGCTGCCCCTCGTGCCTGCAAGGTTTGAGCCGCTACAGCGACGACGCCAATGTCGATGCCGATTATATTGTGGTTGAAATTGCCAAGAATGTACTGGGCAAGGAATGGCTCCAGAACTACGTGAAAGAAGCCAACGATGGCGGTATCGAGCGTATTTTGGTATGACGCTGAACAAGTCGGCTGAAAATATCGTTGATGAAGGTGCTCAACATCCCAATTGCCCCCTGTGTGCCACACCGGGCGGTGATTGGGTTTTCAATTGCAGCAAATTCAGGGTGATTGAGGCGGTCGACGCAGATTACCCCGGCTTTCTTCGCTTGGTGTGGAACGACCATGTGCGTGAGTTTTCCGATTTAAGCCGTGAAGATCGAATGCTTTGCATGGACGCGGTGGTGTTGCTCGAGCAGTTCGTGCTTCGTGTTTTCAAAGCCGACAAGGCAAATATTGCAACGCTGGGTAATGTGGTGCCGCATTTGCACTGGCACGTCATTCCCCGTTTTACAGACGACAAACACTTTCCTGCGCCCGTGTGGGCTGCAGCCAAACCGGGGGTGTCGCTGTCGCCCCGCCAGCAGTGGGTGCTTGATTCAAAGCCCAAATGGATGTTGGCGCTGCGTGCTGAATTGCTGGCAGCATTTCCGGGCTGAGGTCGCTCAAATCGAGCATTGCACTCAATGTCTCACCGAACGCTACGCTCAAACAACCGTCGCTTCAGCAAGCGCAGGCTTGGAAGCCGCGCCAGCCTTCGCCAGCGGCATCAGAATGGTGAAGGTACTGCCTGCATTCGGCCTGCTTTGAATGTCCAGTTCACCATCGTGGCGTTGCACCACATGTTTCACAATGGCCAAGCCCAAACCTGTACCGCCGCTTTCGCGTGAACGGCTGCGGTCTACACGGTAAAACCGCTCGGTCAACCGCGGAATATGTTCTGCTGAAATACCAATGCCTGTGTCGCGCACCACGAAAGCAGCGCAGGCCTTGCCAATTTCGTTTTCCGCCCGCCTTAGCGTGATCGTAATGTTTCCCTTCTCGGGGGTGTAGCGCACCGCATTGGTCACGATATTCGAGAACGCGCTGAAAATTTCGGCCGAATTGCCAAACCCCATCAGGCCTTTTTCCACATCCACGGAAATATTGTGTTTGCCGGCCGACAGCTGTTGTGCTTCATCGCCTGTTTTTTGTGCAATTCCGCTTAAGTCAACTGGCTCGCCACCTTCGCCTGCGTTGGGCGAGGATTCCAGCGCTGACAAGGCCAACAGGTCCTCCACCAGGTTCTGCATGCGGTTGGCCTGGGTGTACATCAAATTCAGGTATTCGAGTTGCTGTTCTTTGCTCAAAGGCAGGTCGCGGAAGGTTTCCAGAAAACCGCTCAGTACAGTCAACGGTGTTTTCAGTTCATGCGACACGTTGGCGATGAAGTCTCGGCGCATGCGTTCCAGTTTTTCTACCTGGGTTACATCGCGTGAAAGCACCAGCATTTGCTTGTCTCCGTAGCTCACCAACTGCACCGACAAAACCTTGCTGCGGCTGCGCGGCGCGGTCATGATCAAGGGTTGCTCCCAGGAGCGGCTACGAATGTACTTGGAGAAGTTCGGGTTACGGACCAGATTAATCAAAGGCTGCCCAATGTCACTGCCCAGCTTTAAGCCAAGGTGGTCTTGCGCAGTGTCGTTGCACCAGGAAATGTGGCCTTCTGAATC
This sequence comes from Limnobacter sp. SAORIC-580, assembly GCF_013004065.1. Classification (GTDB taxonomy): domain Bacteria; phylum Pseudomonadota; class Gammaproteobacteria; order Burkholderiales; family Burkholderiaceae_B; genus Limnobacter; species Limnobacter profundi. The sequence continues at coordinate 745,219 of NZ_CP053084.1, forward strand.
AAGCGTGACTACGCCGTCGGGCAGGGCTTGGGCAGCCGTACGAAATGACACCAAGGCATTGGTGAGTGCCTGTTGTTGGCGCTGATGTAAACGAAGGTAACGAAACAGCTTCGCGGCCAGGTCGTCCCACCAGCCCGAGACATCGGGCACATTTTCAACCTTGAAGTTGTCCAGCCATTCAATAATTCGCAGACCCGAACGCACATGCAGGGCATATATGAAAAGCGAGGCGAAGATAGACCCTGCCACTGCGCCCTTGTGGCCAGCGACCATTTGACCCACGATGGCGGCTGCACCTAGCACCATGGCCAACAGTATCAATCGAAAAAAGATGAACGCCATAGGTGCGTATTCTAGGGGAATATCCCTTCCAGGGGAGCCCTTAGTTTAGTGCACCTTCATTTTGCGTTGCAGTAAAACGGTAGCCGGCACCGCGAACTGTTTCAATCAGGCGGTCATGGCCAGAAATGGTCAAAGCCTGGCGCAAACGTCGAATGTGTACGTCTACAGTGCGCTCTTCAACAAACACATGGTCCCCCCAAACTTGGTCCAGCAACTGGGTGCGGCTGTGCACGCGCTCTGGGTGGGTCATGAAGAAGTGCAGCAGGCGGAATTCTGTGGGGCCCATGTCGATGATCTTGTCATGGCCCATGATGCGGTGCGTCACCGGGTCCAGTTTCAGACCGTGTACTTCAACAATGTCGTCGGTCAACTGGGGCGCACGGCGGCGCAGCACTGCCTTGATCCGAGCCAGCAATTCCTTGGGCGAGAAGGGCTTGGTGATGTAATCGTCTGCTCCAGCTTCCAGGCCATCTACCTTGTCTTGTTCCTCGGTGCGGGCAGTCAGCATGATCACCGGCACATGGCGCGTGCGCTCGTGGCCACGCAGTTCATGCGCGAACTGAATGCCGGTTTTGCCGGGTAACATCCAGTCCAGCAGCACCAAATCAGGCAATTCCGCGGTAATCAATGTTTTTGCCTGGTCCGCATCAGCGGCTCGCAGCACTTTGTGCCCGGCAAAACTCAAGTTGACAGCAATCAGTTCTGCAATCGCGGGTTCATCTTCGACAACTAGGATGGTGCTGGACATCTCGTTTTTCCTCTTCTCTGGCATATTTGTTGTGTGCAATGCCACCTAAAGTAGTGGATTTCCATGACAGTAATATGACACTTGAATGAATCGTCATCAAATTAATCCCGCGCCGTGGTGTAAACCGCTGTTGGCCTTGATGAGATACACTTGAGGATTACGCATTCCAAAGACCCCAAGCAGCATGGAAACCACCAATATCCCCACCCCGACACGCATTGTTGTGCATCAAAAGTCCAAGGTACTCGAGATCGAGTTCGACACCGGTGCCTGTTTCAACCTGCCATTCGAACTGTTGCGGGTGTATTCGCCTTCTGCAGAAGTTCGTGGTCATGGCCCCGGACAGGAAACCCTGCAGGTGGGTAAAAAAGAAGTAACCATCAACAATCTTGAGCCTGTGGGCATGTATGCCATCAAGCCGTTTTTCTCGGATGGTCATGATTCAGGCCTTTTTAGCTGGCAATACCTGCTGTGGATGGGCGAGAACCAGGAAGGTTTGTGGGAAGACTACCTGGAACGCATGAAGGCTGCTGGCGCAAGCCGCGAACCGAATGCGCCTGAAAACATTCCTTTTGAACAGAAGAAGGGCGGCGCCTGCGCAAGCCATTAATCAACGCCACACATCAACATGAACGATAAAATTACCGATTTCGGCTTTGAGAAGGTTCCCGAGGACCAAAAAGCCAAGAAAGTAGCCGAGGTGTTCGACTCGGTGGCGGCGAAATACGACATCATGAACGACCTGATGTCGGGTGGTATGCACCGCCTTTGGAAGGCCAGCACAGTGCGTGCGGCGGGTGTTCGCCCCGGCATGAAGGTGCTCGATATTGCGGGTGGTACGGGCGATTTGAGCAAGGCCTTTCTGGACAAAGTGGGCCCAAGCGGCGAAGTGTGGCTGACGGACATCAATGAAAGCATGTTGCGTGTGGGCCGGAATCGCATGATCGATCATGGGTATTTGCCAAAAATGACCCTGTGCGACGCTGAAAAGCTGCCATTTCCCGACAATTACTTTGATGTGGTGACCGTGGCGTTTGGTTTGCGCAACATGACCCACAAGGATGTGGCCTTGGGCGAAATGCGCCGGGTAATCAAGCCGGGTGGCAAAGTGCTGGTGCTTGAATTCTCGAAGGTAAACCCCTTGTTGGCCCCGGCCTATGATCTGTATTCATTTCAGGTGTTGCCAAAAATTGGTCAAATCGTGGCGCAGGACAGTGCCAGCTACCAGTATTTGGCTGAGAGCATTCGCATGCACCCGGATCAGGAAACCCTGAAAAGCATCATGCTTGAAAGTGGGTTCGATCAGGTGAAGTACACCAACTTCACTGCGGGTGTGGTCGCGTTGCACCAAGGAACCAAATTCGCCTGAGTTTGTCTATCGGCTACACGCGAAAAATTAATATTCTGGAGGCTTTTGCTGTGAAAACCCGTGTTTGGTCTGTTCGATTGTCTGTCTTGGCTTTAGTAGCAGCCTTTCTGAGTTTGGGTGCTCTGCCTACCGATGCCGAGGCCAAGCGCCTGGGTGGCGGTGGCAGTTTTGGCCGCTCCGCGCCTTCCCAATTCCAGAAGTCTCCATCCACTGCGCCTTCTGGCACCACTTCCACTGCGCCCAGCAAGCAGCAGGCCACTAACCCTGCCGGTGCTACCGCAGGTACGGCAGCAGCGCCCCGCAACCGTTTCCTGGGCCCCTTGGGTGGCCTGGCAGCCGGTTTGGGCCTGGCGGCTTTGTTTGGTTATCTTGGCTTCGGCGCGGGCATGGCTGAATTCCTGGGCACCATGTTGATGATTGCTGCAGCGGTGTTTGCTGTCATGTTCCTGGTGCGCATGCTGCGCGGTCAGCAAGCGGCCAAACAGCGCCCCGCCTACAGCGCACCTGGTGCAGCAGGTTCACCCAACAACAGCTATCGCGAAGCGCCACAAACGCCGCGTTACAGCTCGCCCTCGAATCCTGTTAACGACCCCGTCCCTGGCATGGGCGCACCACGCAACGATCAAGGTTTCGGCCAGTTTGGCAACGCATCGGCTTTTGATGCACCCATGCCGGCGGCAACACCCGTGAAAGACCTGCCAGCCGGGTTCGATGAAGCGAATTTTGTGAACAGCGCCAAGAAGTTTTTCGTGACCATGCAGGGTGTTTTTGACCAGGGCGATATTGCTGGCCTGCGCGAATACTGCAGTGATGAAGTGGTTGACCACCTGCGTGCTGAAATTGAAGCCCGTGGCAACGCGGTCAACCGCACCGATGTGGTTACCTTGGATGCCCAGCTGATCGGCTTTGAAACCGATGTGGATGAGCAAATTGCTACAGTTGCATTCACTGGCATGTTGCGGGAAGAGCAAGACGCAGCCGCTGAAGAAATAAATGAGTTGTGGATTATGAGCCGCCCAGTGGCAGGCGGTGGCTGGGTGCTTTCAGGCATTCACAATCTGTAATTTTTGAACTTACCCGCCGGGCTTGGCCTGCCCGGCTGGGTTACACTCAAACAAATTTTCGATTGTTGGAAGTGTGCCTTGGCCAGTCCCCCCGTATTGTTTTTTCAGTTTGCCTCCAAACTGCTCTCCTCTGGTCCATCCAAAGGTGCAGCGGGTCATTTGTTCTCTGCCCCCTTGAATTTGATGTCAGCCACTGTTACTCAGACCGTGTGCCTGGTGCTAAACCATTTGCTGGATCAGCAGCGTAGCAGCAAAACAAAATTGCAGAAGGAAGCCGGCAAGGTGCTGGTGCTGGGCATTGCTCCCATGCAGCTTCAGTTGCGTGTGAACGACCAGGGATATTTTCAGGCCAGTGTACCCAGCAATGGTGTGGCGGCACCGGCCGATACCACCATTTCCATGCAATGGGCCGATTTGATTGGTTCGGTGAGCAACCCCAACAGCATGTCGAGAAAAGCGGCCATTGAAGGCGACATGGATTTCGCGCAAACCGTGTCTACCGTGATCAACGACTTGAGCTGGGACCCCGAGCGCGATTTGGCCCGTGTGGTGGGCGATGCACAGGCTGTTTGGGTCATGAACACTTTGTCTGCTTTGGGCACCAATGCACGTGATGTGGTACAGCGTTTCAAAAGCAACCTGCGCGAATACGTTGTGCATGAAAAAGCGATGGCACCTACCGCATCCGAGTTCGATGCGTTTCGCGATGAAGTCAACCAACTGCGTGATGAGCTTGCCCGTATTGAGAAACGTTTGGCCAAGTTGGGTGCGCCCAAATGAAGCTTCGCCGTTTGGCACGCATTGCGTTGGTGGCCCGAAAGTATGGCCTGTTCCTGATTGCCGCCGACTCAATCAACAATGGCTTGGCCAAGTGGTTTCTCACGCTGATTTCTTCCCGCTCGCATGTGCAGGCCCCGCGCGGCGAACGCATGCGCCGTGCACTGGAAGACCTGGGCCCTTTGTTTGTGAAGTTCGGGCAATTGCTGTCAACCCGGCGCGATTTGTTGCCCGAAGACGTGGCCGACGAGTTGGCCAAATTGCAAGACCAAGTGCCCGCGTTTTCCTCCGAGAAAGCCCGTGAATTGATTGAAGCCAGCCTGGGCCGCCAAATTGACGACATGTTTCTGGATTTCCAGAACATCCCAGTGGCCAGCGCCTCGATTGCCCAGGTTCACTTTGCGATAATCAGGGCTGGCGAGCACGAAGGCAAGAAGGTGGCGGTGAAGGTATTGCGCCCCGGCATGATCGAGGTCATCGACAAAGACCTGGCCTTGATGAAAACCGCTGCGCGCTGGATTGAAAAAATTTCATCCGATGGCAAGCGCTTAAAGCCCCGGGAAGTGGTGGCCGAGTTCAACAAATACTTGCACGATGAACTGGATTTAATGCGCGAAGCGGCCAATGCCTCGCAGTTGCGCCGTAATTTCTCGTCCACTTCGGGTAGCGGGCACCTGCTTCGTGTGCCTGAAATGTATTGGGACTATTGCTGCAGCACCGTGATTACCATGGAGCGCATGCACGGCATTCCGATTTCCCAAATCGAGCGGCTTCGCGAGAACAACATTGATTTGAAAAAACTGTCCCGCGAAGGTGTGGAAATTTTTTTCACCCAGGTGTTTCGCGATGGTTTTTTCCATGCAGACATGCATCCCGGCAATATCTATGTGGGTGATCAGCCTGAAGATTTTGGTCGATACATTGCACTTGATTTCGGTATTGTTGGCACCCTCAGCGATGTGGACAAGCAATACCTGGCGCAAAACTTCCTCGCATTCTTCCGGCAAGACTACAAGCGTGTGGCTGAGCTGCATGTGCAATCGGGTTGGGTGCCCAAGGGCACGCGTATTGATGAGCTTGAATCCGCCATTCGAGCCTGCATTGAACCTTTCTTTGGCAAGCCGTTGAAGGAAATTTCGCTGGGACAGGCCTTGATGCGTCTGTTTCAAACCTCTCGCCGCTTCAATGTTGAAATTCAGCCACAGCTGGTGCTGCTGCAAAAAACCCTGCTGAACGTGGAGGGTCTTGGCCGCCAGCTTGATCCTGACCTGGATCTTTGGAAAACCGCAAAGCCGTATCTGGAAAACTGGATGCACCAGCAAATCGGTTTGAAGGGTTTTCAGTCCAGCCTGCAATGGGAGGCCGCCCAGTGGTCACAAATTTTGCCAGCCTTACCGCGACTATTGCACCAAACACTCACCCATTCAAATGGTCGGGTTGACGATCAAATCGAACAATTGGTGAAACAGCAAAAGCGCCTGAACCGGGCTTTGTTCTGGATGGTGTTGATGCTGGCTGTGCTTTTTGGTGTGGTTGCACTTGATTTGTTGTGGCCCTTTTTAATTGGCTATTCAGGCCCCAAAGGTCTGTTCTAGCTCTGCGCATGTTTCTTGCCTATAATCCGAAATCATTTTTTCTCTCTGGTGGGTTTTCAAGATGTTGCTTGCCTCCGTTGTAGCGTATTTGCTGGTTTCTGTACTCATTGGCCTGTATGTGGCCAGAAATGTAAGTAGTGCGGCGGATTACGCCGTGGCTGGCCGGCATCTTTCCCTGCCCATTGTGACTGCCACGGTTTTTGCCACCTGGTTTGGCTCGGAAACCGTGCTGGGTATTTCTTCCACCTTTGTTGAAGAGGGTTTGAGCGGCATTGTGGCGGATCCGTTCGGCGCATCCATGTGCCTGATTCTGGCTGGTTTGTTCATCGCACCGAAAATTTATCGCCTGAATTTGCTCACCTTGGGCGACTATTACCGCGTGCGTTACAACCGGGTAGTTGAAATTTTTTGCAGTGCCTGCATTGTGGTGTCTTATCTGGGTTGGGTGGCGGCGCAAATCAGTGCACTGGGATTGATCTTCAACGTGCTCACCGATGGTGCAGTTTCCCAAGAATGGGGCATGGTCATTGGCGCCAGTGTGGTGCTGATCTACACGCTTTTTGGTGGCATGTTGTCAGTGGCTATTCTCGACTTCATCCAGATGGTGGTGATTGCAGCGGGCTTGGTTTACATCATGTGGATCGTGGCTGATTTGGCTGGTGGTGTGGGCACTGTGGTTGACCATGCTGAAGCCGCCGGCAAATTGCAGTTTTTCCCGGAGGAATTCAGCTACGTGCTGTGGGTGCCTTTTGTAGGTGCCTTTCTGACCATGGCTTTTGGCTCCATTCCCCAGCAGGATATTTTCCAGCGCATCAGTTCTGCCAAAGACGAGAAAACCGCCGTGCGGGGTGCTGTGCTGGGTGGCTCCATGTACTTTTTCTTCGCGTTCATCCCGGTGTTTTTGGCCTACGGCGCTATTCTGATCGACCCTGCAACCTTCACGGCGATGGTGTCGGAGGATTCGCAAATGGTGTTGCCCAACCTGGTGTTGATGCACACCCCCGTATTTGCACAAATCGTGTTTTTTGGTGCACTCATTTCTGCAATCATGAGCACGTCCAGCGCAACCTTGTTGGCACCCTCCGTGTCGTTTGCAGAAAACATTGTCAAGAACATCTATCCAAAAATGGACGACAAGGCCTTGTTGTTGACCATGCGCATTTCAGTGTTCGTGTTCACCATCATTGTGGTGGCCTTTGCCATCAACAGTGAATCTTCAATTTTCGAGATGGTGGAAAGCGCCTACGAAATTACCCTGGCTGCTGCATTTGTTCCGCTGGTGTTTGGCTTGTATTGGTCAAAAGCAACCTCGCAGGGTGCAGTTGCATCAATCGTAGTGGGTGTCAGCAGTTGGTTGATCGCCAAAAACTTTTTCCCCAGTGAAGTTTGGCCACCCCAGTTGTTGGGCATGGTGCTGGGTTTATTCACCATGATCATTGCTTCGCTTCTGCCTCAGTGGATCGAACACAGGCCAGCGCTGCGTGACGGTGTTGTGCACCTACATTAAGCTAAAATAGCCGGATTACCTTTGTTGAAAGTGATCCGGCTGTGAAATACCTCACCATTGAAGATACCATTGGCAACACCCCACTGGTGCAGTTGCAACGTTTGCCTGGCAAGGCCAATGCCGACCGTGGCAATGTGATTCTGGGCAAACTGGAGGGCAACAACCCAGCCGGTTCAGTCAAAGACCGCCCGGCCATTTCCATGATCAAGCGTGCCGAAGCCCGCGGCACAATCAAGCCGGGCGATACGCTGATTGAGGCCACTTCAGGCAACACCGGTATTGCCTTGGCCATGGCGGCCGCCATTCGCGGTTACCGCATGGTGCTGATCATGCCCGAGCACCTCAGCATTGAACGTCGCCAAACCATGCGTGCCTTTGGCGCAGAAATCATTTTGACCCCGCAAAAAGGGGGCATGGAATATGCGCGTGACCTGGCCGAGCAAATGCGTGACCAGGGCAAGGGCGTAATTCTTGACCAGTTCGCCAACGAAGACAACCCACTTGCCCACTTTGAAACCACTGGCCCTGAAATTTGGCGCGATACCGCTGGCCAAGTGACTCACTTTGTGAGCGCCATGGGCACAACGGGGTCGATCATGGGTGTGTCTCGTTACCTAAAGGGCCAAAACCCGGATGTACAAATTATCGGTGCTGAACCCAGCGAGGGTTCGCAAATTCCGGGCATTCGCAAATGGCCGAAAGAATACTTGCCTAAAATTTACAAACCCGCCGGTGTAGACCGCGTGGTGCAGGTGACCCAGCTTGAGGCCGAGGAAATGGCCCGAAAGATGGCAGCTGAAGAAGGTATTTTCTGTGGTATTTCAGCAGCAGGTGCGGCGCACATTGCCCTGAAAATTGCGGAAGAAGTTGAAAACGCAACCATCGTTTTTATCGTGTGTGACCGGGGCGATCGCTACTTGTCCACGGGTGTGTTTCCGGCCTAGTTCGGTGCTTTTGCCTCTCAATTCAGCATCTCCCTTCTAAGTTTCAACGCTTCGCTGAGTTCCAGCACCGCGTTGGCATAGAAGGAGCTGCGGTTGTAACGGGTTACCACGTAAAAGTTATGCCCACCAGCCACAAAGGCAGGCTCGCCCTCTCCACGCACCAGTTCAATCAGCGCCAGTTTTTCATCAGGCTGTGTTTCGCCATTTAACTTCACGCCTTTTTGTTGCATCGCCGCCGGGGTGAAGGTGGGCACAATGTCGGGTGCCAGCAGTTCCTGCAAATTGTCGGCATGTTCTATGTCCACCAACACACGAGTGGCTTTGCCAGTTTCCCACCCGTGTACTTTCAGAAAATTGGCCACGCTGAAAATTGCATCGCGGCGGCTGTGAAACAAATCCACGATGCCGTCGGCGTCGCCGTCCACGGCAAATGCAGTCCATGAGCTGGGCATGAATTGGCCCAGCCCGATAGCCCCCGCATACGAGCCTTTCACCTCAAGCGCATCCAGGTGAGTTCTATTGCACAACGCAATAAACGCCTCGAGTTCGCTTAAAAAGAATTCAGAGCGGTCACGTTGGCCTTCAGGGTAGGCAAAGGCCAGCGTGGCCAGGGAGTCGAGCACCCGGTAGTTGCCAATGTGTTGCCCGTAAATGGTTTCCACGCCGATAATGGCCACAATTACCTCTTGCGGAATGCCGTATTTGGCTTCCGCCTCTTTCAGGGTGCCCAGGTTGGCGTCCCAAAACTCCACGCCTTTGCGAATGCGGTAGGGTTCCACAAAACGGCTGCGGTAGGTGTCCCAGTTGCGCACGCCCTTGGTTTTGGGTGGCTTTACGGCCTTCACCACTTGGGGCAGAAGTTCCGCCTGTTTCAACAGTTCAAGTGTGGTGCTCGCTGGGATGCCTTCTTTGGCTTTCAGTCGCTCTGCCAGGGCTGTCGCATTTTTGTGTTCGGCAAAATTAACCTTGTCGGTCTCTTGGGCCTGTACGGCTTGAGTGCACAGTGCTGTGCTGATTAGAATGGTGGCAAAGCTTGATAAGATTCGTTGAGTAGTCACAAAAGGAGTCAGCATGTCCGGTAGAGGCGAAGTCAAAAGAAGTAGTGGTCGACCCGGCGCATGTTTGCTTGAATTGGCAGGTCTGTTGTTCACTATAACCCAGCATTCCCGTGCTGTTTGGGCCTAAGCCATGACCACAGCCTATATTTCCCATTCTGATTGCGCCCTGCACAACCCTGGTCTGGGCCACCCCGAGAGCATGGCTCGTTTGCGGGTGATTCGTGAAAAATTGCAGGCCTCCGATTTGTGGCCGCGCCTGGTTCATTGCGAGGCGCCCGAGGTGCCATGGTCGGCTGTGACGGCAGTACATACGCCCGCATATGTAGAAAGCATCAAAGCCCGTTTCCCCTTGAAGCGGAATATTGACATCGATGGCGATACCACTTTGTCAGAATTTTCGTTGGATGCAGCACGTCGCGCTGCGGGTGCCTGTGTGCATGCAGTCGATTTGGTCATGGCCCATGCTGTGAACAATGCTTTTTGTGCCGTTCGCCCGCCCGGGCACCACGCGTGTGTGGACCGTGCCATGGGCTTTTGCGTGTTCAACAACGTCGCAATTGCTGCGCAGCATGCCATTGATGCCTATCGGCTTGAGAGAGTGCTTATCGTGGACTTTGATGTACACCACGGCAATGGCACCGAGCATGCATTTGCCAACAACCCCAAGGTGCTGATGTGCAGTACTTTTCAATCGCCTTTGTATCCTTTCAGTGGCGGGCTTGATGGAGCGCGCAACATGGTGAATTGTCCCATTCAACCCGGTGGTGGTCGCGAAGAAATCAAACACGCCATTCAAACCCACTGGGTAGATGCGATTGATCGCTTCAAGCCACAGTTGGTGTTGGTCTCAGCCGGGTTTGACGCCCATGAAAGCGACCCATTGGCTGACATGACCCTTAGCACTGAGGACTATGGCTGGATCACCCAATTCCTCAAGCGTGTCGCTGAAGAATATTGCGATGGCAAACTGGTCAGTACGCTGGAAGGGGGTTATGAACTGGAGGCTTTGGCCGATTCTGTATATGCCCATGTGGAGGCGCTTGCATCGTGATTTTTTCAACCCCCGCGCCGTATTCCGAAAATCGATTGAGTGAAATGTTGGCGCGCAATGCGCAATGGGCTGGGCAAATTACAGCGCAAGATCCCGATTACTTCAAGCGGCTTTCTGCTGGGCAAAGCCCGGCCTTTACCGTGATCAGTTGTTGCGATAGTCGAGCCGATCCCAATACCCTGCTGCAAAGCAATCTGGGTGAATTGTTCGTCTACAAAAATGTGGCCAATCAGGCTGGTTTGAACGATCTGAGTTTGCAAACTGCAATCCAGTTTTCCATTGACAGCTTGAAAGTGAAGCATATCCTGGTGTTTGGGCACCACAATTGCGGTGGCGTTCGTATTGCCTTGGGTTTGCATGCAGGCGGTGCACCTGGCGATTGGCTGGAAGGTGTGCGTGAGCTGGCCCACGATCATCAGTTGTTCAACCCGGCCTCGCCTGAGCAAGCCAACCGGAATGTCGACAAACTGTGTGAGCTGAATGTGATTCAGCAGGTGAGACTGGCTGCGTTGAGCCCATCGGTGAATGCCGCCTGGGGTCGGGGCGAACCAGTGGCTGTGGGTGGCTTGGTGTACAGCCTGTCAACCGGGCGGGTCATTGATTTGGATTGCACGATTCGAAGCCGGGCCGAGATCGATGAGCGCTGCTTTTCAGCCATGAAAGCGATCTGCGCACGCTACCAATAACCTCGACAAACCCCCCCTTAGAGTGTAGACTCTATGAAAAATCGAACGATCGTGCGTTTTTTCTGAAAACGCTTCGTATAATCACATTCACACATTATCAATTTCAATTATGGGATGGCTTGCATGAAGATCCTGGTACCCGTTAAACGCGTAGTCGACTACAACGTAAAAGTGCGCTGCAAAAGCGACGGTTCTGGCGTGGATATCGCCAACGTTAAAATGTCGATGAACCCCTTCGACGAAATCGCCGTTGAAGAAGCCACGCGCCTGAAAGAAGCTGGCGTGGCCACTGAAGTGATTGCCGTAAGCTGTGGCGTGGCCCAATGTGTTGAAACTTTGCGCACCGCTGCTGCCATTGGCGCTGACCGTGGCATTCTGGTTGAAACCGATGTTGAGCTGCAGCCTCTGGCCGTTGCAAAAATCCTCAAAGCGATTGTTGAGAAAGAAGGCATTGACCTGGTCATCATGGGTAAGCAAGCCATTGACGACGATTGCAACCAGACCGGCCAGATGCTGGCTGCCCTGGCAGACATGCCACAGGGCACCTTCGCATCCAAAGTGGTTGTTGAAGGTGGCAAAGTGAATGTAACCCGTGAAGTGGATGGCGGCCTGGAAACGGTTAGCCTGAGCCTGCCAGCGGTTGTAACCACTGACCTGCGCCTGAACGAGCCACGCTATGTGACTTTGCCCAACATCATGAAGGCCAAGAAAAAACAGATCGACACCATCAAGCCCGCTGACTTGGGCGTGAATGTTGATCCACGCATCAAAACCCTGAAAGTGAGCGACCCGCCCACTCGTTCAGCCGGTATCACCGTGCCCGATGTGGCCACGCTGGTCGACAAGCTGAAGAATGAAGCGAAAGTGATCTAACACAGGGAATACAGGAGCACAAATCATGTCAGTACTCGTAATTGCAGAACACGACAATCAAAGTATCAAGCCCGCTACGCTGAACACCATTGCTGCGGCCCAGAAAATTGGTGGCGACATTCACGTGTTGGTCTCTGGCAAGGGATGTGGTGCTGCCGCTGAGCAGGCTGCCAAGGCTGCCGGTGTAGCCAAGGTATTGCTTGCAGATTCTGATTCACTGGGTGACCAGTTGGCAGAAAACCTGGCTGCGCAAATTCTGGCCGTGGCTGGTAACTATGGTCACATTTTGGCACCCTCAACCAGCGTGGGTAAAAACGTATTGCCGCGTGTTGCCGCCAAGCTGGATGTCGCTCAAATTTCCGACATCATCAGTGTTGAAAGCACAGACACCTTCACACGCCCAATTTACGCCGGCAACGTGATCGCCACGGTTCAGTCTTCTGACGCCACCAAGGTAATCACCGTTCGCACCACTGCATTCGACCCGGTTGCAGCCGAAGGCGGTTCTGCTGCCATTGAAAACCTGAGCGCCGCTGCCGATTCTGGCAAGTCCACATTCGTAAGTCGCGAAGTGGCCAAGAGCGATCGCCCTGAACTGACAGCCGCAGGCACTATTATTTCCGGTGGTCGTGGTATGGGTTCGGCTGAAAATTTCAGCGTGTTGAATCCCTTGGCCGACAAACTGAACGCTGCCATTGGCGCTTCACGCGCAGCAGTGGATGCAGGTTATGCACCCAACGACTGGCAGGTTGGCCAAACCGGCAAAATCGTGGCGCCGCAGTTGTACATGGCTTTTGGTATTTCCGGTGCCATTCAGCACCTGGCTGGCATGAAAGACAGCAAGGTGATTGTGGCTGTGAACAAAGACCCCGAAGCACCAATTTTTGGTGTGGCCGACTATGGTTTGGTGGGCGACCTGTTCGACGTAGTGCCACAGCTGACTGAAAAGCTGTAATTACAAAACTGTAAGTAATCAAAAACGCAAAGCTGTATCAGGAGACGACAATGAGTTACAACGCCCCAGTCAAAGACATGATGTTTGTCTTGAAAGAATTGGCCGGCTTGGATCAAGTATCCCAGTTGCCCGGTTGTGAAGATGCGACCGAGGAAACCGTGGATGCGGTTCTGAATGAAAATGCGAAGTTCACCAGCGAAGTGGTAGCCCCATTGAACTGGTCGGGCGACGTAGAGGCCGCCAACTGGAAAGACGGCGTTGTAACCACAGCCAAAGGCTTCAAGGAAGCATTCAAAGCCTTCGGCGAGCAAGGCTGGCAAGGTCTGCAGCACCCCGCTGAATTTGGCGGCCAAGGTCTGCCCAAGCTGGTGGCAACACCTTGCATGGAAATGGTCAACGGCGCCAACCTCAGCTTTGCGTTGTGCCCCTTGCTGACCGATGGCGCAATTGAAGCGTTGTTGGTGGCAGGCAGCCAGCAACTGAAAGAAACGTATATCCCCAAAATGATTTCCGGCGAATGGACCGGCACCATGAACCTGACCGAGCCACAGGCCGGTTCAGACCTGGCGTTGGTGCGTTCCAAAGCCGTGCCGCAAGACGATGGCACCTATCGTATTTCTGGCCAGAAAATCTACATCACCTACGGTGAACACGACATGGCCGGCAACATTGTGCACTTGGTGCTTGCCCGTACCCCCGATGCGCCCGAAGGCGTGAAAGGCATCAGTCTGTTCGTAGTGCCCAAGTTTTTGGTGAACGAAGACGGTTCTTTGGGCAAACGCAACGATGTGTACTGCGCATCCATCGAACACAAGCTGGGTATCAAGGCCTCGCCAACCGCGGTGCTGCTGTATGGCGACAACAAGGGCGAAGTGGGCCAGGGCGCGATTGGTTACCTGGTGGGTGAAGAGAACAAGGGTTTGCAGTACATGTTCGTTATGATGAACGCCGCCCGTTTCCAGGTGGGTGTTCAGGGTATTGGTTTGGCCGAGCGTGCTTATCAAAAAGCCGTGCAGTACGCCAACGACCGCGTGCAGTCTCGCCCGGTTGATGGCTCTGCCAACGAAGCCGTTGCCATTATTCACCACCCCGATGTGAAGCGCATGTTGATGAGTATGCGTAGTCAGGTTGAAGCTGCGCGCGCCATGGCTTGCGTGGCCGGTGCTGCATACGATGCCGCCCATTTCCACGCCGATGAAGCCACACGCAAGCAAAACATGGCTGTGTATGAATTCATGGTGCCGCTGGTTAAAGGCTGGTCGACTGAAATGAGTATCGATGTGACATCCACCGGTGTGCAGGTACACGGCGGCATGGGCTTCATTGAAGAAACAGGTGCAGCGCAGTACTACCGCGATGCAAAAATCCTGACCATCTACGAAGGCACAACCGCCATTCAGGCCAACGACCTGGTGGGCCGCAAAACCTCGCGTGACGGTGGCGCCATGGTCAAAGCCCTGTGTGCGGAAATTGCACGCACAGTGGTTCAGTTGAATGAATCCGGTTCTGCTCATGCCAAGGCAGTGGCAGCCCGCCTGGACGCAGCTCGCGCTTCGTTCCTGGATGCGGCACAGTTTGTAGTCGACAACATGAAGAGTAATCCAAACGCAGTGTTTGCAGGTTCAGTGCCTTATTTGAAATTGGCTGGCACCACTGTGGCTGGTTGGCAAATGGCGCGTGCGCTGTTGGCCGCAGAAGCGAAAATCAAGGCTGGCGAAACAGACAGTTTCTACAGCGACAAGATTTTGACCTCGCGTTTCTTTGCCGACCATGTATTGAACACCGTGCCTGGCCTGCGCGACAGTATTGTGAACGGTTATCAGGGCGTCACAGAAATGACAGTTGCAAATTTCTGATTGACTCTGGTTGTTCAGTCATTAAAAAGCCCCTCACATCGAGGGGCTTTTTGTTTATGCTCAATGCATGAATTATTCAAATCTTGCTGACCTGGTGTTGCTGATCCACTTTGTCATTGTGCTGTTTGTGGTGGGTGGCCTGCTGCTGATCCTATTGGGCAATTTATTGCGTTGGCCTTGGGTCAACCGCTGGTGGTTCAGGGCCATGCACTTGCTTGCCATCTCAGTGGTTGTTCTTGAAAGCTGGCTGGGCATTGAATGCCCGCTCACCACACTTGAAAACTGGTTGCGCCTGCATGCAGGGCAGGGGGTTTATCAGGGCAGCTTCATTCAACACTGGGTTCACGGGGTCATGTTCTATCAGGCCCCAGGCTGGGTGTTTGCCTTGGCTTACACCCTGTTTGGCCTTGCGGTTGTGACGGCTTGGTGGCGCTGGCCGCCGCAGCGAATTTGTAGTTAATACTTTGTTTTTGGTTCATGCATTGCCTTGGCAATCGCTTGAATCACCACATCATGGTGTGTGGTTTGTTGGGCAATTTCCGTTGTCTTGGTGGCCTTGGCTTTCTCGCATTCGGTCATCGGTTGATTCACCGGGTTGTTTGCCAAAGCAAGGGTGGATGCTGTGCTTATGGCGATTGCAAAGCAAGTTTGTGCGAATGTTTTCATGGCGGTCTCCAGTGGTTGAAGATTCGGCACGACCTCGTACCGAATCCAGTTCCACTGTGCGACCTTTCGAATGACAAACTTCCCACTGCATGATTACAGTTGTGTCATTCTGGTCTTACCAACCCCCAATGCTGGCGCCCGCTGCGTCAAACCCGCCAATTGCACCATCGGAAAACCAGCCGGAAAAGTTCAGCCATTCCGTGGTTTCGGTCACCAGCACGGTGGGCAGCTCAGTGGTCAGATTCGTGGCTTGGGCCAGGCCAATGCCAGCCAAAACAATCAGTAAAATTAATGTTGTCCTGAGTGCCTTGTTTGCGGTTTCAAACAGGTTCCAGTTCAGGTCCAGGCCAGTGAGGTTTTCGGGCCATTCGTTCATGATTCACACTCCTTTTGAGATGGTGTGAAGTCATGGTATTGATGTACATTGTGCAAATAAACTACCGGTATCGAATTACACCATTGCGCCATGAGCAACAATTTCAATGAACTTCAAGCGGCTGAAACTTTCCTGATGGTGGTCAACACCGGTAGCTTTGCGGCTGCGGCCAAGCTGAAAGGCGAGAACCCGTCCAGTATCAGCCGGGCCATTGCGCAGCTCGAGGCTCATTTGAATATCCGTCTGCTTAACCGCACCACGCGGCAGGTCAAAATTACCGAGGCGGGCGAAATTTATAAACTGTATGCGCAGCGCATGCTGGAAAGTCAGCAAGAGGCGCGTGATGCGATTACCCAACTGCAAAGCGGGCAGCCGCACGGAACCGTTCGTATCAGCCTTCCGGTGATCGTGGGCGAAAAGATACTCGCACCCCGCCTGCCTGAATTTCATGCCAAGTACCCCGATGTGCAACTGCAAGTGGACCTCTCCAACCGCAACGCAATGATTGTAGAAGAAGGCTTTGATATTGCTTTGCGTGTTGGCTTGTTGCAAGACTCCACCTTGCGGGCCCGCAAAGTGGCCACCATTTGGCGAAAGTTGTATGCCGCGCCTGCTTACCTTGAAAAGCATGGCGTACCCCAAACCCCGGCAGATCTGGTTCACCACCAGTGCATTGCATTTTCTCAGCGCGGCGACCAAAAAGAATGGGAGTTCTGGCCTAAAAATGGCGCGCAGCCCAGTCAAAAGCACCGGGTGATTTCATGGCTTACCTGTTCCAGTCCCATGATGGTGGTGCGTGCCATTCAGTCGGGTCTGGGTTTGGGTCGAAGCGCAGACTGGATGCTGCAGGGCGCCTTGGCACGTGGCGAACTGGTTGAAATTCTTGCAGATTGGTATTGCGACAACCCGGCCACAGGCGGTTTGCCCATGTACTTGGTGTTTCCACCGGGTTTAAGCAGCCAGTTGTCCCTGAAAACCCGGGTGGTCGCCGACTTTCTGGAGCAAATTGTTCGCACAGAATTCAAAAAGGCAGATTAAACCGCATTTTGCTGACAGCGAATCTTTCAGCCATCGGCTACATAGCTGAACAACAAAAAATATTCTCAGAGACACAATGCTCGGCAACACCTGCATCACGATCGGTATGGGTTTAAGCCTGACCGTGGAAGATTTTCGACGCACCGCATCACACCTCCGGTTGCGATGGAACTGTAAATCAACGAAGCCGTGAAGCAGGCGGTGATGCGCGCATGGAATTCAACTTACACCTTTGGTAAGTACCTTTCCCCAACTGCGGAGGCATTTTGTTATTTCATACTGGAGCGAGGTGAGCCCTTTTTGATCTCCGAATTTCAAGAGCATCACCTCAACCTGATGCAAAATACAATCAAGCCTTGACGGCAAGCAAACCTACTTGCCTGCCGCTGCCTTGGCAACATACTTGGACAGCACTTTGATCTGCTCTGCCGTCAAACTGTTTTTGTAAGAAGGCATTTGTCCCAAGCCATCCCGCAAGGCCCTGGCCACTTGGTCTTCGCTGGGTTTCAGTTCATCCAGTACCGGCCCTATTGCCCCTTCAGAACCTGCATCTGCCAAGGTGTGGCACACAGCGCAAGCAGGCACTGCTTGAGAGGTGAAAAGTTTCTTACCCAAGGCCATGTCTTCTGCTTCCCCTGCCGAGGCTGCTGTTGCAAAGGACAGCACCAGGCCGAGCATCCATACAGTCTTTGATATCATGCCACACTCACTTTGATTGAATGGTCCAGCCAACTGTTGTTGTTGTAACCACTTTTGTTTTCAACACGGGCTTCGGGCTGGCTTTCACCGCTTGTGTCGGTCGCGCGGCTGGCCAGCTGGTATTCACCCGGCTTCAAATCGGCTTCCAGTACAAACTGGCGCCATGCATATTTGCCAAGGTCTGGACCTACAAACTTCGCAGCAGTCCATGTTTTCCCGCCGTCAGTGGACACCTCAACACCCTTCACTGCATGGGTACCCCCGAAGGCCACACCGTGGATTTGAACGCGCCCAGCCTTGATGGCGCCATCCTCCGGCAAGGGTGCGTTGATCCAGGACTTGATCGACATCTGTTGAACCGAAGGCAGGTCTGGACCAGACGTGCCCCCGATGGGCGTGATCCGGTAACCGTGCGACATGATCTTGGCCTTGGTTTCCTGTTCGGTGAATGCCAGGCGCTTGATGTACTTGATGTTGTTCACACCGGTAAAGCCCGGCACGATCAGGCGCAAAGGTCCGCCATGTGCCAGGGAAATGGGTTCGCCATTCATTTCCCAGGCCAATAGTGCGTCTTCCATGGCATCAGCCGACACAGATCGTTCCACAATTACACTCAAGGGATCCAGCCCGTCTGGCAACTTTTCACCACCTGTTCCTGTCATGTATTTTGCACCTGCTTTCACGCCACCGTGGGCTTGAACCAGTGCGCGAACGGGTACGCCGCTCCACACCACACAGCCAGCCGCGCCCACTTTCCAGGGGGTGCCGCTTGGTTTGTGCGGGAAGAATCCACGCCCGTTGCCTGAACACTGCAGCACCATGGCGGTTGTCTCAAGCCCCATGGTTTTCAGTTCGGCCAGTGTCAATTTTGCGGGTTTGGCAACCCCGTCAATTTCCACCACCCAGGCATCCCGATCTTTCAGGATTTCAGCATCGGGAGGTGGTAGATTGTTGCGAACAAACAGTTGGTCGTTGGGTGTAATAACGCTGGTGCCATAGGCGCTTCGTTTGGTCTCCAGTGTGTTGTTGCTATGTACGATAATGTCGCCAGGAATTTTCCAGTCGGCGTAACCCGGCAGGGGTTTTGCGTCTGCGGCAAAACCAAGTTTGGTCCAGCTGGCCAGCCCCGCCATGGCCATGGCCGCGACAGTACCCTTAAGCACATGTCTTCTGGCATTCGATGAAATTGTGTTTGACATCTCGTTCTCCTTTGGTTTGTTTTAACTGCTTTTTGCTTCAATCAATGCACGGTTCGCGGCTGAAATCGCCTTCTCTTTCTGTGCAACCATTACAACTGCCTTGCCATCAGCGTTGTGCCTGACCTGCCAGTACACATCACGCCACCAGCCACTGCCTTGTGGAATGTGAACACCTTCCTCAAAGGCAAACAAGGTGACCATGCCGCCCTTCTCAAAAAAGGTTGTCAAGTGATACGCCAAATTTCCGTCGATATCGCAAGGGCGCATCAGTTGCGCGAAGCCGGGCACTGGCTTGTTGGCGGGCAAGCCAAACTTTGGCATCAGTTCAGCTGATGTTATGAACTGTCCCCTCAGGGTTCGTTCGTAATATTCATGCTCAATAGCTCCGCGGACCAGTTCCGGTGGGCGAAGCGCAAAGAACCCGCCGCCCACCATTGCGAACAGGCCCAGTGCCAACAAACCGCTGACAAGCGGCGTGCGCCAATAGCGTTCGCGTTTGTACAGGCTCGAGGGGGCTTCGCTTGGCTGGTACGCCAGGGACAATTCAGCACGGGCATTCAGATCGAACTCGCTGTCGATTGATGCGTCAGGAAAAGTGTTGCGAGGGTCATCCATCTTTAGACCGAAGAAGAGTAGTAATTTTGTTGGACGAATCAACGGGAGGCGCAGGATTCATGACTTGCTTCAACGCGTCGCGCGCACGGGCCAGTCTGGACATCACGGTGCCTGGCGCAATTTCAAGTGCCTCGGCAATGGCCATGGTGCTCATGTCATCGAAGTAATACAGCACCAGCACTTCGCGATGAATGGGTGCAATTCTGGCCAAGGCCCGAACTGAATCAATACGGGAGTCGCTGTCCGGCGCGAACTGATCAATGTTGCCGTTTGCTTCGTCGTCCAGTTGCGAGGTTTTTGGTTGTGCGTGGCGGATCACGCAGCGCCGCATGATGCGAAACAACCAGGCTCGCGCCAGGGATTCATCTTTTAACTGTTTGCGATGCTTCCATGCCAAAAAATAAACATCCTGAACAATGTCTTCAGCCAGCACCTTGGAGCCCGTCAACGCCCATGCACTGCGTATCAAAAAGCGGTAATGCTCTTTGACCCACTGGTTGTATCTGCTTTCGGCGCTGGACAGAAAAAGGCTCATAGTCGTATAAGAGCACAGATGCGAGCATCTCATTCCATGGTTTGCAAAATAAAAAACCGGTTGCCACAGGGGGATGCTTAAAATGTGAACTCAAGTCCATGTGGGCGCAAATTGTGGTGGGCGGTTTGCTGTTGATTGCGTTGGGCATCGAATGCACGCTGACCACGTTCGAGAACTGGCGGCGGCCTGGTGGCGATGGCCGCCAAGGTGATTGGAACTATTTGATCGGTCGGGTGCAAAAAGGCGGAAAAAACGTCAATTTGCTGACAGCGCATGGGTTCGGCATCGGCTACATTAGCTGAACAACAAAAAATATTCTCGGAGACACAATGCTCGGCAACACCTACATCACGATCGGTTTACCGGTTTCCCTTTTTATCATCATGATCGGTATGGGTTTAAGCCTGACCGTGGAAGATTTTCGACGCATCAAAGAACAGCCCAAAGGGGTGATCGTTGGTACGGTGTTGCAACTGCTTGGTGTGCCTTTGCTGGGGTTTGCAATCGGTGGCATTTTCGGTGGCGGTGTCATGGCGGCCGGTCTGGTGCTGAGTGCAGCCATGCCCGGCGGTACTACTTCGAACGTGCTCACTTACCTGGCCAAAGCCAACCTGGCTTTGTCAATTACGCTCACCGTGCTGGCCAGCCTGCTTACCGTGGTGACCATTCCGTTCTACATGGCCTACGCTTTGCCCATGTTTGTAGGCGAGGGCACGCAGCTTGAACTTCCATTTCTGAAAACCCTGCTTACCATGATGGTGATCGTGATTATCCCAGTGTGTATTGGCATGTTTATTCGTGCCAAGAAGCCGGAGTTGTCACAAAAGTTTGAACCGGCAATCAATAAATTCGCGGTGTTTGTGCTGGTTGCAATTATTGTGTTGATCGCAATCAGCGAGTCTGAAAACATGCCTGGCTGGTTTGCCGAGGCCTGGATGCCCGTGATGGCGCTAAATTTTGCTGCCGTTGCCCTAGGTTTGCTGGGCGGAAAAATTAGCGGCTTGAATGCCCGAGACAGTTTGACTGTGTCAATTGAAATGTGTGTGAAAAACTCGACACTGGGTTTGACCATTGCGCTGTCATTGCTGGGCAATGCTGAAATAGCTGTTCCGGTTGTTGTTTATGGCTTGTTGATGTACGCCACGGTGGCGGTGTTGTGTTGGTATGGTCGACGCATCGCGGCCTCAAGCCCTGCTTAATCCCCCGAAAGTTCTTCAAAGTTCTCGATAGGCCACACTTCGGTGTGGCCGAACCCGGCTGTTCCGGGTATAATTCTCGGCTAGCTGAATGATTCTTAGGCAAAAAGCCTGCGCGGGTGTTATTTGTCCCCGGGTGTTTTGTCGCATCTATTGGAGTTTCCCTTGTCGAAATTAGTCGCAAGCGCCCACCCGCGCGCCTTGCTCGCGCTCGCAGACGGCACAGTATTCGAGGGCATTTCTTTTGGCGCCCCCACCACGCAAGTGGGTGAAGTGGTGTTCAATACATCGCTCACGGGTTATCAAGAAATCGCCACCGACCCATCCTACTGCCGCCAAATTGTCACCCTCACTTACCCTCACATCGGCAACGTTGGCACCAACCCTCAGGACGAAGAATCCGCCGGGTTGCATTTGTCTGGCCTAGTCATCAAAGACCTGCCTGAACTGGTGTCCAACTTCCGTTCAACAATGCCCTTGGCTGATTACCTGAAAAAGCATGGTGTGCCTGGCATTGCTGGTATTGATACCCGCAAGCTGACCCGTATTCTTCGTGAAAAGGGCGCCCAGAATGGCTGCCTTTTGACTGAAGGCAGTGGCGAAACCTTGAGCGCTGAGCGCGCCATTGAACTGGCCAAAGGCTTCCCTGGTCTGGCTGGTATGGACTTGGCCAAGGTGGTTTCCTGTACAGAAGCCCATGAGTGGGTTGAAGGCGAATGGGCTTTGGGTGTGGCTGCTGAAGAGCCCCATTTCCAGACTGGCGAGCGCCCACATCATGTGGTGGCATTCGACTATGGTGCCAAGCGCAATATTTTGCGCATGCTGGCCCAGCGTGGCTGCCGCGTAACAGTGGTGCCGGCTCAAACCCCGGTGGAGAAAGTACTGGCCCTGAACCCCGATGGCGTGTTCTTGAGCAATGGCCCAGGCGACCCCGAGCCCTGCGACTACGCCATTTCTGCCATCAAGCATATTCTGGACAACACCAAACTGCCCGTGTTTGGCATTTGTTTGGGCCACCAGCTTATGGCTTTGGCCAGTGGTGCCAAAACCATGAAAATGAAGTTTGGCCACCATGGGGCAAACCACCCGGTACAAGACCTGAAAACCAAGCGTGTGGCCATTACCAGCCAAAACCATGGTTTTGCTGTAGATGCCGATTCATTGCCTGCCAACCTGCGCGTTACGCATGTGTCCTTGTTCGACGGGTCTATCCAGGGCCTGGAGCGAACTGACCGTGCAGCCTTTTGCTTCCAGGGCCACCCGGAAGCCAGCCCAGGTCCGCACGATTTGGCAGAACTGTTCGACCGTTTTATTTCAGACATCAAGGCAGCCAAGGCGTAATACGCTCTTGTGCAAACCTGTTTGAACCGTATTGAAATTTTTAAAATTAAAGGGAAGTTATGCCAAAGCGTAACGATCTAAAAACAATCCTGATCATCGGCGCCGGCCCCATTGTGATTGGTCAGGCCTGCGAATTCGACTACTCAGGTGCTCAAGCCTGTAAAGCGCTTCGCGAAGAAGGCTATAAAGTGGTGCTGGTCAACAGCAACCCTGCCACCATCATGACTGACCCGGAAATGGCCGATGTTACTTACATCGAACCCATCACCTGGCAGGTTGTTGAGCGCATTATCGAGAAAGAACGCCCCGATGCCGTGTTGCCCACAATGGGTGGTCAAACTGCCTTGAACTGCGCGTTGGACTTGGCCAAGCACGGCGTGCTGGCCAAATACAATGTCGAGTTGATTGGCGCGAAAGAAGAAGCCATTGAAAAAGCTGAAGACCGCTTGAAGTTCAAGAACGCCATGACCAGCATCGGCCTGGATTCTGCGAAGAGCGGTGTGGCCCATTCCATGGAAGAAGCGCTTGAAGTGCAGGCCAGCATCGCCAAGCAGGTTGGCAGCAACGGTTTTCCGGTCATTATTCGCCCCAGTTTTACTTTGGGCGGAACCGGTGGTGGCATTGCCTACAATGCTGAAGAATTCGAAACCATTTGCCGTCGTGGTCTGGAAGCATCCCCCACGAACGAACTGTTGATCGAAGAAAGCCTGATTGGCTGGAAAGAATACGAAATGGAAGTGGTGCGCGACAGTGCAGACAACTGCATTATCGTGTGTTCCATCGAAAACCTGGACCCCATGGGCGTGCACACCGGCGACAGCATTACCGTGGCGCCTGCACAAACCCTGACTGACCGCGAATACCAGTTGATGCGCAATGCTTCCATTGCCATTCTGCGTGAAATTGGCGTGGATACCGGTGGTTCTAACGTTCAGTTCTCGATCAACCCGGCCAATGGACGCATGATCGTGATCGAAATGAACCCGCGTGTATCGCGTTCATCGGCTTTGGCATCCAAAGCCACGGGCTTCCCGATTGCCAAAGTGGCAGCCAAGCTGTCTGTGGGTTACACCCTTGATGAATTGAAAAACGACATCACCGGCGGCTTGACCCCCGCGTCGTTCGAGCCTTCCATCGACTACGTGGTCACCAAGATTCCACGTTTTGCATTCGAAAAGTTCCCCACAGCCGACGACCGCCTGACCACACAGATGAAGAGTGTGGGCGAAGTGATGGCCATGGGCCGCACCTTTCAGGAAAGTTTCCAGAAAGCCCTGCGTGGCCTGGAAGTTGGCGTGGATGGTTTGAATCAGAAAACAACCGATCGCGAAGTGATCGAACGTGAATTGGGTGAACCCGGCCCCGAGCGAATTTTTTATGTGGGCGATGCGTTTGCCCAAGGCTTTAGCCTGGAAGAAGTACACCAGTTGACCAAAATTGATCGTTGGTTCCTGATTCAAATTCAAGACATCGTGGACACGGAACTAGAGCTGGAAACCAAAACGCTGGCGGATCTTTCCGAGCCAGTGTTGCGCTTACTCAAACGCAAGGGCTTCTCTGATCGTCGCTTGGCTTATTTGCTGGATGTGTCGGAAGCTGAAATCCGCAAGCTTCGCCACCAGCACAATGTTCGCCCTGTGTACAAGCGCGTAGACACTTGCGCTGCCGAATTCAAGACCGGCACCGCTTATATGTATTCCACCTACGAAGAGGAATGCGAAGCCGCGCCCACTGACAAGAAAAAGATCATGGTGCTGGGCGGTGGCCCCAACCGAATTGGTCAGGGTATTGAGTTTGATTACTGCTGCGTGCATGCCGCCATGGCACTGCGCGAAGACGGCTATGAAACCATCATGGTCAACTGCAACCCTGAAACGGTTTCTACCGATTACGACACTTCCGATCGCCTGTACTTCGAGCCATTGACGCTTGAAGACGTGCTTGAAATTGTTGCCATTGAAAAGCCCGTGGGTGTGATTGTTCAGTACGGTGGTCAAACGCCATTGAAATTGGCGAAGTCACTCGAAGCCAATGGTGTACCCATTATCGGTACCAGCCCTGAAAGCATCGACATCGCCGAAGACCGCGAGCGCTTCCAGAAGCTGCTGACCAAGCTGAACCTGCGCCAGCCGCCTAACCGCACTGCACGCACTGAAGCCGAGGCCATTGCACATGCCCAGGAAATTGGTTACCCACTGGTGGTGCGCCCAAGCTACGTGCTGGGTGGCCGCGCCATGGAAATTGTGCATGAGCAGAAAGACCTTGAGCGCTACATGCGCGAGGCCGTGAAAGTGAGCAACGACAGCCCTGTGCTGCTCGACCGCTTCCTGAACGATGCGATTGAGGTGGACGTAGACGCCTTGTGCGATGGCCAAACCGTGATGATCGGCGGCGTGATGGAGCACATTGAGCAAGCGGGCGTGCACAGTGGCGACTCAGCCTGTTGCCTGCCCCCCTACAGCTTGTCTGCTGATATGGTCAATGAATTGAAGCGTCAATCCGAACTCATGGCCAAAGCCTTGAACGTGATCGGTTTGATGAACGTGCAGTTCGCGATTCAAAACGACACTGTGTATGTGCTGGAAGTGAACCCACGCGCCTCGCGCACTGTGCCTTATGTGTCCAAGGCCACTGGCAAGCAGTTGGCCAAGATTGCCGCGCGCTGTATGGCCGGCCAAACCTTCGCGGCCCAGGGCGTGACGGAAATTCCCGTACCGAAATATTTCTCGGTAAAAGAAGCCGTGTTTCCCTTTGTGAAATTCCCCGGGGTTGACACTATTCTTGGCCCTGAAATGAAGTCCACGGGCGAGGTCATGGGCGTTGGCCGCACTTTCGGTGAGGCGTTTGTGAAGTCGCAGCTGGCCGCGTCGGTCAAGTTGCCTGAAGGTGGCACCGCTTTCATCAGCGTGAAAACCGAAGACAAGAAGCACACCGTGAAACTGGCCAAAGGCCTGGTTGATCTGGGCTTCAAGATTATTGCAACGCGAGGCACGGCAGCGGCCATTGCTGAAGGTGGCATTGAATGCACCGTGGTGAACAAGGTGCTTGAAGGCCGCCCGAACATTGTCGACATGCTGAAAAACGGAGAAGTGCAGTTGGTGGTGAACACGGTTGAAGAGCGCCGAAGCGCGATTAACGACAGCCGTTACATTAGAACCACTTCACTGAGTTCTCGTGTTACGATCTTCACAACCATGGCAGGTGCACTGGCTTCAGTCGAGGGCATGAAACACCTCGGCGCAATGGACGTTTACAGCGTTCAAAGCCTGCATGCGGAACTCTCCGCTTAATCTGCCTGTCTGAACCTTTAAGCCGTCTCATAGCAATGTTTGCTATCAGGCGGCTTTCCATTTGCAGGAACAACTGAATTTATGGCCACTATCCCATTGACCGTCAAGGGCGCTGAAAAGCTGAAACAAGAATTGCATCGCCTGAAAACCATTGATCGCCCAGCGGTGATCAATGCCATTTCCGAGGCGCGCGCGCAGGGCGATTTGTCGGAGAATGCCGAATACGATGCAGCCAAGGAAAAGCAGGGTTTTATCGAAGGGCGTATTAAGGAAATTGAAGGCAAGATGAGCAATGCACAGATCATCGACCCCACGAACGTAGATGCGGAAGGCCGCGTGGTGTTTGGCGCGACTGTGAAGCTGGAGGACATTGAAGCCGGCGCCACAGTTGAATACCAAATTGTGGGCGACGATGAGGCCGACATCAAAGCTGGCCTGATTTCCATTTCCAGCCCGATTGCGCGTGCCTTGATTGGCAAGTATGAAGGTGATGTGGCCCATGTTCAGGCACCAGGCGGTTTGCGCGAATACGAAGTGCTGGAAGTAAAATACATTTGATGGTTTTTGTTAAAGGGGTGCAATAACAATGACTTGGCGCGGTTTTCGGGGTGCGGAACTGGCGTTCTGGGCAATTTGGCTCGGGGCTTTGTGGTTCATGGCCATTCTGGTTGCGCCGGGCTTGTTCAAATGGTTGCCACGCCCTGAAGCGGGTTTGGTGGCAGGCCGATTGTTTTACATGTTGGCTTTGTATTCCCTGGTGAGCAGCGCTGTGTTGTTAACCTTGTCAAATTTTGCTGGCGAATTGCGCGCAAGTTTGCGGCTGAATGCCTTGATGGCCGTTATTTTGGGGGTCAGCGTGGTTGAGCTTGCCTGGCTTCAGCCCCATATGAATACCTTGCGTGAAGCCATGGCGGGTTTGCAAGGAGACGAGCTTGCGGCCATGCGTAGCCAGTTCGGCAACATGCACGCCATTTCAAGCGTGCTGTATTCCGTCAAGATGATTGGTGCGCTGGTGTGGGGCTTGAACCGGTTTGGTGTCACAAAGGACAATAAGCCAGCCTCGATTCCAAAGGCTTGAGTTAGTCTTTGGAAACAAACTGACGCTTGGTTTGGCGTGGACCTTTGGGTTTTGGTCGGCTTTTTGCCTTGGCTTTTTCGGAGTCTTCTGCTTTGGGGCGGAACAACACCAGCAACTTGCCAATGTGTTGAACCAAGGCTGCGCCAGTTTCATCGCAAATGGCTTGCGCATATTCAAGGCGGGCTTCCCGGTCGTCGCCAGCCACGCGTACCTTGATCAGACCATGTGCATTCAGGTTCATGTCGATTTCTTTGACCACATTGGGTGTTAAGCCCTTGTCGCCAATCAAAACTACCGGATCCAATGCATGGGCCTGGGCTTTAAGCGCCTTTTTCTCGGCGGGTGTCAGGGTTACAGCTGCGGTGTCCGTCATATTAATTTTTCACTCGGTTGGGTAATCGGTGGCTAAAAAGAAGAAACTCAATAAAAACTGGTTGCATGACCACATCAACGACCCATACGTGAAAATGGCCACGAATGCGGGTTATCGCGCCCGTGCGGCCTTCAAACTGAAGGAAATCGCCGAGCCAGAAGGGTTGTTGAAGCCAGGCATCAAGGTGGTCGACCTGGGCAGCGCGCCGGGAAGTTGGTCGCAGGTGCTTCGGGAAGCCTTGGTTGGGCCCGGGGGTGTCATCAATGGCCGTATTATCGCACTGGATCTGCTTCCAATGGAACCAATTGCGGGTGTTGAGTTCATTCAAGGGGATTTTCGCGACGAAGCCGTGCTCGAAGACCTGAACCAGCGCTTGGGTGGCGAAAAGCTGGATCTGGTGGTTTCCGACATGGCGCCCAATCTTTCCGGTGTGGCTGCAGCCGATTCAGCCCGAATTGAGCATGTGTGCGAGCTGGCCATTGATTTTGCATTGAATCACCTAAAGCCCAATGGGGCGCTGATCGTGAAGATTTTTCATGGGTCTTCCTACAGCAACATTGTGCACCAGATGAAGCAGGTGTTTAAAAGCGTGTCGCCGCGCAAACCCAAGGCCTCACGAGACCGTTCTCGTGAAACCTTTTTGCTTTGCAAGGGTCTTAAATAGGTATTTTGCAGCATCATGATCCAGGCGATTGCGATTGTTAATGCACACCATGAAATAGTGTGATGGCGTATTTCATTCGCTTGGGTTTAAAATGGATAACCTGCCCCCATTTCCCTAGGGTGGTGGCAGAGTCCTCGAGGAGAAGTGGCATTGAATAATTCGTTTTCCAAAGCAGCAGTCTGGTTGGTTGTAGCGCTGGTGCTCTTTACTGTGTTCAAACAGTTTGAAGGGCAACAAACACGCTCCAACGAAATGACCTATTCCGAGTTCATGCAGGATGCGCAAAATGGACGCATCAAGAGCGTGATCGTTGAAGGGCGTGTGGTTCGCGCCCTGACTACCGATGACCGTGAGCGAGTGGTTTATTCGCCTGGCGACATCTGGATGGTCGGTGACCTGCTGAAGTACGGTGTGCAGGTGCGCGCCAAGCCCGAAGAAGAGCCATCGCTGTTGATGAGCCTTTTCGTGAGCTGGTTCCCCATGTTGCTGCTGATTGGTGTGTGGATCTTCTTCATGCGTCAAATGCAGGGCGGTGGCAAGGGTGGTGCATTCAGCTTTGGTAAAAGCCGCGCCAAATTGCTCGATGAGAATACCAACCCTGTTACCTTTGCGGACGTTGCAGGTTGCGACGAAGCCAAAGAAGACGTCCACGAGCTGGTTGAATTCCTGAAAGATCCCACCAAGTTCCAGAAGCTGGGTGGCCGAATTCCCCGTGGTGTGTTAATGGTGGGTTCACCAGGTACGGGTAAAACCTTGCTGGCCAAAGCCATTGCAGGTGAAGCCAAGGTGCCTTTCTTCGCAATCTCTGGTTCCGACTTCGTTGAAATGTTCGTGGGTGTGGGCGCGGCTCGTGTTCGCGACATGTTCGAGCAAGCCAAAAAGCAAGCTCCCTGTATTATTTTCATTGACGAAATTGATGCGGTGGGTCGCCAGCGTGGTGCAGGTTTGGGTGGCGGTAACGACGAACGCGAACAAACCCTGAACCAGATGCTGGTTGAAATGGACGGTTTCGATACCAACCAGGGCATTATCGTGATTGCTGCGACCAACCGCCCCGATGTACTCGACCCAGCCTTGCTGCGTCCAGGCCGTTTTGACCGCCAAGTGGTTGTTAGCCTGCCCGATATCCGTGGCCGTGAACAAATTCTGAAAGTGCACATGCGCAAAATCCCAATGTCGCCAGACGTGGATGCATCTGTACTGGCCCGTGGTTGCCCCGGTTTCTCGGGTGCTGATTTGGCCAACCTGGTGAATGAAGCCGCTTTGTTTGCCGCACGCCGCAATGGCCGTGTGGTTGAAATGAACGACTTTGAAAAAGCCAAAGACAAGATCATCATGGGTGCCGAGCGCCGCAGCATGGTGATGCCCGAAGAGGAGCGCCGCAACACGGCCTACCACGAGTCGGGCCACGCTGTGGTTGCCAAATTGATGACAAAAACCGACCCGGTGCACAAGGTAACGATCATTCCGCGTGGCCGTGCCTTGGGCGTGACCATGCAGTTGCCGGAAGGCGACCGTTACAGCATGGACAAAGAACGCATGCTGTGTACCATCGCCGTGTTGTTTGGTGGTCGTATTGCTGAAGAAATTTTCATGAACCAGATGACCACGGGTGCATCGAATGACTTTGAGCGCGCAACAGCCATTGCCCGCGATATGGTGACCCGTTACGGCATGACCGAGGCTCTTGGCCCCATGGTGTATGCAGAGAACGAAGGTGAGGTGTTCCTGGGCCGTTCAGTGACCAAGACCACGCACATGAGCGAGCAGACCATGCAAATGGTGGATGCTGAAATTCGCAAGATCATTGATTCCCAGTATAAAGTGGCTTGGGATATTCTGGATCAGAACCGTGACAAGGTTCACACCATGGCCAAGGCTTTGCTGGAGTGGGAAACCATTGATGCGGATCAGATTAACGACATTATGGATGGCAAAGACCCGCGTCCACCCTCAACTGGCGGTAGCACACCACCCACGGGTGGTAGCCCAAGCTCCAGTGGTGGCGGTGGCGAGAAGGTTGCTCCTGCGCCTCAGCCTGCACCTGCTGCGATGAGTGTGAAAGCAGATTAAACCCTGCTGGGTTTGTTAAAACTTGAAAGCCGTTGGTTTCGCGACCAGCGGCTTTTTTGTTGACTTCTCGCGAGGCTTGGGTGCTACGTCACCAAGCCTTAAGCAAGTCTTCTGATTGTGGCGCGGCGTTGGTGTGGTCGAGGCTTGGGCGCTGTGCCACCTTGCCTAAGCAATGCTTCTGATCCGGCTTGATGCTTCTGGCTTGGGGCATGCGAAACGCTTAAGCGTCTTCGCATCGGTTCCTAGCGGAACCGCCCCGCGCTACGAAGCCGCCGGGAAGCCTTGCAAAGCCGGCAAGGCGGCACAGTACCCAAGCCTGCCCACCCCGCACCCCGCACCCCGAGGGTCGCCGGCGTTGTCGGCCTCACGCTCAGGTGGCGATACCCTCGCAGCGCAGATCAAGAAAACCTGCCCTTGGTGTTGATTCACCGTCCGCTCGGCGAGGCCGAAAGCGCAGCCCGCCCGCTGTTTAGCGGGTGCGCTTAGGACGGTGAACCAATAACAAGGGGGTATTCAGGTTTTCTGGCGAAAGAGGGTATGCACCTGAGCAAGCTAAGCGGAACAGGTTTTCACCTTTGCCGTAAAATACCAGCACAGCAACTCGCAAGGCAGCACATGGTTCGCACTTGGAAAGCAGGTCGTTTCGAGCTTACCTACACGCACGGCAAGCCTTTGATTATGGGCATCGTGAATGTCACGCCCGATTCATTTTCGGACGGTGGCAAGCACCATAAAACCAGCCTGGCAATTGAGCATGCCCGCAAGCTAGTGGAGCAGGGTGCACAAATTCTGGACATTGGCGGGGAGTCTACCCGGCCGGGTGCTCTGGGTGTTGATGCTGACGAAGAATGGGCACGCGTCGCAGACGTTCTGAAAGAGTTGATGAACTGGAATGTGCCGTTGTCGATTGACACCATGAAAGCCGACGTGATGGCGCGTGCGGTAAATTTGGGTGTGGACATTCTGAATGATGTAAATGGTTTTCGGGATGCTGGTGCGGAAGCTGTGCTTGCGCAATCGAACGCGGGTGCGGTAGTGATGCACATGCAAGGTGAGCCGCGCACCATGCAAAACTCGCCCCAGTACAACCATGTGGTCAACGATGTTGAGGCATTTCTGAACCAACGCATGCTGGCGCTTGAGCAAATGGGTGTGCAGGCAAGCCGTATTCTTGTGGACCCTGGCTTTGGTTTTGGCAAAACACTGCAACACAATATTGATTTGCTGAGGGCAACGCCCCTGTTTTCTACTTTGGGAGCTGGGGTGTTGGTGGGAGTGTCGCGCAAGCGCATGATAGCCGAGCTTACAGGGCAAGCTGACCCTGCTTTGCGCACGGCCGGCTCGGTGGCTGCGGCAACCTACGCGGCGCAACACGGGGCGGCTGTGTTGCGCGTGCATGATGTGCGTGAAACGGTGGAGGCCTTGAAAGTGGCCTTCGCCTTGAATCAATGATGCAGGCGGCCAGCGTGCCCAAGTTGCCCACGATTTACGTGAGCGTTGCGGCATACCGCGAGCCCCACCTTTATTTGACCATTCATCAACTGTTTGCCAAAGCCGCTCACCCACAGCGAATTCATGTGGGTTTGGTGGATCAGTCCGAGCAGTTGAACCCTGCGTGGTTAGGCCAGTTTCCCGCGCGCAAAAACATCAACTATGTGGGCTTGTCGCCCGTGGATTCTCGCGGTGTTAGCTGGGCGCGGTCCATCGCTTTTTCGCTGTACAACGACCAGGATTATTTGCTGCAAATTGATTCTCACACTTTGTTTGATCAAGGCTGGGATGAGTTGTTGATTCAACAACTGCTGCGGCTTCAAGCGACTCACCCCAAGCCGTTGATTAGCACCTACCCGCCAGGTTTCCGGTTTGATGGGCAGGGCAGGGCGGTGGCGGATGAACCTGCAAAATCTGACGAGATATTTTTCATTGAACGCGACCCTGGCAGTGTGTTGACCGCCGAGCGCGCTGTGTTGCAGTTCCGGGTGGTGCGAAAGCGGGCTGAGCAGCCTAATACGACCCACCTGCCGGGTTTTCATGTGGGGGCGTGTTTTTTGTTCACCACGGGCGATTTTACCCAGCAGGTGCCGTACGACCCCTATCTGTATTTTCGGGGAGAGGAACAAAGCCTTTCCTTGCGCGCGCATGCCAAGGGCTATCAGGTGTTTCACCCTCGGCACAATCTGATTCCGCTGTATCACTTGTACAAAGAGGGGGGCAAAGTGGTTGAGGGGCAGCATTGGCACCCCGACATGGAGGCCAAGCGCCACACAGCTTTTGGTTGGTTGCAACAACGGTCCAACGAGCGTACCCATGCCTTGTTCACGCCAGGCGCTGATTTGGGGGTGTATGGGATAGACAACCCGGCGCACCTTGAAAGCTTTTGTAAATTAAGCGGGATTGATTACCTTGGGCGCACTGCAGTTCCCGTAAAATCAGATCAATAAACACCATTCACCTATTGCAGATATTCCATGAGCAGACAATATTTCGGTACCGATGGCATTCGCGGCACGGTGGGGCAAAGCCCCATGGTTCCCGACTTTGTGTTGCGTTTGGGGCAAGCCGCTGGCACGGTGCTGGCCAAACACGAAGGTGATGGAAGGCGCCCACAGGTGCTAATTGGCAAGGACACTCGCGTGAGTGGCTATTTGCTGGAAAGCTGCCTTGAAGCGGGCTTTACTTCGGTGGGTGTGGATGTGGTGATGGTGGGCCCCATGCCTACTGCAGGTGTGGCCTATTTGGCACGTGCCTTGAACATGTCAGCAGGCGTGGTGATTAGTGCCTCCCACAACCCTTACCAAGACAACGGCATCAAGTTTTTCTCGGGAGAGGGCACCAAATTGCCCGATGCCTGGGAGATGGAAATTGAGGCACAACTGGCGTTGAATGCGCCTTGCAAATCATCTGAAGAGTTGGGCAAGGCCAAACGCTTGAATGACGCGGCGGGCCGTTACATTGAATTTTGTAAAGGCACTTTTCCCCGCGACAAACACCTGCGCGGGCTAAAAATTGTGGTGGATTGTGCCAACGGCGCTGCCTACCAAATTGCCCCCGCGGTTTTCCGTGAACTGGGTGCCGATGTGGTGGTGTTGGCTGATCAGCCCGATGGTTTGAACATTAACCGAGGTGTGGGTGCCACTTACCCCGACTTTGTAGCCAGGGCTGTGTTTGAACACAAGGCTGATTATGGTTTTGCGCTGGATGGCGACGCCGACCGATTGATTTGCGTGGACGGCAGCGGTCGAATTTACAATGGCGACGAGTTGTTGTTTGCCTTGGTCGCCGAGCGTTTGCACATGCAGGGCAGGGTGGATGGTGTGGTAGGCACCTTGATGAGTAACCTTGGGCTTGAGCTTGCCTTGAAGCAACTGAATGTGGGCTTTGAGCGCGCCAAGGTGGGCGACCGCTATGTGTTTGAAAAACTGCAGGCCAACGGCTGGCAGTTGGGGGGTGAAAGTTCAGGGCATTTGTTGGTTCTTGACCGCCATTCTACGGGTGACGGCATTGTGAGTGCACTTCAGGTGCTGCGCGCTGTGCGCAACCTTGGCATGCCTTTGGCCGATATTTTAAAGCCAGTGGCCATGCTGCCACAGGTGCTTAAAAACGCTCGCTTGCCCATGGGCTACGACTGGGCGAACGATGTGAAAGTGCAGGGCGTGTGCGAGGCTGTGAAGGCGGAGTTGGGCAGCAATGGTCGTTTGTTGATTCGCCCTTCCGGCACCGAACCTGTGTTGCGCGTGATGGTGGAGACAGCGGACAAATTCACGGCCAATCGTTTGGTCGATTCCATTTTGGCGGCTTTGCCAAAGGCACCCCCACAATAAATTGTGGGGATGCGTCGAGGCGTTCTCAGGCCTGTTGATGTGTGCCGAGTTTAGGCCGGGCTGAGTGTTTGCAGGTGCTCAAGGAAGGGACCAGGTTCTCCCGCTTCGATTGAAGATGAAATTGCTGCGGGCGTTCCAGTCAAAAAGCCTACTGGATCGGGACCGTCTCCAGGTTCACCACCCACGGGGGCGCCACCACCTTGCAGTGAAGACGCGATGACGTCGGGTGCGCCTTCCAACGTGCCTTGAACAAACTCAGGGTTGCTTTGGTCTGGGGTGCCACGCACATCCGTGTAGGCGTCTCCATTCAAGACGGCTTGAATTCTGGGTGCCAGTTCGTCGCTACCCCCTGGTGCCCGGCTGGTCAGGAATGCCTGGCCAGCGCCGGGGCCCTGATCTTCAACCGACGCTAGAAATGCGTCCGTGCCTGCATTGTATTCAGTTACAAACAGGTTCAGGCCTTCATCTACGCCTGTGAATGCGCGCTCCACGCCTTCAACAATTGCGGAGGCAAAGGCTGCGTCTGCGGGTACCAGCCCTTTCACAAGGGATGGAGCGGGCCCATCACCGCCACCGCCACCACCAGCGGCCAGTGCCTCTACGACAGCTGACGGAAAACTCAATACACCGTCTGCAATTGTTAGCACGTCGTTTTCGGTACCAATCACATCCATGTCAGTGAATGCGTCGTCTTCGCCAAAGCCATCATCGCCATCGGGGCCGTTGATGAATGTACCGAAGTCTGTACCGGGGTCGGCATCATCATTTTCACCGTCTACATTACCCACGGCATCGGCTGCCAGAGAAGGTATCGCTTCGACCAGCTGGACTGCGACACCCGCAGTGTCGTCCATGATTTGACCAGCAAAGTTTTGTACTGCGAGATTTGCTGCGGCAAATCCATCCTCGGGGCTACCGCCGTTGGCGGGGTTGCCCGCTTCAAAAGCGGCTTGCATGTCACTTGCAAATTGCTGCTCGGGTGATTGCTCAACTGGATCGCCACCACCGCCTTCTGGGGGTGTGGGTGCGTAACCTTGCGGGTTGATTTCCTGCAAGTTTGCCGCGATGATACCCGCGGCCTCTGCTGCGCGGGTGGCGATGTTGTCGCCACCTGGGCCCTGGTTGATTCGGTCAAATACAACTGCAGTCATGTCTGTCTCCTTAGAATTATTAATAACAGCGAGAGTCACATCGGCGAATTGCCTTTGTGTGGTGGAGATGTCTCGAGAGACGAACCCCATTTCATGGAGGGCAAATGCGCCCAACGCAACCACCGAACTGGCAGTCAGCGTGTCTGTTTGTTGCAGTACTTGAACTAGTGATGTAGAGGGCAAACTGCCATCTCTCACTACATCTGCGGAGCTGAGCAATATGCTTTCGAGGTTTGTTCCGGCTGGCTCTGTGATGAATGCAACTTGTGGAACCACGACTGTTGGAAGGAAAACCTGTCCTCCAGAAGGTGCTGTGGCGTCTCCTGGCTTCACGTCAAATCGCATGGATTCGTTGCCAGTGTTCAGAGCAAGGTTTTCAACAGAAACCCCAGGGGTAATTTGCAATCCTTCCTCGCTGAATACTTTTCGTACAGCTTTTGCAATGTCTTGAAGCGACTGCGCCATGCTGCTGCGGGTCAGGTCCAGCGATAGATCCCGGATTTCCAGGGTAGTGCCCAAATTAACGGAAAACTCTCGAAGCGAAACTCCGTCTTCTCCCGAACCAGAGGAGTCAGGCGCGGTGATGCTGTCCTCCCCTGCGTTGCGCATGTCTTCTTGGATTGAGCGTGTTGAGGCTGCGTTGAGAAGGTTCACATCCTCGATCGACAACAATGGTCGATCTCCACCCGCAAACACCTGGATTTTTGGGTCGAGTACGGTCACTGTCCAGTCCATAAGATCGTCGGTTTGCGTTTCGATCCCAAGGGCTTCAAGGTTTTGAAGTTGAAGCAGTTGAATTCCGAGAGGTGCAATGGTCAGTGAATTGGCATTCAGGAGAATCGGCAGATCTGGACCGTCGGAGTCGGAGTCGGAGTCGGAGTCGGAGTCGGAGTCGGAGTCGGAGTCGGAGTCGGAGTCGGAGTCGGAGTCGGAGTCGGAGTCGGAGTCGGAGTCGGAGTCGGAGTCGGAGTCGGAGTCGCTGTCGGAGTCGCTGTCGGAGTCGCTGTCGGAGTCGCTGTCGGAGTCGCTGTCGGAGTCGCTGTCAGAATCGCTGTCAGAATCGCTGTCAGAATCGCTATCGGAGTCGGAGTCGCTGTCAGAGTCGCTGTCAGAGTCGCTGTCAGAGTCGCTGTCAGAGTCGCTGTCAGAGTCGCTGTCAGAGTCGGAGTCACTGTCGGATTCATCACTTGGTGTTACGGAGCGGCTCGATCCACCCGCGATAACTCCCAGAGTAACGGCTCCCCCCGCCAACGAGCCAAATCCAGCGAGGCCCAACTCGGCACCGAACAAACCTGCCAGCTTCTCAGTTTCCTCACCTGTCTCGTTTTCGAGCAAAACACCGTGTTCTGTTTGCTCTGTCTGGTTTTTTGTTTCTTCCTGCGACAAAACAGCCAGTTTCGGCGGCACAACGATTGGCTTTTCGCTGCCAGATGGTGATATCGGATTGCTCTGACCCGGCAAGCCAAATGACGCAGCGCCGACAGGCGGTGCTGAAGTTGATCGCTCAGTACCCTTTGATTCTGTTTGATCGGTCATTGGACAGGTAGGACTTGTTGTTGTCCAATTGCTACTTGAACTGATCTGAGGTGGATTTTATGTGGGTTTCTGGATTTAACAAATATTGAGGGTGGTTGTTGTTTTTCTTATTATTTTGATAATAAAAATATATTTATTAAACAATCACTTGTTTTGGTTATTAAGAATAATTCTTTGAATGCATGGGAATTTCGTACGTCATAGTTGCTGGAATTTATTTAACAATCTAATGTATTGTACTTATTTGATGCCAACGTAACTTAAGGGAAAACGCTCAGAAAGAAGTAAGAATTAATCCAAGTGTTTTTTTACAGTGGGTATGTGTGATTTGTTCCTTCAGGCAAAGTTATCCAACTGCAAACCTGCAAGTCTTTCGTCGAGTGTTGCAAATAGCGACCTTGGCGAACTTCGTACCTACCATATTGAAAGGTGACGCCGGCGGCCTGCAATTGGTTGGCATATTTCAACGCTGAATCCAGATTATTCTCGTGCGGCAGGTTAAGCGGGGAGTAGTTTTTCGGGTAACCCTCCAGGTAGTATCCCTTCGCGGTTTGAATTGATCCGCGCTCACCTTTCAGCCGGTTTAGGTTCAAGCGAAGGTGAGTGTCGCTGGCACCGCCGCCTGTTTCGCAAGCCACAATGTCGTAGCCCATCAAAATCAGCTTTGCGATCAGCCTGTGAATCGTCTCGCTGTCTGACAATTTATTCGATTCAAATATGATTTGATGAGGCCATTGCTCGGGTGTTGCGTCACTGAAAAAGTCGTTCAGTATCACCGCGTCATGTCCCTCAGTGTCTACTTTCAGCATGAATACGCCCTGAACATCCTGTTGACGCAGCACTGTTTGAAGCCGGTGACAGGGCACCGGTTGACGCATTAGAACCAATTCAGGGGCGATGCCCATTTTGTCCAGCTGCCTGGCGACCGTGGGGTGAGGGGCACCAATCGAATTGCAACCCCTGAGCCAATTGGGCAGACGATGCTTCGCAATCACTTGGGGCGGGATGAAGTAAACCTCCACCGTACCCTCAAAATTGGAAATGGCAGCGTTAATTTTTTTGCAGCCCGGGCGATTCGGAAGCCGATCAAGGTAAAGTGAGATGGGATCAATCGATAGGCCGTGTGCAGCAGGGCCGGCAGCCTGAATCAGGGTGTTGAAGTCGGAGGTGCCAATTTCGATAAAGTCCAGGAACATGGTGTTTTCAGTCAGGTTTTAATTAAAAAATCATGCAAATAAATGGTAATGGTCGATATCTGCCGGGCCAGGTTTTCAGTGTAATCAAGCTGGAACCGCTTGTGTATTTGTTGCTCGGATTGTCTGTTCTTTTAATCCCTGGGGTGTCCGCATGGGCCAGGCCTCATCCCAAAGCACTTTATACCCACAGCGTGGCCGAGGGTGTATTCAGGGTGTTTTATACCACCGAGGGCAAGCATGCTGTTCCAGCAGATGACGTGGACGGCAACGCGGTTCCAGATCGGGTGGACGATATTCTTGTGCAGCTAAAGGCAGCGGATTGGTTTTATCAAACCCAGCTGGGTTTGGTTCCGCCGTTGAAGCGTTCAAGGTACACCCAAAGCGACGGAATCGAAGTGCATGTTCAGCACTTTGATCAGGGCACAGGACTTGCGTTTGATGAACCTACCAAGCCCAACTGGTTTGAGGGTCAGTCCTCTACGGCACCCACGCTCAAAATCAAGATTGGTTCGCAGGTAGACCCTCGCTTGAGCACCACACCTGCACATGAACTGTTTCATGTGTATCAATACGCGTATTCGCCCTTCAAAACCAAGTGGTTCACCGAGGGTATGGCCAGGTGGCTGGAGGAGCCTTTTTCCCGACAGGCTCAGTTCGCAGTGCCTCCATCGCCATCCTCTTGTCGGGAGTTGACAGGCATGGCTTACAACGCAAATGGTTTTTTCGCCCGGCTGGCAGAGCGACAGTTCAAGGGCTTTGATCAGGCAGCCATTTCAGATGAATATCGGCAGTTTGTGTATTCAGATGGCAGCCCAGTGATCAGAATTCAATCGGTTTACAAGTTTCGACCTGTTAAAACATGGCTGGAACGTGCGGCTGAATTGGGAGCGAGGGAATCGCGCAGGCTCGGCGTCGTTGAGGGCAAATGGCCAGAGACACTACAACGCAGCGCCCAATTCGATCTAACGCTGTGCGAGGCCTTGACGAAACCTTGAAATCGACATAGAATTCCGCTTCTTTGTCGGGGCATAGCGCAGTCTGGTAGCGCATCTGGTTTGGGACCAGAGGGTCGAGGGTTCGAATCCTTCTGCCCCGACCACCGAATTTAAAGGATGTTCTATCCTTGTCCAGTGGGTGCTTTCTACCCATTCGCGTGTGCGAGTTACAATGCAAATTCTGCCCGTAGCTCAGTTGGATAGAGCATCGGCCTTCTAAGCCGAGGGTCGGGGGTTCGAACCCCTCCGGGCAGGCCAAGAATTTAGTACCGGTTTACGGTGGCGGTGTTAGCTCAGTTGGTAGAGCAATGGATTGTGATTCCATGGGTCGTGGGTTCGAGCCCCATACATCGCCCCAAATAAAATAAGGACTTAGCGTGAGTGATCCGCTAGGTCCTTTTTCATTTATGATTTCGTTTCGTGTAGTTTGCAGTACAGGCAGTAATCATGACGAAGCGAAATTCGATGAAGCAGGTCGTAAGCCCGGATCAATTGTCAAACCTGGATGAGTTGGTCGTTGACAAGCGTTATGACAAACGCGCGAAAGCCAAGAAAGCGCGACGCAATCGACACTACGAAAAACAGTTTTTGCGCAACGCAGTTACCTCCGGAATTCTTTCTGAAGACCCGGCTTGAGCGATAAGTGACACGGTCAGTGTCAACATCGTGAGTTTGTGTCAGCTAGTCGACATTGGCAAATTCACACCTGTTCTACACTTTCTGAAACACATAGAAAGTGGAGACAGAGATGGGACGAACAGCCTCTTGTTTGGTATGGCTTTGTTTACTTTTCTCCTTGGTAGGTTGCGTCGGTGGCGATGACAACGCCTCGGCGGCTGGAACACGAGTTCAACCCGGGCAAACTGACTCGAGGCTCGATCAATTCAACATTGCCAATCAATGTTTTTCAGTTGCCACAACCGATAGGCGTTTCTTGAATGCAAGCGGCAGCATGTATGGCATCGGTAACGCACCTTCACCCTTCTATTTCAAGCCAAGCCGCTTGGGCCAGTACTTGTTGTTTGACAGCAATGCAAGTTTTTTGGGGCTCTCCAATTCAAACCCTTTTAACCAAGCGCAACTAATCCAGTTTCTTCGAACTGGCACTGATTTTTTGTCAGGTCTTGGTGATCTCGCGGAAGTGATTGAGCCTTTGAAGCCGGTCAGTGATGGCGTGCGTCAGGCTGGTGGGGCTTTGGGCGAGGCCGTCGATCAGCAAAGTGCAGAATCAAGCAGTGATGCAACGCCCTTTGCACAGGCTGAGCCTGGATTTTTAACCGTGTGGGAAATCATTCCCGCATTACAACAGAATTCATTTCGGTTCAGGCAGCTTGTCACCCAACAATTTCTGGCTGTTCAAGGTGAGGGGCTAGCCTTGGTCAGTGGTGAGGCAGAAGCCAGCATGTTTGTGTTGCAGCCGGCTTCGGGATGTGCCGTGTTTCCTGAAGCCGAGTTGAACGCCGCAGGTACACCGTTCAAGGGCACCACTTCGAATGGGGAAGTGGTGGGTTGGGTGGACACGCACATTCACATCGGGGGCAGCGAGGCCTTGGGGGGCAAGCTTGCGCATGGCCGCCCCTTTCACCCTTTTGGCATTACCAAGGCCTTGAACAGTTGTGAAGCTGACCATGGCCCGCAAGGCACCTTGGGTGTATTGGACAACCTGTTGGCCACTGGCAGCCCTGTTAACCAACATGCCACGGATGGTTGGCCCACTTTTAGTTATTGGCCCAACCCAAGATCTCAAACCCATCATCAAACTTATTACGTGTGGATGAAGCGCGCGTGGATGGGTGGGCAGCGCATTATGGTGAATCATTTTGTGGCCAATGAGGTGATTTGCCAGGTGTGGCCTTTGAAAGAACATGATTGCGATGAAATGGAAAGCGTGAAATTACAACGGCAATTGCTGCTGGATTTGGAGGAGTACATCGACGCCCAGGAGGGCGGCCCAGGAAAAGGATGGTTCAGGATTGTTTACGACAGCGCCACGGCGCGTGACGTGATCGCCGACGGCAAGCTTGCTGTGGTGATGGGTATTGAAAACGAAAAGCTGTTCAACTGCGGCGAATTCATGGGCATGCCAGAGTGCACAGAGCAGCAAATTCTGGAGCGATTGGATGAGTTTTATGCGCTGGGTATTCGCAGCGTATTTCCTCTTCATATATTCGACAACGCGTTTGGCGGCACTGAAATTAGCCGCTTCACCAAGGATGCTGCGTTGATGCAGGTGTTCAATGCCGGCAATATTTGGGAAACTGGCCACCCGTTTGCAAGCACCACCTGTGAAGACATTGACAGTGCTGAACCTGCGACAGTGGACAGCAAGGACTACGGTTTGTTTGAATTGGCTTTGCTGCAATTGACCAATACCCCGCCCACTCCCGAAGATGTGCCGGGACGGGAGTGCCAGCGCAATGCCCGTGGTTTGACAAAACTGGGTGATTTTCTAATCGATGCCTTGGCCAAAAAAGGCGTGATTGTTGAGACAGACCACATGGGCGCTCTGTCGCGCAAGCGGGTGTTGGCCATGATGAAGGAACGTGGCCTGCCAGTGGTGTCCGGACACTCCGGCACCATCAGCGCTGCGCGCGATAGCCAGCGCATCGTCGATTCAGGCGGACTTATTTCTAATCTGCCCGACAAACCTTCTCCCACGGCAGTGGACTACATTCAAAAGCTGAGTGCTTTGTATCCAGCTGGCAAAGCACCTGCGAGCGGGTTTGGTTCAGACATCAACGGCATTCACCAGCAGGCAGATCCCCGCTCTGATGCAGTTGAAAAGCCCTTGGTGTATCCCTTCAAATCTCCAATGGGTGATGTGGTGTTTGAGCGCCAGAGAACAGGCGAACGCGTGTATGACTTGAACACCGATGGCGTGGCCCACTACGGCTTGTACCCGGATTACATCGCGGACATGATGATGCAGCCTGGCGGTAAACCTGCTGTGGCCACTTTGTTCCGGTCGGCTGAAGCGTATTTGCAGTTGTGGGAGCGGGTGGAGGAGTTCAGCCGTGCCCGGAAGTAGCACTATTTAGGATGCAGGCCAGCGCAGTTATCCAGTCTGTTCAGCAACAAGCTCCCAACTTTGCTGAACTAATCTCTTGTTCAAATGGCATGGAACTGCCGCATCCCTCAAAAATTCCATAGTGTTTGGAAAAGTCACCGATGAACTGAAAGTGCTCTTTGAAACGGGTGTGTTGCAGCATTCGGAATGTGTTGCCACACACGGGGAAAACCTTGCCGGTTTCCATGAAGTGGTGTTTGTCCAGAAGAAAGCCGTGTGCCTGGTTTTCGCTGGTGCCTCGGTAAATCACTGCTTGGCCGTAGTCTTCACACGCAGTTTCCAAATCGGCCAGCTTGAACAGTCGGTAGGTGGCGGAGTAAAAGCGTGTTTGCCCAACCAATTGACTCAAGCGTTCATCGGTTATGTCGAGCGGGCGGTCTTCGACCAAACGCGGGTCGGTAAAGCCGTTTTGGGTTGCAATCCTCAAGAAGTCGTTCCAGTACATGGCACCCCCCAAACATTCGCCATAGAGCACCGGGTCGCTGGCCACTTGAGGCGCTATTCTGCGATCCGAATACACATCCGAGAAATAAAATTCGCCACCTGGTTTCAGCAGTTCATAGGCTTGGCGCATGACAGCGTCTTTGTCAGGTGAAAGATTGACCACACAGTTCGAAACAATCACATCAAAACTATTTTTCTCCAGACCCAGTTCATCGAGTCGTTCAATGTATCCTTGCAAGAAGGTTACATTGCCGTGCGAGTAGCCAAATTTCTCTCGATGGTATTCAATGTGGCGGTTGGCCACTTCCAGTTGTTCTTCGGTCATGTCGACACCCACCACTTCGCCGGTTTCGCCGACCAGTTGTGCCAGGGCATACACATCACGCCCGGAGCCAGAGCCCAGGTCAAGAATACGTTTTCCTTTCAAGTCTGTTGGGCACACCAAACCACACCCGTAGTAGCGGCTAAGTACTTCGTCGTGAATATTTG
Organism: Limnobacter sp. SAORIC-580; assembly: GCF_013004065.1. Classification (GTDB taxonomy): domain Bacteria; phylum Pseudomonadota; class Gammaproteobacteria; order Burkholderiales; family Burkholderiaceae_B; genus Limnobacter; species Limnobacter profundi. Next base: position 787,886 of record NZ_CP053084.1, read on the forward strand.
ACAGCAAGGGTTTCAGCCACGCGGGTATGGATGAAAAATCACAACAAGCTGTGGTTTTCAGATCGCTGCTGCTTTGTAGTTCTTTGCCGTAGTAATTCTTGACTGCGTCGTACATGGTTTGTTTCCGTGAAATTGAAGATTTGACTCTGCCTGAATGTGTAGTTCGCACTTGCCACACAATAAGTTACTCGCTTTAAACAGCGCGTGTATTTGATCGAAGTTCTACAACACTGTGTTATTTTATTTTTTGGATAAGCTCTAACAAGAAAATGCACATGATCAAAGAAAACAACAGCCACAGTATCGTCATCGGATACATCCTCTGGATTTTCGGTTTCATGGGCGCACATCGTTTTTATTATGGACACCCCATTTCCGGCATCATCTGGTTTTTCACGCTTGGCCTGTTTTTGATTGGCTGGATTGTCGATTTGTTCTTGATCCCGGGCATGGACAAAAGCGCAGATCGTCGTTTTCTAACTGGCCCCATCAACTACAACATTGCCTGGGTGTTGCTGACTTTCCTGGGTGTGTTCGGCATTCACCGGTTTTACCAACGCAAGTGGATTACCGGTTTGATCTACCTGCTCACTGTGGGCCTGTTCGGCATCGGTGTTATTTACGATTGGTGTACGCTGAATGATCAAATTGACGAGCTGCACCGTGACGGCGTTGAGTAAAAATGGCGAAGCGAAGTTCGATTAAGCAGGTTATAAGCCCAGACCAATTGAGTAATCTCAACGAGTTAGTGGTCGACAAACGATACGGCAAACGCGCGAAAGCCAAAAAAGCACGACGCAACCGTCATTATGAAAAACAGTTTCTGCGCAATGCAGTAACCTCAGGCATTCTTTCTGAAGATCCTTCCTGAATCGGCGATCATTCATTTTGTATTCATCTTCTCTAGACGTGTTGTTCATGGAACAACACGGTTTAGGTTAAGGCGTGGCGGTCAAACTGATTTCCATGCAGACAAGTTGCTGCACTTAACCGAAACACCTCAAAGGAGAAATACCATGAAAAAGATTGTTGCACTTTCACTTGCTCTTGGCTTTAGCGGCGTTGCACTGGCCAGCGACTTGACTTTCGGCGATGGTACTTACCATGTTGTAAAAGAGTCAAAGCAGTCCAGCTTGACACGTGCCGAAGTTCTTTCCAAGACAGACAGCACCAATGTGGCCAACGCTGTGGATGGCTCGGTAACACCAAGCTACGCTCCTAACACCATGCTGAGTCGTTCGGACGTGATTCGTAAAATGGAAGGTTTCCAGTATGCCGATTTTGGTGACGCAACCAACCCGACTCCTTGGGTGAAGATGCGGGACGACAACAGCAATTTTGCGCAGGATGAAAGCAGCAAACCTGTGACTAAAACCAACTGATCTGTCAGTTTTCGAGTTCTTCACCTCACCCCTTGGGCCGTAAAAGGTCCGATTCGAGGCCCGAGTAATCGGGCCTTTTTTTTCGTACAAATGATTTATATTGCATTTGTATTTCTCGTTAAAATTCGTTCATTTTGTGTTCATTTCTGTTGATGAAGGACTTCATTGGAAGTTCAGTGACCGTTCATCTTGACGGTCAACAATGGGGCTCCACATAAAACCCAAGGAGTACCCCTATGAAAACCAGTTCTTGTTCCGTGTTGGCCCTGTTGATGCTGGGCGCGATTGCGACCGAAACCCATGCTGGTCAGGTGCGCACTGATGGTCAAGACATTATTCTTTCTACTAAAGGCGGATTGAAGCTCGAGACTGAAGACAAAAGCGCGGGCTTTCAAATTGGCGGCCGGCTGCACTGGGACTACACGCAAGATGAATCCGACACAGCTGCCAATGGTAATCAGACACTAGAAGATTTTGATGCACGTCGCGCACGAATCGCTTTGAGCGGGCATTTGAATGATTTTGAGTACAAAGCGGAATTCAATATTGCCGAATCTGGAAGCGGTGGAAGTGTCGAAGATTTGTACGTGAAGTACAAAGGTTTTGGTGAGATGGCCAATTTAACGATTGGTAAACAGCGCGTACCTTTCGGCATGGATGTTTTAACCAGCTCCAACGATATTTCATTGCTTGAGCGATCTGCCATGACAGAACGCTATACCTTGGAGCGATCTGCTGGAGTGAAGTTAAGCGGGCGTGGTATGGACAAACGCTTCACATACGGTGTGGGTTTGTTCGAGGCCGATGGTAACGGCACCAATGACTTTCAGGAGCAGGCTTTGGCTGGGCGTGTAACTTTTGCACCCATTATGACTAAAACGAGTGTGTTGCACTTGGGTGTGGGTTATCAAACTGTGGGGGCAACCGACCCTTTGGATGAAACCGACACCATGAATATGGAGGTGGCCGGTGCGCTTGGACCCTTCCACGCCCAGGCGGAGTATTACGACTCTAAAGTTGGCCCACAGAGCTTTAATGGTTATTACGCGCAAGTAGGGTACATCCTGAACGGTGGAGGCACTCGCCCATACAGCGATGGCATTTTTAAGCGGGTAAAGGCTGTACCTGGTGGTACTTGGGAAGTGACTGCCCGCTTTGAGGAGGGGGATGGCCGTTTCAATGACGTTGGTCTGGCTTTTATAGACGCACAGCAAACTTCACTGGGACTGAACTACTACATGAACGATGCGGTGCGAATCGGCTTGAGTTACATGGACGCTGAAAGCAACACCAATAGCGACAGTGGTAACGAGCTGCGCATGCGCCTTCAGTTCACTTACTGAGGTGGTTTACGAAGATGAACACCAGATTAACAAGCCAAAAAATCTGGTGTTTATCGCTGATAATCCCTAGCATCTGGAAATTGATTTGATGCACAAGGGTAAGTTGATGTTTAAGACCCGTATTCTGCTGGCCTTTGTGGCTTTGGCGCTGGTGGCGGTTGCTCAAGGGGTAATCGGCTATCTTGCCATGGCCACAGCCAGTCAGAATGTTCAAAAAGGCCGAGTTGCTAACGAGTTGTTGGTGGGTTATATGGACCTGCTTTCCAACAAACAGCTGTTAAGAACCCAACTGACCAACGAGATGACTGGGCTGGAATCTGATCCCCAGCAAAGTCAGGTCTACTACTACAACATGATTCGCGCGCTCGATACGCTGGACCGTCTTGCCGAAACGTCAAAAGGTTTGACTCTAGGTGATGAGGCGCTTTTGCCTGAACATGACGAGCGCAGCCAAAGTTTGATTATTCTTCGCAAGGGCGTAGACCAGTTGGGTTCGGTGATGACTGCATCCGAATGGAAATTCGAGGCAGTTACCCCACAACAGAAGCGCCAGAAACTGGATCAAATCTTTGATGTATCTGATGGGCAGGATTTGAGGGTGGCACTGACCCAAAGCATTGCGCGTGAACGTTTGATTACGGCGCGTGACCGGGCCGCAGCAGACGTGTCACTGAACTTTATGACCAATGTGGTTGTTATTGCAACAATTGGTCTAGCCCTGTTCATGGTGCTGCTTGGGTTTTATTTCGTGAGGTCTTTGAGTAAACCAGTAGAGCGTTTGATCAAGGGCGCTGAAGCCTTGCAGGCGGGTAATTTAAGTTATCGCATACCCGCCTTTGGACGCGATGAGTTCTCGCAAGTGGGCCGCAGCATGAATGACATGGCTCGAGAAATTGCACGTTTACGCGCCAACGATCAACAGGCGCGGGAGCAACTTGAGATTCAGGTGAGCGAGCGAACCAACGATTTGCAGGAGGCCTTGCACCGATTGGAAAAAATTGAGCTTCGCCGCCGGCAGATGTTTGCAGACATTAGCCACGAGTTAAAAACGCCCACCACTGCAATTCGCGGTGAGGCCGAAATCAGTTTGCGCCATGGCGGAAATAGCAATGCCGAGTGTAAGGAAACTCTCGAGCGGATTGTTCAATACGCCCAGCAGCTCAATTACATTGTGGACGACATGCTGACCTTGGCGCGAAGCGATATTGATGCGCTTGTACTGGACCGAAGGGCAGTGGATGTTTCAACTTTGTGCCACGAATCAATTGCTTACTTCCGACCACAGATCAGCCAAAAGGGCTGTGTTGTGGAAGCGCAAATTCAGAGTGATAGCTTGGTTCTGGGTGATGCGCAGCGTTTGAAGCAGGTGTTAAATATTGTTTTGGACAATGCGATTCAATACAGCGGCGCCAAGGCGGTTATACGGATCAGTACCGCATCAGTGGAGGACGCTGAGAACATGCGCCGATGTGAGGTAACGATTGAAGACAATGGCCCGGGTATTCCTGAGAATGAGTTGAGTCGAGTATTTGAGCGCCACTACCGTGGCACCATGGCGAAGCTGATCAGGCCCGACGGCAGCGGTTTGGGCCTGCCACTTGCTGCGGCGATTGTGCGGGCACACCATGGCACAATCGAAATTATCAGCGAAGAAAACAAGGGGTGCCGTGTCACGATTAATTTACCGGCATTCGATTCAGTGATTGAGGACGCAGTATGAAAGTGTTGATTGTTGAAGACGATGCACGTGTGTCTAGTTTTTTGGAGCGTGGACTGAAAGCGGAGGGTTATCGACCCCAAGTGGCCCACAATGCCAGCACTGGAGTTTTATTGGCAAAGGCACTGCAAAAAGACGTACGTGAGAATTTTGAAAGCGCTGTAGTGATTCTCGATGTGATGTTACCCGACGGTTCCGGGCTTGATGTATGTCAAACCTTGAGGGCTGAGGGTTTCTCGTTGCCTGTGCTAATGCTAACCGCACTGAATTCAGTCGAAGACCGGGTGGCAGGCCTGCGCATGGGTGCTGACGACTATCTCGGCAAGCCGTTCGCATTTGATGAAATTCTCGCACGCTTGGAGGCCCTGGGTCGCCGGGTGGGAAACACTGCACCTAAACAGGCCCGAAAAAATTTAGAAGTAGCTGACCTGAAACTTGATCTAGAGAAGATGCGTTTGTCGCGTGCGGGTCGTGAAATTCAGTTGACTGCGAAAGAGCTTGCTTTGGTCGAGTTGCTGATGAGTGCGCCAGGCCGGCTGTTCAGCCGAGAGCGGATTCTTTCAAACGTGTGGGGTGTGAATGAAGATCCACTGACCAATGTGGTGGATGTGTACATTCGACGCTTGCGCGCCAAGATTGATCTTGAGGGTTTGCCACCCCTGATACATACCCAGCGTGGGCTTGGTTATCGCCTGGAATCGCTAAAGACCAGCGATTCGTAATGGTGTTCATCTGGCGTTAATTTTTGGTGCCAGTTTGATTCATCGGGCAACGGAGTTCCAGTTCATCTGACTCTTTCAGAATGGTGTTCATGAAAAGCAATGTTTGTTTTTCGAACCTCAATTTGAAGGAGCATATGATGAAAAATTCCAGTTTAGTTCGTACCACCTTGATATCTGCCGGCTTGTTATTCAGCGGTGCCGCTTTCGCAAATACAGCTGTGGTGAGCAGTAACATTACGGAGGCAGAGGTACTGAAAGCTCAGAAGGTATGGGGCGAGGCTGTTGTACAAATTTCCAAAGACTTTGAGGCAGGTGGCTTGGACAAGGCCAAGAAAACTGCCCAAGCCGCACTGGATGCCGCCTACGCTTATGACATGGGCCCCGTGTTGTTCAAGCCCACATTGGCGGCAATTCCACAGAACATCCGTAGCACTGAAGAAGGGGCATTGGCCTATTTTGTAGGCGGTAACAAAAAATTCCCCAATGATTCTGGCTTTGCATTGAAGGGCTGGAGAAGTGTTGAATCCAAAAATTCTGTCATTCACTTGAATGGCAACACGGCCTTGACCATGGGCAATGTCAGCTTCACTGACAAGAATGGCAAGGTGACCACAGTCGACAAAACCTGGGGCTATGTGAAAGACAGCGCTGGCAACTTGAAAATTGTGCTGCATCACTCTTCCTTGCCATACACCAACTAAATATTTGGGTGGCCGACGCCTAAGTCGGCCATTTCTGACGTTCTCATGGAAGCAATAGTGATGAACCAACAACAATCAAAATGGATTAAAGCAGCGGTGTTGAGCACCGCAGTTTTTTGTGCCCCGGTTTGGGCAAGCACGGGCAAGCTGGTGTTGACCGGCGGTGTAAGTACCGTGGAAGGCGCGGGCGGAGGAGGTATCACGCCGTGGGCATTTATTGGCACCCAAGCCACCGAAAAGGAACTGGGTTTTGCAGCGAACCTGACTCAGGTTGAAACACAGGATTACTCGCTAACTACCTACGGTGCGACCGTGGGCTGGAACGAGCGGGTGGAGTTTTCGCTGGGTGAGCAGGTGCTTGATACGGGTATTACCGGAACAGCGCTGACCGGTGCTGGTCTGGATTTGAAACAACAAATCGTCGGTGTGAAGGTCCGCGTGTTTGGTGATGGTGTGTTGGACAGCGACACCTGGTACCCGCAAGTGGCAGTGGGCCTGCAACACAAAACCCTTGATGCAGCAGCCTTGGAGCCAACCCTGACTTCGTTGGGTGCTGACGACAGTGGTACCGATTTTTATGTGACTGCGACCAAGTTGTTTTTGAAACAAGGCGTATTGGTGAACGGTACATTGCGCGCCACCAAGGGCAACCAAAACGGTTTGTTGGGGTTTGGGTCCAACACCGATGACAGTTACGAGTTGATGCCGGAGATTTCGGTGGCCAAGCTGCTGAATCACAACCTCGCGATTGGTGCCGAATACCGGATGATGCCCAACAACCTGGAAGCGGCTGGCCGCAATGCAGGCCTGAACAGTGGTCTTCGCGCAGACGATTGGATGGACCTGTTTGTGGCATGGGCCCCAACCAAGAACCTTTCCTTGACCGCAGCCTATGTGGACCTGGGTCGAATTGTGCCCGCCACCACTGATGGCCGCAGTCAAACCGGCTTTTACCTGTCCGCCCAACTAGCGTTTTGAAGGAGTACGTAATGATGAAATCAATTCGATCTTTTGCAGCAGCAATTGCCTTCGCAATGTGCTTGCCCATGGTTGCTCAGGCCAGTTCCGAGAAATCACTTTACGAACAACTGGGTGGCAAGGAAAGCATACGCTTGATGATGGACGACTTTGTGGTTCGCCTGAAAGCCGATCCGCGAATAGGTGATCAATTTGCCGCTACTGACGCAGAACGACTGGCCTCCCAGTTGACAGACCAAGTGTGCGAGGCCACGGGCGGGCCATGCAAGTATGTGGGTCTGGACATGAAGTCGGCCCATGCTGGAATGACCATCACCAAAGCCCACTTCAATGCGCTGGTGGAGGTATTGCAAACAAGCATGAACCAATACAAGGTGCCTTTCGATGTGCAGCTCGAAGTACTTAGTATGTTGGCACCCATGCACAGAGATGTGATTACGGTGCGTTAATTCCACCTTAAATGTTTGGGGCAGTTCTAACAGGGTTGATCAGGTTTTCCGATTCAACCCTGTTGTTACATTGAAGAATTTGACATGAGCGTGTCAGCAACAATTCGCAAGGTGTGCTCCAAGCGCTCGTCATTTAGATTGCCACCCAGGGAAAGTCTCACAGCGTTGGGTGTTGCACCTTCCAGGCAGAACATGTCTGCGCTGGCAATGGCGATGCCTCGATTGAGCAGTCGCCCACAGAATGCGGACTGACTCCAGGCTGATGGAAGATTCAACCAGAGGTGAAACGCTTCCGGGTTTGTTTCGATTTTGAAATCTCCCAGTATTCGCCTGGCGATCAGTTGCCTTCGCTGGCTCATCAGTCGAATATTGTCCAGACACATTTGTGCTGTGCCATCGAGAATCCATTGTGTAGCAAGTGCTGAGCACATTGGGCTGGCCATGATTTGCGTGGCGCGCAGTGAGGAGGCAATGCGTTTGGATTCGAGTTCGGTTGGGCACACCAGAAATGCAATCCGAAGGCCCGCACTGCAGGTTTTGGACAATCCGTTGACGTAGTACGTCAGTTCTGGCGCAAGGCTGGCCAAGGATGTCGGCGGGTTGTGCATCAATTTGCTGTAAGGGTCATCTTCAATAATCTTGAGGCCAAAATATCGGGCCACTTCTACAATTTCACGCCTGCGTGTTTCGCTGATGGTGCGGGTGGTCGGATTCTGGATGGTCGGGTTCAGGTACAGCGCCCGAACTTTGTTGATTCTGCAGTGTGCCTCAAGAGCATCTGGAAGAATACCTTGGGCGTCGCCGGGGATGCCCAGTGTGCGTATGCCCAGCAAGCCCGCCATTGCTTTTACGCCAGGGTAGGTGATGGCTTCTGCACACAGTGTATTGCCCGCACCGACCAAGCCATTCATCAGGCCAGCCAGTGTGGCCTGAATGCCTGGTGTCACCAGAACCGTGCGCCCCTTGTGATGTGGGCTGACACCGTTTAACCAGACAGCAGCAGCCTGTTGATCGTCTTCAGTTCCCCCGAAATCCTGATACCGGGTTAGCCGGTGAAAGTTTCCTTGCTCTGTCACATGCCGTGCACCGTGGCGCATGCGCGCAAGTAATTCGGGCTCTTGTGGTTCAGGAGCCATGTTCATGGTCATCTCGATCAGCGTGGGTTCTGCTTCAAGCTGGTTTGAGTTTCTTATCCGGACGTAGCTGCCTACGCCTGCCTTGGACGTGATCAGGCCGCGGTGCTGCGCTTCCTGATAGGCACGTGCAACCGTGGTGTAGTCCAGATTCAAGCCTTTGGCCAGTTCACGAATGGGTGGAAGCCGGTCGTCAAGCTGCAGCACGCCCCGTTGTATTTCGAGTTCAATTGCTTCGGCAATAGCCAAATAGGCAGGCTTGTCGCAACTGGAAAGCACCTTGTTCCAGTCTTCCAAAAGAGTTGATCTGCTTCGCATGTTCACTCGCTGTGCCTGTCGGTTTCAAATGGGTGCAAGCAACTTGCGCGCCCGGTGCATTGCACTTTTCAGGTGCGATGTTTTTGACTTGTGTGGTGATGTCAGCTCTCAGGTTTGAGAATGGAACTGGCTGGAGAGTCGCATGAAATGGATTTGATTGCACATTGATTGGATTTGGAGAGCTTGAATTGGTACAGGCATTGCGACTCTGTGAGCGTGCGCCGGCACAGTGCAATTCACTTTCACGGTGCCCATTTGTTGATGACTCTGGAGATCATGAAATGCCTAAAGTAAATCACCCCGCTCATGTTGATGGCGATTATTTTGTCGATTATGAAGAAAAAGTATTTGAGGATGTGAAGGCCGAGCCAGGTCAAAAAGCGCTGGTGACTTTTCACACAGTGGCGTTTGAAGGTTCGATTGGTTTTGTGAATCTGTTGCAGGCTACACGATTGCAGCGCAAAGGCTTCGAGACCTCGGTGCTGCTGTATGGCCCCGGCGTTACTTTGGGTGTGCAGCGTGGATTCCCCACCTTGGGCAATGAGGCGTTTCCTGGTCATTTGAATTTCAACAATCAAATCAAGAAATTCATGGGTGAAGGCGGCAAAGTGTACGCGTGCCGTTTTGCGTTGCAGGCGCTGTATGGCCATGGAGAGCCTTCCCTGATTGAGGGAATTCGACCCATCAACCCCCTGGATGTGATGGACCTGGTGCTGATTCACAAACGTGACAGTGCCGTGATTATTGACACCTGGACGTTGTAAACGCGCAGTGGGGTCGCCCACCGGCGCCCCACTTGATGGCAGTTGAAGTGGAGTATACGTGCATGACCCAGCCCAGAATAATTCGCGCAGCAGCGGCGCAGATCGCACCTGATCTTCAGGACCCTGCCCAAACCATCCAACGGGTTTGTCAAACCATGGAGGAGGCTGCAGCCAAAGGCGTACAAATTATCGTGTTCCCGGAAACCTTTGTGCCTTACTACCCCTACTTTTCTTTTGTGTCGCCGCCTGTTCAGCAAGGCAAGGATCATCTGCGGCTTTACGAGTATGCGGTGACGGTGCCCGGTGCAGAGACTGAGGCGATATCGGCTTTGGCTGCCCAGTACAACATGGTGGTTGTTTTGGGTGTGAATGAGCGGGACCATGGCTCGCTGTACAACGCGCAAATTATTTTCGACGGCAATGGCGAAATACGCTTGAAGCGCCGAAAAATTACACCGACCTACCACGAGCGAATGGTGTGGGGGCAGGGCGATGCATCGGGTTTGAAAGTGGTGAAGACGAGTGCAGGGCGTGTGGGTGCGCTGGCCTGTTGGGAGCACTACAACCCTTTGGCCAGGTATTGTTTGATGGCCCAGCACGAGGAAATTCACTGCGCCCAGTTTCCTGGTTCTTTGGTGGGGCAGGTATTCGCCGATCAAATGGAGGTGACGATTCGCCACCACGCGCTGGAGTCGGGCTGCTTTGTGATCAACAGCACTGCCTGGCTTTCCGAAGAACAGGTTCAAAGTATTTCGCAAGACAGCACTTTGCAAAAAGGCCTGCGTGGTGGTTGTTTCACTGCGATTGTCAGCCCTGAAGGCAAGTTGCTGGGCGAGCCTCTAACCGAGGGTGAAGGATTGGTGGTGGCTGATCTTGACATGGCACTGATCACGAAGCGCAAACGGATGATGGATTCGGTTGGTCACTATGCGCGGCCCGAGTTGTTGAGCTTGTTGGTCAGGGATGAGGCTTCAAGTCCCATGAGAAGAATTTCGGGAGTGCAGCATGCTGAGTACTGATCTTCAAACCTATGGCTTGAGGCTAGAAGACTCGTCTGCGGGGGTTCAAAGCCGGCGTGGTGGTGCTGGCCCTTCCGATCACAAAGCGGTTGTGGTGGATGGGCAAACCGTGATGATTCCTGTTCATACGCATACGGCATGGGACTCTCCTTTCATGGCCAGCAAGCCCGATGCCAACGGGAAAAGCGAGCTTCGCAAAAACGGAATTCCAATTGCTGTGATTGATTTTCCAAAGCAACCGAAGTTCTATGGCCTGAAAACCGCAGAGGGCATTCCTTACGAGCAAATTGCCACACTGCACAGCAGCGATGTGTTGGCCACCACCGTGCTGCAAACCTGCATTCGCTACCAAAGCAGAAATAAAACATGCAAGTTTTGCTCGATTGGCCAGTCTTTGGCGGCAGGCCGAACCATTGAGCGAAAAACACCACAGCAACTGGCTGAAGTGGCGAAGGCTGCTGTCGAGTTGGACGGTGTGAAGCAAATGGTAATGACCACTGGCACACCAGCTACGCCTGACCGGGGCGCAGCAATCATGGTTGAAAGTGTATTGGCGGTGAAAGCTGCGGTGGATTTGCCGATTCAAGTACAAATTGAACCACCAGATCGCTTTGAATGGTTTGACGAATTGAAGCGAAGCGGTGCCGACACTTTGGGCATGCACCTGGAAGTGATTTCAGATGCAGCGCGGCAAGCAATGATGCCAGGCAAGGCCACAGTGCCGGTGAGTTACTACATGCAGGCATTTGATGCGGCGGTGAAGGTGTTTGGTCGCGGGCAGGTGAGCACTTACATTATTGTTGGGCTGGGCGATTCACAGGTTGAAATTATCGACATGTGTCGCGAACTGATATTGCGCGGGGTTTATCCCTTTGTGGTTCCGTTTGTGCCAATTGGTGGCACTCCTTTGGAAAGCCACCCGGTTCCGAGTTCCCAATTCATGCGGGAGGTGCTTCAACCCGTTGGCCAGATGTTGCGGGAAGCCGACCTGTTGTCCAAAGACATGAAAGCCGGCTGCGGAAAATGTGGTGCGTGTTCAACACTGAAAACTTTTGAAGTCTGAGCCTGTGAGTGAGGTGCTGCCATGTTTATTACCGAAATGAATGTTGAGGAATTTGCGCACAGTGAGTGCCACATCAAATTGGCCGTAGATGACTGGGCGTTACGAGAGGCGCAGAAATTGCGCAACGATGTTTTTGTGGTTGAGCAAGGCATTTTCCAGACCAGTGACCATGATGTGTTTGACAGCAGCGCCTATACCCTGGTGGCCACCATCGGTTTGCTGGGTATTCCCGATGCTGTGGTGGGCACCGTACGAATTCATGAGCAGGCTCCGGGTGTGTGGGTGGGCTCGCGCCTTGCTGTGGATCAGGCTTATCGATCAGTCAAAGGCCTTGGAAAAGCGCTGATTGCCATGGCGGTGAGTAGTGCACGCGCGCAAGGGTGCACTGCCTTTTATGCGAATGTTCAACTGCCAAATGTGGGTTTGTTTCAAAAGCTGGGTTGGCAGGCTTTGGGTGAGGTAAGCGTGCACGGTGTGCAGCACATGTTCATGCAAGCCAACCTTGACATGTACCCGGTAGAGCACGACCCAGGCCGAGGATTTATTCACCTGTTCAAGCAACCATCAAGCAAAGCACGGATTGAGAGGCGTGTATGAGTTGGCTACAAACACTGGTGCACAGCATTCGGGAAAGCAAGGGGCTTGCGCATAAAAAAGACATTGCGATTGCCATGGATGAATTGGCGAGCGCTCAACCTTGCGATTCTTCATGCCGGGTGGGTGATGACTGCGCCGTGTTGAAGTCGGCGGATGGTTCTTTTCTTCTGTTTGCCATTGAAGGCTTCATGAACGAGTTTGTTCAAGAGGACCCCTGGTTTGCAGGCTATTGCGGCGTGATGGTGAATGTCAGTGACATCGCCGCAATGGGTGGGCGCGCCACGGCGGTTGTGGATGCAGTATGGACCGCTGATTCATGGCAGCTGCAAAGAATTCTCCAAGGCATGGCAGCAGCATCGGCTCGATACAGGGTGCCCATTGTAGGCGGGCACACCAATGCCAGAAATAAACAAGCTCAACTGGCTGTGTCGATTATTGGTTCAGCAAACGCCGTGTTGAGCAGTTTTGATGCCAAGCCCGGTGATGTGTTGATGAGTGTGATTGATTTGAGAGGCGGTTACCACGGTGCTGGAAACAACTGGAATGCCAGTACAGACTCGCCAGCGGAACGCTTGCGGGCAGATCTGGAACTGCTGCCACAGGTGGCAGAAGGTGGTTTGGCGGTGGCCTGTAAAGACATCAGTATGGCAGGTGCTTTGGGCACCACATTGATGATGCTGGAATGTTCTGCATGCGGTGCTGAAATTTGGCCAGCTGCATTTCCACGCCCACAGGAAGTCTCTGTAGAACGCTGGATGCAAACCTTCCCCAGTTTTGGTTTCGTGTTCAGTGTGCCATCGACTTGTGTGGAGCGGATGAAGCAACTTTTTGGAAGCAGGGATTTGCGTTGCGAACCCGTGGGGCATGTGATTGAGGGCTCCATGGTTTGGGTAAATCATGAAAGCGAGCGGGAACTGTTGTGGGATTTTTCTGGCACACCACTGTTGGGTTGCAGCCAGTTGAATCACGCAACTGATGTGGTGGGAGAGGCGCATGCCTGTGGTTCGATTTGATGTGATGTGGCCAGATGCCACGGTGATGAAGTGCCAGTCGCCTTCCACGGTGATTCGAAATTTCTTGCATGAGGGGCAACTTGTGTCTTTGCCCGAGTTTTTGAAAATTTCTGAACTGGGGTTGAGTGCGGCCAGCGAGCGTGTGCGCGAAAAATATGGGTTTGCCTGCTCAGCAGCCATTGATCAACTGGAAATCATCCTTGCCAAGGCAACTGATTTTCAGGGTTGGGAAGCGGCTGTGGTGCAAGTCATCCGAATGGATTGAGGGAGAAGAATGTGAGTGCTGAACCAGGTAAATTGAAAGATCATTATTCCGTTGTTGTAATCGGCGGTGGCCAGGCTGGGCTCTCGATGAGTTATCACTTGACTCACAAAGAGATTGATCATGTTGTGCTGGAAAGAAACCAGATCGGGCACAGCTGGCGCAATCAGCGATGGGACAGCTTTTGTTTGGTAACCCCAAACTGGCAATGCAATTTGCCTGGCTTTCCGTATGCTGGGCCTGAACCAAAAGGCTTCATGAAAAAAGCGGACATTGTTGCGTACCTTGAGGCATTTGTTGCCTCGTTTCAGCCACCTGTGTTCGAAGGTGTCGCAGTGAAACAGCTGCGCAAGTTAAGCGATGGCTTGTTCGAAATTCAAAGCACGCACGGAACATTGACGGCGAAGCAGGTGGTAGTGGCTGTGGGTGGCTACCACAAGCCAAGAATTCCAAGGGTGTCAGAAAAAGTACCTGCGCATATCCGACAGATTCATTCTTCAGAATATCGGAATCCTGCTCAGTTTTCAGAGGGCAATATTCTGGTGATTGGCTCTGGCCAAAGTGGTTGTCAAATTGCAGAAGACTTTCATTTGGCAGGCCGACATGTGCACTTGTCAGTGGGCAGCGCTCCCCGTGTAGCGCGCCGCTACCGTGGTCGCGATGTTGTGGAATGGCTGGCCGACATGGGGCACTACGACATGCCCGTGGAGTTGCACCCCCAGAAGGAAGCGGTCCGAGCCAAGGCCAATCATTACGTGACTGGTCGCGATGGTGGCCGGGACATTGACCTGAGAGTGCGGGCGAAGGAAGGTATGCAACTTCATGGCCGTTTGATCAATTGCGTGGATGGTGTGATGCATTTTGCAGATGACCTCACGAAGAATTTGGACAACGCGGACCAGAGCAGCGAGAACATCAAGAACATAATTGATGGCTTCATTGCCGAGAATGGAATTTCGGCACCGAACGAGGCCAGATATGTTCCTGTGTGGACGCCTGAGGATGGAGGGTCATGTATCGATTTGATTGCTGAAAACATCACTGGAATTGTTTGGTCCGTGGGTTTTGAAAGCTCGTTTGACTGGATCGATTTACCGATCTTCAATGGCAAAGGTTACCCGAATCATTATCGGGGTGTTAGCCGCGAACCAGGTGTTTATTTTCTCGGTTTGCCGTGGTTGCACACCTGGGGCTCGGGGCGTTTCTCGGGTATTGCGCGTGACTCTGAGTTCCTGCTTGCGCAAATTGAACAGCAGCTTCAAGCTGTGCTTGAAGGCGTCAATTAACCGCCCGATAAGCCTCAACAAACCGGCTCGGTTGCTTTTTGGGGCGGCCGGTTTTCATGTCAATGCACACCCATTGAGTGTGCCCTTGCATCACGGTGGCGTGGTCGCTTTCGCGCACAAACTGGTACTGGCGAGTCATGTCGGCTTTGCCTTCGTTGTGGCTGATCCAGGTGGCAATCCACAGCGTATCGCCTGCAAAGGTGGGGCGTTTGTATTCCAGGTGATGCTGGCGTGCCACACAGCCGTAGCCGAATTCTACAAAGTCTTGAAACGTTAGCCCAAGTTGCCTGGAATGAAGTGCCGCAATGGCCTGCATCCACACCAGGTAAATGGTGTTGTTGGTGTGCTCGAATTCATCGAGATGTTCAGGCTGCACCGTTAACTTGCCCACACATTGTGGGGTGCATGGCCACACGCTTTGTGGTGTGTCGCTGGTGGCGATGGTTTGGATATCGCTGACTTTGAAAATGTTGGAGTTGGTCAATTCAGGCGCTCTTTCCAAACCTTTCTTTGGGCAGCTTTTGAACTGCGATCAAGGATCGATTGATGTGTTCCGCCAAAATTTGCGTGGCCAGTTCGCTGTTGCGGTTCAGCGTGGCATTCAAGATTTCTTCATGTTCAGAATGCACGTCGCGGGGAATGGGCTTTTCCGAGAGAATCAGGCGACGATAGCGTTCGGATTGCATGTACAGCAAATGCTGGAACTGTTTCAGCCAGCGGGAAGGGCAGGCGGAAATGAGTGTGTCGTGAAACAAGCGGTTCTTGCGTTCCCACTCGCTACGGGTTTCTACAGTTTCTTCACCCAAGCGTGATTCTGCGCGGCTTAGCATGTGAAATGCGCCCATCACTTCGGCTTCCCACTGGTCGTCCCCCAAGGCGATGGCTTGGCGCAGGGCCTCTGTTTCAATCATTACACGGGTACGGGTAATGTCCTGAAAATCCTCTGCAGACATTGGGGCGACTGTAAAGCCACGGTGTCCCTGCGCTACCACCAGTCCGTCATTCAGTAGCAGTTGCAGTGCTTCACGCAAGGTGCCAGCACCCACCTCATAGTCGTCCTTCAGATGTTCAACGCGCAACTTGGTGCCGGGCTTGTGTACGCCTTCAATAATGTCGCTGCGCAGCTTGCGGTAAGCGGTTTCGGCCAGTGTCAGGCTTTCCCCGTTGGTGACGCTGCCCGGCAATGAGACCACTTCATTCATACACACCCCAAAAAATTCTTTCCGTTTCGCCATTGTAGACGAGTTGCGGCGTTAATCAATATTGTCGAAGAAAAATAATATTCTCGAGAAAATATATTGACGTCGAGAAAAATAAGTTTTATCGTTTGTTCATGGTTTAATCGATTGGCAAGGAAGAATGCAATGAAAGAAGTCTTGAACTTCATCAACGGGGAATTCGTCGCAACGGGAAAAACATTCCCCAAGCACTCGCCTTTGAACAATGCGGTGATTGCGCAGGTCCACGAGGCCAGCCGTGCACAGGTCAACGATGCAGTGGCCGCTGCCAAAGCTGCTTTGAAGGGCCCATGGGGCAAGATGACGGTGGCAGACCGGGTGCAAATGCTGTACGCCGTGGCCGATGAAATCAATCGTCGATTTGATGACTTTTTGCAGGCTGAGGTGGCCGACACCGGTAAGCCGGTGAGCCTGGCCAGTCACATTGATATTCCCCGCGGGGCGGCCAACTTCAAGGTGTTCGCCGACACCATCAAGAATGTGCCCACAGAATGCTTTGAAATGGCCACTCCGGATGGACGCGGCGCGCTGAACTATTCCATTCGTCGCCCTGTGGGTGTAGTGGGCGTGATTTGCCCCTGGAATCTCCCTTTGCTGCTGATGACCTGGAAAGTTGGCCCTGCGCTGGCTTGCGGCAACACGGTGGTTGTAAAACCTTCGGAAGAAACCCCACAGACCGCTGCGCTGTTGGGTGAGGTGATGAATAAAGTGGGCGTCCCTCCTGGCGTATACAACGTGGTGCACGGCTTTGGTCCAGATTCCGCGGGTGAATTCGTGACTACCCACCCCGATGTGAATGCAATTACCTTCACCGGCGAAACACGCACCGGTGCCGCAATCATGAAAGCGGCTGCGCAAGGTGCACGCCCCGTGAGCCTTGAAATGGGTGGCAAGAATGCCGCCATCGTGTTTGCAGATTGTGATTTTGATGCCGCCATTGAAGGCACCATGCGCTCGGTGTTTGCCAACAGCGGGCAAGTGTGTTTGGGCACTGAACGTGTGTATGTGGAACGTCCGATTTTCGACAAATTTGTGGCTGCCATGAAGAAGGGCGCGGAGGGTTTGAAGCCCGGATTGCCAGACGATAAAGACACTGGCATTGGCCCGGTGATTTCACAGGAACACCGCGACAAAGTATTGGGCTATTACCGAAAGGCGGTGGAGCAGGGCGCAACCGTGGTGACTGGTGGTGGTGCATTTGAGATGCCTGGCGAACTGAACCAGGGCGCTTGGGTGCAGCCCACCATTTGGACTGGCTTAGATGACGATGCAGCGGTGTGTGTCGAGGAAATCTTTGGACCCTGCTGCCACATTGCCCCCTTTGATTCTGAAGACGAAGTGGTGGCGCGTGCCAACAACAATGTGTACGGCCTTTCCACTGCTGTTTGGACCCAGAACCTGGCCAAAGCGCACCGTGTGGCTGCCTCGATTGAAGTGGGTTTGGCTTGGGTGAACAGCTGGTTCTTGCGCGATTTGCGCACACCGTTTGGTGGTGCCAAGCAATCGGGTATTGGCCGAGAAGGGGGTGTGCACTCGCTGGAGTTTTACACCGAACTTAAAAACATTTGCGTGAAGCTGTAAGGAGCCCACGATGAACGCACCCGCTTCACCCGAAATTGGATTGAGCATTCAGGCCAACGGCCTTCAAACAAATTATCACGATCAAGGCCAGGGCACGAACCTGATGCTGATTCATGGTTCCGGCCCCGGTGTTTCGGCTTGGGCGAACTGGCGCTTGGTGATACCCGGTTTTGCAAAACAATTCCGCGTTGTTGCCCCAGACATGGTGGGCTTCGGTTTCACTGAGCGCCGCCAAGGTTACCAATACAACCTGGACAACTGGGTGGCCCACGCAATTGGTGTGATGGACGCACTGAACATGGAACAAACCGATTTGATTGGTAACTCGTTTGGTGGCGCTGTAGCGCTGGCGCTGGCGATTCGCCACCCCAGTCGTGTTCGCAAGCTGGTGTTGATGGGCAGTGTAGGCGTGCCATTCCCGATTACTGAGGGACTGGATGCAGTGTGGGGTTACCAGCCGTCATTCGAGAACATGCGTCGCATTATGGATTACTTCGCATACGACCGTAGCCTTGTGAACGATGAGCTGGCTCAGTTGCGTTTTCAGGCCAGTATTCGTCCCGGTTTTCAGGAAAGTTTCTCAGCCATGTTCCCCGCGCCGCGACAGCGCTGGGTAGACGCCATGGCCAGCCATGAAAGCGATATTCGCGCGCTGAATAAAAGCACATTGATTGTGCATGGCCGGGATGATCAGGTCATTCCCTTGAGCACTTCGCTGTGCCTGCACGAAATGATTGTGGATTCGCAACTGCATGTTTACGGCAAGTGCGGTCACTGGACCCAGATTGAACACGCTGCGCGCTTTGAGCGCTTGGTGACTGACTTCCTGCGAGAGGCTTAAAGCAAATGGACACTACTCAAATTCGCGACTTGGGCGATGAACTTTATAACGCGTTGACCCAACGACACACGATTGCTCCGCTAACCAGCCGTGGTTTCGACATCACGATTGAAGACGCCTATCACATTCAACAGAGGATGATTGCGCGACGCTTGGACAACGGCGAGCACGTTATCGGCAAGAAAATTGGCGTGACCAGTGCAGCCGTGATGAACATGCTGAATGTGCATCAGCCCGACTTTGGCTACCTGCTCAATGGCATGGTTTACAACGAGGGCGAAGCCATTGAAGCGGCCAGCCTGATTCAACCGCGTGCTGAAGGTGAAATCGCATTTTTGATGAAACGCGATTTGATGGGCCCTGGTGTAACCGCCGCCGATGTGCTGGCCGCCACTGAAGGCGTGATGGCTTGTTTTGAGATTGTGGACTCACGCATCGCCGATTGGAAAATCAAGATTCAAGACACCGTGGCCGACAACGCCTCTTGCGGCGCCATTGTGTTGGGTGACCGGGTTGTTGATCCTCGCAAAGTGGACCTGTTTACCTGCGGCATGATGCTGCAAAAGAATGGTGACATCGTGGGCACTGGCGCGGGCGCTGCTGCACTTGGGCACCCAGTGAACGCGATTGTTTGGCTGACCAATACGCTGGGCCGTTTGGGTATTGGCCTGAAGGCAGGTGAAATTATTTTGTCAGGTTCTCTGGCAGCACTTATTCCCGTGAAGGCAGGCGATTCGCTGCACATGTCGATTGGCGGCATTGGCAACTGCTCTGTTCGCTTCGCGTAAGTTACAACGCAAAAGGCAAAAGGAATTCGATGATGAAAAAGATCAAATGCGCACTGATTGGTCCCGGCAATATTGGTACCGATCTCTTGATGAAACTGAAACGAAGTGCAGTGCTCGAGCCTGTGTGGATGGTCGGTATTGACCCCGAATCAGATGGCCTGAAGCGCGCTCGCGAGATGGGTATTAAAACTACAGCGGAGGGCGTGGATGGTTTGCTGCCCCATGTGGAAGCCGATGGTGTGCAAATCGCATTCGATGCCACCAGTGCTTATGTACATGCTGAGAACAGTCGCAAGCTGAACGAACTGGGTGTGTTGATGATCGACCTCACGCCCGCAGCAGTTGGGCCTTTTTGCGTGCCTCCTGTGAACCTGAGGGAGCATGTTGGCAAGCGTGAGATGAATGTGAACATGGTGACTTGCGGTGGCCAGGCGACCATTCCCATGGTGTATGCCATTTCACGAGTTCAGGCAGTCAGCTACGGCGAAATTGTGGCCACGGTGTCGTCGAAATCCGTAGGCCCAGGTACCCGCAAAAACATTGATGAATTCACCCGCACTACAGCAGGTGCTGTTGAAAAAGTAGGCGGTGCCAAAAAGGGCAAAGCCATCATCATCATCAACCCGGCTGAACCGCCCCTGATCATGCGTGACACCGTGCATTGCCTGGTGGAAGGCACACCTGATCAGGAAGCAATTACCAAGTCGGTTCACGACATGATCAAGGAAGTACAGAAGTACGTGCCTGGCTACACGCTGGTGAACGGTCCTGTGTTTGATGGCAACCGTGTGTCAGTGTTCATGCAAGTGGAAGGCCTGGGTGATTACCTGCCGAAGTACGCAGGCAACCTGGACATTATGACGGCTGCTGCGGCCCGTGCTGCTGAAATGTTTGCTGAAGAAATTCTCAGCGGCAAGCTGACCCTTGAACCCACCGTGAGCGCCTAAGGAGAACCCCATGAGCTTGAAAGGAATTGAAATCAAAGTGCATGACATGACACTTCGCGATGGCATGCACCCCAAGCGCCACTTGATGAGCCTGGAACAAATGCTGAGCATTTCAAAGGGGCTGGACGAGGCAGGTGTTCCGCTGATTGAAGTGACCCATGGCGATGGTTTGGGTGGGTCGTCTGTGAACTATGGTTTTCCGGCGCACAGCGATGAAGAGTATTTGAGCACAGTGATTCCTGCGATGAAGCAGGCCAAAGTGTCCGCATTGCTGTTGCCTGGCATTGGCACTGTAGACCACTTGCGAATGGCCAAAGAACTGGGTGTTCACACGATACGTGTAGCCACCCACTGCACCGAGGCCGATGTGAGTGAGCAGCACATCACTTATGCCCGCAAGCTGGAGATGGACACTGTGGGTTTCTTGATGATGGCCCACATGGCCAGTGCAGAGAAGCTGATTGAGCAAGCCAAATTGATGGAAGGCTACGGCGCAAATTGCATTTATGTGACTGACTCTGCAGGCTACATGCTGCCCGAAGATGTGTACGCAAAAATCAGCGCAGTGCGCGATGCACTGAAGCCTGATACCGAAATTGGTTTTCATGGTCACCACAACCTGTCGATGGGTGTTTCAAATTCCATCGAAGCCATTCGTGGCGGCGCTCGCCGCATTGATGCAGCCGCAGCCGGTTTGGGTGCGGGGGCAGGTAACACACCGATGGAAGTGCTGGTGGCGGTGTGTGAACGCATGGGAATCAACACGGGTGTTGATGTTTTCAAGATTTCTGATGTGGCCGAAGACCTTGTGGTGCCGATCATGGATCACCCCATTCGCATTGACCGAGACTCCATGACCCTTGGCTATGCCGGTGTGTATTCAAGCTTCCTGTTATTTGCCAAGCGAGCCGAGAAGAAGTATGGCATCAGCGCTCGTGAAATTTTGGTTGAGCTTGGACGACGCGGCATGGTGGGCGGTCAGGAAGACATGATTGAAGACACTGCCATCACCATGGCCCGTGCAAGGAGCGTTGCATGAAACTCGATAAAAAAACCATCTCTGCACTGGCGGAGCACCTGGAGAGCGCAGAACTGAATGCGCGCGATGTGGTGAAGATTACCGATGACCACCCAGACATGGATTGGGACGATGCCTATGCCATTCAGGATGAAATTCGTGCTCGCAAAGAACGCCGTGGCGTGCGTATTGTGGGCTTGAAAGCTGGTTTGACTTCGCATTCCAAAATGAAGCAGATGGGCGTAGACACACCCGTATTCGGGTTTCTGGCTGATTACTACAGCGTGCCGGAAGGTTCGGCCGTGAAGGTGAGTGAGTTGATTCACCCAAAGGTGGAGCCAGAAATTGCCTTTGTTACCAAAGCTGATTTGCGTGGCCCAGGTTGCAACATTGCCACTGTGCTGGCGGCCACTGACTTTGTGATGCCAGCCATTGAAGTGATCGATTCACGTTACCGCGATTTCAAATTTGATTTGAAAAGCGTGATTGCAGACAACACGTCCGCTGCACGTTTTGTGGTGGGTGGCACCATGAAACCAGTCAACGGCATGGACTTGAAAACCACTGGCATTGTGTTGGAAAAAAATGGCGTGCCAGTGGCTTTTGGCGCGGGTGCCGCAGTGGTGGGGCACCCAGCAGCAGCCATTGCCATGCTCGCCAATGAACTGGCCAAGCGCGATCAATTTGTGCCTGCAGGTTCGCTGATTTTGTCGGGCGGCATCACCGAGGCCGTGGCCGTGGAAGCCGGCGACAACGTCACCTTGCATGTGCAGGGTTTGGGCCAGGTTGGCCTGCGTTTTGAGTGAGGGCGAACACCATGCCATTTGCACAAATCAATTTGATTGAAGGGCGCACGGAAGCGCAAAAACGTGCGGTGATTGAGAAGGTGACCCAGGCCTTGGTTGAGGCTGTGGGTGCACCGATTGAAGCGGTGCGGGTTCAGATTATTGAAGTACCCAGCACCAATTGGGGCATTGCAGGCGTGTCTGCAAAAGACCGGGGGCGATAAGCCAGTGAGATAAACCGTTCGCATTCCAGCTGCACATAAAAACCACAGCAGCTTTTCATTTGCCAAACAGAGAAGGCAGGAGACATTGTGAATATTCAGTATTCAGGGGCGCCTTTGCGCCTAAAAAAATCAACAATTAGCTTGGCACTACTTGCAGTGGTCGGTGCTGCACTATTGAACGCTTGTGCTGACAGCACGGTTCAAGCCGGCAGCAATTCAGCTCAAAAGTCAGCCACAGTAGAGCGCTATGAGGTGGTTCAAACCCTCAGCGCGAATGGCGACACGGTGCTGGGGGGTACGCAAACCGGTGTTGTGACTGTATCTACCGACGCTGGTAATAGGTGGGCCCGCAAGCAGGTATCCACGACCGCATCTTTCATTGATTCGACGTTTTGCCCTGACGGTAGCGCAGCCATGCTGGATGTGTACAACACGGTGTGGACTTCCTCAGGCGATTTCACAGATTGGTTGCCCTCCAAATTCGACAAGCCCTCCAGCCCTGTGGCAATTGAGTGCCACATCAGTGGTTTGTGGGTGGTCGGCTCTGGTTCTAACCTGATCAACTCCACTGACCAGGGCAAGAGCTGGCGCGTGGTCAGCTTCGATGAAGATGCGCAGTTCACGGCGCTGGCTTTTACCAGCGATACGCACGGTATTGCATTTGGCGAGTTTGGCATGTTGGCGTTTACCAATGACGCGGGTCAATCCTGGCAGCGCGGTGAACCGATCACCGGTGATTTCTACACTTACGATGCCTTGTTTATCGACACTTCAACTGGATATGCCAGTGGCTTGGCTGGTCAGGTTTTGAAGACCACAGACGGTGGACTGACTTGGGTGCGAGTGGTGAACACCACAGAGGCTCCGTTGTATCGCCTGTTTATGCACGCAGGCGTGCCGCACGGTGTGGGTGCCAACGGCACGTTGGCGAAGCTCGAAGCTGATCAATGGGTGTCCGTGGGCTATGAGCGACCGGTGTTGTCGTTCTTGGGTGCCGCTGTATCGGGTAATCAATCCATTGTTGTGGGCGGCCCAGGCGGCCTGCTTCGAACGGTTCAAAGTTCTAATTCAAGTCAGGCGGACCCATCATGATCAAGTCTTTCGCCGATCGTTTGATCGCTCAAATTATTCGCGCTGAAGAGTGGCTATTTGCCAATCCCAAGATTGTGCTGGGCATGATTTTGCTGGTCACCTTGGGTTTTGCCGCAGCCATTCCGCAACTGAAGGTGTATTCCGATTTTTCGGACTTGTTACCCCAAAATCACCCCTACATCAAAACTTACAACCAACTGAAAGAAAACTTCGGTGGCGCCAACATGGTGGTGATGGCGGTGGAGGTGAAAGAGGGCACCATTTTTAACAACGACACCTTGAAGTTGATTGAAAAAGCGACTCAAGGTGTGGACAACCTGCCCAGTGTGAACCACAACCTGGTCAGCAGCCTGACGCACCGTTCTTCTCGAAAAATTTATCTGGATGAAACCGGCGCCTTTCTTTCCGACACGTTTTACGACAGCAATAACGGTGAGTTAAGTGAAGCCCAACTGACGCAGCTGCAGAAAGACGTGACCGCGAACCCCACCATTTACGGTTTGCTGGTGTCGCCTGATATGAAGGCTGCCCTGATCAAGGCGCAGTTAAACGAAGGTGATATTGATTACGAAAAAACATTCGGTGCGCTGATGCAACTGCGCAGCGAGTTGACGGACGACAAACATAATTTGTACACCACAGGTAACCCTGTACTAACCGGTTGGGTTTACACCTATCTGGATCAATTGGTGGCCATCATGGCCTACACACTGGCTTTACTCACACTATTGCTGATTGTGTATTTCCGACGTTTCTACGGCATTGCCTTGCCTTTGTTGGGAATCGCTTTGTCATCGATTTGGGGTTTGGGTTTCATGGCCATGGTGGGTATCAACCTTGAGCCATTGTCTTTGCCGATTCCTTTTCTGATCGCTGCGCGTGCCACTTCGCACGGTGTGCAGTTAGTGGTGCGCTACTACGAAGAACTGGCCATTGTAAAGAATGGAAAGAAGGCGGCACGCAATGCGCTGGAAGCACTTTTCCGCCCAGGTTCACTGGCGATTATTGTGGATGCCTTGGGTATTGCCGTGCTGGTGCTGGGTGCTGCCCCGTTCAATTACAAGCTTGGTATCGCAGCCGGCTTCTGGGGCTTCTCGGTCATTTTCACAGTGCACTTCATGGTGCCACTTGCGCTGACCATTCTTCCCCAGCCCAAAAATACCAAAAACGAAAACCAGGGTATTCGTGATGCGCTGGGCAGTATCACCAGCAAAACCGTGGCGCGTTTCAATGGTGCACTCACTGTGTTGATCGCCACCGTGGCATTTTCAGCAGCGGGTTTGTATTACGTGAAAGACGTGCAAATGGGTGAATCTGAACCAGGCTCGCCTATTCTGAACCGTGATCACGACTACAACCTGGGCACCAAAGCGATCAATGATTTGTTCCCAGGTTCGGAGGAATTGCATGTGCTGGCGCGCACGGCAGAGAAGGGTGGTATCAAGCGCCCTGAAGTGATGGCAGCGATTGAAAAGTTTCAGGCACACATGCTAAGCGACCCTGAGCTTGGTGGCACCAAAGCCATCCCGGGCGTGGTTCGAGTGGTGAACCGATTGTTGCACAACGATGATCCCCGCTGGGCGCAGTTGCCCGACAACGAAGCTGAGGTGGGCGGATTGATGTTCGCCTACCAGGTGTCAAGCCCGATTCCCGGTGCGCTGAAAGAGTTTGTTACGCCCGACGAAAACGAAGCCAATATGGTTTTTTACTACAAAGACCACAAGGCCAGCACCATCAACCGCATTGTGGCTTTGGCTGAAGAAGGCAAGCGCATTGCTGAAGCCGAAGTACCTGGACTGACGATTGAACTGGGTGGCGGCATCATTGGCGTGACAGCCGCAGCCAACCAGGCTTTGCACACCGACCACATGATCATTATTCCCGCTGTGATGATCATGGCCTTCACCTTGGTGATGGTGTATTACCGCTCAGTTCATGCTGGCTGGTTAATGATTATGCCAATGCTGTTTGCCACGCTAATGACCTACGCCTACATGGGTGCATTTGGTATCGGCATCAGTGTGAACACCGTGCCAGTGATCGCAGTGGGTGTAGGTGTCGGTATCGACTATGCCGTGTACTTCATGGACCGCATTCGCGAAGAAATGCATGTCGTCAAAAATATCAAGCAAGCCGTGATCAATGCCGTGGCATCCACAGGTTATGCCGTCAGCTTCACTGCCGCCACGCTGATCGCAGGTGTGGTGTTGTGGATTTTCATGTCTGATCTCCGATTCCAGTCTGACGCCGCTGTGCTGCTGAGTTTCATGCTGATTGTGAATGCCATCGCCGCCATGTTGATTGTGCCGGCTTGGTGTGTCGTATTCAAACCGAGGTTTGTGATGGGTGAAGTGCGACAAGAGAAAGCACAAGCCGCTGATTTGAAACTGGCGAAAGCCGCCTGAAAAATTATCAAGCAGTACAACAGCAACAAAGGAGAAGGGGCAACATGAAAAAGATGAGACAAAAACCGGCCTTGCGTTCTGCGGTGTTGGCAGTAGCGGTACTCGGCGCATGGCCGTGTGTTGCAACTGCGGCAACGTTTGAAGGTGAGGATTATGAGGTGGACATGTTCTACGAAAACCACTCGGTGTATCGCGGTGAAGACAACACTGGCGAATCGGTGGGCATGGCCAAATTCAGAAATACACTTATTGCGGAAGGTGAAAAGACAGGCAAGAACGGATGGCGTTACAACGGCACGTTCCGCGGTACCTACGATGGTGTGTATGACCTGAATAAAGACCAGTTTGGCAAATCGGCGGGTGGCCCGATTCAGCTGCAAAGTTCGATCGGCCCTGGAGGCAGCGTGCCCCACGGAGGTGGTGTGCCTTTGTTCAATGGCGCAACGTATCCGAATAGCCCCAACGAAGGTTTCCGTGTGCTGGGCGATCGTTGGCATGGACAAAACGGTGGTGTGGCCTTTGGTGTGCCGGTGCGTCCATGCGACTACGATTCACGTGGTTGCGTCGACTTTGGTGGTTACGGTGATTTGACGTTGAACGAGTTGCGTCACCCGGAGTTCAACAGCCGCCTCGACTTCATTCGTGAAGCGTATGCAACCAATAGCTTTGCATTGAAAGATGGAACGGATCTTTTTGTTCGCGTGGGTAAGCAGCAGGTTGTGTGGGGACGCACCGATTTGTTCCGTGTTCTTGACGTGATCAATCCAGTTGATTTTTCCCGCAACAATATTTACGACGAACTGGAAGATATTCGCATTCCCATGTGGATAGCGCAGGCGGAATGGCGCCTTGGGCCTTCGGAAACCATGCAGGATCGCAACTTGCAGGTGGTTTGGAATTTCGATAAGTTTCGCCCCAATAATCTGGGTCAGTGCGGCCAGCCCAACGTTATTTTGGATGCGGGCTGCCTATTTCGCGGTTTGAAAAACCTGTGGGACAACGGTGGTACTGTGGCCAACTTTTTGCCCGATGGTGGGGGTATGCAGACCATTGCTGCCAACTTTGGCCCTGGTCAAATTGGCATTCGAAATGTGCATTTGCCCGACTGGAAACTGGACAACACCCAACTGGGTATCAAGTACGAAGGCATCACTGCCAACGGCACAGGCTTTTCTCTGAATGCACTGACTTATCGTTCGCAGTTACCATCGTTGCGTGGCATTACCAGTGGCGCTGTGAACGTAGGAACCGGTGCGCCTCAAGGCCCCGACAACACGCACTTGATCGCATTTGATTTCGTGTATCCGCGTGTGAATCTGGTGGGTGGATCACTCGACTTCCAGATTGAAGCTGCTGCAGCTGCTGTGCGCGTAGAGGCCGCATTAACCGAAGGTGAAGAGTTTGCCAACACCCTGCAGCCGCAGTTGTACTCTGAGAACAATGTGTTTCGTGCAGTGGTCGGTGTAGACCGCCCAACCTTTATCGACTGGATCAACCCACGAATTGCCACACTCATTTCTGGTCAGCTGTTTGTTCAGCACATTTTTGACCATGAAGTAGAGCAACGCCCACTTGGCATTGCAGGAATGCCTGATTGGGAAACCAACGCAATTGGCACTTTGCTGGTGAAAGGTTTCTTGCAGAACGGCCGTGTCAGTCCAACGCTGATCATGGCACACGACTTCAAGGCAGAAGCTACCGCAATTGCGCCATCGGTTGAATGGCTTTACAGCGATAACCTTAAATTTGTGTTCGGTGCCAACTTCAAAGTGGGTGAGAACAACAAGTACCAGTTTGATGATTGCCGTTCTTGTAACCCATACCCAGGCGTAACTGGTCCACCCGGATCGATACCTGGGTCAGCAGGTTTGGGTGGATTTGAACCACTTGGCCGATTCCGCGCAGGCCCGATTGGCGCGGCATTCAAAGAAGACGATCTGTTTGTGCAGATGCGTTACAACTTCTAATCAGACAGGAGACACAACATGAAACTGAGAACCCTCGCAATTTCCATCGCCGCAGTGGGCACCTTGGGTACAGCCCAGGCAGCCACCGAGGCTGATTTGCAAAATTCATTCAATCCGTACAAAAGTGGTGTGCCTTCTGTGCCTGGTTTGCAACCCGGCACAGTGGTAAACAAATCGAATGTGGAGCAGTTTAAAGAGGCGCTCGACCCTGGCATGTACATGACCGTGAAGAATGGTTGGTACGACATCAAGGTTGGAAAAACAACTAGCTTTGATGTGGACAAATTTTATGTGGAAGCTAGCCGCAAGAATATGGGCAAAACGAAGTTAGGTCCCAAGAATGGTGATTTGACAGGTTTTACTGGGGGTCGTCCATTTCTTGAAGAGCCAGATTCTAAGGATGCACGTGCGGGCGAGAAGCTTGCCTGGAATTACAAGTACGGCATCAACTGGGGCGATGGCGCCGCCATTTATCCTTTCTACTGGAAGTTCCGTAACCTGCAAACAGCGCAGCTTGAGCGCACCATCAAGTACAACTTTCACTTTCTGAATTTCAAGCATCGTGTTCAACACTCGCCGACACCTGAGGTGACACCGAATCCTTCAGACTTTTTCCGTGCAATTTATGTGAAAGTGCTTGAGCCTCAGGATTTGAAAGACACCCAGTTGTTGATTCAACGTTATGACGATGATCAGAAGCTGGACGAAGCTAACTTGTACCTGGGTTTTCAGCGCCGAGTTCGTCGCCTGGCCACTGGGCAAACCACAGATTCATTTCTGGGTTCTGACCTGATGATTGAGGACTTTGAGGGTTACAACGGTCGGGTTTCTGACATGAACTGGAGTTTCAAGGGCACAAAGAACATTCTGATGCCGTTTTACAATCACACCGAGATGAAGTTGACAGACGAGTTCAAGGAAGCCGATGGCTTCAAGTTCATCAACTTCACTGGGCAAGGGCAGTGTTTCCCCGACATCACCTGGCAGTTGCGCAAGGTGTATGTGCTGGAAGCAAAGCCTGTGAATCCTTCGCACCCCATCGGCAAACGTGTGATGCATGTGGATGCGCAAACATTCGCTGTGTCCAGAACGTTGGTGTATGACCGCAAGAATGAGTTGTGGAAAAGCTGGACGATTGGCAAGAGCCATCCTGATTTCCACCATCCTATCAACAAGGGCACAGGTGTGGCGATTGACGACAGTTTCAGCATGGTTGACGTTCAAAGCCAGCACTGCACCACAGGCCAATTCAAGGGCCTGGTTGATCCCAAGTTGACCCCACCAGAAATGATGCGCGTGCAGTTCATGCGCGGTGGCAATTGATCTGTTCATCCGCTAGTGTCCGGTAGCGTCTCGCCGGAACTGATCCTCCTCCAGGAGGCTTTAAGGCAAATTTCTGGTTTTCAGGAATTTGCCTTTTTTTATCATTCCAGCGGAATGCCTTCTTTCTTCAAACGGTAAGCCAGTTGCGGGCGGGTAATGCCCAACACACGTGCAGCCTGCGACAGGTTACCCTTGGCCTGTTTCAATGCGGTTTGCATCAGACGGCGCTCCAAGGTGTCTAGCCCCACATTCTTGGTTAAAATTTCATTGCACAAGTCATCAATAGGGCGCGTTTCAACTGGCGCCAACTCGCCTTGCGCATTAAGCTGCGATTTTTCTTTGCAGGGCTCGATGCGGTCGTCAAACAAGTGGCAGGCCTCCACATACCCACCGTCGGGTGCCAGCACCACGGCGCGCTCAATCAGGTTTTCCAATTCGCGAATATTGCCGGGCCATTCATAGCTCATCACCTCTTGCATGGCTTTGTCGGTCAGCCCTTGCAGCTTCTTGTTGTAGCTTGCGCAGTACTTGGTCATGAAGCGGTTGATCAGTGGCGAAATGTCCGCTTGGCGTTCCCGCAGGGGGGGAATTTTGATGGGGAAGGTGTTGAGGCGGTAGTACAAATCAATACGGAATTTGTTTTCGCGTATGGCTTGTTGCAGCTCCACATTGGTGGCAGCGACAATTCGTACATTTACCTTTTGTACCCGTTCAGAGCCCAACCTTTCGAATTCACCAGTTTGTAGCACGCGCAGTAATTTCACCTGGGTTGACAAGGGCAGGTCGCCTACTTCATCAAGAAACAGGGTGCCGTGGTCGGCACGTTCGAAGCGGCCTGCGCGCGGGGTGTGTGCACCCGTGTAAGCGCCTTTTTCCACACCAAACAACTCTGCTTCAATCAGTTCATGCGGAATGGCCGCGCAGTTTACGGCCAGAAATGGACCTTTGGCGCGCGGGCTGTTGTCGTGTAACCAGCGGGCAAACATTTCCTTGCCAACGCCGGTTTCGCCCAGCAGCAATACGGTGATGCTGCCCTGTGCTGCACGCTGCAGCAATTCGAATGCATTCATAAAGGCAGGAGATACGCCCACCAAATCGTCATTGCTGCGTCGGCGAACCAGGGCCGTATCCAGCTTCTCTGCACCCATGTGGTATTCAATCAATTCTTCGGCAAAGGCCTGTGCCTTGAAATACTCCTCGTAGTCGGGGTCGTTCCAGGCTTCAGCACTTTGGCCGATGATCAGGCACTGTGAATCGCCCTGGCTCATGCATTCCATCTCTCGAAACAGCACCAGCTTGCCCATGAAGGCGCTGGTGTAACCCGACGCGTAACCAATCATGGTCCAGCAGGCAGGTTCATCGCCTTGGCCATAGTCGGCCACATGCGCTTCGTCTTCCCACGAGTTCTTCCATACAAATTCACCGTAGAAGTGTTTGGTTGGCAGATTAATTTCCATGCTGAGCTTTTCAACCTGCACCATGCCCTCCAGCGTGTGCAATTGTGGTCCCAGCATGAAGGCTTCCTCGACAGAGCTTCCGGCGCGCCTGTGCTTCAGGGCCACCTGACCATCGCGGATACCCGAGGCAAAGCCGAGCCGAACCAGCAGGCCGCGCGCGCGTTTTAGGCCCAGGGTTTCAAACAATTCCTTGCGCAGCGCGCCCAGTGCGCGGGCATGCATCAATAGCATGCGTTGCTCGTCCAGCCAGATATGGCCGGATGGCAGATTGAATTTCAACAGGGATTGCAGGTCGGTCACAGTATTCATGTCTCCAATGTGCCTTTGGCTTTTTTCTTTTGATTATGCCTTGTTTTTCAGCCAAACAATGTAAAAAAGCCCAAGCGGGTTGACTACCCCGTTTGGGCTTTTCAAGGCCGCAAGAACGGCCCACCGAAAGCAGTCTGTTGCTTAGGTGAATACGCCCAAAAAGTTCTCGTTGAGCTTTCTGTCATGGTAGAAAATCGCCCGGCCAAGATCGTCGCTTGTCCAGGTAATTATTGGCTTGTCCGGGTAGTGGATGTAACCTCCCGCAAACACCTCGTTGCGGTTGCCCGAGGGGTCGAAGAAGTAAATCGTCTCACCACGGGTAATACCATGGCGTGTGGGCCCAAGATCGAGTGACACTTTCTTTTTGGAAATGATGTCGGCTGCGCGAAGTACCTCGCCCCAGTTGTCCAGAATAAACGAGGCATGGTGAAACGCCCCTTTCATGGGCTGTCGAATGAAGGCCACATCGTGCGGCTTGGTGGAACAACTCAAGAATACGCTGATGCGGAAGTCGTGGTTGTCCTCAGCCACTACTTGTTCAGTGATGTCGAAGCCTAGTACCTCTGTGAACAGTTTTACCACGCCATCCAGGTCATCGCCGTACAGCAGGCAATGGTCAAAGCGGGAGGGGCCCATGCCCTTCAGGTCATCTGGCCAGGGGTCAGGGTTCACCAGAGGCAGGCAGTTACCCACTTTGTTTTTCTCGGCCAACAATTCCATCGTGTGGCCAGTGGTTGTGGTGAAGCGGAAGCGTTCACCAGTTTCCAGATGCTCGCCAGCAGGTATCCAGCAGCAGTCGGTGGCAAGGCCACTTTCTTCAACCTTTTTGGACAAATCTTTCAGAGTTTGAATGCTGTCCACGCGCCAGCCCATATAGTCCATACCGGCAGCGTCGGCCTCACGCAGCACCACACTGTGGTGATCGTGTTCATCCCATGCTTTCAGATACACGCGACCTTGCTTGTCGCGCCCGGTTTCCAGCAGGCCCAGCACATCGGTGTAGTGCTTCACGGCTGGTTCCAAATCCAGCACCCGAAGCGCCACGTGGCTTGGCCTTAATACGCCTGTCATTGCCATGTTGATCTCCTTATCCCTATGGTTTTATAGCTATGTGTGCATGGGTTGCTTGGCGAAATGCTTTGCAATGCACTTTTCCATTTTTCCGATTGCCGACAGTTCAAGGTCGGTCAGCGGAAAACATCGGCAGGCCAGCACCACGCCCTGGGCTTGTTCTTCAGCTGTCACATGCTGTCGACTCATCTTCAGGGTACGGTATTCGCCCGATTCAATCCGGACACGGCACACGCCGCATCCGCCTCCACGGCACCCCACCGGGATGCCTTTGCGGTTCAGTTGCTCCATACCTTTCAGCAGGTTGTCTTCTGAGCTGCAGGTGTACTCTTCCTTGGTGTTCTGAATGGCCACGCGATGCATCTGTGTGGCTCTCCTTACACGTGTTTGAACAGTGGGCTTTTCTTTGCCAATCCCTCTGCATCGGCCGAGGTCAGGAACCGCTCGGTGTAAATGTCCCGTTCAAATAATTGACCTTGCATAAGCGTGGAGATACACGCTTCAATCATGGGTGGTGGTCCACACATGTAAGCCTTGTGGCCCCGAAAATCATTGTTAAAGTGTGCCTTCAATGCCTCGTGCACAAAACCTTTTGCACCTGTCCAACTCGCGCTCACGTCTGCATCCGAGAGGGCAGGAATGTAGGTGAAGTTGGCGTGTTTGGCTGCAAGCTCCGTGAAGTAGTTGTGGTAGTACAACTCGGCTTCATTACGTGCCCCTTGCACTAAGGTCATGGGCAATGTGCAACCCTCATTGAACAATTCTTCAATCATGGCTTTCGGGCTGGAAAGGCCAGAACCACCTGCCAGAAAAATCATGGGTAGATTGGCCGATTTGCGGGTGAAAAACCGACCCAGCGGGGCGGTGAATTCCAGTGTGTCGCCTATCTTTAGTTCGTCATGCAGCCAGGTGGTAGCCGCGCCGCCTGGTACTTTTCTAATATGCAATTCAACCAGGTTTGTGCCTGGGGCATTGCCGATTGAAAACGCACGTTCGCCTTGCACGCCTGGTACTTTCAGCATGACGTACTGCCCGGCTTGAAAGTGCACTGGCTCATCAACTTCAAGCCAGATACCGCGAATGGTGGGTGTGAGCATGTCGGCTTTGACCACACGCCCGGCGAAGTCTTGCAGACCAATGAATTGGGCATCGGGATCTTCGTCCACCTCAGCTTCAATCACGGTGTCGCATTCAACGGTTGCGCAGCACGCCAGAATTTTTCGTTCATCGCGTTCAAAGTCCATCAGCGCAAACGGTGAGGCTTCACCATGTTCGAATTCACCTTCCACCACTTGTACCTTGCAAGTGGCGCACAGGCCATGACCACAGGCGTGGGGTAGCCAAACACCTGCACGAAGGCAGGCGTCCAGCACGGTTTGCCCTTCCTCGATGTCGATTGTTTGACCAATCGGCTCGATGGTGAGTTGATAGCTCATTGCGGGTTCCCCTTTGCGCTTACGCGCCCGAACCAGACAGGCCTGTCAAGCCGGGGGTGGAGAAGCGCAACACCGACTTGTGCGTCAAACCGTTTTCATCCAGCGATTTGCCCAAGTCGGGGGTGAAGTTTTCACGCCCGTGTTTCCACTGAACGGTACTCCAATCAATTTTTGCAAAGTCGGGGTGACTTCCGTATAGCGAAGGCAGTACCTCATTCACCAATGCCCCGAAGGGCATGGCGGGTGGCAGTGGCAAGGCCATGGGTGCGCAAAACATCAGGTGGTGTTCCCAGTTCACGAACAACAAGCGGTTGCCGTGAAAGTTCTCTTCAAGATCGCGTACCACGCCGGTGTAGCCCGGCTGCAATGAAACGAGTGCCATGTTGTTCTCCTCCTTGTTGTTGTCAGGCCGCCGGTGCGTCTTTGTGGTCGCGCCCTGTCCATTGCTCCCAGTTCATCTGGTCCTGACTGCCCATGTACTCGCCGTTGTCCTGGCCGGGCACCAGGTTGTAGTACTTCAGTACATTGTCCAGTCCTTCGCCGCCGCAGTTACCCTGGAAAATCTGGTGCACCGGCAGCCAGCTTTGAACGTACTTCTCGGGCTCGTTCTCGAAAATGTCTTTACAGCCATCCGAGCAGAAGTGGTACTTCATACCGTGGTAGGTTGTTTCCCGCAGGCAGGTGGTTGTGGGGTCATCGGGTTCCGTGAAAATTGTCGGCACCTGGCACAACTGGCACAGCATCGGCAGGCCAGGGTTACTCCAGCGCTTACCTTCTTTCTGAAGGGCATCCCAGTGCTCAAAACGTGGACGATAGTGCTTGTCGAAAGTGTCGGGGTACTTCTCGCTCAACCACTTCAGTTCGCTTTCTTCGGGTACCCAAGTGTGAAATGCAGCGGCATGGCTGAAGTTGTAGAAAGTAGCCCACACTTCATGGCTCAAACGGCTTTTCTCTTTGCTGGCTACTTCGTGGTACTTGGGCATACGAATACCGTAGCGGCTCAAGTCTTCGAACAGTGCGCCACCGTTTTTCTCGAAATAGGTTTCCCATGCTTCCTGCCAGCTCATCACGCGTTTGGGCAGCATGTAGTCCATCATCATCGAAACCAAGGCCAGCAAGCGGTAACCGCGCCAGAACCACTTGTCGATCCACTTTTGAACGATGTCTTTGTTGCCTGGGTCTTGTTCCAACATGAACTTGACCACCTCAAGACCAAGTGTCATGTGGCGGGATTCATCTGATTGGGCGGAAAAGCCGAAAGTAACCGTGGCCATGTCGCCGTTGTAGGCAGCACCGCTCATGAATGGCATAAACAACAGGTTGGTCAATACATACTCAAAAGAAAACGAGATGGCTGTAATGAACTCAAACGGGCCTGCGGATTGTGCGTCTTCAAAATAGCTTTTGGGCACGCTGAGATACCAGACACGATCGTGCATGTGGCGGAAGTCGTGCAAACCATTGAAGAACTTGTTGTAGTGGCTGATGGTGTGCACTTGGGTTTGCGCGTGGCGCAATTCATCAATGGCCTGCATCTGCGATGCGATTCGTGCACTAACGCCACGGAAAGAACGACCCACGTGGGCATAGCCACGGTGCGCTGCATATTCCAGTGGTGATACACCCGTAAGGAATAACTTCAATGTGTTGATGTAGCGAGCATCCGTTACATTGAACTGACCATTGTTCTGAGCAAACGCGTCAATAATGGCGTACAGTTTTTTCTCTTTTTCGCCCTGGAATTTCCAGTAGGCGTCCATGGTCAAGCGGAACGGATCTTCCCACTTGTCCCAGTCATGGATTTTGATGCCTTCGAACTGGTCGTAAGGGAATACATCGTCCATGGCCTGGTAGGTGGTGTCCCAGCCAAGTCCGCGGGTCATCATGCCGTATTTCTCTTTCAGGCCCAGTTTTTTGTTGCCTGTGTTCTTGGGTACTGCGCTCATGTCTCTACTCCTTCAAATTGAAAGTTCTCTGTGGCTAAGTTGCGTTTAAGCGGCCTGACCCCAGTAAAGTTCAAATTCATCCTCGGTTTCATTGATGCTGCCGGACAGGGAAATCAGGTTCAGGTGAATTTCCTGAAGATCCCAGTCACGCCCCATCAGGTCGGACACGCTTTGGCGCTTGACCACCAAACGGCCAGGCGACTCGATCTTGACCATCGCCGGGAACTCCTCAACCGTGGCTTGCGGGTTGTCTTCCCGAATGGCGGCCACGATATTGCGCGTGTCGTCGTTGGTGACAAATGCAATGAACACCGGCGTTTTCGTGCGTTCTGGGATTGGCGTGTTCATGCTGGAGCTCCAGGTGTTTTCAAACCGATCTTCTTGGCGCGCACCAGTAGGTCTTCCTTGATCTGCATGAAAATGCTGGCGGCTTCTTCTGCAAACAATGCGGTCATCAAAGGCTGCAATGCGCGTGTGGTTTCAGTCATCCAGATGTCGAACCAGCGGCTCAGTATTTCCTTGTTCTCTGGTGATTCATCCACTGCGGTTTTGATGGTGGAGTCCACCCAACGCTGGGTCTCTGCAAACCATTCCTGCATGAAGTTGGTACACATGGAGAATGTTTGCCCAGCCATCGGATTCAGGCGTGTTTCCAGGTGCTTGTAGAACATGGGGTACACCAGTCCGTCCATCACAAAATTCTGGGCTAAAAACACTTCAAACCAGTCTTTCGTTACAAACAGGTTTTCCATGCTGCGGCGAAGTTCTTGCCATTCGTGGGTGTGCAGCCAGTGTTGCTTGCCAACTTCCAGCGAGTCGCCCGTGTTGCCATCCAGCAGCAAACCAAGGCGGCTGACGTATTGCGCCAGGCCCAAACGGTCCATGGTGTTGTACATGGTGGCCTGTGTAATTGCCGCACCGTACCCAAAGCTGGTGCAGAAGCAGTTGTTCATGTTCGCGCCCCACTCGTAGTGGCGTAGTGGTAGCACTGCGAAAATCAAATGCTCTTTTTCTTTCTCGGACAGGTTAAAAAACACACCACGCTTTTCTGCAAACTCAAACTGCTTTTCGGCCGCATCCTGTTGCTTCGCACGGTTCATGGTGTATACGCCGTAGTAATACTGGCGTGGATCTTTAAAGCTGTACCAATCAGCCATTTTGATGGCTGTGCGGGCAGTGTCGTACAGGTCGTACTGTGGGTCCCAAATGGGGCGGTAGTGGAAGTTGGTGTCCGACTGCATGTCGAACGTGGCTTCCTGATACCGTGATGCAGGTTTGTCTGCACCCAGCCTACGGGCCACATGTGAGAACGTGTTGCGCAGTTGTTTGATGTTCGACGTTTTGATGTCGACTTGCATGATGTCTTCTCCTTTCCTCGATTTATTTGGTTTTTTTATTCGCTAACGCCGGCTTTTCCGAATTGCCATTTCAGCCTTTCGTAATCCAGCCAGGCGCATTGCTCGGCGGTTAGTTCCACCGCGCGGTGTTGCCTGCAGAACTCACGGAACTGCTCAAACTGCATCACCAGTTCCACACATAACTCGGGGTCGCCGATGGAAAATTCAAATTCGACGAAGCGGTTGTTCAAGGTGCCCGTCACTCGCACATAGCGCGGAATGGAGGCCTCCAGAATTCCGTTCATCTCCGGTGGCGGGGTGTCGCTTTTGGATGTTTTGACTTCTTTGATCATTTGGAACCCTCTTGCTTGATTTCCCTGTACTAGGGGGCAAGGGGTGTGCCAGGAGATCTAAGTGATTGAAATTATGCGTTTTTGAAAAAATAGAGGGGGAATTCTAAGAAATTTACGGGTATTGAAAAGATCAATTGCTGCGGTGCAAGTTGATCAAATGGTGAAGCGAGGGCAGCAGGGCCCTCTCTTACGCTTTATCCGTCAATGTTGCGGTAGGAGACGAGGAGCGGAAATACTCAATTGCTGCTGCTTTGAGCAGATACCTTGTGAATGAGATACCAATCGTTCACCTTCGTAGAACGCTGGCTTGATGGGCACGACGGTCTTGTTAAACGCGAAATCCTCGTCTTCATCGCCCGTATAGACATCGAATACTGATTCTTGTTTTGATCAATTCATAGCTTAAAATTTGATCCAATCCCCAACAACGTGGCTACACCAAGCGCCGCAAACATCGCTGCAGCAATTCGGTGCACCAGCTTCATCGGAATTTTTTCAGCCAGCTTGTCGCCAGCAAACACCGCAGGCACGTCGGCAATCAGCATGCCCAATGTAGTACCCGCAACTACCATAAGCACATCGTTGTAGTGTGCTGACATGGCCACGGTGGCTATTTGGGTTTTGTCGCCCATTTCCGCTAAAAAGAAGGTGATGAAGGTGGCACCGAACACACCCAGCTTGGTAGCCAGCTGAGTTTCTTCATCTTCGATTTTGTCAGGAATGAGTGTCCACACTGCCATGGCGATGAAGGATGCGCCAAGCACCCAACGCAGAACGGATTGATCCACATTGGCGGTGATCCAGCTACCCACCACGCCAGCCAGGCCGTGATTGATCAGTGTGGCCAAGGTAATGCCAATGATGATGGGAATTGGTTTTTTGAAACGTGTGGCCAACAGAAATGCGAGTAACTGGGTTTTGTCGCCAATTTCAGCGAGTGCAATTACACCGGTGGATACGAGAAGTGCCGAAGACATGACATAAGTTCCTGGGCCTGGAAAAACCAAATGACCACGCAGCTTCTCCAGGCCGATCTGGAAGCTGAGTAGTCAAAGGTCTTGCCAAGTTCTAGAACCGCTTACGCCATAGCCTGTAAATGATGATAGGCCAAGTGTGTTGACGTAAGCCTTTCCTTGCGGAAAGAGGCTACTCCCCAATGAGTGTCGCAATGATAGGACTTGGCATTTAAAAAATCAAGTCAATCGAGATTGGCCTCAAAGGGAAATCGACAAATCGTTCAAGGGGTGCAGCCCGAGAAATCTTGGTTTCAAGAGATCGTGAATAGTTGCTTCACTCACCTCACTTAACTTGCCTGGGTTCCATTTTGGCGATTTGTCTTTGTCCACCAGCAATGCCCGCACGCCCTCCGGAAAGTCTGGATGTACGCAGCAGCCCACGGAAGCCTGATACTCCAGCCGCAATACATCGGCCAGGTCTGCGCCTGCATGGCGCTTCATCAATTCAAATGAAAGCGCAGCCGAAGTGGGAGAGCCATGCGCATATGCTTGAGCAGCTTTGGCCAGCCAGGCCACCTCGTTCTGTTGCAGCGCGCGCAAGGACACGTCGATTTCAGCCAGTGTGTCATGGTTCATTACGGCATCAATTTCTTTGGCGTGTGTATGTAACAAAGGCGTGGGTGCCTTCACTTCAAACTGTTTCAGCAGGGCAGACAATTTTTCCTTGTCCGATTTCAGCTCACCCTGCCAGCTGGTGTTTTCAATGGCATGCAGTACATTTGAAAACTGCGCATGTTCTAGCACTGCATCGGCCCAATCCCCCATCAATGCATCGCCCGCGTTGACGATTGCGCCGGTCAGGGCCAAAAACAAACCCGTGCGCGCGGGCATGCGATGCAAGAACCAGGTGCCGGCCACATCCGGGTACAAACCAATGTGAATTTCCGGCATGGCAATGCGTGCATTGGGGCTGACTACGCGGTGGGAGGCACCCACCATCAAACCCACGCCACCACCCATCACAATGCCGTGTGCCCAACACAAAATGGGTTTGGGGTAGGTGTGTATGCGGTAGTCCAGCCGGTATTCACATTCGAAAAATGCCTCGGCTTCAGGCGGTACTACGCCTGCCCCTACGCGCTTGCTGGCGTGGTGCAAACTTACCACGTCTCCGCCCGCACAAAAGGCTTTGTCGCCTGCTGCACTCAGCACCACGCCAGCGATTGAATCGTCTTCCGCCCAGCTTTTTAATTGGGGGTCGAGCAGGTCGATCATGGGCAATGTGAGCGCATTCAAGGCTGCGGGGTTATTAAGCACGGCGTGGCCAAAACTGTGGCCGCTTGCGGTTGGGAAAGTGCCGAATGTGACAGGTGCTGACATAATGTGATTGGAATGTAAGGTGTAAACCGACTGCAAACAATACACCGATTCCAGGGACAAATAAAAAAAGCCCGGTGCTTTCACACCGGGCTTTTTCAGCTACCAAGTCAAATTAATGGTGCAGATCAAATCGATCGGCATTCATCACTTTGTTCCAGGCGGCCACGAAGTCGTTCACAAACTTCTTCTCGGCATCTGCACCGGCATACACTTCGCACAGTGCACGCAGTTGCGAGTTGGAACCGAAGCACATGTCGGCCAGGGTACCTGTCCACTTCACTTCGCCTGTCTTGCGATCACGGCCTTCCAAAACACCGTCGGCGCTGGTTGACTTGCTCCACTTGGTGCTCATGTCGAGCAAGTTGGTGAAGAAGTCAGTGGTCAATGCCTCTGGGCGCTTGGTGAACACGCCATGCTTGGCACCGCCCACGTTGGCGTTCATGGCACGCAAGCCACCCACCAACACGGTCATCTCAGGTGCGGTCAAGCCCAGCAAGCTGGCCTTGTCGATCAAACGCTCTGCCGCTGTGCCTTCCAAGCCTTTGCGGGCATAGTTGCGGAAACCATCTGCTGTGGGTTCCAGAACTTCGAAGGAATCGACATCGGTTTGATCTTGCGTTGCATCGGTGCGACCCAGCGCAACTGGCACAGTAATGCTGTGACCTGCTTTCTTCGCAGCCGCTTCAACACCGGCAGCACCTGCAATCACGATGAGGTCGGCAATTGAAATTTTCTTCCCATTGCCTGCATCATTGAATTGCTTTTGAATGCCTTCCAGTTGCTCCAGTACCTTGCTCAGTTCTGCAGGGTTGTTGGCTTCCCAGTTTTTCATGGGGGCCAGGCGAATGCGGGCACCGTTGGCGCCGCCACGCTTGTCGCTGTTGCGGTAAGTGGAAGCAGAAGCCCAAGCTGTGCGTACCAGTTGAGGAATGCTCAGGCCGCTGGCCAGTACTTTGGCTTTCAGGGCTGCAACATCAGCATCATCTGCATGCTTGTAATCGGCTGCGGGCACTGGGTCTTGCCAAATCAAATCTTCCGCAGGCACCAATGGGCCAATGTAACGGCTCTTTGGACCCATGTCGCGGTGCGTCAGCTTGAACCATGCACGGGCATAGGCGTCCGCAAACTCGTCAGGGTTGTTCAGGAAGTGACGAGAAACTTTCTCGTAATCCGGATCCATGCGAAGCGCCAGGTCGGCTGTGGTCATCATGGGTGCGTGGCTCTTGTTGGGGTCGTGTGCGTCCACAACAGTGCCTGCGCCTGCGCCACCCTTTGGTTTCCACTGGTGTGCACCGGCTGGGCTCTTCGTCAGTTCCCAATCGTATTTGAACAGGGTTTCAAGGTAACCCATGTCCCACTTGGTGGGGTTTGGTTTCCATGCGCCTTCAATACCGCTGGTGGTGGTGTCACCGCCCTTGCCAGAGCCATGCTTATTGATCCAGCCCAAACCTTGCTCTTCAATGGGTGCACCTTCGGGCGCTGGGCCGACCAGGGCCGGGTTGCCTGCACCGTGTGCCTTACCGAATGTGTGACCACCCGCGACCAGTGCCACTGTTTCATAGTCGTTCATGGCCATGCGGCCGAAAGTAGTGCGAATGTCGTGTGCTGAAAGCTTGGGGTCGGGGTTGCCGTCCGGACCTTCCGGGTTCACGTAAATCAAACCCATTTGTACAGCAGCCAAGGGGTTTTCAAGGTCACGCTTGCCGCTGTAGCGGCTGTTGGGCTTGTCGCTGGTGGCCAGCCACTCAGCTTCTGGACCCCAATACACTTCCTCGGGCTCGTACACGTCTTTGCGGCCAAATGCGAAACCAAAGGTTTTGAAACCCATGGTGTCCATGCAGTAAGTACCGGCCAGGGTAATCAGGTCGGCCCATGACAATTGCTTGCCGTACTTCTGCTTGATTGGCCACAACAGTCGACGTGCCTTGTCCAGGTTGCCGTTGTCAGGCCAGCTGTTCAGTGGCGCAAAACGCTGCATGCCGGTGCCAGCACCGCCACGGCCGTCGGCGATACGGTAAGTACCAGCGGCGTGCCATGTCATGCGAACGAAGAATGGGCCATAGTGGCCATAATCGGCAGGCCACCACTCTTGGGAATTGGTGTACAGCGCTTCCAAGTCCTTCAGAAGGGCAGGCACATCGAGTTTCTTGACTTCTTCCACATAGTCGAAGTCTTCGCCCATGGGGTCAGTCAATGGGGAATTCTGGTTCAACAATTTAATGTTCAGTGCGTTGGGCCACCAGCTTGCGTTAGTGGGTGTGCCGGCAATCGCTGTTTTGGGACCATCGCCCGTGAATGGGCACTTTGCATCATTTGACATACATCTCTCCTTGGTTGCCGTTAATTATTAACTGCTGAATTCAGTGTAGGGTGCTAAATCCTATCAATCAAGTTGTTTTTATAAATTTACCCTATAGGCAGGGGCAATTGATATTTTTGACCTTCAGCATGTCTTTCATATTAATACCGGAAAAAAAGTTGGTCACTCCTCGTCGAAAGAGTCGTACTTCTCGCAAAGAAAGTCGATCAACGCACGCACCGCAGGCAGCATGCCCCGCCTGGAGGGGAATACCACATGAATGATTTCACGACGGGGCGACCAGTCGGGCAATAACTTCACCAGCTCGCCGCTGGCAACTTGCTTGGGCACCATGAGGTTAGGCAACTGAACCACGCCCACACCCGCCATGGCGCTGGCCCGCAAGGCCACCATGTCGGTGGTCACCAGCCGTGGTGAATGGGGTATCACGATTCGCTCACCACTGGCGTGGGTCAGGCACCATTCAAAACTGGTTTGTACCTGACCTTGGGTTTGCCCCAAACCCAGGCTTGGCCAGTCAATCAAATCGTTGGGGTTTGTGGGCAAGCCCTTTTTGTTGATCAAGCAGGGCGATGCCACCAAACACAGGCCACGGTCTGAGAGTACCTTGAGCACCAAGTCACTGCTGTCCAAAGGCAATGGGCGAACCCGTATGGCCAGGTCAACACCCTCGGCCACCACATCCACCCGCCTATTGCTGGCTTCCATGTGCACTGTGACTTGCGGATGTTTCACCAGAAATTCCGCCAGCATGTCGCCAATGTGTGCATGCAGCAATGCGATGGGACAAGTCATGCGGATCAGGCCACGTGGCTCGGAATGATTTTGTTCAATCAATTCCTGCGCACTTTCTGCCTCAATCAACATGGCCTTGCAGTGCTGGTAGTAAGTTTTTCCGATTTCTGTGATGTGCAGCTTGCGGGTGGAGCGATACAGCAGTTGCGTGTTTAGGCGCTTTTCAAGCTCGGCAATTCGGCGGCTAATTTTCGATTTCGGAACACCCAGTGCGCGTGCCGCAGCAGAGAAACCCTGGTGTTCAACCACTTTGGCAAAG
Organism: Limnobacter sp. SAORIC-580; assembly: GCF_013004065.1. Classification (GTDB taxonomy): domain Bacteria; phylum Pseudomonadota; class Gammaproteobacteria; order Burkholderiales; family Burkholderiaceae_B; genus Limnobacter; species Limnobacter profundi. The sequence continues at coordinate 830,461 of NZ_CP053084.1, forward strand.
TAGTACAGGTCGTTGAGATCCATGTGTATTTGCCCCTTATTGTTCCTCATGCAGAACGATCTGTTGAGTTTTTGCGTGCTTATCAATGATTGTTTGTTTCAATAGCATATTGCCATTATTAACTGTCAATGAGAAGGAAGACACCATGAGCAAGCCCTATGTTCGTCTTGATAAAAACGATGCTGCTGTGCTGTTGGTTGATCACCAGGCCGGTTTGCTGTCGCTGGTGCGGGATATCGATCCCGATCGTTTCAAAAACAATGTGTTGGCCTTGGCCGATTTGGCGAAATATTTCAACTTGCCCACCATTTTGACGACCAGTTTTGAGACTGGCCCAAACGGCCCTTTGGTGCCTGAGCTAAAAGAGATTTTTCCGGATGCGCCTTACATTGCACGCCCCGGACAGATCAATGCTTGGGACAACGAAGAATTCCTGGCTGCCGTGAAAGCAACCGGCAAAAAGCAACTGATTATTGCGGGTGTCGTGACCGAGGTGTGTGTTGCATTTCCAGCCTTGTCGGCCCTTGAAGAAGGTTATGAGGTGTTTGTGGTGACCGATGCATCGGGCACCTTCAATGAACTGACGCGCCATTCTGCCTGGGAAAGAATGAGCAATGCAGGCGCCCAGTTGATGACCTGGTTTGGCGTGGCCTGTGAATTGCACCGCGACTGGCGCAATGACATTGAAGGTTTGGGTGCCTTGTTCTCGAATCACATTCCCGATTATCGCAACCTGATTACCAGCTACACCGCGCTGACGAAATAAGTGCAAGGCGTTATGATTTTGACATGAACAAAATCAGACGAATTGAACTTCGAAGCGCCGATTTGGGCGAAGGCATGTTGGTGAAACGTGCCTTGCCCAGTCGCCACCAGCGCATGGTGGGGGCATGGTGTTTTCTAGACCATGCTGGGCCTGTTAATTTTGCACCCGGCAAAGGCATGCATGTGGGTGCACACCCGCACACGGCCTTGCAAACCTTCACCTGGCTGATCGACGGCGAAGTGCTTCACAAAGACAGCTTGGGCAATGAACTGATTATTCGCCCAGGGCAGGTGAACCTGATGACCGCGGGGCGTGGCATTGTACACACCGAAGATTCGGTGGTGAATGGTGGCCGCCTGCATGCAGCACAGTTGTGGATCGCCTTGCCGCCAGAACTTGCAGATTGCGAACCCGATTTTGCCCATTATCCGGAACTGCCAATTTGGCATGTTGAGGATGTTCAATGCACCTTGCTGGCGGGCACCTTCAATGCATTCACTGCGCCCACGGCAGTGCGTTCGCCCATGTTGGGCATGGATTTGTTCAGTAAGCAGGGTGGCACAGTGAATCTGAGTTTGAACCGGGATTTTGAGTACGGATTTCTGACTTTGACAGGGCAGGTGAACGTGCAGGGCGAGACTTACACACCCGATGAGTTCGCCTATCTGGAACCTGGTTCAGAGAACCTTGAGATGACCCTGAGCACCGATGCGCGTGTCTTGTTGCTGGGCGGTGTGCCGTTTGAAACACCCGTGCAAATGTGGTGGAATTTTGTTGGCCACAGCAAGGAAGCCATTGCACAAGCTCAAAAAGATTGGGAGCAGGGCGATCCGCGTTTTGGCGACGTACTCGACGAATCAGCAAACACCGGTGTTGCTGCTCGACTGGCTGCACCAGCACTGCCCTGGAAATAGGGTTTTTAAAGCCATTTCAGGGTTATCCATAGGCCACGCTGACAGCTTGCATTTGGGCAGCCGTGTTGAAGTCGATTACAGTAGATGTATCGACTGACACGGAGTGCCCCATGGATTTTTCCCTGACCCCTGCATTGAAATCGCTTCAAGATGAGGTGAGAACTTTCATTGCCGAACAGATCATTCCTCTGGAGAAAGACCCACGTCAAACCGCGCACGGACCTTCTGAGGGACTGCGCGAGGAATTGGTGAGTTTGGCCCGCAAGGCAGGTTTGTTGACTCCGCATGCGTCCAAAGAACTGGGTGGGCGCGGCTGGAGCCACATTGAAAAAGCAATTGCATTTGAAGAGGCTGGTTACTCCACCTTGGGGCCCACGGCCATGAATATTCATGCGCCCGATGAAGGCAATATTCACTTGCTGGAAGTGGTGGCTACACCTGAACAAAAAGAACGCTGGCTCAAACCCATGGTGCAGGGAAAAATTCGTTCGTGTTTCGCCATGACTGAGCCCGCGCCCGGCGCTGGTGCTGACCCTTCGATGATGCAAACCACCGCAGTGAAAGATGGCGACCACTATGTGATCAACGGTGACAAGTGGTTTATTACCGGCGCGGAAGGGGCAAGCTTTGCCATCATCATGGCGAAGATGGAAGACGGCACAGCCACCATGTTTTTAAGTGACATGAATGCCCCCGGGATTGAGTATGTGCGCACCATGGATGCAATGGACGCCTGTTTTACCGGTGGGCATGGCGTGTTGAAGTTCAACAATTTGCGTGTGCATGAAAGCAGTGTATTGGGTGAAATTGGCAAGGGGTTTCGATATGCGCAAGTGCGCCTTGCACCGGCCCGTTTAACCCATTGCATGCGCTGGCTGGGCCAGGCACGTCGCACACACGACATTGCATTGAACTACGCCCGCAAACGGCAGGCCTTTGGTGTGCAGTTGGGTGCGCATGAAGGCGTCAGTTTTATGTTGGCTGACAATGAAATGGATTTGCATACGGCGCGTTTGCACATTTGGCACACCGCCTGGATGCTGGACCAAGGCGAGCGATGTAATTTTGAATCGAGCCGTGCGAAGGTGGTGTGTTCAGAAGCCGAGTGGCGGGTCGTGGATCGCAGCGTGCAAATTCTGGGTGGGCAGGGCGTCACAGGTGAAACCATCGTAAGCCGCATTTTTACCGACATGCGCGCATTTCGAATTTACGATGGCCCCAGTGAAGTGCACCGCTTCAGCATGGGTAAAAAACTGATTGCAGGCCTGGACAAAAAATAAGGAAAAACCATGAGCAACAATGATCTGTTTTCCATGCAAGGCAAATTGGTGCTGGTGACTGGTGCTTCGAGTGGCTTGGGAAAACACTTTGCACAGGTGCTTGCCGGTGCAGGGGCAACCGTGTTGTTGAGTGCGCGCAACGTTGAAAAACTGCAGCAAGTGTTGGATCAAATTCAGGCAGCCGGTGGCAAAGCGTATGCGGTGGCCATGGATGTCAGCAAATCGTCTTCAGTGAACACAGCCATGGCGAATATTGCTCAACAACATGGTGTGCCCGATGTGTTGATCAACAATGCCGGCCAGTCGATTGCCAAACCCATGTTGGAGCAAACCGAAGACGATTGGGACCAAATACTGGATACAAACCTGAAAGGTTGCTGGCTGGTGGGCACTGAATTTGCGCGCGCCTTGGCTGCTGCGGGTAAACCGGGGGCGATTGTGAACATTGCATCCATTTTGGGTGAGCGCGTGGGCGGTGCGGTGGGGCCGTATGCCATTTCAAAGGCCGGGTTGGTGCAGGCCACCAAGGCGATGGCGCTGGAACTGGCCCGTTACCATATTCGCGTAAACGCCATTTTGCCTGGCTATGTGGCCACAGAGATGAATAGCGAGTTTCTGGCCAGCGAACTGGGCGACAAATTGCGCAAACGAATTCCGACACGGCAGTTTTGTGAGCTCAGCGATTTGACTGGGCCGCTATTGCTGCTGGCCTCGAATGCAGGGGCGGGGATGACTGGCGCTTGCGTTGCAGTGGACCGCGGGCATTTGGTCAGCGCTTTGTAGGGCGCCATGCAATGAACGATACTCAAAAAAAGTCTCTGGAAAAATATTTGACGCAGGCATTGCTCGCAGACAGGGTTGAAATCTTGCAAGCAGCATTGCTTTCCGGTGGTGCCGTACAAGAAAACTGGGCACTGGATTTGCAGGTCACTGGTGGTGTTCATGGAAGTACTCAAGGTGGCCGATTGAACACTGTATTGCGTTGCGATTCACCCACTGCAGGTGTGGCCATCAGCCACGGTCGTGCGCAGGAATTCGCTTTGTTGCAAACCGTGTTCAATGCAGGTGTAACCGTACCGCAACCCTTGTGTTTGTGCACCGACACTTCCGTGTTTGGGCGCCCGTTTTTTGTGATGCGCAGAATAGGCGGCACAGCGGCTGGCCATGTGCTGGTGAAGAACACCACTTACGCACCCGATCGTGTTGAACTGGCTAATCGCTTGGGTAGGGAATTGGCGCGTATCCATTCGATCAGGCCACCCCAGAAAGCGCTTGATTTTTTGCACACTTACGCTGAATCGCCCGCGCAGTATCGGATCAATACCCATCGCGAGTTTCTGGATCAACACCACACCGCTTACCCGGCACTGGAATGGGGTTTGCGCTGGCTTGAGCGCCACGCGCCAGCACGCGACTTGATTACACTGGCTCATGGCGATTTTCGCACCGGCAACTACATGGTGGATGAACATGGGCTGACCGGTATTCTGGACTGGGAGTTTGCAGGTTGGAGCGATCCGCTGGAGGACGTTGGCTGGTTTTGTGCGAAATGCTGGCGCTTTGGGCAAGACGATTTACCGGCAGGCGGCATTGGTCTGCGCGAACATTTTTACCACGGTTATGAGGTCGAATCTGGTCGCACGATTGATCGAGATCAAATTCATTATTGGGAAGTGATGGCCCATGTGCGTTGGGCGGTGGTGGCCATTGAGCAGGCACAACGCTTTTGTTCCGGGCAAGAAAACTCCCTGTTGCTGGCTTTGACTGGCCACATTGTGCCGGAGCTGGAATGGGAAATTTTGAACATGACGGAGCACAACTGATGCGTGAACAACCCACTGGTGAATTGCTTTTGCAGTGCGCGCGCGAGCTGCTTAAGAGCAAAGTGTTGCCTATGTTGCAGGGTGATGCCAAGCGAGATGTGTTGATGGTGATGAATGCCATGTCGATTGCGCAGCGTGAGTTGCAGCAAGGCGCCGCACTTGAGGAAGAAGAGCAACGCGGATTGGCCGAAGTATTAGGTGAACCTGTATTCGATGTGGCCCGGGCAAACCGTGTATTGGCGGCCCGCATTCGTGCTGGTGTTGCAGACCCTCACAACCCAGAGCGTACTGAAGTACTGAGCCACTTGCGTGTTGTGGGTAAAAACCGTTTGCTGGCCAGCAACCCCAAAATACTGACGAGCCACAAAGTATGAGCACCTTGGTGTTGATGCGACATGGTCAGGCCTCGTTTGGGGCCGCGCGTTACGATGCTTTGTCGGAACTGGGACAAGCCCAGGCGCGAGCCACCGGGCTGTGGATGCGCAATCAAGGCGTACATCCAAATGCGGTGTTGCACGGACCCCGACAAAGGCAGGCTGACACCGCAAACTTGTTGCTCAAGGAAAGCGGGTATCTAATTTCTGGCAAACAATCTGAGGCATTGGATGAGTTTGCCGAGGGTGAAGAAATTTTCAGTGCAGCAGAGCAATTGCTTGGGCGCAGTATGGCACTCGACTCGGGTCGGTCACGCCTTGAAGTGCTGCGTGATTACGATGCAACCTGCCGGGCCTGGGCCAATGGAGACGTGCGTATCCCGGGGCGATTAAGCCTTGGCGAGTTTCGTGAACAGTTGCGCGATTGGTTAAGTTCGCACACACAGGCGCAACATGCCAACGGGCAGATTGAAGTGGTGGTCACATCTGCCGGATCTATTGCAGCACTGGTGTGCGAAGTGATGGGCTTGCCCGATGCAAGCTGGTACAGCCTGCTGCGTGTAATTCGAAATGCATCGCTCACCGAGGTACTGTATTCAAAAGGCAAAGTCAGCTTACTCAGTTTCAATGGTGTGAGTCACTTGCCACCGCAATTAAACACGTCCATGTAATTTAGCGGCAGTAAACACAGATCAAGCAGTTTGCTTGCCTCCTGCGGCATTTCCATGGCTGACCAGTTCCCGTGCAGGGCGCACTTCAATTGAGCCATAACGGGCGGGTGGAATTTTCTCGGCCAGTGCAATCGCTTCATTCAGGTCTTGGGCTTCCAGCATGTAAAAACCTGCGAGCTGTTCTTTGGTCTCTGCAAAGGGGCCATCAGTCGTGTGGGTCTTGCCATTTCGAACCCGCACGGTAGTGGCGGTATTGACTGGCAACAAAGGGCTACCTGTGATGAAGTGCCCCTTGTGGCTTAAATTTTCAACGCAGGCGATGCACTCGTTGTTCAGTGCATCCCATTCCTGTTGCGACATGCTGTTCATGATGTTCTCGTCGTAATACACCAAGGCCAGATATTTCATATTCAATCTCCGTAGCGACAATCTTCGCGAAGTGATTCTTCAATCGGACGAATTTCGATCGTACCCAACCGCGCAGAGGGCCATTGCGATGCAATTCGCAAGGCCTCGTTGAAATCATGGGCTTCAATCAGAAAAATACCACCCAGTTGTTCCTTGGTTTCTACAAAGGGCCCGTCGGTTGTTACCAACCTTTGATTACGCACCCGCACCAGCACACCATGGTTGGCGCTCTGAAGTGCATGGGTGGTAATCAAGTGGCCGCTTGCTTTCAAGGATTCCACATAACTCAATGTTTCCTGCCTCAAAGCCAGCCATTCTTCATGTGGCATGGCTTTGAAGAGGGCCTCTTCCTCATGGGCAAGGCAAAGGTATTTCATGGCAGGTTGCCTCTCAAGGTTGGGCATCGAAAATGGCTTTACCGCTTTCAGGGTCGAATGGCGAAGAAAAATGCTCATGCACAATTTTCCATTCATTTTTTTCCTGACGCAGACACACGGTGGCACGCATCCAGCCAACGTTTTCATTGCCAAAGTCTTGAACCGAACCACAACGCGACAGGTAATGGCAGAAGGCCAGTTCGCCGCTGCTTTGAATGTTCAATTGATGAATTTCAAAGATGATGCCGCCACCGCACAACTGCATGCAGTATTTCCAGTGTTCTGCGTAATTCGCTTTGCCGACGATGTGCAGCACTTTGACTGCATCAAACGACACCACATTCTCGCTGTAGTGGCTCATGATTTTTTCCAAGTCTTCGTCGACCACCGATTGTTGCCAGCTTTCCAGCACTGCCTTGATTGCGTTCATGGTTTCTCCTTTAGTTGGGGGTTTCATGAATTAGTCGAACGGCACTTTCTGAAATCGACATTGTTTGAAATTTTTTTTAAATTAATTTTTCAGTCTGCCCAAGTCATCCAGACGTTGTTGTAAAAAGCGCTGCTCCGGCCCTTGTCGAGTCAGACGAAGTGCGTCTTGATAGGCATCACGGGCTTCCTTTACGTGGCCCATTCGCCTGTACAGGTCTGCGCGTGTGGCGTGGGCCAAGTGGTAGTCGTGCAGGTGGCCTTGCGCCATCAACTCGTCGACCAGCGCAAGCCCTGCCTCGGGACCGTCTCGCATTGCCACGGCCACAGCCCGGTTCAGTGCAACCACCGGCGAATGGGTGTGTTCCAGCAGGGCGTCGTAAAGGCCAACAATTTGTATCCAGTCTGTTTTCTCCGTGCTGGGGGCTTCGGCATGCACAGCACTGATTGCTGCCTGCAGCGTGTATGCGCCAAATCGGCGTGTGGCCAAGGCCTGCAACACCAACTGGCAGCCTTCGCGGATCTGGGCCTGATTCCAGAGTGTGCGATTCTGGTCTGCCAGCAAGATCAGATCACCATTGGGTGTGCAACGTGCTGCCTGGCGGGAGTCATTCAATAACATCAAGGCAAGCAGCCCCACAGCTTCGGGTTCTGGCAACAGTTGTACCAGCAGGCGCCCAAGGCGGATAGCTTCGCTGCAGAGTTCTTTGCGAATCAATGCTTCGCCGGTCGAGGCCGAGTAGCCTTCATTGAACACCAGATAGATCACATGCAGTACGGCATGCAGACGTTCTTGAAGCTGATCGGCTTGAGGCACTTCGTAGGGAATTTTGGCATCGCGAATTTTGGTTTTGGCGCGAACAATTCGTTGCGCCATGGTGGGTGTAGTGCTTAAAAATGCGCTGGCGACTTCTTCCGTGGAAAGCCCGCACACCTCCCGCAAGGTGAGCGCCAATTGGGCTTCAGGTGACAGGCTGGGGTGACAACAGGTGAAAATCAACCGCAAGCGATCGTCTTCAATGGTTTCGTCGGCGTAATCGGGTTCATGGTGTAGTTGCTCGGCGAGATCGTCGGCAACGTCTTCAAACGAGGTGTCGAATTTTGCACGGCGGCGGATTTGATCAATGGCTTTGAATCGGGCGGTGGACACCATCCAGGCCCTTGGGTTGGTGGGGATGCCTTCGACTTCCCACCGCTGTAATGCAATTGAAAATGCTTCGTGCATGGCTTCTTCAGCCACATCAAAATCGCCAAGCAAGCGAATGAGGGTGGCCAGAATTCGGCGGGACTCCTGTTGGTAAAAAGTATCTAGCCAAGGTCGCAGGGCAGTTCTCATGTACTTAAATTAACATTCGTTAATACAAATGATAATAGTTATCATTATAATTGGTGGATTGTCCATTCTCCGAAGTTTCTCATGATCTCCCAGAATCCCAAAGTCAGCTTCTTGGCTCTCGCAGTATTTTCAGCCCTGTCATCCAACGCATTCGCCCAAGCCAACGAGTTACCTGCAGTGCAGGTCAATGCCAGTGCCGATGCCTCAGCCGACGGACTTGCACCTGAATACGCAGGGGGCCAAGTGGCCACAGGCGGACGTGTGGGTTTGTTGGGCACGCAATCAAATATGGATTCGCCGTTTAACCTGACCAGCTACACCTCGAAGTTGATTCAAGACCAACAAGCATCCAGCGTTGGCGATGTGTTGTTGAACGATCCGGCAGTTCGCGTGGCGCGTGGTTTCGGTAATTTTCAGCAGGTGTACCTGGTGCGCGGCCTGCCCATTTTCTCGGACGACATGTCGTACAACGGATTGTATGGTCTGCTGCCCAGGCAATATCTGGCCGCAGAATTGATCGAACGCGTTGAAGTGCTGCGTGGCGCGAACGCGTTTTTGAATGGTGCAGCGCCCGGCGGCAGTGGCTTGGGTGGTGCGATCAATGTGGTGCCCAAGCGCGCGCCGAACTACGACATTAACCAGGCCACAGTGGGTGTGCAGAATGGTGGAGAAACTTACCTGGCTGGCGACTTTGCTCGCCGTTTCAACGATGGGTCTACCGGCATGCGGGCAACCATTGCCAGGCGCGATGGCGACACCAATGTTGAAGGAGAGTCGCGTGAACTTTCCTTGTTCGCAGTGGGCGCAGATTTTCGCAGTGACCATCTGCGAATCTCCGCAGATGTGGGCTATCAAGAGCACAAGCTTCAGGCTTCGCAGCCCAATATCACAATCGCCGCAGGCCTCGCCATTCCAACCACACCGCGTGCAGACCGCAGCATTGCGCAGCCCTGGACCTTCTCCAACGCAGAGGACACATTCGGCACTGTACGTGCTGAATATGATTTCAATGACACGGTGACTGGCTGGTTGGCCGGTGGTGCAAGGGAAAGCAACGAGGCCGGGAATTTTTCCAACCCCACCGTGGTGGATGAACAGGGGAATACCAACGCCTTGCGTTTTGCAAATGTTCGTGAAGACTCCGTGCAAACTGCCGAAGCAGGTTTGCGCTTTAAGTTCAACGCGGCTGGGGTAAAGCACACCGTGAGTACCACCGCTTCAGTGTTTGAACTTGAGTCAAAAAATGCTTTCGATTTTTCCAGCTTTACCGGTTTCTCGAACAATATTTACAATCCAACAGCAGTTCCCGAACCCGCATTGGGCGCATTCCCCAGTGGCAATTTCAACAATCCTTTGCTGACCGAGAAAACAGAAACTTCAAGCCTCGCTGTAGCAGACACCATGGCGTTTTTGAGTGAGCGATTGTTGCTGACCGTGGGGGCGCGCCACCAGCAAATTGAAGCCACCAGTTTTAATGGAAACACCGGTGAGCAAACCGCCAATTACTCTGAGAATGCCACCACACCGGTGGCGGGCGTGGTATTCAAACTTAGCCCCAAGTACTCGGTATATGCCAACTACATTGAAGGACTGGTGAAGGGTGACACCGCACCTGCCACTACTGGCGCAGGTGCACCTGTGGCCAATGCAGGAACTGTGTTCAAACCTTACATTACTGAGCAGGTTGAGCTGGGCGTGAAATATGACGGCGGCAGCGTGGGTGGTTCAGTGTCGGTGTTCCAAAGTGAAAAGCCCAACTACGGCATTGACAGTTCCAATACTTTTTCACAAGTAGGCGACCAAACCAATGAAGGCCTGGAACTCATGGCGTTTGGCAAAGCCAGCAAAACAGTCACCGTGCTTGGTGGCGTGAGTATTTTGAACACCGATGCTGATGGCCGCGATGCGATTGGCGCCCCTTCAACACAGGCCAACGTGGGGCTGGAATGGAGCCCGGCGCAGGTGCAGGGGCTTGCATTCGAGACAAGGGCAATTTACACCAGCAGTCAGTACGCTGATGCAGCCAATACACAAGAGGTGCCATCATGGACTCGCCTTGATTTGGGTGTCAGGTATGTGATGCCGGTGGGCAATGCGCAAGCGTTGACACTGCGAGCCCGTTTGGACAATGTGACTGATCGGAATTACTGGGCCTCTGCGGGTGGCTTCCCTGGTTCGGGTTACTTGACGATTGGCAACCCGCGTACCTTGACAGTGTCTGCTTCGCTGGATTTTTAACAGAGCATGTTGCGGCGCATGATTGACCATGCGCCGCGAATGGCTGATGATGTAACCGCTCAGTTACATCTGTGTTGCAGTACTTTTTCCCTTCACTGGAACACCGCCATGCTCACCCGCTTTCTGCTTGCCTCACTGGCCTTTGTTGGAACTGCGGCTTCCACGCCTGCACTTTCACAGGTCAAGGGACCGGAAATTCCGCCCAACCTCATCGGCAATGTCTCTCGCCAGCTTATGAAAGAGATGAAGCCATTGGACAAGCCACTGCACATCAAGATTTGCATTTTCGATATTTTGGGCAAGGCTGGGCCGGTGTTCAGCGTGGCGCAAGACATTGCTTTGGAAGCACGCAAGTGGAATGTGTTCGCCGAGTTGATTCCTCACACCAATGAAACGGTGGCCACCGAGTCCTTCAGGACAGGGCAATGCGAGGCGGTGGGCATTACCACCTTGCGTGCGCGTTTGTTCAATCAGTTCATGGGCAGCTTTGATGCAGTGGGTGCGCTGCCCTCTTACGATCATGTTAAAACTGCTTTGCAGGTTTTGATGGGTAACGACGCTTTGTACGACCTGTCAATTCAAGGCAAGTATCAGGTGGTTGGCATGGCCCCATTGGGTGCAGCGTATGTGATGGTGAACGACCGATCCATCGACTCGATTGAAAAGGCTGCGGGCAAAAAAGTGGCGGTGATGGATTGGGACAAAAGCCAGGCCAAAATGATTCAGCAATTGGGCGCACAGGCTGTGCCCAGCGATATTACCAACTTCGCGCAAAAATTTAATAACGGTGTGGTCGATATTGTGGCTGCGCCCGCCGTGGCCTTTGCACCGCTCGAGTTGTACCGTGGCTTGGGCACCAAGGGTGGTGTGTACAAAATGCCGCTGTTGAACGTGACAGGTTCGGCCATTATCAACCGCACGCGCTTGGAGAAAGAAATTCCGGACCTCGATGAGCGTTTGAAAAAAATGCGCAAGTTTGGCTTGGGCTTTATTGATCAAGCGCTGGATGCTGTCAGGCTGATTGAGAAGCAGGTGCCTGCCAAATACTGGATGAACGTGACACCAGTGGATCAGGAAAAATACAATGTGATGATGCAGCAGGCGCGTGTGCAGTTGACGCAGGAAGGTGTATACGACAAACGCATGATGAGCCTGCTGAAAAAGGTACGCTGCCACCACACACCCAGTGCTGCGGAATGCAGCACGAATGTGGAGTAATGCAACGTTTTATTGTCGCAAGAAGCTGGCCGCTTGACGCTGTGCAAGCAGCACCAAATTGCCTTGCGCAATTGACACATCAATCAGGTGAAGTCCCCAATTCGATCCGCCAATAAATTCACCGGGATAGTCGTCTGCGCGCGGATCGTCGGGGTTTGCCACGATACTCGCTTCAAGATAACTGACACCATTCGGCCCCACCTTGCATTCTCCTTTCACTTGCCCGGGCATGGAGTAGTAGGGGGTGGGAATGGTGAAGTTGCTGATTGGATTCGCGTAGGGGCCGCCAGGTCCACGTGGAATCAGTAACACACGAAATACCGGTGGCTGCTGGCGAGGCACAATAGGAAACAAATCTGCTTGTCCGCCTGCCAGTGCTGCGGGGTTTGTGCACAGCGCTTGTTGACCTTCTTCAGCGCTTAAACCAAAGCGTGGATCTTCAAGCTGAGGATCGCCTGCGCGGTAGGTCACATAGGCCACTACGCAGCCCAGTTGGTTGGCATTTCGACAAGCGGGTACCGTTTGAAACGATCCGCCCACATCGCGACCCTTGGGCACCAGCACATTGGTACCGGGTATGTGGGCTGAAATGAAACGGCTCATCAGCTCGGGTCTGGTTTCAATTTCCTCTGCAATCAGCCTGCGCAAAATGCCCGAACCTTGAGAGTGCCCCACCAAAATAAAACCGCGTCCATCGCTTTGATTCGCGATGTATTCCTTGAAGGCGTCCAGTACATCGGCATACGCCACTTCACCGGCATTCGGTGCAATGTCGATACCGCCCAGTGCACCCGTGAATGTGGTCAGGCCCAGCGCGGTCAATGTGCGCTGTCGGTAAACGGGTGCGAACTGACGACACACCTCGCCATAACGGCCAAATTGCAGTGCAGTGGTTTGTTGTTCTTGCAAGTCATCATTCAAGTCTGAGTTGCCCATCAGGTCGATGCTGGTGGTTGGGTAGACGTAGAAACAATCCACTTGGGGCGCTGTGGCAGATGCGTAGCTTAGTGTGGTAGCAGTGGCATCTGCAGCCACTGCAGTGCTGTCAAAATTGCCGTTGCACACGTTGCTGGTTCCCATCAAATCGGGGTGACACAACCAATTGCTGGTGCCTGTGTACAAAGTGCTTTGGTAGCCCGGGAACGGGTTGCTGGTATTGGCGGCACTCGCGCCTACTCGTGTGGCAGCACTGCTGGTGCTGCTTGAGTCTCCACCGCATGCGGACAGCAACAGCGATACAGTCGCAACGCTCAATAAAAATGGATGAATCACATTCTTCTCCCGTCACTGCAGGTGGCACCTGTAGCCGTTACATCAAACGCCTCGCTCACACCTTCAAATGGCTCGGGCGACCTCGCTGGTACGGCAACACCCCGGTGCTTGATTCGATATTTACCCGCAGGCGTGTTGGCCGGAATTTTCCATTCCGCCAAGGCGGAGGATACAAAGCCGGGCAATGGAATCGGGCTTAAGTACGGCGTGGGCTCGAAGGGCTGCCAGCGGAAAATCAGTTCGGGCGAACGGTCGTGGGTAAAACTTTCCCATTCACCGTTCGCATTCATTCGCTCCACTTCCACAATCGCCAGCCCACGGGTTTTCATGTTGCGCGGATGAGCGCTTTGAAATTGTGCGGTCACCGTGTTGCCGGCCGTCACCGTGGGTGTGGGTTGGGCCAATACATCGCCAAATGCGGCACTGGGGGCCTGATCAAACGGCACATAGGGTGGGCGGGGAATCGGGTTGCTGGTCACTGTGCGGGGTGGGCCGGCAGGCGGTTGATTTTGCTGGGCCAATGACAGGGCCAGCCTGCGGCTTTCCTGTTGCACGGCGGCCAGCGTCCAGGGTCCAAATTGCGTGGAGGCGCCCTCATATTGCTGAATGGAATATTCTTCACGCGTGGTGAGGTAATTGACAAAATCATTGCTCAGGCCACTGATGATCACCTGGTCAATGCCTTGTGGCTCCAACACTTCCAGCACAGTTTGACGAATGCGCCGCCCGGCCATGGTGGTGATTTCCCAAGGCAAGCCCAACACTGCCACATTGCCAATGGTGAACAACTGAAATGGCAGCACATTGTTGCTGAAGTTCAGGGGCGGGCCGAGTACAAACAGCACAGGTTTTTCAGCTTGGCAACTTAGGCTGGTGCCAGCGGGCACCGCGTCAAATGGAAGGTCATTCAGGTTGCACAGCACGGCGGTGGCCAATATTTCCGGTGGCAGTTTGCCTGCGGCCAGCGCAGCCAGGTCGCGGGTGAGGCGGGCCGGGTCGGTGCGGCCGTTGCAGCTCGCGCCTTCCACTGTGGGGCCAGGGCCGTCTTCAGCGCCTGCACCAAATGACACGCCCATGGCGGCGGTGCAGGTTTTTTTCACGGCGCTGTTCAGTGATTCTGGGTGGCGCAGTGAATTCAGCACCACGGGGTCTGTAATTTCCACTTCGTCCATCTTCACGTGGAATTGTGCAAAATTCACTCCACCACGCACCAACTGGTTGGCATCGCGGTACAGGGTCAGTGCGCGCGCCAGTTGCTTGCTGCCGTTGATTTCCACAGCCTTCAATTCATCGGTAGAGCCACCACGTTCCTCAAAAGGTTTGTCTTTGAAGAAAATATTGGGGCTGCTGTCACCTTCATCGGTTTGTGCAAATGCAGCCACGAAAGTGTCTTTCCCGGCCGGTGCCTCGTATTGTGTGCCCATCAATTTTTCAAAGGCCAATGCTGCCCAACCTTTGTTGTCTGAGGAAATCAAGGGATTGGTGTTGCCTGTGGTGGTGGGGTGCACACCAAACCAGTTGATTTGCCCGATGGGTGTGCCATCGGCGCGGCGCAGTTTCAGCAGTGCCATTTCCTTGTTCACATTCTGGCTTTCACCACGCTGGTTCAAGTACTGGTTGCGTTCTTCTTGCGGGTTTTGATCGTATGCAATCGCAGAGCGATTCACATTGGCATTCAACAATTCACCATTGTTGACCAACAGGCGACCTGGCTCTGGGTTGGCTTGCAGGTTGGCATGTGCACGTCGAATGGCTTCCACAATGCCGTCTACGATGAAGTTGTAAACCTCCTCGTCATGCCCCAAACGGAACGCATTGAAAGCGGTGAAGTGCGCATAGCCACCGGGTCCGGCGTGGGTGTGGGTGGCGTTTAGCATGATGTTCTGCTCGTTGTAGAACGGTGCCAATTGAGCATCGGCTGCCACCTTGTTCAAAACCCCTTGGCGCACAGCATGGAAAATCATGCCGAGGTCGTTGACCACATACACCACGCGGTTACCGTTGCATGGTGAACCAATCACATACGCGCGGGAAAACTGGCGGGTGTGCAGGCCAAGGCTGGCGTGGGTGGGGCTTTCATAACCCATCATCACAGAACCCGCTGCGGGGCCAGTGATGTCGACAATGCCGGTGCCCATGGTAAACGCGGTGTTGTTTCTGCAAGTGCCACTGTTCAAGCCTGTGCTGGGTTGAATATTGCTGTTCGGTGTACTGGCTGGGGTCAGGGAGGGGCTGTCTTGCCCTTCACCGATCAACAGGTTTGGATCGCTTAGCGCACATTGCAAACCTGCGGTGTCAACAAACTCAGCGTTGCCGGGGTTTTCATTGGGGTTGGTGCGATTGTCGGTTTGGGTCAGATCGCTGCTTTCGCCAAGGCAGCCTGCCAAAGTGGCTGCGGCCAGCAAAACTGTGACAGCGCGAGTTGTGCGATGCAAATGGATGTTCATTGTGAATACTTGTTGTGTGTGTCTCCTTTGATTCTTACTGCTTCGTTGTTGGCACAGATTCAGGCCAGGGCTCCATGTGACGTACTGTGTCGTGTAACCGACACTAGTCACTTTTGAAGCCCTGAAGCGGGGGCGCTTAAAAAGTGTTGTTCACCAGCACTTCGTCCAGGCTGAGCTGGCCGGGCTTTGGCCAAGGCGCTTTGGTTCCTTTTCCAATGGCCACCATGGGGCCCATCACATGGTCAGCAGGCAAGTTGATCAACTTGGCCACCGCTTCAATGTCAAATCCGATCATCGGGCAGGAATCCAGGCCAATGCCTTTGGCGGCCAGCATCAGCGTTTGCATGGCCATGCCAATGGATCGTTGGGCTTCATCGCGCTGCAACCAATCGCGACCATCGTGGAAAGGTCCCATCCAGCCAACCAGCAAATCTGCGACTTCTTTTGGCGCCTGCACCCAATAGCGTGAAGGGTCTTTCTGCCAGGCTTTCATGTCGGCGGTCATGATGACCAGCAAGGATGAGTCCGTGATTTGGGTTTGGTCGTTGCCCAGTTTGCGCATTTCTGCACGCAGGACCTTGTCGCGTACCACCACGAAACGCCAATGCTGAATGTTGAAACTGGTCGGTGCCTGAATGGCGGCCTCGAACAGTTTTTTCTCATCGTCTGCGGAGATGATGTGCTCGGGATCAAATGCCTTGATGGCCCGGCGTTGATAAATTGCGTCAAATAATTCCATGTACTGCTCCTTGTGGACTGCTGTGCACCGCATAAAAAAAGCCGGAACCCTGGAGGGGGAACCGGCCAATAGTGTACAGGCTAAAAGGGAAAGTCGTTTATTTGGCCAAACGACGTGCCTGTGACACTGCGTAGCTGCCTGCCCGTGCTGCAAGCAAAGGATCATCCGATCCTTCGATACCGGTGGGCAATACCAGTGGGTTGAAGTTGATGCCGTCGCAAGCGGACTTGTCTGTCACTGCGGTTACTTTCAGGCGACCGGCCACTACTTTTTTACGGTCGTCAGGCCAGGCCACAGTGGCGTTGTCGGTGGGGTCTCCAGCTTCAGCCAGTTGCAGCACCATGTCGAATTCAACTGGAATTTGTGACACTCGGCCTTTCAGTTCGTCTTCAAGAAACACCTTGGCGTGTGTGGCCAGTTTGTCTTCGGCAATGAATTCCTGGCCTGTTACGGGTACAAACATCCACTTTGCGAACTGGGTTTTGCCTGCTGCATTGGTGAACTTGAATGCGTTTGCGCTCCAGTAGTTCACTGCACCGTAGCTGGCAGGTACGCCAGTTTTGGCAACCCATTCCATTTGCGGTTTGAAGTCAGGGTACTTGGCGGCCGCCGCTGCTATCTTTGCAGGATCCGGTTTTTTAGTTGCAGGGTCTGGCTTGCGTGCCTCCAGGAAAGCAAGGAAACCGTCGGGTGTGGCAGCTGTGAAGAAGGGGGATGAAATGTTGGCCATCAGCCATTGCTCGCCATTCGGCAAGTCAAATTGGGCGGCCAGGCCGCGTACGCCTTTGCCGTTTTCAGGCGCATTGGGATTGCCGCCACCCACGGAAAAGCGCAGGGTAACCGGCACTGGTTTGCCAGAAAAAACAGACGCTTTGGAAACGGCCGAAGCTGCCTTGTTGCCTGTGAATGTGCCCGCAGCGCAAACGCCGCGAGCGCCTGACCGGCGCGAACCCGCATGCGTGCCAAACACACCTTCAAGGCCGTCCACCAAATTCACTGCGTTGGCCGGTTCGCTGGGAATTGCAGTCTGAGCGACCGCTGTTTGTGTGCCAAGGGCGGCCAGTGCCGCAACAACTGCCAAACCAATTGCTGTTCTCATTTCCTGCATCCTTCTTTTGATGGTCATCGATCTCGCAACCCACCCGGTGAGCCGGATGGTCTACGCTATAGATCGCTGACGCGAGAAGGAAGTTACAGTGTCACAAAAATATAATTTATTGGGTAGGCAGCAGGTTCTTGATCACTGACTCGGCGACGCGCTGATTCATGTAACGCGGTACCGCATAAGTAAAGCGGGCTTCTGCGATTGCAGACTTGGCCACAGCGGGAATGTCAGTTGCTTTCAAGGCAGCCAGCTGGGTTGGAATGCCAAACTTTTCATTCATGGTGCGAATACGGGCAATAAAGGCCCTGGCCAGGTGTACGTCGTCGGCACCTTTGTCACCAATGCCGCACGCGCGGGCCAGAATGGCCAGGCGGTCGGCACAGTTGGGCAGGGAATAGTCCAGCACATGGGGCATCACTATAGCATTGGCCAGGCCATGGGGCGTGTGGTACAAGGCACCAAATTTGTGAGCAATGCCATGCACATAACCCACTCCGGCTTGTGTGAAAGCAATGCCAGCCAGGTGCGATGCCCGAGCCATTTTCTGGCGAGCTTCCAGGTTGCTGCCGTCTGCAACAGCAGTTTCCAGGTGCTTCATGATCAGCTGGGTTGCTTCCAGGGCTTTTTCATTGGTTTTTCGGGTGGCATTGCGTGATACAAAGGCTTCCACAGCGTGGGTTAAGGCGTCCATGCCCGTGGCCGAGGTGATGTGCGCAGGCAAGCCGGTCATGAGCGATCCATCCAGCGCGGCGGCCGTGGGCAACAAGCGAATGTCCATGGCGGCTACTTTCCGTTTGTTTTCTGTGTCGCTGACCACGGCCGCAATGGTGACTTCTGCACCGGTACCAGCGGTAGTGGGTACGGCAAACAAGGGAATCATGCCCTTGTGCACCCGCAGCAAGCCGGTCAGTTTCAATACAGGCTTGTTGTTCTTGGCGCGGGCACCAATCATTTTGGCGGCATCAATGGGGCTTCCTCCGCCCACTGCCAAAATAGCCTGGCAGCCGTTTTCCATCAGCATGCGGTAACCGGCTTCAATTTGCTCCACAGTGGGGTTGGGTTCCACGCCGTCATACACCACGTACTTCACGCCCTGGGTTTCAAGCTCAGCCTTCATTTTCTCAAGTACGCCAAGCTTGACCAACACAGCATCGGTCACGATCAATACATTGCGGTGGCCCGCGTCGGCCATGTGCCGAACCAAGTCCAGTGAGGAACCGGTGCCTTCGAACATGCGGGGCCACTTGAAGGGCATCAGTGCAGTGACCACTTTGAAAATGGCCATATAAATGCGTAACGCGAGCACTTCGAGTGCATGCAACATGCGGGTGTCTCCTAACTTTTATTGTGGGGTTAACAGTTGTTACTATGATTGTACAAAGAGTAGGCAGTGTAGAGGCAGAGGAAATATTCCACTTTTCTTGACGATCGGGAAAATTTCACGAGCCCTTTCGGTCAAGCTTGCCGCACTGTCAACAACAACATTCAAGAGACATTGTTCATGAAGCACCGCAGTACACCCTTAATTGCCGCCTTGGCCACCCTCAGTATTACGCAACCCGCACTGGCACAAACCGAAAACCTGGACACCTTCGTGGTCTCGGCCACCCGCGAAGCACGCGACCCGTTTGAGGTGCCAGCCTCGGTCGACAAGATCAACCAGAACACCCTGGAGAAAGCGGCCAGCTTTCAAGTGAATTTGTCGGAAACACTGACCCGTGTGCCGGGTTTGGTCATCAACAACCGCAATAATTTTGCGCAAGACCTGCAAATTTCAATTCGGGGCTTTGGGGCGCGGGCCACCTCGGGGGTGCGAGGCGTGCGTTTGTTTTCCGATGGCATACCCGCCACCATGCCGGATGGTTCCGGCCAAATTTCCCACTTCAGTCTGAGTTCAACCGAGTCCATCGAGGTGCTGCGCGGGCCGTTTTCATCCCTGTATGGCAATTCCTCGGGCGGCGTGATCTTGCTGACCACCGAGAACCCGCGCGTGGGCACTGAGCTGGAGGTGAACCAGATATTTGGAACCGACAGCACCCGCAGAAGCGGTATCAAGCTGAACAAGGGCAATGAGGAAGTGGGCATTGTGATTGATGCATCCACTTTCCGAACCGATGGATACCGCGACCACAGCAAAGCACGTCGAGACAATTTCAACAGCAAAATGGTGTGGAATTTAAGCAGCGACACCAGGCTGAGTTGGGTGGTGAATTATGTGGACATTCCACTGGCGCAAGACCCGGCTGGCTTGACCGCTGCCCAACTGGCCAGCAACCGCCGGCAGGCTGGCACCAACACGGTGGGCAACAACACCAATAAAACAGTGGAGCAAAGCCAAACAGGCATTGTGTTGGAGCACAAGTTCAGCCCCGGCACCAATATCACTTTCAGCCCTTATTACGGGGACAGGAAGATTCGCCAGGTGTTGGCCAGCACTGCGGTGATCGATTTGAAAAACGAATACAGCGGCGCCGACCTGCGATTTGGGCACCAAACCAGCCTGCTTGGGAAACCCTTGTTTTTGAATGCGGGCTTGACCGTCGGTGAACTGGAGCAAGCCAGATTGGGCTTTTTTGGTGCCAGCACCACACCCAACCGGGATGAGGCCAACACGGCCAGCCAGTTCGATCAGTACCTGCAGGCGGAGTATTTTTTCACCGACAAATTGAGTGTGCTGGGCGGGGTTCGAAATTCGTCCATCGAGATCGAATCCAATGATCAATTTTTGAGCAACGGCGACGGCAGTGGCAGCAAAAAGTACGATGAGGTCACCAGCAATGTGGGCTTCACCTACCGTTTGCAACCCAACATCAACACCTATATTTCATACGGTGAAGGATTCGAGACCCCCACCTTGCTTGAAACTGCGTATTTGTCAGTTGCACCACCCAGTCCAAACTTCAACTCCCAGCTGGAAGCCGCAAAAAGTGAGCAACTTGAAATTGGTGTTAAAGCCAAATTTGGTGGCACCTTGGTGAATGCAGCGCTGTACACGGTAGACACCGACAACGAGATCGTGGTGTTGGCTGCGAACGGTGGTGCCACCTCATTTCAGAACGCTGGCTCGACCAGTCGCGAAGGTGCGGAACTGGCCCTGCAGCATGCTTTCAACAGGCAATGGCAAGCCAATGCGGCGGTGAATTACATTCGTGCCACCTACGACACCTCGGTTAACAGCATTCAGGCCGGCAACAGCTTGCCCAGCATTCCGAAAAAAACCTTCTTCGGTGAGCTGGTCTACAAGCCTTCAAGCCTGTATGAGGCAGCCACAGAATTGCGGTATGTCGACAAGCTGTTTGCCAACGATGCGAATGATGCGTTTGCCCCTTCCTACTCGGTGGTGAACCTGCGCGCCAGCAAGGACTGGCCTTTGAATGGTGGCTGGAATGTGCGCACCTATGCCCGTGTGGACAATGTGTTCGACAAGGAATACGTGGGGTCAGTGATTGTGAACCAGGGGGCAGGGCAGTTCTTTGAGCCTGCCAGCGAACGCCAGTTTTTACTGGGCGTTACCGTGGGTTTGAAGTGGAAGTAAGCACTCATGTGACTGTCAGGTAACTTTAGAGCGCCCACACCACTCCCCGTGGCTTGGGCGCTGTTAGAATCTGACACACATAATTTTCACAATCAGGTTTGCCGCCATGTCCACTGCACTCAGCCTTCGTCGTATCAGCCACATGTCCAGCAATGGCTGGGATCGCTTGTTCAAATCAGAATCCATGGTTCGCGCGGGTTTGCAGCCGTTTGAAATTGTTCACCAAAGCGGCATTCACAGCGTTCGTCATTACTTGCCGTTAACTGAAGAAAGCATCACCGTAGGTGACGACACGCTGCCAGTGAGCAAGAAGCGCAATCAAATTCCGCTTGTGCTGATCGCACCCCTGGCCGTGAACATGTATGTGTACGATTTGCTGCCCGAGCGCAGTTTTGTGCGCTACCTGATGGCGCAGGGCTTTGATGTGTACCTGATCGATTGGGGCAAGCCCACGCGCAAACAGGCAGGTTTAACCCTTGAGAATTACATCAAGGAATTTTTGCCCGCGTACCTGAATGCCGTGCGTGAACACAGTGGTTCCAAAAAGCTGAATCTGCAGGGCTGGAGTATGGGCGGTGGCATGGCCTTGGCTTACACGGCCTTGTTCAAAGACGAAAACATCAACAAAGTGGTCACCTATGGAACGCCCATCGATGGCCACGCCAACGGTGCCATCGGCCAACAATACAAACGCTTGGCGAACCTTCTGAAGTCGGCCCGAATCAATTTCAGAAAGGTGCCCGCCAAATTGCTGTACACGCCGGGCTGGGCCAACGTGATCGGTTTTAAATTGCTCGACCCTGTGGGTAGCCTGAAAGGTTACTGGAACCTGATTTCACAGTTGCACGACCGTGAGTTCGTGGCCCAGCATGCCAACCAGGCGGCATTTATTGACAGCCTGGAGGCCTACCCCGGTGGTGCATTGCGAGACTGGTTTGCGAGCATTTGGCTTGAAAATGAAACAGCGCACGGCCACTTCAGAGTGGGCAAGGCCGTGGCCAACTTCAAAGACATCACTTGCCCGGTGTTGGGTATTGCAGGCAAATCGGACAACCTGGCCAACGTGGCGTGCTGCAAGCCGATCACCAAGGTTGTTGGCTCGGAGAAGTCCGAATTCTTTATCGGCCCGGGCGGCCACATTGGCATCATGAGCGGCAAGGAATCGCCCAATACCATTTGGGCGAAAACCGTGAGCTGGCTGAATAGCTAACTTATCATTTCAATGGATATACGTCGTTAGTAAACCTCAACACCATGAAGCCGTTGTCTTGGCAAGTTACCCAAATTTGATCGCTGCCTACAAAGCGGGGCGGCGAGCTGCACCAATCGGTGCTTAGATCCGCAGTAAAACCAAGCGCACTGCTGGCATGCTCTGAACCTGCCAGTTGTGCTTTTTTCTCGGATTGTGCGGGTGGATTATAGTAAGCAATTTCCTTGGCTGATAGTGGATCGCGTATATCAAACACACGCACACCCGATTGAAAATAGCCGCACGCAATGGCGGTTGGATTTATTTTCCGGTCTACGCCGCAGTAATGCCCTTCGTAGCCAAAGCTCCCATTGTTTGCAGTGTCTGCTGCACGAATTGCGGCATTTGCCTCGGCATGAATGGCCAGTTTCAGCTTGGATACAACCACAGGTGCGGTTTCATCTGAAATGTCGATAATTCTTGCTGCACCGGCTCCACCCTCATCTACAGCAATTACAAACGGTTTCCCGTTGTAGAAAACTGGAATGGTGTGCTGGCTCAAGTCGCCGTCCTCCCAATACACACTGCCTACTTCGGACAACATGGGCACAGGGTCTCTGTTTTGAATGCTGCTGGTATCCAGAATGATCACGCCAGGCGGGGTCAGTGACGTCAGGTACATGCGGTTGCCGTCTTCGCTCAACTCAAAGCCATGATTGCTGGGAGAGGCAACCGTGGTGTAGAGAATGCGCGGAAGGCTCGGGTTGCTGGTGTCGATTGCGGTAATACTGCCCGGGTTCAGGCCCGTTGCCCAATAGGTGTTGCCATCTGGCGACCATGCACCTTCATGACCAATCAGGTTGGCGGGCAATGTCAGGTTGGCCGCAAATGAATTCAGTAGGGTTGGCTTCGCACAATCGGTACCGATGTCGTAAATATCAAAGAAGCCAGCGCTAAGTACAGGCCCTACCGCAACGCCGCCCAACAAACCCCTTGCTTCGTTCACTTTTAGCGATTCCCAAGTGCTTTGCAAAAATGCAGGGCTGGTCAGGTTTGCTGACAGGGTTGGGTTGCTGGGGTTGCTTGCATCAATCACCTGAACACCTTGCGACACCTTCTTGGGGATACCTGTAAATGTGGTGCCCATGTAGGAGCAGGTTTTGTACGAAGGATTCACCCAGGTGCTGCCTTCGCCTTGGTACTGACCAACCAGTTCCATGTTGCACTTGTAGCCTTGCTTACTGCGTCCGCTTTCCCGGTCGGCCAATGATACTTGGCCTTGGAGTCCGGTCTCCGGCACCGAGCCTGCGCCACATTGCGCCGGTGTCACAAAATTTGCGCCGCTTAATTCATTAGGTGTCGTGCGGGAAGTTGTACCGCCACCATCGTCAGACCCACATGCAGCCAAAGTGGCAGCACCTGCAATCAACCAAATTACATTGTGTTTCATTGCCCTGTCTCCTCTCTAATTTTTTGTTAGCGTAGAGCGCGGGCACTTACTGGTTTCTGACAGTTAACCAACTCCTTACAAAACTTCAGCATGTGCTGTCGGCGTTATTACGGGGTTTGTGGGTACAAATATGCACTGTCAGCTGTCTAGTTGAGTCAACAGTTTTTTCATCACTGTTATTTCTGCGTTCTGTTCGCGAATCATTGCTTTGGCCAAACCCTTCACCAGCAAGGATTGACCATTGTTAATCGCAAACCGTGCCATCGGAATTGCGGCTTCGTGATGCCTTATCATTGATTCCAGAAAATGGCGCTCCAGTTCAGCCCCCGACAGGGACCTCATGTGATGGAATTCATCCACATTTAACATTCCCGGCATTTGGCCTTTTGTCGACTTGCATTGGGTGATGTAAAGAAGGTCTTGAACATTGGTCACATCCTTGGCATTTTCTACCCAGGCCATGGGGGCATTGGCGGGGGGAGTCACTCTTTGACCCCAGGCCGTCAGCCATCCTTTCATCTGTCCGATTTCTTGAAGCTGTGCCGTCAAAATTCCATAGGCCAGCAAATCAATATTGGTTGAAACCTTGCCTTTGACGATGCTGGCCATCGAGATAGCTTGATCATGATGAATGATCATGCTCTGAGCAAAGCCAATATCAATTGAGTTGGCTTGGGTGACTGGTTTGTTCGCTGTTTCGCTTGTGGCGTTTACACGGGTAGGTTCGGTATTACTACAGGCAATGCCAACGGCGATACCAATCAATAAAAGACAGGCAGCGTATGAAAGTTGTTGTTTCGACATAAGGGCGCCAGGATAGATTAATCGTTGTTATTGCGTGCTGAGACTCTTACTGAATGGAACGTTTGTTTGGATGTAGTATCCAAGAACAGACAGTCTGTAAGGTAGGAGGTGGCATGCTGAAATCCAGACGAAAAATTCTTCAGGCCAGCGCAGGCCTCGTGCTTGCAGGCCCCATGTTTGGTCAACGCCGTGCCTTGGCGCAAACACCTGCATGCGATGACAGCCCTACACCCCGTCAAATCGAAGGCCCGTATTACACCCCGCAAACTCCCCGGCGCAGCAATTTGATCGATGGTTTGCCCGGAGAAGTTCTGATATTTGAGGGCAGGGTATTGAGCACCGTATGCCAGCCCGTTCCCGATGCGATTGTCGATTTGTGGAGTTGCGATGCCCAAGGTGTTTACGACAACTCAGGTTTTAAACTGCGCGGGCATCAAATCACGGATGCACAGGGCAGGTTTCGTTTTCAAACTCTTGTGCCCGGGTCTTACGGCAATTCCAGTTTCAGGCGCACACCGCATTTTCATGTAAAGGTTCAGTCTCCGGCAAGCCCTTTGCTGACCACGCAACTTTATTTTCCAGATCATCCATTGAACCAGCGCGATAGTTTTTTCAATCCAGCCTTGCTGGTGAAGATTGAAAAAAAGGTGCAACAACCCAAGCTGGCCTTGTTTGACTTTGTAGTGCCTGTGCAGGCTGGGGGATAAGTTCAATGGCAGTACCCACACGAAGTTTGTTCGCCCTGTGCGCTGTGCTGGTGGCAGCCGCCTGTTCAACGCTGCCCGCTACGCGGCCGGCTGCGCAAGTTGCGCCAACCGTGTGGCTTATGGGCGAGGTTCATGATAATCCCCAAGCCCACCGGGCCCGTTACAACTTAATTGCCAGCAAAGTGAAAACAGGCTGGCGACCCGCCATAGCCATGGAACAGTTTGATCGCGAACACCAAGGCCTGTTGCGCACCGCGCAAGATGAATGTAAAACCGCTGCCTGCATTACCTCCAGGCCGTGGGTCGAAAAATGGCAGTGGGAGCTTTACGAACCGCTGATTCAACTGGCCTTGGACTATCAATTGCCTTTGCTGGCGGCCAATGTGTCGCGCGAAGATGCAAACCGGATTGTGAAGGGTGGCTATACCGCTGCCCTGGACCCTGACACGATTGCCCACTATGAATTAAATAAGCCTTTGCCAACGGCTCTGGCCGAACAGCACCGGCAAAACATTGTGGAAGGGCATTGCAATATGTTGCCGCTTCAGGTGGCCGAGAAGATGATCCCTGCGCAAGTGGCCCGAGATGTCTGGATGGCCAATGTAATCGAGCAGCAAGCCGAACAGCGCGATGTGGTTTTGATTGCGGGCAATGGCCATGTTCAAAAAGATGTCGGCGTGGTGCATTGGTTGCCCGTTACACTACAAGAAACAACAACCGTGTATGGTTTCATTGAGAATTCGCAGGCGGGTGGCTCTGAGCAATTCGATGTACTGGCGCAGGTGCCGGCACATCCCCGTGAAGACCCTTGCGAGGCATTCAAGGCCATGATGAAAAAATAAGCCACACTCAGGCAGGGGGCAAACAAGTGGGTAGTTCATTGCATTGGCGGTGCGCTGGCGCGCTCCTGCTTGGCGCAGCGGCGTGTTATTCACAACCATTGAAAGCCAATGGGTTCGAAGATTTCGATGATGCTGAATTGATTGATCACATCGCAGGCAGTGTTGCACGTGGCTACGGACGCATGTATGGCTACGGCGTCGATTTCAAACTCATCGGAAAAGAAACGCCACATCAGTCGCCCTTGCTGGTTCAATACAATGCGCCGCTGAAGCGATGTACTTTTTTTATCAGTACGCGCGATAAAACATGGCACAGCTTTGAGCAGTACCTGGAATTTTTTGAAGGTTTGCCCAAGCAAGTAGTCTATGAGGCCTTCTTCGCGCATGAATCAGGGCATTGTGTCCAGATGAATGAGCAAATCGATTTTGGTCCGGTGCGGCGCCGTCACCGTGAGGAACTGTATGCCGATGTGTTTGCCCTGTCGCATGTAGAACGTTATTACCCCAAGCATCGCAAAGCATTTCAAGAGGCGCAGTTGAAAATGCGCCGTGCTGCGTTGGGCATTCAAAACGAATATGACTTTTACAAAGAATTGCTGAAGTTGCATTACAGTCCTGGCCTTCAATCGGCATTGAAAGTGAAAAATCCGCAAGAAAGAGCGTACTCAATTGCCAAAGCGGTGGATCTGTTGTGATAGTTTGTTATCGTGATAAGTAATTAGGCTTAATCCCAAGGAAGCACAGGAGTAGTGAACATGGATCAAATGAAATTTGGCTTGGCAGAGAAAATCAAGGAAACAACCGTCAGTCGCCGGGGCTTTTTGCTCACTTCGCTGGCAGGCGGTTTTGCGGTGGCTTCAGAGCCTCTGTTTGCCCAAGCCATCAAAACAGACACACAGGGCATTACCGCCGGTGAAGTGAAAGTACCTGTAAAGGATGGACAAATTCCAGCCTACCGCGCCATGCCTGCCAAAGGTAAAAACTTTCCGGTCATTCTCGTGATTCAGGAAATTTTCGGTGTTCACGAGTACATTCAGGACATTTGCCGTCGCTTGGCCAAGCGAGGCTACTATGCAATTGCACCCGCGCTGTTCAGCCGCGAGGCCGATGTGTCCAACATGAGCCTTGATGCAATCTTGAAGGAGGTGGTGCCGGTGGTGCCCGATGCACAAGTGATGACCGACATCGATTCCACAGTGGCTTTTGCCAAAGCCAGTGGCAAGGCCAACACTGCCCGCTTGGGGATCGTGGGCTACTGTTGGGGTGGGCGCACCGTGTGGCTCTATGCCAATCACAACCCTGCAGTTAAGGCAGGCGTGGCTTATTACGGCCTGCTGGCTGGCTTGAAAGGCCCCAACAAGCCGGCTGATCCGGTTGATGTGGCTGCAAACCTAAAAGTGCCAGTGCTGGGCCTGTATGCTGGTGAAGACAGTTTTGTGCCCGATGAAGTGGTCGACAAAATGCGCAACGAGTTGGGCAAAGGCAACAGTGCTTCTGAAATCGTGGTATTCCCTGCGGTAAACCATGGTTTTCATGCGGATTACCGACCCACTTATGACAGACGAGCGGCCACGTATGCCTGGAAACTGACTTTGGACTGGTTTAAAGAGCGTGGCGTGTAAACAAGGGTTCGGATGAGGGGGATTTGAGTCAAATTTGCTGAATTTATCCCGGATTGTCTTGGATTGACTTAGACAAAGATGACTCAATTCGCTCAAGCGTTTACACTTGAAGCACCCCAATCGTTTGGTTAAAACTCCAAAAACATGAAAACCGAGAATCCTTTAGCGCTAGACAACCAGCTTTGTTTCTCTTTGTATGCCACCTCCCTGGCAATTACCCAGGTTTACAAGCCGCTGCTGCAACCCTTGGGCCTCACCTTTCCACAGTATTTGGTCATGATGATTTTGTGGAAAGAAGACGGTGTCAGCTTGATCAATGTGGCTCGCCAACTGGGTCAACAGCCCGGTGCACTCACGCCAGTCATCAAACGCATGGCCGAACAGGGCCTTCTGACCCGCAACCGAAGCGCTGACGACGAAAGACAACTGCAAATTTATCTGACTGACGAAGGCAAACGGATTCGGGAAAAGGCACTGGATGTTTATGCGTGTGTGGTTGAGCAATGTGGCATGACACCCATGGATATTCATCGATTGAAGTGCGAATTGGATGCTCTGCGCGAAAGGCTGTTGAAAGCCTGATTGCTTGTCCGTAATTAATTATTGCGATAACATTCCCAATCATTGATGTTTCTTATTGAAGTGTCTCTTCAAATAGTTATCGCGATAACTATTTGTTTGTTCATCCATCCAATCACAGGAGAAAACAATGCAAGTCGTGTACTCAACCAAAGCCACATCCACCGGCGGTCGTGAAGGGGGCTCAGCCACCGAAGACGGGCGCTTGAAAGTACAACTCAGTACCCCCAAAGAATTGGGTGGAGCAGGCGGTCCAGGCACCAATCCTGAGCAATTGTTTGCCGCGGGTTACTCGGCCTGCTTTATCGGAGCCATCAAGTTTGTAGCCGGGCAAGACAAAATCAGCTTGCCTTCCGAGCCTGAAATTACTGCCACAGTCGGTATTGGTGGCAACCCCAACGGTGTGGGTTTTGCAATCACTGTGGACATGAGCATCAAGCTGGAAGGCATGGACAAAGCCGCAGCCAACGCCTTGGTGGAAAAGGCGCACCAGGTGTGTCCGTACTCCAATGCAACCCGTAACAATGTGGATGTAAAGTTGACGGTGGTGTAAGCACCAAAAAGCCACAAAACCATTGATCAGCGGTGGGCTTTTGTAAGCAGCCCATCGCTTTTGTTTTTTTGCAGGGAAACATTGAATGCACAAGCACTATGCCAAACCCGCGTGGATGAACAATGCCAGGGGCGATGTACGCTGTGCAGGGTTCGAGTTGGAGTTTGCCGGGCTCGATTTGCAAACAGCAGCCAATGCAGTCGCGAAGGCTATCAACGGCGAGGTGATCAAAGACACCCAAGCCGAGTGCAGGGTAAGGCATCCGCAGTTTGGTGATTTCAAGATCGAACTGGATTGGAGTTTCGCCAAAAATATGGCACGCAAGCGGCTTGAAGAGCAGGGTGCAAGTGAAGATGCGGTACTGGCGCTGATGACCGACCTGGCTCGGCAAATTGTGCCTCTTGAGGTGGTCTGCCCACCTGTTCCAGTTGATCAACTCCAAGTGCTCGATGGCATGGTGAAGGCCTTGCAACAGGCCGGTGCCTTGGGTACTTCTGATTCACTGATTTACGCATTTGGTGTGCACATCAATACCGAATTACCTGCCCTGGATTCGAAAACACTGGTGCCCTATTTGCAGGCGTATTGCGTGTCGCAGTACTGGTTGATGAAGGCACATGACGTGGACACACTGCGTCGGTTAACGCCTTATATCGACACCTATCCCAAAAAGTACATCCAGGAGGTGATGACCTACACGGCAGATACACCTTTGCAACAAATCATTGACGATTATCTGGAATACAACCCGACCCGAAACCGGGGCATGGATTTGCTGCCTTTGTTCAAACAGATCGATGAAGCACGTGTGTTGGCTGCGGTTAAGGATGAGCGCGTGAACGCACGCCCCACCTTTCATTATCGTTTGCCGAATTGCGAGATTGAAAAGCCCCAATGGGAGCTTTCCCGAAGCTGGAATATTTGGTGTGTGGTGGAACACCTGGCTGCGGACCCGGTCACATTGAAGTCCATGTGTGAACAATGGACCGATTACAACGAAAACCTGATCAACTTGAAGGAAGAGCCTTGGCACCAGCAACTGGCGACCATTCACGAAAACCTGTTGTCGGTGTAACTGGCAACGCAAAGTGGTGGTCACCGTCGTGGTTCAGCATTCGGTTGGCAGTGTGGCTGGCCGGTGGCAAAGCCCGACGCATTAGCGTGAAGCACCCGTGGCCGATTTCGCAAATTGATGCCTTGATTGTGAGTGGTGGTGATGACATTCACCCCTCCCTGTATGGCGAGGAGGAAGCACCCAAAGCCCATTACGACCCCGATCGCGATGCCTTGGAGCAGGCGCACATTGCCTGGGCCTTGAAGCACCAGTTGCCCATGCTGGGCATTTGCCGGGGCACCCAGTTGATCAATGTCAGTTTGGGTGGCAGTTTGCACATCGACATTCGCGCAAAGCGTAAATTAACCTCGAACAGGGGCACGGTGTTGCCACGTAAAACCGCCGCCTTGCGGGCCAGCAGTTGCTTGGCTTTGGTAACCCGCGCCAGCCGCTTGCGCATCAACAGCCTGCATCACCAAGCGGTAGACCAACTGGGCGAAGGTGTTCAAATTGTAGCCCGCGACCTCGATGGCTTTGTACAAGGCATTGAGCCCACCGGCCCCTGCCACTGGCTGGGTGTGCAGTGGCACCCGGAATATTTGTTGTACCGCCCGCAGCATCGGCGCCTGTTCAAATGGCTTGTGCAACAATGCAAGCAAGCTTCCCTCCGCGTGTAACCCATGTCGTATCTTTTGCTGTTTGCCTCTGCTTTTTTGGCGGCCACCATTTTGCCCTTTTATTCCGAAGTGGTTCTGTTTGCCATGATTCGCGCTGGTGAACCCGCTGGTTTGTTGCTGGCCGTGGCCGCAGTGGGCAATACCCTGGGTTCGGTGGTGAACTGGGTGCTTGGGCGTTACCTTTTGCACTTCCAGCACAAAAAATGGTTTTACTTCAAGCCTGAGCAAATCGAGAAAATGCAGGCCTGGTTTCAGCGCTATGGGGTTTGGAGTTTATTGTTGGCCTGGATGCCCGTTGGAGGTGACCCGTTGACGCTGGTCGCCGGTATTATGCGAGTGAACCTGTGGCTGTTTATTGTGCTCGTCGGTATTGGAAAAACATTGCGTTATGTGGCGGTGATTTATTTTTCTGAAATGTCGGTGGCCTGGTTTTAATCAAATTCAAACAAGAAGGAAATGGTGTTGTCATGAACCCGAGTGATTTGCCCAACCTGGATGCCAACTGTTTCAAGCAGCCTGATCGTGACCTGCTGGGCGACAGCTTGTTGCACCCGCCACGGATTCTGATTTTGTATGGCTCGCTGCGTGCGCGTTCATTCAGCCGTTTGGCAGCCGAGGAAGCTGGGCGCTTGCTAACCTTGATGGGTGCCGAGGTTCGGTTTTTTAACCCGGAAGGTTTGCCTTTGGTGGATGAAGCGAATGAGCAACACCCCAAAGTGCAAGAACTTCGTGAGTTGGCAGATTGGTCGGAGGGCCAGGTGTGGAGCTCGCCCGAGCGCCACGGTGCCATGACAGGCGTGATGAAAACACAAATCGACTGGTTGCCCCTGACTGGTGGCGCCAAGCGGCCCACTCAGGGCAAAACCCTGGCTGTGATGCAGGTGTGCGGTGGTTCGCAATCGTTTAATGTGGTGAACCAGTTGCGTGTGTTGGGCCGATGGATGCGCATGATCACCATTCCCAACCAATCTTCGATTGCCAAAGCATTCATGGAGTTTGATGAGAACAACCGCATGAAGCCTTCGCCGTATTACAACCGCTTGGTGGATGTGATGGAAGAGCTCATGAAATTCACCTTGCTGACGCGCGGGCATGCGCAATACCTGGTTGATCGCTATTCCGAGCGTGTAGAGTCTGCGGAGGAGTTGTCCAAACGTGTGAACCAGCGCAGCATTTAATTTTGAATAGGTAGGCGAAACACTGTGTTGAAAACATTGGCCTGTTTTGTTTTACTGATCAGCCTGGGCGCAGCCCATGCAGGCAGCGCTACAGTTGCCGCTGCAGCCACTTTGCGCTACGCGCTGGACGAAATTTCCCCCCAATTTACCAAAGCCACCGGGCACAGCTTGAAGGTGGCGTATGGTTCGTCGGGCAACTTTTATAGCCAGATTAAACAGGGCGCGCCGTTTGATGTGTTTTTGTCTGCCGACATGGTTTTTCCCCAAAAGCTGGTGGATGAAAAACTGGCTGCATTGCCGGTATTGCCCTATTCTGAGGGGCGTTTGGTGTTGTTGCTGCCGCGTAAAACTCGTTTGAAACCCGATGGCTCTTTGGCAGACCTGGCCGCTGCGCTGAAGGACGGTCGCTTGAGCAAGCTGGCCATTGCCAACCCCACCGTGGCACCTTATGGCATGCGTGCGCAAGAAGCGCTGATGCATGCTGATTTGTGGGCAAAGGTAAAGCCACGCTTGGTGATGGGTGAAAACATAGGGCAGGCTACGCAGTTCGTGGCATCAGGTGCAGCACAGGCCGGGCTGGTGGCGTTGTCGCTAGCCCTTGCACCCGAGTTGGCCGTACGCACCCAATATGCCCTTGTGCCCCGTGAATGGCATCAACCCTTGGTGCAAGGCATGGTATTGATTCGCCCCGATAACCCGGCTGCAAAGGCATTTGCGGATTTCATGAACACGGCACCTGCTCGCGCGGTGCTCAAGAAATACGGCTATGACGAGGTACTTGGGCGATGATGGATTGGTCTGCGTTTTCGCTGTCCATTCAATTGGCCCTTAGCACTTTGCTGGTGTTGTTGCCCGTGGGTTTGTGGGTGGGGCGCTGGTTGGCTCGCACAGCGTTCAAAGGGCGCACATGGATTGAGGCTGCCATTTTGCTGCCTCTGGTGCTGCCACCCACGGTGATGGGTTACTACCTGTTGGTGGCGGTGGGGGGTGGTTCGCCTGTGGGGCAGTGGCTTCAAAACACCTGGGGAATTTCGCTCACTTTCAATTTTGCTGGCCTGTTGCTCGCTTCCGTGTTGTTCAATATTCCTTTCATGCTGCAACCCATTCAGCGCGCATTCGAATCCATTCCCCACAACTTGAACGAGGCTGCACAGGTGAGTGGTTTAAGCACCTGGGCCATTTTCACCAAGGTGGAATTGCCTTTGGCCTGGCCCGGTATTTTGTCAGCCATGGTGCTGACCTTTGTACATACCTTGGGCGAGTTTGGTGTGGTGCTGATGATAGGCGGCAGCATTCCTGGCGAAACCCGAACCTTGGCCATTTCAATTTACGACAGCGTGCAAAGTTTTGACTTGAATGCAGCCAACACCATGTCGCTGGCCCTGTTGATGTTCTCGCTGGTGGCGGTGGCCACTTCGCTGTTATTGTCTGGCCGAAAAAGGCGCAAGCCATGAGCGTCACTACGAACAGGCCAAGTGAATTGCTGGTCGACATCGAGCAGCAAAAACCCATGCCGCTGCGCGCAAATTTTTCTTGCGAGGCCGGGCAATTGCTCGCCTTGGTGGGGCCATCGGGGGCGGGCAAATCTTCCATATTGCGTGTACTGGCGGGCTTGATGAAACCGGCAAAAGGCCGCATTGAGGTGGGTGGGCAAGTGTGGCTCGACACGCAGAAGGGTGTTTTCCAAACACCCCAGCAGCGTCGGGTAGGTTTGGTCTTCCAAAATTACGCCCTGATGCCTCACCTAAGCGCTGCTGCCAACGTGGCGCTGGCCTTGCAACACTTGCCCAAGGGCGAACAAATTATTGAAGCGGTGCAGTGGCTCAAGCGCGTGCGCCTGACTTCCGATGAAGCCATGCGCAAACCGGCACAATTGTCGGGCGGGCAGCAGCAACGCGTCGCGCTGGCCCGCGCCCTGGCGCGTCAGCCCCAGTTGTTGTTGCTGGATGAGCCTTTTTCTGCGGTGGATCAAATGAACCGTGAAGGCTTGTACCGTTTGTTGGCCGAACTGCGGGCTGATCTGAATATTCCGATTGTGCTGGTCACCCACGACTTGAATGAAGCCCGTATGCTGTGCGACAAACTGGTGGTGCTGGACCAAGGTCAGGTGCTACAGGAGGGCCCAGCCTTTGATGTGCACCGAAGACCCCGCAATTCCAGGGTGGCCGACCTGGTGGGCATTCAAAACCGGTTTCACGGGGCATGGCTTGGGCCTGGCCAGGAAGCCGGCGTGGGGCATTTGCAATGGACCCGTGCGCTGGATACCCAGCAGGCAACTCTTTCCAACAGCTATCAGCTTCGGGTGAAAGACAAAGGCAAGATTCCGCCTGGTTTCCCGGTGAACTGGGTGGTGCATGCCGACGGCCTGGCCTTAAAGCCGGCAGCATACAATTTGCAGCGAGAGGGTTTTGTGGTGTTGCCTGTGCATGTTCAAGCGCACCGTGACCTGGGTGAACTCAGCTTGATCGATTTGGCCTTGGATGTGGCGCCGTTTGAGACGCTGAAGATGGCTGTGTCGGGGGCGCAGCGTTTGGGCCTGAAAAAGGGCGAGCCCTGTGTGGTGGAAATGGATTTGGGATTAATCCACATCATGCCGAAAAAACACCGGCAGTAATAAACTGCAACTGTGATTAGGTAAAGTGCGAAATAAAGTAAGTAACTGATTTACAAGGTGAATCTGAAAGTGTTGGCTTGAAGTATGAAGGTTTGGAGACAATTCAAACTTACAATACAAAATGAGCAAAACACTTCAGCCCGCGCTGGCGCTCAGCACGCTTGCGCTTCTTGCCGGTTGCCTGGGTGGCAACGATTCCAGCATTCTGGCTGGGGGTGATGGCCCCACGGTCACCAACCCCAACGAAGAAACACCAGTCGAACTGGAGCCAGGGGATGGCATTCGCGTTTTGTCCAATCGTGCCGACTTGATCAGCGACGGCAATGCCCTGGTTGAAATTACCGCCGAAGACCCCGCCAATTTGCAGAATGTGAAAGTGATGCTGGGCTCCGTGGATGTAAGCGACCAGTTTGCGCTGCGCGAAAATGGCCGTTACATGGGTCGCATTCAGGGCTTGGCCTTGGGTGAAAACCGCATCATGGCAGTGTTGAAAAACACAGGCCGAATTGTGACCACCATCACCAACCACCCCAACGGCGGACCGGTGTTCTCCGGGCCGCAAGTTCAACCGTGGACCTGCACCAACGAGGGTGCAATGGACGCCCAGTGCAATCAGCCGGCCGTGTTCAGTTTTTCATATCTGCCTGCCAACAAGCTGCAACACGTACTCACCAACTCCAATTTCCAGGAACAGGAATTTGCACCCACCTTCTTGCCCTACGATCCTGAAAACCCGCCGCCCGCCAGTGAAATTGCGATGACCACAACCGACAACGGTGTGACTGTGCCTTTCATCGTTCGCACCGAACGGGGTGTGCAAAACCGCGATCGTTATCAAATCCGCACACTGTTCAACCCGGCCGAGGACTGGCAACCGTGGAAGCCTCAGCCGCAGTGGAATGGCAAAGTACTGATTCACCATGGCGGCAATGTGGGCGTAACCTACGGCCCGGGCAACCCGCCCAATGGCGACATTTCGGGCACAGCACCGGATGGTGCCGAGTTTTTGCTGGGCGACAGCATTACTGTGGCCTTGGGTCGCGGCTTTATTGCCACTTCCACGGCCCTGGCCAATTTGGGCCACAACGTAAACCTGGTGACGGCTGCAGAATCGCTGATGATGGTGAAAGAACGCATTGTTGAACAGTACGGCGAAATCCGCTACACCATGGGCACCGGTTGCTCGGGTGGTGCCATTGCCCAGCAGCACATTGCCAATGCCTACCCTGGTATTTACCAAGGCATCATCGTGCAGTGTTCGTACCCCGATGTGTGGACCACGGCCTCACAGTTTGCCGATTACAACTTGTTGAATTCCTACTTTGGCAATCGCTATCCCGGCGTGAATGAAGCTGAAAATGCCAATCAGTTTCCCAACTTCAATACCAACTTTCTGCCCTACGTGCAGTGGAGTGCAGTGTATGGTCACTTGCCGGTGAACCCTGTGTTGTCGGACAACGCGTTTTTCCCAAAGGCCTATCCGTTCGCAGACAACTGCCGTGGCCTGAATGGGGCCGCTACGCCTTATGACCCAGTGAACAACCCGGGCGGGCTGCGCTGTGGCTTGATCGACTACATGAGCACGCAGTTTGGCTTTAGAACGTCAGATGTATGGAGTGCCAACGAGAAAAAGATTGGTCGAGGTTTTGGTGGTATTCCGCTGGACAACGTGGGCGTTCAATATGGCCTGGGTGCTTTGAAGCAAGGCACCATTACCGCCAATCAGTTCCTGGATTTGAACCGCAACATTGGTGGTTTTGATGTGGACATTCAACGCGTGGCCAACCGCACAGTGGCTGACCCCTTGGCTTTGGCCAATTCCTACAAAACAGGCGCGGTGAACACGGCCGAACACCTCAGCAATATTCCGATTATTGACTTGCGGGGCCCCGATCCCGGCATTGCACACGATGCCTTCCACAGCTGGCAAATGCGCGCCCGCCTGAATGCCACACAGGGGCACTTTGACAACCATGTGATCTGGTTTGGGCAATTGGTGTTGGCGGGTGATTCTACCTACAGCACCGAAGCCTTGCTGGTGATGGACCGCTGGTTGAGCCAGATTGAGGCCGATGAAAGCAACAAACCTTTGCCTGAAAAAGTGGTGGCCAACAAACCGCGTGCAGCCCGCGACAAATGTTTGTCAGCGCAAAGCATTTATGCTGACGATGGTCCCTTTGTCCCCATGAGCGGCAACCTGCTTTATCCGGACCCGGTGTTGCCCATGGCCAACTCGAGCAGTATTCCAAAGCCACCCCCCGAGGCGGGTCAAATTTTTGACCAACTCAGCAATCAGGTGTGTGGTCTGGACTTCTCGGCTTTTGACCCCACGGGCATGTCGGGCCAACTCACCGGCCCCATTGCGGAGTTGCAACATGTGTTGGTGCAAACCCGTTTTGGCACGCCGCGCACAGTGGCGGGTGACGACATTCGTACCTTGACCAACAAATGTGTACTGAAACCGGTGGATGCAGCCGATTATGCGGGTGCAGTTTCAATTACTGATTCAGCCGCTTTTGTAGCCCAGGTGAAGGAAATTTTCCCACAAGGCGTGTGTGACTACAGCAAGCCTGGAGTGGGCACGCAGGCAACGCAAACCTGGTTGCGTTATGGCACTGCCACCGAGAAGTTGATCGGAGGAACACCCTTGCCAGTCAAGCCCGCCAATTCAAGGCAGGGTTGGTCAGCATCTGCTTTTAGGAATGTTAATTCACAGTAATTAATCATTTATCAATTGAACGAACAGAGGGGGCTTTACCACGGTAATGCCTCCTTCTTTTTTTTCCGGATCGGGCACACTGGGGGTGTTAAATCCAGTGAATCCGTTCCCCTTGAACTCTGAAAAAATAACTCCCGACGTGTTGGAGCACAGCCCCGTTGGCTTGATGCAGGTTGATCATGCCGGGCGAATTCTCTCCCTGAATTCATATTGCGCCGATATCTTCGGTTACTCCGTGGCCGAGTTGCTGGATCAGCCCTTTGAAAAGCTGTTGCCGCCTGAGTTGAGAAGGGGGCATTCCAGCCTGTTTCAGGAATTCATGCAGTCGTCCAAGGGGCGCATGATGGGGCAGGGCACCGGGCAAAAATACTTCCCCGCCCATCACAAAGGGGGGCATGAAATTTCCGTGCAAATTGGTTTGAACGTGAATCGAGAAGGTGCAAGGCCTGTGATAATTCTGGCCATTGTGGACGTGACTGACAAAGCCAGGTTGTTGAATGAACTCAAGCATGGCAACGAGCGCCTGCGTCACAAAACCAAAGAATTGATGCAAGTGGTGCGCCAGCAGAACCACTTTTTGAATGTGGTCAGCCACGAGCTGCGCACCCCTTTGAACAATTCTCTTGAAATGTTGAACCAGCTGTCGGCCACACAACTGGATGAGGACCAGGCGGAGTTGTTCCAAGACCTGGACAAAGCCAATATTGATGTCACCCGCAGCGTAAAAATGCTGATGGATTATGCCGATAGTATGTTGGGCGAGTTGCAACTGGAAGAAGAGGAATTTGACTTGCGCGCGCTTTGGTTGGACCGCTTGAGATTGGTGCAGCGTGCGCACCCCGGTCAAATCCACTTGCTGCAATTGCGTGAGGAATTCGATTTTGACCCTTTGGTGCTGGGCGACAAAATACGCATTGGTCGCATGATGCATGGTTTGATCGACAACGCCATGAAGTTTTCTGATGCCCACCAGATCAAGGTGCACATTGCATTCAAGGCTGAGCCTTGTGCAGAGCTTTATTTTGAGGTCAGCGATGACGGAATCGGTATGTCCGATTCACTGATTCAATCGATTGGCCAGCCATTTGCCAATCAATCGGTGCGCCGCACCCGTGGGGGCGGTGGCATGGGGGTGGGTTTTTACCTTACTCACAAATATCTTGAAATGATGGGCGGGCAGTTCTCATTGACAAGCCGGCAGGGCGAAGGCACATGCAGCAGTATTCAACTGCCACTTAAGTTGATGGGCCGGGCCAGTGCACAAGCGGTCTCTGCCGACAGTGCAGGGGGCGATTTGCCTTTGAGTAATTTGCGGCTTTTGCTGGTGGAAGACGACCCCACTGTGGCGAAAATCAATGCCATTCGACTTCGCAAACTGGGTGCCCATGTGGTGGTGGCTGGCAATGGTCAAGTGGCCGTTGAAATGCTTCAGGACAAAAGCGTGGACATTGCCGCAATCCTGATGGACTTGCACATGCCCGTGATGGATGGTTTCAGCGCAACGCGCCACATTCGGGACATGGTTGAGTATGTAAAAATTCCAATTGTGGCGGTGACTGCGGGTTCGCGTTTGGCTGAATATGCACGTGCCATGGCAGCAGGCATTGATGCCTTTTATTCCAAACCCTTTGAGCCCAATGTATTGATTCAATACTTCAAGGCGCGTGGTGTTATTCGCTAGTACAATGTAATTTTATTACTTCGGGTTTAACCCGGCGTGTGCATGAATTTACTTGATCGAATCCGCATGGAACTGGACCAGTTTTCCAGTGCTGAACAGGCAGTGGCACAGTTGGTGTTGAAAGACCCCAGTGGTTTTCAAAAAATGCCTGTGACTGAACTGGCCAAACGTGCAGGTGTCAGCAGCCCGTCGGTGGTGCGGTTTTGCCGCTCGCTGGGTTACGAAGGCTTAAGTGATTTCAAGTTGAAACTGGCCGCCAGTTTGAATGCAGGTGTGCCGTTCATTCACCAGTCGGTGAAAGCTGGCGACAGCGGTGAAACCCTGATTCAAAAAGTACTCGACAATGCCATTCACACTCTGCGCACTTTTCGAAACACAGCCCCAGCCAAACCCATCGACAAAGCCACGCAACTGCTTGCAAAAACAATTGCCAAAAAAGGCCGGCTTGTTTTCTATGGGGTGGGCAATTCAGGCTTTGTGGCGCTGGATGCCGAGCACAAGTTTTTTAGAATGGGTTGCACAGCGCATGCCTACTCCGATGGGCACTTGCAAATTATGGCTGCATCCATGTTGAACAAGGGCGATTGCCTCATCATCATTTCAAATTCGGGCCGCAGTCAGGATTTGCTCGACGCCACGCAAATTGCACGTGCAGCCGGTGCAAGTACCATTGCAATTACGGCGTCGGGTTCGCCTTTGGCACAGGCAGTGCAGGTACATATTCCAGCCGACCACGGTGAGTACTATGAGCAGTACAGCCCCATGGTGTCGCGTTTGTTGCACCTGTGCGTGGTGGATGTACTGGCCACGCAAGTGGCCTTGCAACTGGGCGATTCAGTTCAGAAAAACATGGCACGCTTGAAGAAGAACCTGATCGACAGCCGTTACACCAAATAAGCCGGATTGGCGAAATTTTCTGACAACGCTTTGAAGCCTGTTTCACAGGCAATCAGGCTGGTGTTTTCGAAACCTGGCTTGTTGGGAAACTTCTCATCAGCCTGGGCTGAGCACACCAGCAACACATTGCCCTGTGCGCCGCCAAAGCAGGGCATGGTGGGCTTTGCCAAGGGCAGTTCAATGCTTTCAATGAATTCGCCGTGCTCGCTAAAGCGGTCCAGCCGGTAGCCCTCCAGAATGGCAACCCAGTAGCTGCCATCGGCAGAAAAGCAAGCACCATCCGGTCGAGCAGTGCCCTCTGTGTATTGCTTGATCAATTGCCGATTGCTCAACTCACCGGTCTCGATCGAATAATCAAATCGCCAAATGCATTTGTGCCGTGTGTCGCTCAGAAAAACCGAGTCCCCCAGGGGCGAAAAGGCAAGGCCATTGCCCACGATCAAATCGTTTATCTTCAGCTTGGCTTGTCCCGCCTCAATACAATACAGGGCGGCAGTGGCCGGGCTGCGGGCATCAACCAGTGTGGATATCCATATTCGGCCCGCCTGGTCGGCGCCGCCGTCGTTGAAGCGGTGCTTGCTCGAATCGAAAGGAGCATTCAATTTCAGGGTGCAGGTGTCGCCCTCAATCAGCCAGCCACCTTGTCTGCCCAGTGCCACCCAAGTGTTTTTAGTCTCTGTGGGCAACACACAGCCTATTTCATCTGGCAAATGCAAGGTGCTTAATAACGTGGTGTTGTCCAATGCTGTGTTCAGCACATCGCTTTGATTCAAGCGGTACAGGGTACGCGTGTTGATGTCTACCCAAGCCCAGCCACCATGCGCATACCGTGGGCTTTCGGCCAGGCTGCAGGCAGGCAGTGGCAGGGCTTGCCAATTCATCATGGCGCTGAATTTTTCAGGAAATGGTTGATCAGGTGTGCGGTCACCGGGTTCTCTGCCGGGGTGTGGCCGGGTGGCACGCTGTGTTCCAGTTGCTCTGCAATGCCCTTGCCCAATTCAACGCCCCACTGGTCAAAGGGATTGATGTTTTGCATGGCAGCCAGCGCTGCGGTGCGGTGTTCCCAAAGGCACAACAATGCGCCAAGCGAGTAGGGCGTTAGCGAATCGAGAAACACCATTTGAACCGGACGGTGCCCAGGACACGATTTGAAATTGGTGGCTGTGTTGCTGAGCTCCTCGGGTGAGTTCAAGCGGCCCACCGAGAAAGCTTCAGACTGCGCCAAGGCATGCGAGAGCAACACTTGATGGGATTGGACTTCATCATGGTCGGGTTGTACCACTGCGATCAATTCAACCGAACTGGCAATTTTGCTTTGGTGCAGCATCTGGAAAAAAGCATGTTGCCCATTGGTGCCCACATCGCCCCACAAAATCGGGCAGGCGGGCTTGTCGAGCAACTCACCTTGGTTGTTCACGCCTTTGCCCAGCGATTCCATCCACAGTTGTTGAAGGTAGGGCACCAACTGGCTCAGGCGGGAATCGTAAGGGCTTAACATCAGCGATGCGGCACCGTGTTCCAGGTTGTACAGGTCGCTTAGCGCAAGAAGTGTGGGAATGCACTGGCTGGCCTTGCTTTGCAATACATGACCGTCCATCAAGGCGGCGCCTTCAAGCAGTTCATTGAACACCGGGTTGCCGTGCACCATGCGCACACCAATCGATACGGGGCCCCACAGTGAATATCTACCGCCCACTGTTTCACTGAATTCAAACACCCGGTCCGCTGCCACGCCCAACTCGATTGCTTTGTTGGGTTTGCAGGTTGCGGCCACCAGCGCCTTGGGGCGGTACGCTGGCCCCGCAGCATCCAGCCACTTGAAAATATGCTGTGCGTTGTGCAAGGTTTCACGGGTTGAAAATGATTTGCTGGCAATCACGACCAAAGTGGTTTTCGGGTTCAGTGAGGCCAGCGCGGCTTTCATTTCATGGAAGTCCACATTGGCGGCAAACCGAATGTTCAGTGCGGGTGCTGCACCCAAATCCAGTTTGCTGAACACATCATTCAACAGCCGGGGGCCGAGGTCTGATCCACCAATGCCCAAATGCAACACGCTGTCGTAGCGTTCTCCGTCGGGCGTGGTGTAGCGGCCCGAGCGCACCTGGTCAACAAAGGTTTCCATTTGCTGTTGCACTTGCCTGGTCAGCGCCAATTCATCGCGACCATTCACCACCAGCGAAACTGGTGAATGGTAGGCCTGCATGTTGCAGGCTGCTCGCAAGGCCCAATGGCCGGCAGGTCGGTGTTCTGTGCCATTGACCACTTCACCGCTGAACATGCGTTGAATGAAGGTGGACAAATGTTGATGTGCCTGTGTTTTTTCAAAGTTCAACACATGGCTGGCGCTGTAAAGCTGCCGATCCAGATTGATGTGAACAGGGCCAAGACTGCGGGATAGATAACCGGGGTTCAAAGCAGATGTGTTCATGAATATGGCAATAAAAAAAGGCGTTGAATAATCGCTTCAACGCCCAGTTTCGCATGACTTCAAGAAAGTGTGTTTACTCTGCTCACAAATTTGAATCAGGGTGTGCTTTGGGGTTCAGTCATGAAGCCCA
This sequence comes from Limnobacter sp. SAORIC-580, assembly GCF_013004065.1. Taxonomy (GTDB): domain Bacteria; phylum Pseudomonadota; class Gammaproteobacteria; order Burkholderiales; family Burkholderiaceae_B; genus Limnobacter; species Limnobacter profundi. The sequence continues at coordinate 872,514 of NZ_CP053084.1, forward strand.
GTTTCTCGACGCCTGCACGTTGTGCAGCGGCCATGACTTGCACCACTTTTTCGTACTCCACCGCTTTGTCGCCCTGAATTCGCAACTCGGGCTGTTTCTCTTGCTGCGCCACAGCCTGCAAGCGAAGCTCCAGGTTCTCAAAAGTCAGTGTTTCATCGTTCCACATCAGGCTGCCGTCGCGTTGCACGGTGAGTGTGACCACATCGGGTTTCACCTCCGTGGGTTGCTGGCTGGCCTGCGGCAAATCAACTTTCACCGAATGCGTAATCACCGGCACGGTGATGATGAAAATAATCAGCAGCACCAACATCACGTCCACCAAGGGCGTCATGTTGATTTCACTCATTTCCTGCTGATCGTCGTAAGAATTGAACGACATGGCTTACGCCTCCTTTTTCAAGGGCATGGTGCGCACTGCAGAGTCTTTCTGCATGGGTGAGCCGGTCAGGAAATAGGCATGCAACTGGCGTGCAAATCGGTTCAGCTTGCTCAGCAATCCTTTGTTGGCGCGGGTCAGTGCGTTGTAGCCCAACACGGCCGGAATGGCCACTGCCAGGCCAAATGCAGTCATGATCAAGGCCTCGCCCACCGGGCCGGCTACTTTGTCGATACTGGCCTGGCCTGAAACACCAATGCCCACCAGCGCATGGTAAATGCCCCACACCGTACCGAACAGGCCAACAAACGGGGCTGTAGAACCCACGGAAGCCAAAATGGACAGACCAGATTGCAGCTTTTCAGCGGCTTCATCCATGGCGCCGCGCAGCGCTTCGCTGAGCCAGTCGGCCAGGCTGATTTGCCCGTGCAGGTCGTCTTTGTTCGTGCTGTGATGGTTCACAGCCGCCTGGCCCTCGATCGCCATGTGGTGAAACGGGTTGCCGGTGTCTTTGCCCAGCACCTGAAGACCTTCTGCAAAGCTGTGGGTGTGCCAGAACTTGTCGACTGCGCCCACATTTTTACGCAGGCGATACAGGCGAATGCTGCGGGTGATGATGACGTACCAGGACGCAATCGACATGATCAACAGCAGCAGTGCCACGCTTTTGATGACCCAGTCACCTTGGGCCCACATGGCGGCCATACCGTAAGGGTTGTTTTCCATTTCAATAAACCTCGCTTAAATTCAATGTTCTCAGTTATTCAATACGAAAGAAACCGGTTGTACATACCAAAACGGAATTGGTTTGTCGCCACGCTTGGCGGGCACGTACTTCCAGGTTTTCACAGCCTGAAGGGCTGCGTTGTCCAGTCGCGGAAAGCCGCTTGAGCGGTTCAATTTGATTTCTCCCACGCTGCCATCGGGAAGAATGTACACATCCAGCATCACCCGGCCTTGCTCACCCAGCCTGCGTGAAAGCGCCGGGTATTGGGGGGCAGGGTTGTTCAGGTGCGCAGCGTCGGTACGTGGTGGCGTTACAGGTGCAGGTGCCTCCGGCGCAGGCGTGGCCTGTTGCACTGGCGGGGCGGGTGGTGCAGGTGCAGCCGGGGCCGCTTGTTGCACGGGTTCCGGAGCCACTTCACGCACGGGCTCAGGCTTTGGTGTTGGCTTGGGTGTCGGTTTGGCGACAGGCTTTGGCGTGGGCACGGGTTTTGGTTCCGGCTTGGGCGGAGGTGGTACAGGCTTGGGTGGCGGTGGTGCAGGCTCTGGTTCGGGCGCCACCAATACACCCACCACACTGGGTGGCGTAATAACTGGTTCGCTGATGCTGAGTTGTTGCGCCGCCCAAACCAAACCCAGCACGTGCAACAGCACCACACCTGCGAAGGTGACGGTGTTGCTGATTGTTTGCGTGTTGTTGCTCAAAGGAGCACTCATTGGAACGGACATGGTGTTCAACGTTGTGTTCATTGAGTCAATTGCTTCGATCTTGCTTGCTGACTATTGAATCAGCAAGCAATTTTCATGCACTCCAATTTTGTGAATGAGAATTAATATCAAAAAGAGTGTAGCAGATCTTCACGATTAAAATTCAACCGACAGGCTCACATTGACTGTTCTTGGTGTGCTGGTGCCCACGCGCACTGCACCGAATGAGTCGGTGGTGGTGCCTGCCTGTGCAAAGTTGTACTCTTCATCGGTGATATTTTTCAGGTTCAGCTGCACTTTCCAGCCGTCCGCCTTGTAATACGCCAAGGCGTCCAGTTGCGCCCAGCCATCGTATTTGGCCCGGTTTTCTGTAGATACAAACGAACCGGTTTGGGCAAACACGCCAAGCCCCAGCCCCAAGCCCTTGTATTGGCCGCGCTGCACTTCATACACGCCGAACAAACTACCAGAATGTTCGGGAATGCCGGGCAGGGCATTGCCTTCCTGGCCAGCCAAAGAAGGATCAACCGCCACGAGTTGGTTGTCCAGATAAGCGTAACCGGCAACCACGCGGAAAGAGTCATTGACCTTGCCGATTGCTTGAATGTCAAAGCCCAGGGTTTGGGTTTCGCCCAGGTTGGTGGACCATTGTTCCCCTGCTGGCAAACCAGACGACGCCGGGTCGGTAACGGCCACATCGGTTTTGCGCAAATCAAAAATTGCGGCGGTAATATCCAGCTGCTTGTTCAACAACTGTTTTTTGATACCCAATTCATACTGCTCGGTGCGTTCCGGGTCCAGCGGTGCACCGCCAATGCCGTTGCCCGTTGCGGGGTTAAAGCCTGTGGCAGTGGTTGGGGTAAAACCTTTGGCCCAACTGCCGTAGTACGACAAGGTGTTGGTGGCCTTGTACACCAGCCCGAATCGGGGGGATACATCGTCGCTGTCCACATTGGCCTGGCGATCTTCAAATTGGGTGCTGCGCAAACCGGCCAGCAGGTTCCATTTCTCGCCAATTGAAATCAGGTCTTGAATCACCAAACCTTGTTGGCGCGCACTGCTTCCGCCTTGGGTGAATGGGCCAACGACCACACCCCCAGGTGGAATGCCGCTGTATTGCCCGGTATTGACGTTGTAAGTAATTTGGGTGCCCGATGCAGAAATGGTGTTGTTTACAATGCGTTCATAGTCGCCTTGTAACAGGAATTTGTGGCCGATGGTTTGCCCAAACAATGTGCCGCCATCGAGTTGCCACTGGTACTTCAGCACCATGCTGTCGCTTTCGCCCTGGCCACCCTGTTGCGAAGCACGAATGGCCACATCGCCATTGTCTGCAACCACTTGCATATTGGGGCCAAGTGCTCTCGGGCTGGAGTCAAACAGGGTTTTGTCGACGCGGGTGCGTGAATAGTTGGCAGTGACCGACGAGCCATTGTCAAAGAAGTGTTCGGCCAGCAAGGCGAATCGATTGTAGTCGCTTTCGGTGTTTTCGTTCCAGCCGGGAATGCCATAGAACTGGGTGCCGTTCAGGCGACCGCTGTAGGAATAGCCCGTGGCATTGTTGCCGTCGAGTACCTGGCCACGGTCTTGGGTGTAAGTGTCGGTGATGTATTCGTATTGCGCTGTAACCAGTGTTTGTGGACTCAGCTTCCAGGTCAACGAGGGTGCCACAAGCTGTCGATCCCGGACCGTGAAGTCACGGTGACTACCGCTGTCCTCGGACGACACAATGAGTCGGTAAGCGAAGGTATCGCTCAGCGGCCCTGTGAAATCCGCCTCGACGCGGTAATAGTCGTCGCTACCGGCAATCACTTCGGCAGCACGGTACTCGGTGAATTTTGGTTTCTTGGTGACATAGTTGATGACACCGCCCGGTTCGCCTTGGCCGTACAGAATGGCAGCCGGGCCCTTCAATATGTCGTAACGCTCAATGTTGGCGGTTTCAGTGGTGGCAATGTTGGTGGCATTGAACACGTTGTTGATACGTGCGCCGTCTTTGTAAAGCGATTGGGAGGCATCGAAACCGCGTATTGAAAATTTTTCCTCGCCGCCGTTGCCCTGTTTGAACTTGGTGACCCCGGCCACGTTTCGCAATGCGTCTTCCACATTGTTGACTTGCTGGTCTTCCAGAATATCGATTGGGATGCTGATGGTGGTCAGCGGTGTGCTCATTGGGTCTGCTTCAAAGCCCAAGGCTGTGTTGGTGGTCGGCTCTTTGTAAACGCGTTCAAACCCGGTGACCTGAACTTCTTGAAGTGTGGTTGTTTGATTTTGTTGAGTACTTTGTGACCATGCAGCCGGGTGACAACCTACAGCTGCGCCAATCGCCACGACCAGCGCGCGTTTTTTCATGACAGCAATCCTTTGAGATAAAAGATGCACTGGCTTGCGGCGGCTGGCTGGTGCGGAAGGGTCTTTCCGAGCGAGGAAGGCCTACCGGTGAGGATGCCAACTGTTGCGAAGAAGGAGATTGATCGGTAGACCCACGGCAATCTCACTCGGAAAGATTGAAACGAGAAGTGTTCTCATTATTATTTAGCTTTTTGATTTTGGCAAGTGTTTTTTAAGAGGCGCACCAGAAAAGGGTTTCGGCTGCCTTGGCCCGCGTTGTACACTGTGACTTGAGTTGATTTTTGAATGCAAGGGAGAAGAACAATGAAGGGTTCGAGCAAAGTGATTGCGGCGTTGAATGCGCAATTGAAGAATGAGTTGACCGCGATTAACCAGTATTTCCTGCATTCGCGAATTTTCGGCAACTGGGGTCTCGATGTGCTGAAGAAAAAGGAATACGAGGAATCTATTGGCGAAATGAAGCATGCCGATTTGCTGATTGAGCGTGTACTGATGCTGGATGGTTTGCCCAATTTGCAAGACCTGGGTAAGTTGATGATTGGCGAAAACACACGCGAGATTCTGGAAAGCGACTTGAAAATGGAAAGCGCGGCCCAGGTGACGATCAAAGACGGCATCAAAGTTTCTGAAGACGAGCGTGATTATGTTTCTCGCGACATTCTGAAAGAAATTCTGGAAGACACCGAAGAACACATCGATTGGCTGGAAACCCAGCTGAGCTTGATTGACAGGGTAGGTTTACAGAATTACGAGCAATCCATGATGGGTGTTTCAGAGTAAATCGTCTAACATTTTTCAAATTGCGTTGAAAAAATACTTGATTATAGTAATGCGAATCATTATTATTAATTTCAAGTTCAACGCAATTTGAGGCCCACCGTGATCGTCTGCATTTGTGCCAACGTAAGCGACCGTACCATTTCTGAAGCCGTGCGCAGCGGTTGTGGATCTGTAGACGACATCACCATGAAAACCGGTGCATGTTCAGGCTGTGGCCAGTGCCGCATGCACTGTCAAAGTGAAATTGATGCGCACAACACGCTGATTCAGGTTAGCGAAATGAGCCAGCAAACAGTTTAGTAAAGCACTTGGTGGAGCACCTGGCTCCCCTGCCTACAATCCAAATTTCAGTATTCTTGCGGCTGGTCTGCTCACGCTGGGGCCATCCGGGCCTTGTTCAGGGCTTGAGCCTGGTGACTCCGCCAATCTTCTTTTCGCAATATTCCGGGGCAACACAGTGCCTGCGTCGTGGCGACACTTGTCGAAATAATCCAGCCATGGTTGAACCTTAGCGTTGGCCTGTGTTTGTCCTCCACATTGTTCTACAAACTCCTGGTCGGTTCGTCTGGCTTTGTAATCGGCCAGGCAGTCCGCCAACATTCCTGTCTGCAGGCCATGAATGGTATGCGGATTGAATTGGTACTTCAGAAAACCCGGGGTGCTGGAATGGACAATGTCAATTTTCAGGTCGGGCGCATTGTCGCGCGGCATGTGCAACACATGCGCAAAATTCGCGTCGCGTTTCAAATTCAGTCCGCCCAGTGTTTCTGTGTTCGCAAGCTCTACGCGACGAATCGCAGTGTCATTGACAACCACATCTAGATCATGAGGCATTGGCAATGCACACGTGGCGTTGGGGTGTTCAAGTGCATGAAGGTGCATGCTGGCGCTACCCACCAAAGTGTAGTTACCGCGACCGCCCAGCAGGGTGTCCAGAGCGTGAATTAGCTTGTTTGCATCGATGCCGGGCAGCGCGCTTTCAAGGGCAGTTGTAATGAGGGGGTTCAGCAGCAAATTTTGAGTGTGATCGGGAGAGTGACAAAGCGAAGAGGAAATAAGGGGAAATGAAGACGATGCTTCCATGTTGATCGACCGCAGTTGAATTGATTGTGTAACTTTATTGGAGAGAAGGGTTCAATATTTAACGCGTTTTGATGGCAGTGGTTATTTTTACATGCAAAATTTAATGATAATAGAAACAATTATCAATAACTAAAGATAGTCATGTTTAATCCTGTCCACAGCAAATATTCCATCAATTTCAAACTCGCACCGGTTGATTGTCTCGCGAGGGCGGTTGCTCTCGCTTGCTTGTCTTTTAGCGGGGTTTCAGTAGCACAGACCCTGGCACCCGTCACTGTCCAATCCGACTGGTTGGGTCCACCCACCGAGGAAAGTGTGAAAGCCTACACAGGTGCGCGCACGGTGCTTGAGAAAGAAGATCTTGAGGAACGTGGTGCTTTGAACCTGGAAGATGCCTTGCGCCGTGTGCCGGGTGTTCAAGTACTGGACGAAACCGGCACCGGAATTTTGCCCAACATTGGTGTGCGTGGTTTGAACCCTTTGCGCAGCGAACGTTTGCAAATTTTGGTGGATGGTTACCCGATTGCCATTGGCCCTTACACCAACGTGGGCCTGTCGCTATTTCCCGTTACATTGCCCAGCCTTGAAGCTGTAGATTTGGTGCGGGGTGGTGCTGCCGTGCATTACGGGCCGAACAACGTGGGCGGTGTGCTGAATTTGGTGACCAAGCCCATTCCCACGAAAACCAGCCAGACCTTCCGCGAGCGCCTTCAAATTTCCGAAGAAACTGGCAACATGCTGACCGACACTTACTACCGAATTGGTGGTTTTGTGCGTGAAGACCTTGGCTTGCAATTTCAGGCCAACATTGTGGATGGCAAGGGCCAGCGTGATCGTTCAGACACCGAAGTGCGTAACTTCATTGTGGATGGCGAGTACTACCTGAACCCCGACAACGATTTCAAAGCGCAGTTGCAGTATTACGAAGTGAAGGCTGAATTGCCTGGTGCCTTAAGCCCAGCTGCCTATGATCAAAACCCAAACCAGTCGCAAAAGCCTTTTGATGCGTACGACGCAGACATGTGGCGCGGCACTTTTACCTGGAATCATTCGTTTTCCGACGATTTCAAGCTGACATGGCGCAATTTTGCGCACCAAGCAAATCGCACGTTCTTCTTCAGCCAGTCAGCCACTTTCTCGGATGACCCAGCACAAACGCCAGCGTTTGTTCTCGATTCCCCACGCGTGTTCAGTGTGCATGGCACGGAACCAAGGTTCACCAAGCAGATAGCCAACCACACAGTGATTGCAGGTGCGCGTTTTGTTGAAGAAGATGTGCGCTTTGATGTAAGCCGCACCACGCTTGCAACAGGGGCAGTGAATCCGTTCCGCCGCTGGGACTTTACCACCAAGGCGATGGCTTACTACGTCAGCGACACCATTGCATTGATGGACGATCGTTTGAAAGTAACGCCGGGCATTCGTTATGAAGATGTTGAAACCCGCTACCGTGATTTGAATACCGGTACCGAGTTTCAGAACAACCCCGATGAATGGTTGCCTGGCTTGACTGTGGGTTACCAGGCCACGAAAGATGTGTTCGTATTTACCAATGCGCAGCGTTCATTGGTGCCGGTGCAAACGGCACAGGTGACGCGCGGTGGTGATGTGGGCAATGAAACCGCCGAGAACTACGAAATCGGTTCACGCTGGCAGATCAACCCGCAAGCCAATATTGCGGCAACGCTGTTCCGGGTGGATTACAAAGACCAGATCGTTTTCGATACAGGCGCATTCCGCAACCTGGGGGAAACACGCCAAGAAGGCGTTGAGCTGGAAGGTCGCTGGAACCTGAACAGCCAAACTGAACTGGGAATGAGTTATACCTATCTGGATACGGAGCAATTGTCGGGCGCTGATCAAGGCAAGGAACTTCGCAATGCACCCACGCACCATTTGGGGTTGGATGCGGTGTACAAGTTTGGCAATTGGACGGCCAACGCAAATGCCCTGTATGTTTCTGAAAGCTTCAGTGATTCAGCCAACACACAGGTTGAAACTGCCAACGGCAGTGCTGGTGAATTGCCCGCCTACACTTTGGTGAACATGCGCGTGGGGCGTGATTTCCCGATTGGGCAAGGCAAAAACATGAATCTTGGTTTTGGGATCAATAACCTGTTTGACGAACAGTACTTCTTCCGGGGTGTGGACGTAAGCACAACCGGTCGCGTACCCGCACCTGGGCGTATGTTGCTGGTAGAAATGCAGCTTGATTTCTAATCGCTTGATGCAAGGTCCAAAAGCCGGTGGGGAAGCAATTCGTCACCGGCTTTTTTTATTACTGGCCGCGTTGTTTGTCCACTTCGACAGACGCAACACCACTGGCCGTGTTGCCCCAGCTTCGGCGAATGTAAGTGACCACCGCTGCAATGTCGTTGTTGCTCAGTTCTACACGATAAGGTGGCATGCCATGTGGGTAGGGCGCAGCTTGTGTGCTGGGTGAAAACCCGCCGTTGAGCACCATGCGAATGGCATTGACCGGGTTGGGCGCAATCACATTGACATTGCCCGCCAAGGCCGGGAACTGATTGGCTTTCCCTTCTCCTTGCTTGCCATGACATTCCGCGCAGGTGTTGGTGTAAATGTTTTCGCCCCGCTGCATCAGTGGCAGCAAGGTACGTTGCCCAAGGCCTGTCGATTCTTTTTCTGAAGGGGCTTGTGCCGGCAGGCTTTTAAGGTACACCGCCATGGCTTGTATATCGGCGGCCGTGGCAAATTGCAGACTGTGCGCCACCACTTCGGCCATGGGGCCGTATGTTGCGGCATGCCGGTTAACTCCGCTTTGCAAGTACTGGGCAATGTCGCTTTCACTCCATTTGCCCAGACCGTGCAGGGAGTGATTGTTCAGCGCTGGTGCAAACCAGTCCAGTACCGGAATGGTGGCACCGCTTAAATTCAGTTTGTCTTTCAATCCACCCAAAGTGTTCCGTGGTGTGTGGCAAGCCGCGCAATGTCCTGGGCCGTTGATCAGGTAGGCCCCTCGATTCCACAGTGCTGTTTGCGTGGTATCAGGTTTGAATTCGCCCTCAGTAAAGTACAGTGCTCGCCACACGGCCAGAAGTGGGCGCTGGTTGAAGGGAAACTGCAAGGAAGGCTTGGGTGTTTTTTGAGCAATCGCGGGCAGGCGCTTTAAGTAAGCGAATAAGTCATCGACTTCAGCCCGGCTCATTTTGGTGTAGTCGGTGTAGGGAAATGCCGGGTAAAGGTAGTCGCCATTTTTCGAGACACCACTGTGCATGGCTTTGTAAAAATCATCTGCAGTCCAGCTGCCCAATCCGTGCTCGGCATTGGGGGTTAAGTTGGTGCTGTAAATTTTGCCGAAAGGTGTTTCGATGGCGCGGCCACCAGCATAAGGCTTTTTGGGATTGGCTGTGTGACAACCGGCACAATTGCCCAAACGCGCCAAATAGGCGCCGCGTTTTTCTTGCGCTGACAGCACATTCAATGCGATCGGCTCTGGCGATACATTGTTGTTACCGGGCACTGCTGTGGTGGTGTGTGTGCCGCATTTCAAAGGAAACTGAATACTGTTGGCCGGTGCGGCTTTTGGGTTTTCAGGTACTGGCTGTGCGGCCAAATAAGCTGTTGCTGTATTCAATTGCTCGGGGCTGAGTGCTTTCACCAGTGCGTGCATGCAATCGGGGTCGGCGGCTTGGCGCTGCCCGTTGCGCCATTTGCCCAGTTGCGCGTTCAGGTAATCGCGTGGCAAACCCAGCAAGCCTGGTGTATAGGGCTCAACTCCGGTCAGTGCTTGTCCGTGGCAGGCCGCGCAGGCGGGAATTTTTTTTGATGCAACACCGTCGAATACCAAACGTTTGCCTTGCTCAAGTTCTGCGGCTGAGGCTGTACTTTTTACGGGTGCAGGGTAGGGTGGATTTTGCGCAGCAAAGTATCTCGCCATTTGCTGCAAATAATCATTCGACAGATGTTGCACAATGCCGTTCATGGCGGCATGTTGGCGGCCACCATCGCGAAATGCGATCAGCTGGTTGTACAGGTAGCCTTCCGGTTTGCCGGCAATGCGCGGGTAATAACCTTCGGCGCTGGCCCGGCCCTCGGCACCATGACAGGCCACACAAGCCTGAACACGGTTGGCCATGTCGACTGTGGTGGGTGTTGTATTGCTTTGTGCGTTTGTTGCAAAGCTGGCCAGCAGCAAGAGGGCGGTGGTGGCAAAACGGGTGGTCATGACTACAGCTCGTGTTGAATGTGGGGCAATTATACGCCTACAACACAAGCGACCGCTTAACTTGACCGGGCGAGCACCCATGCCAAAACAACGGCCAGTGCCGCCGTTGCCATGACCCACACCACCAATCCAAAAGCTATTCCTTGCATGAAGCTGAGTGTGATTGCGCTTAGCAGCAAGGCGAGCAGGCCAGCGGTGCGGCGTGCCCCCACTGAACGTAAGCCAATCGCATTACAACGTCCAGCCCAACGGCGATGACGAAAATGCGCCTGTTGTGAAAGTGCGATCAACAGCAAACCTGAAAACAGAAGCGAAAAAGCCAGCGCAACTTGTAGGGTTAGGCGCATTCAAAAGCCTCGTTGGGAGTGACTATTTTGCAAGCGGTGTATGTGCCCATTGCAACCATGAGAAGCAAACCCATGTCGATGGCCAGTGAATTCATGTCCCCTTGATCAAGGGCGGCTGCGAACATGCCACCTGTGTTGATTTGATTGAGCAGCCAAGCCAGCGCACACAGGGCTGTGAACACAACCGTGGGTTGAAACCACTGGCTGCTGCGGTGCGCGGCTGCCTGGTTTTCCAGCCGTTTGAATCGGACGGCGTTGACAAAAGCCCAGATTATCGTGAGCACCCACACGCCATAAAACACCCATGTTTCGGTGGTTGCGCGGTTAGGAAGTTGGTTGGGAAGAAGCTGATTTGCCACAAGATACGCGGCAGTGGCAATCATCATGCCGACAGTGCCGCCCACAGTCAGGGCTTGAACCACGGTAAAGCCTGGCAGTTTTTTCTTGTGGTGTTGAATGCGGCGCGACTCCAGCCAAAACAAAAAACCGGTGTGAATCATGAAGCAGCCCAACAAACCACCCACCACGTACAGCACTCGAAGTGCAGTGTGGTCAAACTGTATGAAGTGCAGGCCGTTGATCCAGTGGGTAAAGCTCTTGATGGGTTTGGGTTGATGCGCATGGAGCAGTTCGCCGGTATGCAACAGCACTGTGTCGGCATGTGTACTCATTGTGATACTGCGCTCGGGAAATACCCTGCGAATTTCGAGTGTGGCGTTGCTGTCGCTCAAGTTGCGAATATTGATTGAATCGGCACGCGCAGTTTCGCCCAGCGCCTGAGTCCAGGCAGCCTCACGTGCTTGAACCAAAGTTGGCACGGTTTTCAATGCGGCGATTTGTTGCCCGGGGTCCTCAGTAAAACCGCTGGGAGGCATGTTGATAAAACCACTCATGGCTTTTTGGGAGGCAGCTTTGTCACCATCAAATGCGGTTAGTGTGGCCCACGGAAAATAGATGGAAAAGAAGATCAGCAGGCCAGTGAATGTGATGATGAAGTGAAAGGGCAGTGCCACCACGCTGCTCAGGTTGTGCAAGTCAAGAAGGCTGCGCACAGTGTGTTTTTTCGGACGAAACACAAAGAACTCAGCCAGAAGTTTCCGGTGAATGACAATTCCGCTGATCAGCAGGGCCATCATCGCCAAACCTGCGATCCCGAGCAGAAAATAGCCGACATTGTTCCATGCAATATTGAATTTGTAGTGGAAGGGAAAAAAGAAACCGCTGCCACCCAACGTGTGTTCGTTGGACACCACTTTGCCCGTGTCGGGGTCCATGAAATAGGCCTTCAAAGTTCGGTCGGGTTTGACAATCCGAATCAGTGTCATGGGCGTACGTTCGGTGGGTAAGCGCAGTCGTATATTGTCCGACTCGGGCGCCAACTCTCGCGCTTTCAGCAATACGGTTTCAAGTTGTTGGGGGCTCAGTGTGCAACATTCACCAGCAACACTGCGGCTTTCCGGGTGCATCCAGCGATCGAACTCTTTGTCGAATACGGTGAGCGTACCCATCCAGAACACAGCGAATAGAAGGAAGCCGATGAAGAGTCCAAACCAGGTGTGAAACCAGGCCATGTGTTGACGAATGGAAGGTGCTTTCTGCTTGCTCACGACTGGGGTTTACCAAGGAAAGTAGATGACGATTGCACACAGCAAACCAAACAACAGTCCCTGGGCACTTAGCCAGGCCAGGCTCGCTGTGCAATAAACCCACAGCATCCAACAAGGCATGGCCAGGTAGGCCAGCAGCAGGCCAAGGGTCAAGGCTTCGCTTTGCTCCATGCCTGCTTTGAACAGCAAAATGGCCAATGCTGCTGCAAACAGATTGGCCAAAGCCAACCCCGCAGGAAATGCCAGCAGCAGGCAAACAATTTGCCGACTGCTGATTTTTAGCCACTGTGTTTTAGAAACGGTAGTTTGCACTGAACACCACATTGCGTTCGACACCATAGAAACAGTCGCCACGAGACAAACAGGTGGAAACGTATTCGCGGTTGGCCAGATTGGTCGCATTCACTGCGTAGCGCCAATCGCCAGTTTCATACGAGAGCATGGCGTCCAGCAGCGTCACACTGGGTGTACGCACGTTGTCTACGCCGTCCCAGGATTCGTCAATGAATCGCAAGCCTGCGCCCCATTGCCAGCCGGGTAAGCCGAGCATGGAAAACTTCTGGCGTCCCCAAAGGCTGAGGGTTTGCTTGGGCACTGTGGCCAATCTTTTGCCTTGACTGTTGGGCGTGGAATGGCGGGTTACTTTGGCGCTGGTGTAGGCATAGGCCGCCAGAATGTCCACAGTGGGGCTTAGGCGGTGGTTGGCTTCCAGTTCAACACCTTTGCTTTCCGCTTCGCCAACCTGAATCTGATTGTTGGCTACAGCAGGATCAGCGACGCGGCGGTTGTTTTCCTTGATTTCATAAACAGCAGCAGTGAAAAGCGACTTGCCATCGGGTGTTTCATATTTCACACCCATTTCCTGTTGTTCAGCTTGTTGAGGCTTGAACGGATTGCCAAAGAAGTCCAGGCCGCCAATTGGAAGGAACGATTCCGAATAACTGTAGTAAGGCATAGCGCCAAAATCGGTGATGTAACCCAGGCTGGCCTTGTAGGTGTTTGTGGATGTATCCAGGCTAGAGGCTGGTGCGTTGTCGGTTTCGGATTTGGCCCAGTCACGACGAATACCCACGGTAGAAAGCCAGCGCTTGGCGTACTTCACCTGGTGTTGAGCGTAAATACCGGTTTGAGTTTGCAGTGTGCCTGCAATGTCTGCCAGTACAGGCGCAGTGAAATTACCATACACCGGATTGAGATAATCGATCGCGGCAGCACTGCCGCCCGCACCACGCGCGCCGCCCAAGGCAACTCGCTGGTAATCAAACCCGACAATGCTGGTGTTCTCGAACTCGCCAAAATTCCATTTGGCAGTTAGTTGTGAGTCAGAGGTGAGGCTGTCAGCCACGTTGTATTGCGAAATGGCCACGCGGTTGATGGTTCGTCCATCTGCATTGATTCGAGGTGTGAATGCCGAGTAAATCGAGTTATACGACACCGCACTGTCGCTTTGTTTCACTTTCTGGCTGAATGTGAACACATCGTTCAAGCGATGATCAAACTCCAGCCCATACGAGGTTTGCTTGGCCAGGTACAAGTCGAAGCCTGGCTCGCTGATGAATGTGTCAGTTGGAATGCGGCCATTCGGCCCTTCAAAGCGGGTGCCGATGATCGGGAAAAAGCCGACGGATGAACCCGACACATCCCGTTGCACATTCAAATACGCAGTCAGGCTGGTGTCGGCGTTGGGCCTCCAGGTAATGGCGGGTGCGAACAGGTCTCGATCATCCGGCACAAAGTTCACTTGGGTGTCACTGTCGCGGGTCAGTGCGATCATTCGGTACAGCAGGGTGCCGTCCTCATTCAGTGGGCCGGTCAAGTCGAGTGCCAATTGTTTGCGGCCGTATTCGCCCAGCTGCACCCCCACTTCACCAGCCTGTTCGCGTTGTGGGCGCTTGCTGACCATATTCACCAGGCCGCCAAAACCACCCTGGCCATACAGCACAGATGAAGGGCCTTTCACCACTTCAACGCGTTCCAGGGTAAACGGGTCGGGGCGTACATTGTTGTAAAAACCAAAAAGCTGTTTCAAACCATCTTGGTACTGCACAAACGAAGTGCCGCGGATAAAAGCCCAGTCGCCGCGATTGTCAAAGCCATAAGAGCCAGCACTTACGCCTGCGGTGTAGCCGAGCGCGTCTTGCAGGGTCAGTGCACCCTGATCTTCAATGCGGTCGCGTGTAATCACCGAAATGGATTGCTGGGTTTCAACAACGGGTGTCCCGGTCTTGGTGGCAGAAAATGTGCTGTTGGCTTTGTACCCGTCCACTGGCGCTGAAGGGCTTGGTTCGGTTTGTACCTGCCCCTCTACTTTGACAGCGGGCAGGGTGGCAGCTTCTTGAGCGTTTGATAGTTGGGGCCAAAACAGGGTGATTGCGCTGATGGCGCAAGGCAGAATTTTTTTCGGATTCATGATGCGGTTTGAAAAAAACGCTGGCTGGCTATTTGTTTTTTGCTGGCTTGCGGTTTGAGGGTGAGAGAAGATTATTTGGTCAAAATCAGCTTGCCTTGGGCGGTAATTCGCAAGCGATACTCTGTGTTGTCATGAACAATGGTCCGTTCGCGGCTGCCTTGTGGAAACAGGGTTTTTGTATTCAAAGGCGCTGCGGCCGCTGGCTCAGTGTGGCTTGCGGGGGGAGTGCCAGTTTTCAGCGTAGATAGGGAATTCATGGTGGCCCGGAATAAAGTAGATTGCCTGCGTTGAATGAGTCGAAGTGTAACGGATGTTCTTATTAATTGCAAATCATTCTCATTAAGATTAACATATAGGCTGTTTTTGATTGATTCAAAGGTTTCAGGTCCTTATGACGTACTCGTGGTTCAACGCCAAACACAAGGCGATGGTTGTCGGTTTAGCTTTGGCATTTTGCAATGTGGCCGTGGCGGCCCCTACCGATCAAGATGTGGTGAAGGGTTATGGGCAATTGGTGTATGCCAATTACACCGATTCAGTGAATGCAGCCCAGAAAATGCAGGCAGCCATTGATGCATTTTTGAAAGCGCCTTCCCAGGCTGGCCTGGATGCAGCAAAAAAAGCATGGTTGAATGCCCGCGAGTTTTACGGGCAAACAGAGGCTTTCCGTTTTTATGGTGGCCCGATCGACGATGAAAACGGGCCAGAAGGGCAGATCAATGCCTGGCCGATGGATGAGTCGTATGTGGACTATGTGCAAGGCAATGCACGCAGTGGTTTTATCAACAATCCAAAATTCAAGATTACCCGCGATGCCTTGATCGAAGAAAATGAGCGGGGTGGTGAAGAAAACATTGCCACCGGTTGGCACGCCATTGAGTTTTTGCTGTGGGGTCAGGATTTGAATGAGAATGGCCCCGGCAATCGGCCTTACACCGATTACGTGAAAGGCAAAGGCCAGAATGCAGAACGCCGCGCTGCTTATTTGCGCGAAATAACCGCCTTGTTGATCCATGATCTTCAAACAGTGCAATCGGCCTGGGCCCCCAAGAGAACTGACAATTTCCGCGCGAGTTTTGAGAAGGGCGGCAAGGAATCCATTCGCAAAATTCTGGTGGGTTTGGGTTCACTCTCGCGCGGCGAGCTCGCTGGTGAACGCCTTGAAGTGGCCTTGTTCAGTCAGGATCAAGAGGATGAGCACTCCTGTTTTTCAGACAACACACACCGCGATGCAGTGACCAATGCGCAAGGTATTTTGAATGTGTGGACTGGCACTTACAAACAGGCCGATGGGGCCGTGTTGAAAGTGCCTTCTCTGGCCGAGTTGGTGGGGGCACGTGCACCGGAAGTTGCGAAGAAAACCACGCAGCAAATCCAGAATTCAGTGAAGGCCGCAAGTGCCATCCAAGCACCCTTTGACCGGGAAATTATTGGTGGTGCAAACGCACCTGGGCCCAAACGCGTGAAAGCCACCGTGGATAGCCTGGTTGAGCAAAGCACCTTGCTGGTTGAATCGGCCAATGCAATTGGCATTACCCAACTTACCCTGACCTTGCCCTGATGAAAGTAGCTGTTTGTTTGGCAGGGGGAACCCTGTTGCTTGCCGGGGCGGCATGGGCCGCAGTTGAAGGAATGACTGCCCGCACTGCAGGGGACGTCACCGTGTTTGCCGATGGCCGAAACGCCTTTTCATTTCCCGCCGCCAATTTGCCCGATGAAGAACGAACGCGATTTGCCATTGGCAATTCATTTTTCAAACGCAACTGGGTACAGGCCCCTGCATCGACCACTGCGCGTGACGGACTGGGTCCGCATTTCATTGCACGTTCCTGCGGTGGTTGCCACATACAGGACGGTCGAGGAAAGCCGCCCGAAATTCTGGATCGACTGAGCACTGAGCAACCGGTGGACCTCTTGTTTCGCCTGTCCATTCCCGGTAACGATTCCAAACATGGTGTTGTGCCCGACCCTGTGTATGGCGATCAGTTCAACAACGCTGCCATTGCGGGCGTGAAGCCTGAAGGCAAGGTGCACATTCAAATTACAGAGTTACGTGGCAAGTACCCGGATGGCACACCCTATGTGTTGAAAAAGCCGAGCTATTCTTTCTCTGATTTGGGCTATGGCCCCATGCACCCCCAAGTGATGGTGAGCCCTCGAATTGCGCCACAGGTGATTGGCCTGGGCTTGCTGGAAGCCATTGAGGAAAAGGATGTTTTGAACAATGCCAAGTGGCAGGCGGCACAGCCCGGCCCAATCAAGGGTGTGCCCAACCGGGTTTGGGATGCGTATGCACAAAAGGACATGTTGGGCCGCTTTGGCTGGAAGGCCAATGTGGCCACCCTGGCGCATCAAACCGGCGGCGCTTTTCTGGGTGACATCGGCATCACCAGCAGTTTGTTTCCCTCCGAGAATTGCACACCTGCCCAGAAAGACTGTGTGCAGGCACCCAACGGTTCCGAGAACGGCGAGCCTGAACTCAGCGACAAACTGTTCAACGAGATTGTGTTTTATCAAGCCGTGTTGGCACCACCAGCCCGCCGCAACGTGAATGATGCGCAAGTGTTAAAGGGTCAAAAGTTGTTTGAGCAAGCGCAGTGCGCCGTGTGCCATCGCCCTTCCTACACCACAGGCAAAGTGCCTTTCCCGGCCTTGAGCAGCAAAGCGTTGGAAGGACAGGAAATTTGGCCCTACACCGATTTGTTGTTGCATGACATGGGCGAAGGCCTTGCCGACAATCGCCCCGATTTCAAAGCGAATGGCCGCCAGTGGAAAACACCGCCTTTGTGGGGAATCGGCTTGATTCCCGATGTGAACAACCACATGCGTTTGTTGCACGATGGTCGCGCCGATGGTGTTGAAGAAGCCATTCTCTGGCACGGTGGTGAAGCCGAGCAAAGCAAGAACCGCTTCATGAATTTTTCGGCGGAAGATCGTTCAGCACTGATTCGTTTCGTGGAGTCTTTGTAATGAATCCCCAACATCAGCATGAATTGAAAACTGGCCTGTTGCGCGGACTGGTCTGGGTAGTGTTGGCCTTCGTGTTGTTGGTGGTGCTTAATTTTGCCAATTCAGCCGTGGCTGCAAAACCCGTGGACCGAAGCACGATGCTGTTTCCTTACTACGAGGTGGCAGAGGTATTGAATAGTGTGGCGATACACCACCACAACAAGGACACTGCCGTGCTGCGTGATCAACTCGAGGCGTTGAGTGTGGCCACGGCGCAATATTGCAAAACGGGTGGAAAAGCGCAGCCTGCCAACATGCAACAGTTACAGGGGCAATATGCTAAGGCCTACCTGGCCTGGCTGGAACTGTCGGCGGTGGTGATGGGGCCCATGCTGGACAACAACACGGTGCGCCAAATCGATTTTCGACCTTTGCGCCTGAACTTGCTTGAGCGTGCAATCAAAAAACAGCCGCAAGGCGCGCAAGCCATGGCCCTGATCGGAAGCCCGGCAAAAGGTTTTCCTGCCCTTGAGTATTTGTTGACGCAAAATGATTTCAAATCGGGCACCCCCCAGTGCAATTACGCGCACGAGGTAGTGCTCGACATTGCACGCACTGTGGCCGGTTTAAGGTGGCAAACCAGTGCAACGCAAGCCAATCAAGACGACGCACAGGCGCTGGGTGCAGGCATGCAATTGTATTTCAACCAGTTGGTTGGAGCCACGCACAACCTGGCTTGGGAGCGCATGGAAAAGCCGCTCTTGAAGAACAAGGATGAAGCCAGAGCAAACATGGCGCCTGCAGGACATTGGCCATTTTCAGAATTTCATTTGACCGAAAAAGCATGGGCTGCACAGTGGCAGGGCATAGAACATTTGTTGATGGTGACTGGCCAAACTGTGCCGCAGGCCAATACGCAAGTGATCCCGCTGGAGGCTTATTTGCGCGGCTTGGGGAAAATTGAACTGGCCGACACCTTGGTGAAGTACAGCAGTGCTGTGGCTGTGGCCATGCGGTCCAACGACATCACAAAGCCAGCCAGTGTTGAACAGTCAGTTAAAGCACTCAAGGTGCTCAAGGGGTTTTTGGAAAGCGAGGTGGCCAAGGGTTTGAAAGTGTCTATTCAGTTTTCATCTTCTGATGGTGATTGATCCAGTGTTGAATTCGCGTCGGCAATTTTTGGTTCAAAGCAGTGCGTTGGCCTTGAGCATGGCCTTGCCCCTGCCTGCCGAACTTGCAACCCACACTCGTCAGGCCCGTTTATTGGCAGCCTGGCAACTTCCAAATGCGGGCTATCAGGTGGGTGTGCTCAACGCAGCCGGGCTAGGTGCAGCGCTTTCTTATACCGTAACCACGGCAGTCGATTTGCCCACACGCCCGCACGGTTTAATGCACCTGCAGGGCGATGAGTATTTGGTGATCGCTCGCCGCCCCGGTGACTGGTTGTTGCGCCTGAATATTCGCAGTGCTGAAACCTCGCGCGTTTGGCAGGAAGAAGACCGGCATTTGAACGGACACAGCGCCGTGTATGGCGATTGGCTTTACACCACAGAAACCGATGTGCTCGGCGGCACTGGTGCATTGGCCGTGCGAAACCGCCATACCTTCGAGTTGCTGGATGTGTGGCCCACGCTGGGCAAAGATCCCCATGAAATGCTGGTGCTGCCCAAGGGTGGGTTGGGCATTGATGAACCTTTTTTGTTGGTGGCCAACGGCGGAATACCTACGCATGCAGACATGGGCAGAACCCAGTTGAATCAACTGCCCATGGATTCTTCGCTGGTTGCTTTGCATCCCCGAACGGGAAAGGTGTTCAATCAATGGACCTTGAGTGATACGCGACTCAGTTTGCGACACATGGCGGTACACGCCAGTGGTGTGGTGGGCATTGCCATGCAGGCACACCACGGCAATGCTGCCCTTAGGGATGCTGCACCGGTACTGGCTTTGCTTGATGAAAACGGACTGCGCACGGTGAATGAATCGGCGGGTGTGAAGGGCTACGCCGGCGACATTGTTGCCACCCCCCAGGGCTTTGTGATCAGCTGCACCAAGAATAATTCTGCCGGGCATTTCGATATGCAAGGCAACCTATTGCATTCACGGGCTGCGAATGCCGCGTGTGCCTTGGCTGCCGAAGGAGAGCAGGTGTGGCTGGGTAGTTTAGCTGTTGAGTTCAGCAGGCCATTGGAGCTGGACAATCATTGGCTGCTTATTTAACCCGCAGTGCCCAAGCCTTGATGGTTTGTCCCTGCTTGAAACCAAACAGTTTGTTGCCACCCACAGCCACTGCCAAAAACTGTTTTTCATCCACTTCGTAGGCAATGGGTGGTGCATTCACGCCCGCTGAATTGTTGTGTTGCCACACACGTTTGCCCGTGATTGAATCAAGTGCAAAAAACTCACCACTGCCTTCACCTGAAAAAACCAAACCTGTTTGTGTGCTGAGTACACCACCAATCAAAGGCGCATTCACTTTGTGTTGCCATACAAGTTTGCCTGTGTCCAAGTGAATGGCTGACAGCAAACCGTATTTTTCTCCATCTTCAATTGGTGACATCGAAGAATACCTCAGTGCGGGCTTGTTGCCTTTCGCTTTCAGCTCGTGCAATTGATACTTCACCGGCCAGTGAATGCCGGCGATGAACACCATGCGGCGTTGTTCATCCACTGAAACAGGCGACCAGTTGGAGCCGCCTATAACACCGGGGTAAATCACATTGCCTTGTTCAGTGGGCAGGGTAAACATATTGTGCTGCGGTACAAAGGCCTCGCTCTTGAACAACAATTCACCCGTGATGCGATTGTGCACATAAAACCAACCAGTTTTGCCTGCCTGGCCAACAGCTTTCACCGCCTGGCCCTCATGCCTGGTGGTGAACAACACCGGTGGGCTGGCCACGTCGTAACCCCACATGTCGTGCGGCACTTGCTGGTAAAACCATTTCAGCTTGCCGGTGCGCACATCCAGCGCCACCAAGGAGGCGGTGTACAGGTTGTCTCCCGGCCGCGATGAGCCTTCCATTTGCGGTGAAGGGTTGCCCGTGCCGAAATACAAAATGCCATTGTCCCGGTCAATGGCGGGTGTGCTCCAGGCTGATCCGCCGCCAAATTTCCAGGCATCGGGATATTGAGCTGCTTTGGCTTTTTCTTCCTCAATATTGCGCGGTAACACCACGCCATCAAGGGTGGCCTTTGTGAATTCTCCCTCCCAACCTTGGTCGGGAACCGTGTCAAATTTCCACGCCATTGCGCCGGTGTTAACATCGTAAGCGGCCATAAAACCACGGCGCCCGTAGTTGCCCGCAATACCCACCACCGCACCGAGTGGCGCATCGGGATCGGGCGAGTCCAGGTGCAAGCCATAGCCCACACCGGTAATGCCCACAATAACCTTGCCATCGAATACCATGGGCGCCATGTTGATGCCTGCACCAGATGCACCCGACACTTCCAGTTTTCCGCCCTGCGTGTCCAGTTGCGACCCCAGTGTGGCGGCATCTTCCTGCACACCTTGTTCGCCTTTGGTAACATCGATGTCCCAAAGCTTTTGGCCAGTGCGTGCATCCAGTGCCAGAAGGCGTGAATCGACTGTGCCCATGAATACCTTGCCATCACTCACGGCCACGCCCCGATTGGCGGGGCCGCAGCACATGGGTCGGTCTTTGATCCTGTTGTGTGTGTAACGCCACAACAATTTTCCAGTGTCGGCTTTCAAGGCCACCACATGGTTAAACGGCAGCGACACAAACATGACGCCGTTCACCACGATGGGTGTGGCTTGAAAGCTGGATGACACACCCGTGTCAAACTCCCAGGCCAAGTCCAGTTGCCCGACGTTGCCAGGCGTAATTTGTGTTGACTGACTGTGCCGCTGATGATCCCAATTGCCGCCAAATACCGGCCATTCTTTGCCTGAACTGGCAAACGTGGCGGTGCAAACAAGTAGTGAGAAAGCGGCGGCGAGGGCTTGATGCAGCGTCATGGTTGTCGTTTTGGATTGGAATTGCCTGAAGAGACAAGCAAGGATCAATCCACTGCTGTTGTTGCAAAGTGGCGCACCGGAGTTGTCACAAAAGTGTCATCCAATGCGCAGCTGCTTGCGTGTATATTTCGCGTACCCGATTCTATTGGTAAATGATCATGAAGCAACAACTTGAGCTGTTGAAAGAAATTGAACACAAGCTCGAAGAATTGAGCAAAGACAAGGACCTGAAAGAAAAGCGCCCGCTGGAAGTCAAAGAGATCAAAGGTTTGCGCTTGGTGGTGTCGTCGATTATTCGCCGCATGGCCAGCTAAGCCACGATTAAGCCGTTTACTGATAGACCTTCAGACGCTTTGCAATCAACAGTGCGGTCAAGTTAAACGAGATCGCGATCACGCTGCATATCCAGAAGTTTTCGATCAGACCCTCTGCATTGCGCGAGATCACCATGCCACCCACCAAGGCGGCAAGGCCCATGGCAGCAGATTGCATGGACGAGTTCAGGGTCATGAATGTGCCCCTGTTTTTCGGATTGCCTGCTGCGCTGACCAAAGCCATGCCTGGAATCATTCTTCCGCTGACAAACACAAAGAAGAACGTGGTGATCACCAGAATGACTGTCATGCTCAGGCCCGCAGTCACAGTAATCAATGCCATGGGCAACACTGCAACACCGGCGATGATTTGCAGCATTTTCAATTTGCCAATTCGATCGCTGAGCTTGCCGATGATTTGCGCACTGAACAAGGTCGCCGCGCCGCCAGCCAGATAAATGACCGGAATGTCCGAAGGCGTCAGCCCTGCATTGATTTGCATGTAAATCGTGATGTACGGAATGATTGAAAACCCGGCGAAGATCATGCAAAACGAAAACAGGAACGCACGCAGGTGATTCGAATCGCGAAGCACCTGTGCAATGCCCTGAAGTGGGCCGGTTTCGCCCCGCGCATGCAAATGGCCTTGCAGTGTCGGAATGACGTACCAGCCGGCCACCGCCAATACAAAGCTGATGCCGGCAATTCCGAAGAAGGGGGTGTGCCAGTCCGAATTGGCGGCCACGTAAAGACCCAGAGGCACACCCATCACCGTAGACACGGAGAATGAGGTCATGATGACACCCATGGCTTTGCCCCTGCGCGCGAAGGGCACCACATCGGCCACAATGGTTTGAATCATCGCCGATAAAATTCCGCCAAAAAGCCCGGCAGCGATTCTGGCGCTCATCAGCGTTTCATAGGTGGGCGCAAGGCCGCAGGCCAAAGTGGCCACGGTAAACAACACATACAAAATCAACAACAATCGGCGCCGTTCAAACCGGTCAATGTACAAGGAGGCCAACAAACCCGAGGCACCGGCCGCGAAAGTGTAGGCGGACACCAGCAGGCCGAACTTCGCATCGGAAATTGCAAAAGCCTGCGTGAGCTGTGGCCCCAGCGGCATCATGATCATGAAGTCGAGAATGTGGGTGAATTGTATGCCAGCAAGAATCAGCAGCAACGCCCACTCGCGCTGGGGCGTCATTGTCACTTGGCATGCGGTGGGGCTGTTCATGTACTGCTACCTGTGGATGGTTTTTTGCTTTTGACCTTGAGTTTAACCCGCTACCTTAATGACCCAGGGCGGTGAGTGCATAAATGCCGATCGTCATGGAGACGATGGACACCAGCGTGGTGAGCGCAATGATGTTGGCGGCCAACTTGCCGTCGCCGCCGGCAGCCACAGCCATTGCGAAGCTGGCGGCTGCAGTGGGGCTTGAGAAAAACATCCAGAGAATGATCAGGTCTCGCCCTTCAATGCCTATGGCCCATGCAGCAGCGCAGGCCAGCACGGGCAGTATTGCAATTTTAATGGCGCTTGATTGCGTGGCTGACATGCCCGAGGCCTTGACCCCGGCCAATGAAAGTGTGCCCCCCACACAGATCAGCGCCAGTGGGAGAGTAAGCCCGGCAAAGTACTCGCCCGATTTTAACAGCCACTGGGGAATGTAAAGCTGGATTGCGCTGGCCAACATGCCCAGCACCACCGCAATAATAAGAGGGTTTTTAAGCAGTTCCTTACCCACTGCGGCTGGGCTGAATTTCAGGGTGGGGCTGTAAATAGAGAGAATCAACACCGACAGCACATTGAACAACAAAATGGTAAAGCCAACCAACACACCGCCCACTGACAGGCCGTAGTCGCCGTAGTAACTGGCCACCAGCGCAAAACTGACCACACCACAATTGCCCCGGAAAGCACCCTGAACAAACACCCCGCGTTGACCATAGGGAACAAAGCGGGAGGCCCACCACCAGCTGGCCAGAAAACCCGACACCGTTGCAGCACAGAGAAAAAGTACCAATTTGGCATTGAATGCGCTTTGCAGATCGGCCTGCCAAATGGACAGGAAGAACAGCGTTGGCATGGTGGCTTTGTAGGTGAGGGTGGAGGCGGTTTGAATGAACGAGTCGTTGATGAGTTTGACCTTGCGTAACAGCAAGCCCATGAAGACCATCGCGAATACAGGGGCGGTGACTCCCAGAATTTCCGAGAGCACATTGACTTGGGTCATGTTGACAGGTGTCGTTTGAAGTGATGCGTATTATTTCATTACTGAACTTTGGGTCAATTGTGGATGACCCTTGGGGGCTGCGCAGTGCGCAGACACCTTGTAGGTAGCCCCTCGCTACGAATCAAACCGGGCGTATTCAGGCTTTCAGGCGGAGGAGGGCATGCGACTTTGCAAATGCAACTATTGAATGACTTTAGTAATCTCGTGAATCCGCATTTTCAACCGGCAACAACGCCGCAAACTCTTCATCCGAATACAGCCGAGAGCGGGTCAGAAATCGCATGCCACTGGGGCGTTCCAGGCTGAACATTCCACCGTTACCCTTCACCACATCAATGGTCAAATGCGTGTGTTCCCAATAGGCAAACTGCGATTTGCTCATGTAAAAGGGCACGCCACCAATGTCCCCCAGCTTGACATCTGATCCACCCAAGGGAAACTCGTTGCGAGGAAACAGCATGGGTGCGCTGCCATCACAACAACCGCCACTTTGATGAAAAATCACATCACCATGCTGAGCTTTCAAGGTCGCGATCAATTCCAGTGCCTGAGGGCTTGCGCTGACTCGGTTTACCATTCTTTTCTCCACATCAATGAAAATGCCGCCCAATCCCATTGGAATTGAGCGGTGTGAGCCAATTCAATCAATGCGCTTAGAAAAAGCCTAAGGAGGTGGGGTTGTAGCTCACCAGCAGGTTTTTGGTTTGCTGGTAGTGGTGCAACATCATTTTGTGGTTTTCGCGGCCAATGCCCGATTGCTTGTAGCCACCAAAGGCGGCATGTGCCGGGTAGAGATGGTAACAATTGGTCCACACGCGGCCAGCCTGAATGGCACGGCCCATTCGGAAAGCGCGCGCGCCATCCCGACTCCACACCCCTGCGCCCAAACCGTACAGTGTGTCGTTGGCAATTTGCAGGGCTTCGGCTTCGTCTTTAAAGGTAGTCACCGACAACACGGGGCCGAAAATTTCTTCCTGAAAAATACGCATTTTGTTGTGCCCCTGGAACACGGTTGGCTTCACATAGTAGCCGCCAGCCAAGTCGCCGCTTTGTTTGTTCTGCTCGCCACCAATGAGGCACTTGGCGCCTTCTTGTTTGCCCAGATCGATGTAACTCAGGATTTTCTCCAGTTGCTCTGAGGAAGCTTGAGCGCCGATCATGGTGCTTTCATCGAGCGGGTTGCCTTGTTTGATTTTGCCTACCCGTTCAATGGCGCGTTCGATGAAGGCATCGTAAATATCCTCCTGAATCAGTGCGCGTGACGGGCATGTGCACACTTCGCCTTGGTTCAATGCAAACATGGCAAAACCTTCGAGGGTTTTGTCAAAGAATGCATCGTCTGCGTCCATGATGTCAGAGAAGAAAATATTGGGTGATTTTCCGCCCAATTCCAGCGTGACTGGAATCAGGTTTTGTGCGGCGTATTGCATGATCAGTCGGCCTGTGGATGTTTCACCGGTGAATGCAATTTTTGAAATACGCGGATTGCTCGCCAGTGGTTTGCCAGCTTCCAGTCCAAACCCATTCACGATGTTCAGCACGCCGGGCGGCAGCAAGTCAGCAATCAAATCCATCACCACCAGCAACGATGCTGGTGTTTGTTCTGCAGGCTTTAACACCACACAATTGCCGGCAGCCAATGCAGGTGCCAACTTCCAGGCTGCCATGAGAATTGGAAAATTCCAGGGGATGATTTGCCCCACAACACCCAGTGGTTCATTGAAGTGATAAGCGTAGGTTTGGTGGTCTATCTCGCAAATGCTGCCTTCTTCGCCGCGAATACAGGCTGCGAAATAACGGAAATGATCGATCGCAAGGGGAATGTCCGCAGCCATGGTCTCCCGCAGCGGTTTGCCGTTGTCCAGTGTTTCAGCCACGGCGATCAGGCGCAGGTTTTCTTCCATGCGGTCGGCAATGCGGTTCAGAATCATGGAGCGTTCTGTGGGTGAGCGTTTGCCCCAAGCGTCTTTCGCTGCATGCGCAGCATCCAGCGCCAGTTCAATGTCTTCAGCTTGAGAGCGAGCAACCTTGCAAAGCACTTGGCCTGTGACTGGGGTTAAGTTGTCAAAGTATTGTCCGTTCTTGGGCGCGGCCCATTTGCCGCCGATGAAGTTGTCGTACTTTGCTTTGAATGGAAAGGCCACGCCCAGTTTTAATTCGTCAACCATATTCATGTCCCTAACTCCTTTTTAATGTTGATGGTGGTAGGGCGCTTTGCGCAATGGGCATGCCAGCGTCGATTGCCAACAATTTCCGGAAGTTCTTTTCCGAAAGTCGATCTGGCTTGAAAAGCAATCAGGAATAAATTTGCCGGACTTGGAGCAAGGGTGGCAGAAGGATTTTGAATTTATTATGCAATTATTTGCATAATTTTGTTGCGCTGCACAGTTTTGACACACCAAAAAGGGGGGTTAGTTCGCCTGAATTTCGTTGAGAAACAATTCCAGTGCCTGTGTTCTTCCCAGGTTCAATGGATTGTAGCCTGCCGCATTCTTGACGTGTTCCAACACTTCCGCACTGCGCAACCAAGGCAGCAAAATGTCCAGTGCCGGGTATTG
This sequence comes from Limnobacter sp. SAORIC-580, assembly GCF_013004065.1. Lineage (GTDB taxonomy): Bacteria > Pseudomonadota > Gammaproteobacteria > Burkholderiales > Burkholderiaceae_B > Limnobacter > Limnobacter profundi. The sequence goes on from NZ_CP053084.1 coordinate 899,132, forward strand.
CAAATCGCTGTTGTGCAACACCAAAAAATAACGCTCTTTGGACACTGCCCTGAATTGCAGGCCGTAATGGTCAGCCGCAGCTCGAATGCCCAAGCCCAAATCACCGTGTCCCGCTGCAATCGTACAGGCCACTGCCAAATGGGAGTTCTCTTCGTGAAAAAATCCCGGCAAGTCTTCTGCCTTCAGGCAGGCCTTGGTAATCAAGGCATCAAGTTGGTGGTGAGTGGATGAAGCCGAGTTGCGGTTCACCAGCAGGGCACGCCTTTGGGCCACATCCTCCAGAGTGGGGGGCTTGGTGGCTGGGCGGCTCATCCAGCCGATGTCGCGCTCGAACAGTTCAATCACACTGAGGTTGGAACCACGCAACCAGCGCCGCATGATGTGATGGACATGGGAGTGTTCTTCAAGGCCAACAGGCAAGTGGCAGCCGGCCACGCGCACTTCACCGCGGTGCAGTGCCGAGAGCGCCGCAATACTGCCCGACCAGCGCAGCGACAGTTGAAGCTTTTTGTACAGCGCAGTGTTTTGAAACAAGTTCTGAAGCACCAGGTCGTCGCTCAGCGCAAGGCTGATCCAGGGTTTGTTTTGATCAACATCCAGCCATTCGGCGTTCAGTTGCTCGCCCACGGTACCCAGGTCGGGTGCCACGCGCACATTGCCTTGCTCCACCATCCAGATCAACTTGTGACCGAACCGGGTCAGGCATGCCCCCGCGCGTCCGTGCGTAGCCACCAGTTCTTCACCCAGCATGAGGTTGTATTGCTGGATTTGCGACCATAAGGTACGGTAAGAGATGCCCAGCGCCTTACAGGCCAGCGAGATTGAACCTTCCGAGTCAATGGTTTTAAGGGTGTTCAACATGCGCTGGTCCAGTTCAACAAACTGACCATCGTCTTTTTTCCAGCGGGCGGATACTTTTAAATTGAGCATTTGCGGATACAGGCATGTCGATTGCTTGCATTCTGACAGATTACAAAATGCAGGAGACAAGTAATCATGATGTTCAGCGTTACAAAACAATCGATTAATAAAATGACCCCGCTAGGGGTTTTCTTGAGCGGTTTCTTGCTGGTGAGCAATTTCTTCGCCAGCCCGGTTCTTGCAGCACCCGCCGAACTTGGCGCAGTCAAAGGCGATTTGACTGGCGGAGACCCGCTGGGTTCCATGCAGTGGCCTGACATGAAAGGCCAGTTCTTCGATGCCGATGCAAAAACCGTGTTTGATTCTCGCATCAAGGTCACGGTGCCCTTGTTCGCCGAAGATGCCATGAATGTGCCCGTGTCATTCGATGCTTCCGCACTCGGTAAGGTGAAAAAAATCGTGGTGCTGGTGGACAGAAACCCGATTCGAAAGGTGCTGGAGTTCATTCCCGAGAAAGCCAAGCCTGCCCTGAATTTTCGTTTCAAGTTGGAGCAAGCCAGCCCCATTCGCGTTGCAGCCCTGACTGAAAATGGTGTGTGGCATGTGGGCTATGCCTTTATTGAAGCGTCTGGCGGGGGTTGCACCGTGCCTGGCGCAACACGGGCCGATGGCAGCTGGCCACAAACCTTGAACAAGGTGGCTGGCAAAATGTTTGATGCCAACCAGTTGCGGGATGACGCACGCCTGCGCGTGCAGGTGTCGCACCCCATGGACACGGGGTTGGTGGCCGGCGTGCCCGCCTTTTACATTGAAGAAATGATTTTGCAAGACAAGAACAAACAAGTACTGGCCAAGCTTTACCCCTTTGAGCCTGTGTCGGAGAACCCTTTGTTTTCGTTTGATTTTGACAAGAAACCGGTGGGCCCAATCAGCCTGGTAGGGCGCGACAACAACGGCAACCGAATTGATGCAAAGGTTACCCAATGAATCTGTTTAAAGCTGTGCGCGCGATATTTGCCGCATCCACGTTCATTGTTCTTGTTGCCCCTACGCTGGCTGAGCTGCCCAATGTTGCCAAACCAACACCTGACAAAGCTACCCTTGATTACGGTTTGAAAGCCACCAAACTGGCGGGTGGCTGGTATGTGATTGCGGGTGCGAACGATGACTTTTCTCAGGCCAATGGCTGCAACATCATCAACACCGGTTTTTACATGGACGACTCGGGGGTGTACGTCATCAACACCGGAACCTCGCGTATTTATGGCGAGCAACAGCGGACCTTGATCAACTCGGTCAGCAAGAACAAACCAGTGAAGCAGGTGGTGGCACTGAACCTTCACCCGGATTATTTTTTGGGCAATCAGGCTTACCCGAAAGAGGCGCTTGCCGCCACGAAGTTGACCATGCAAGGCATCAAAGCCGAAGCGGCTTTGTATGAAACCAACTTGTACCGTTTGTGTGGCGACTGGATGAAGGGCACTGAAAGCGTATTTCCCGTGCAAACCATACTGCCGGGCAACTTCAATAAACTGGGCGATAAGACAATTCAAACCCTTGAATTGAAAGGTCACACCGATTCGGACCTGGTGTTATTTGACCCGGAAAGCAAAGTGATGTGGGCCGGTGGCCTGGTGTTTTACAAGCGTATTGTGACCACCCCGCATGCCCAGCTGAAACCGTGGATAGAAAGCCTGAAAACACTGCAAGCCATGAAGCCCAAGGTGGTGGTGCCCAGCCACGGCCCCTTGAGTTGGGGAACTGAGGCCATTGACCAAACCCTGGATTACTTGAGTTGGCTGGACAAACGACTGACCGACGCGGCCAATATGGGCGAGGAAATGAATGATGTGATGAAGAAAGGTGCCCCCGAGCGATTCCGAAACTTTGCAGGCTACCCGGCTGAGTTTTACCGCAATGTGACCAATTTGTACCCTTTGTATGAAAAGCAGGCTTTGGGCGGTTTTTGAGCGGAGAGCATAAGGGTTAACGCTGTACCAAGTGTGTCAAAAAGGGACAGTTTGTGTGTTGCTGAACAGGTGAGCTGTTGCAATGTCACAAAACTGTCTCTTTTTTTGCTTATCGCGATCAATGAAATCACTCTAATGAGGGTGTTTTTGTAACACACTGATTTTATTGAATAAAAAATTTATTTAGATGAAATATTCTACTTGGCATGAAGCTTGCGCTAGGTTTCTGTGGGTAGCCCCGACTCTGCAAACGAGGGGCGAGAACCTCAAAGTAACGGATGATGAGAGGAGAAACAAATAATGCGCAAAACTCTGCTTAGCGCGATGGTAGCAACCGCACTGGCGATTCCCGCAGTGGCTTCGGCCAATGTGACAGACGCAATGATTCAAAACGATGCCAAATCCACAGGCGACGTATTGTCCTGGGGTATTGGTACAGAGGGTCAGCGTTACAGCCCATTGAAAGACATCAACGTATCGAACGTGGGCAAGCTGGTTCCAGCGTGGTCATTCTCGTTCGGTGGTGAAAAGCAGCGTGGCCAGGAAAGCCAGCCGCTGATTCACAACGGCAAGATGTTTGTCACCGGTTCCTATTCACGCATTTACGCACTGGATGCTTCGACAGGTGAAAAGCTGTGGAAATATGAGCACCGCCTGCCAGAAGGCATTATGCCTTGCTGCGACGTGGTGAACCGCGGTGCCGCCCTGTATGACAACCTGGTGATTTTCTCGACACTGGATGCCCAGTTGATCGCCCTGGACCAGAACACCGGCAAGGTGGTGTGGAAAGACAAGATTGACGACTATGCAGCGGGTTACTCCAACACTGCTGCACCCATCATCGCCAATGGTTTGGTGCTGACAGGTGTATCGGGTGGCGAATTCGGTGTAGTGGGTCGTGTTGAAGCACGCAATGCCAAGACTGGTGAAATGGTATGGCTGCGCCCAACCGTTGAAGGCCACATGGGTTATACATGGGACAAAGACGGCAACAAGAAGGAAGCTGGAATTTCCGGTACCACCAATGCCACCTGGAAAGGCGACATGTGGAAAACCGGCGGTGCAGCAACCTGGCTGGGTGGCTCCTATGACAGCAAAACAGGTTTGGCTTACTTCGGTACTGGTAACCCAGCGCCTTGGAACAGCCACCTGCGCCCTGGCGACAACTTGTATTCCACATCCACAGTGGCAGTTGATGTAAAAACCGGCCAGATCAAGTGGCACTACCAGTCCACACCGAACGACGGTTGGGACTATGACGGTGTGAACGAGTTCGTGACCTTTGACATGAATGGCAAGCGTGTTGGTGCGAAAGCTGACCGCAACGGCTTCATGTACGTGAACGACGCCACCACCGGCAAGCTGGAAAATGCCTTCCCATTTGTGAAGAAAATCACATGGGCCAAGGGCATCGACATGAAGACAGGTCGCCCGATTTTCGACCCCGCCAACCGCCCTGGTGACCCCACCAAGATTGACGGCAAGAAAGGCGAAACAGTGTTCTCCGCCCCTTCATTCCTGGGTGGCAAGAACCAGCAGCCAATGGCCTACAGCCCTGACACAGGTCTGTTCTATGTTCCTGCCAACGAGTGGGGCATGGAAATCTGGAACGAGCCAATCACCTACAAGAAGGGTGCGGCTTACCTGGGCGCCGGTTTCACCATCAAGACTTTGCCTGGCTTTGACTACATCGGCGCACTGCGTGCGATGAACCCCAAGACCGGCAAGATCGAATGGGAAATCACCAACAACGCGCCTCTGTGGGGTGGTGTTCTGACGACCGGCGGTAACCTGGTGTTCTGGGGTACTCCAGAAGGTTTCCTGAAGGCGGCGGATGCCAAAACCGGTAAGGAAGTCTGGAAGTTCCAGACGGGTTCAGGCGTGGTTGCTCCTCCCGTAACCTGGAAAGGCAAAGACGGTCAGCAGTACGTGGCTGTTGTGTCTGGTTGGGGCGGTGCCGTTCCCCTGTGGGGCGGTGATGTAGCCAGCAAGGTGAACTACCTTGAACAAGGTGGTTCCGTGTGGGTATTCAAGCTGATGAAGTAATCAGTTTGTGAAGTACACCAAACTGCCCCTTGTGGGGTGGTTTGGTGAGTAGTGAAGTAGTAGAGCGTTTTAGAAGTGTTGTCATTTTCACCCCCAAGTTTTCTGCCTGCTCCGCAGGGAACTTATTGACGCAAACGGTTTGATCAAATTGCTCCTTGGGACCTTTTTCCGGCATTGATTGGGAGCTGGAAAAAGTTGTGGCGGTTTGAGAGTCTCCTAAACGAATGCGTCTTTTCTGCCCGGCCTGGTGCCGGGCATTTTTTCGTCTACAGCTTTTAGAACTTGTACGACACCTGACCAGAAAGAATGAATGCATCACCTTCAGCAGTACCCAGTACTCGCGTTTGCTGACCTGCAGCAGGGTTTCCTTCGGTGCTGTCAATTTTCGCTTTGTCGGGCATCACGTACTGAAAGGCCACATCAAAGGTGGTGGCTTTGTCGAACTTGTACTGTGAGCCCACTGCAAAAGTAATGCGGTTTTCATCGGGCAAGCGCACTTTGCGACGCTCATCGGGCACCGGTGTGATGTCGTACGCCAAACCGGCTTTCAGGTTGATGGTGTCGCTGTATTTGTAAATACCGCCCACCGCAAAACGCCAGCTGTTTTTCCATTCGTAGTCTTGCACTGTCAATGGCGCAGCACCTGCTGGGGCGTTCTGGCGCTGAAAATCCAGCTTTTGAATCGTGCTCCATTCAGTCCAGGTGGCGTCGGTCAACAGTTGCCACTTGGGTGTCAGCTCAGTCACCGATGAAATGGCCAGCGAGGCAGGCAGTCGGATCTTGGAAGTGAGTTCACTGTTGGCGAAAAGAGCCGCAACTGCCGGTGCAACATTGTCGAAGGTGACATTGCCTTCCAGGTCTTGCTCAATTGCTGAGCGGTAGGCAACACCCACACGTGTCGCAGGCGTTACCTGACCCATCACGCCCAGGTTAAAGCCGTAACCCCAACCATCGCCGGCAATGGTGGTCAACCCTTCAGTACCGCCAAATGGCGCGTAGTTGATTTGTGAACTGAGCTTGGCATCCAGCTTTTGTGCAGATACACCCGCGCCCACTGACCATTGTTCATTGACTTTGTACGACGCGGAGGGGTTGATGTTGACTGATTTGATGTCAGAAGTAACACCCTGAAAGCGACCGTACCAATCGGGCTGGAAATCGGTTTTCAGACCAAAGGGAGTGGCCACAGACAGGCCAAAGTTGATGCGGTCATTGAAAGGCACAACAAGGTGAAAGTTGGGGATATAGCCTTCATCGCCAAACTCGCCTGTGCTGCTGCCCAAGGGGCGACCTGGTGCGGCGGTGCTGCCTTCGTTGTTGACCTCGCCGTTCAGGTCAATGTAATGCCCGCCCAACACCACCTGGCGTTCTTTCAGGCGGCTCATGCTGGCTGGGTTAAACCAGGCTGCGCTGGCGTCTTCGCCAATGGCTGCTTTGCCTGCATAAGCCACACCAGCACCGCTGGCGTTTTGTTCAAGCAGGGCAAACCCGGCTGCTTGGGCGGTACCCGCAATAGTCAAGCTTGCGATGGCCGCGCAAATCGTTTTGATTTGAAAAGGGGATTGTTTCATGTCGTCCTCGTGGGTCCGTTTGTAAGAATGGATGTGTACGAGGGGTATTGTAGGTAAAAATACGAACGGTCGTGCTTATAAAATATAGAGTTATTCTCTATAAAATCTATTCAAAAATAGTATTTTATTGATTCAACGGCACTGCTGCACCACTTTGCGAGAACTTCCAGGTGGCGACAATCAGCATCGCCACAGTTGCACCCACAAGAACCAAGGTGGCAAACATCAAGCCAAATTCTGCGTGGCTGCTGAAGGCGTGGCGAAGCAGGTCCACACAGTAAGAAAATGGATTGACCAAGGCTACCCAGCGCGCCAGTGCGGGCATGGGGTCGATGGGGTACAAAGCGCCACTGAAAAAGAACACCGGAAAAATCACGAAATTCATCATGACAGCAAAACCATCAATGCTTTTTGCAAAAGTACCGCACAGTACACCCAAGGCAGCACAGGCCAAAGCAGCCAAGGCGGCTCCGGGCAGCAGCACGTGCAGTTGTGGCCACAAGGTGCGGCCAACCCAAGGCAGTATTTCCTGCAAATCAAACCCGAGAGGAAACAGCAAGGTGTACAGGCCTTCAAGAGCCAGCAGCAGGGCGATCAACAGGCCCATTTGCACCAATGCGCCAATGGCTGCACCCAGTGTTTTTGCGATCAGTATGTGATGGGTTTTGACTGGGGCGGTCACCAGCAAGCGCATGGTGCCTGCGTCTTTGTCCAGCGCAATGCTCAGGCCACCCACCATGCCGCCAAACAGCAGTGTCATGCCCACAATGCCAGGCAGCAAACGTGCGGTGTAATCACCACCAGCCAAGGCTTGCATGCCGCCACCAATAATCCACAACCACAGCACCGGGCGTACCATGGCTGCTGCCAGGCGGTCCCGTTGCTTCAACAGCTTTTGGCTTTCACGGCGTATCACCGCCCAGTAAAAATGCATCAACATCTCAGTGGGCTCCGCCATTCATTTTCCACACAAACCAGTCAGCCAGGGTGGCTGTGCGCACGCTGGTTACACTTTGGTCGGGCAATTCATCCAGCGCTTGCGCGGGTGTACCAAGCCAATTCAATTCGCCTTGGTGGAGAAACCCCACCCGGTCGCAGCTGTTGGCCTCGTCCATTAAATGCGTTGCGATAAAAATGGTCAGCCCGTCGATGGCCTGCAAGGTTTTCAGGGTTTGCCACACACTGTTCTTCGACGGTACGTCCAGTGCGGTGGTGGGTTCGTCGAGTATAAGAACCCCGGGTTTGTGCACCATGGCGCGCGCAATGTCCACCAGTCTTTTTTGTCCACCTGAAAGGCTTCCCACGGTGCGGTTTAACCAGGCCTGAATTGGAAAAATGGTGTACAAGTGTGCCAGGTTTGCTTTGGCTTGCGTTTTGTTCAAACCTTGCAGGCCTGCCGCAAACAGCAGGTTTTCCTCCACGGTCATGAAGCGGTCCAGTGACACCGATTGAAATACAAAGCCCAGGTTTTTGCGGGCCAGGTCGGCTGCCCTGCGGGTGCTGTAACCCAGCACCGAGAGCTCACCCTGGTCGGGTGTGATCAGGCCGGCTATCAAGCTGATGAGTGTGGTTTTTCCTGCGCCGTTGGGGCCCAGCAGGCCAAACATTTCGCCTGCGTTCAAATCTAGGCTGACATTGCTCAGTGCCCGCCGTTCTCCCCAGGAGAATGAAAGGCCCTGTGCGTGCAGGCGGATGGTGGTGTCGGTTGCGGTGTTGTTGGTGTTCAAGAGCCGTTTTTGCTGAGGTGCAAGCTGTTGTGATCGCTGCGATACCATACCACGGGCACCTCGGCGGTGTCGGCCAATGCTTGCTGTTCGGGCTTTTGAACTTTCAGGTAGTTGTTGGGGTTGTCGCGCCTCTGGGCTGCATCGACGAACGCGATTACTTTTTCATGATCGGGCGATTTGCGGCACACCGGGTCGGCGTTGGTGGCGTCGCCGGTGATCAGGTAGGCCTGGCAGCGGCAACCGCCGTAATCCTTGGTTTTGTCGGGGCAGGTGCGGCAGGGGTCTTTCATCCAGGCATCGCCACGGTAGCGGGTGAAACCATCGCTTTCATACCAAATGTGTTCAACCGTGCTGGTTTTTACATTTGGAAATTCAAAGCCCGGCAACATGCGCGCGGCTTGGCAAGGCAGCGCGGTGCCATCTGGGCTGATGCTGAGAAATACATTGCCCCAGCCGCTCATGCAGGGCTTGGGGGTTTTCTCGAAGTAATCGGGCACCACGAATAACAGCTTCATGCTGTTGCCCAGTTTTTCGCGCCATGCGGCCACACGTTCTTCGGCGTGCTTTAACTGTTCGTGGGTTGGAATCAGGGCTGCTTTGTTTTGAAAGGCCCAGCCGTAGTATTGGGTATTGGCCAACTCAAGGTATTCAACGCCCAGCTTCACCGCCAACTCGATGATTGAATCAATGTGATCCAGATTCAGCCGGTGCAGCACCACGTTCAGCACCATGGGCCAACCAGCCGCTTTTACAGCGGTGGCAATTTCCAGCTTCCTGGCAAAGGTTTTTGTGTCGCTGAGTGCATCGTTTGCGGCCTGGGTTGCGTCTTGAAAACTCACTTGAATATGGTCAAGGCCGGCGGCTTTCAAGGCATCCAGCCGTGCGGGTTTCAGGCCGATGCCTGAGGTGATCAAGTTGGTGTAATAGCCCAGTTCATGCCCATAAGCCACCAGTTCTTCAAGGTCTTCGCGCAGCAGCGGCTCACCACCCGAGAAGCCCAACTGAACCGCGCCCAGCACGCGGGCCTGTTTCATGGTGTCTTTCCACTCGGCGGTGCTCATTTCATTGGTGTTGGTTTTGTAATCAACAGGGTTGTAACAAAACACGCAGTGCAGCGGGCAGCGGTAAGTCAGTTCAGCCAACAGCCAAAGGGGGCCAGCAGGTCGTGTGTTGTTGTCGCCAGGGCCTGTCATGCGTCCAGCCAGTTTCGGCGTGTGGCTTCCTGCAGCATGCTGCGCACATCGGCTTCCAGTCCGCTTGCGTTGAACTTGGCTTCAAGCGCCGCAACAATGTCATTCACCGTTCGGCTGCCATCGCACAACAGTAAAATTTCACTGGCCGATTGGTTCAGTTTCACCATGCCCTCGGGGTACAGCAGCACATGGGTTTTTTGCGCCTCTTCGTATTGCAGGCGAAACAAGCGGTTCAGTTTCGGGTGTTCCGGCAGGCTTGGAATGGTCTCGGTGTTCATTGTTTTTTCTGTTTTGTTTTGGCGGGTTTGTCGGGGTAAGACAGCGCAATCGCGTCTGACATGCTCCACAACACGTCCAGTTTAAATTGCAAAATTTCAAGCGCGCGTTCCTGCTGTGCGCGGGTCTTGAAATAATTCAGCGTTACTTCAAGGCCATGCTCCACATCACGTTGGGCCAGGCTGATTCGTGAGCGAAAGTAATTCAAACCTTCAGGTGCCACCCACTTGTAGTCTTTGGGCCAGTTGCTCAAGCGCTGCTTGTGAATTTCCGGTGCAAACATTTCAGTCAGCGACGAGCACACCGCCTCTTGCCAGGGCGCGCGGCGTGCAAAATTCACATAAGCGTCTACGGCAAAGCGCACACCGGGCAGCACCAGCTGCTGGCCCCACAGCACTTCGCGGTCGATGCCCACGGCTTCGCCCAAGCGGCTCCAGGCTTCAATGCCGCCAGCATTGCCTTCCCAGCCATCGTGGTCAAGAATGCGTTGCACCCAACGGCGGCGGGTTTCTCGGTCGTCACAATTGGCCATCACAGCCGCATCTTTCTGCGGAATGCACACCTGGTAATAAAAGCGGTTGGCCACCCAGCCGCGAAGTTGTTCACGGCTCAGTTTGCCTTCGCGCATGGCCACATTGAATGGGTGGTGAATGTGGTAGCGGTCGCCCTTGGCGCGCAAGCGTTCTTCGAACTCTTTTTTGCTCCAGGCTTTGTTGCTGCTCATGCAAGAATCTCCATGCCGTCGTAGGACACTTCAATTCTATTCTCGGCCAGAATGGCGCGCTCGTCGCCATGCTCGTACAAAATCGGGTTGGTGTTGTTGATGTGAATCAGGATTTTGCGCTGGTTTTCAAACTGGCGCAGCTGGCTGATCATGCCTGAGCCCCGTTTGCCCGGCTTGTCAGTTTGAGGTAAATGACCCATGTCGGCAGCCAGTTTTTGCGAGAAACCTTGTGTGATCATTTCATCTTCGGTCCAGAAGGTGCCGTCCACCATCAACACATCGGCTTGTTGCATATAGGGCAGAATGTCGGGCGTAATTTCTCCAAGTCCAGGGGCGTAAAACACTTTTTTGCCAGTGTTGGTGTCTTCAATCAACAAACCGATGTTGTCGCCACGGCGTTGGGCGTAGCGGCTGGGGGAGTAGGGGGGGGCTTTGCTGATCAGCGGGATTGATTTGATCTTGATGCTGTCCAGCGGGCTGATTGAGAAAAATTCATCGCATTCGGTACACAGTGGAGTCCACTTCACACCGCAATAAAACCCAAGCGTAGGCACCAAGGGTAAACCGTTGGTCAGGTCTTCCCACACAGCGGGGGTGGTGAACAGGCGCATGGGTGTTTTCCCTTCGCGCATCATCAACAGGCCGGTGGTGTGGTCAATTTGCGCGTCCATCAAAATGACGGCAGAGATGCCCGTGTCGCGTGGGCCACGGTTGGGTTGCAGTTCAGGGGTACTTTTGATTTGAGTGAGTATATCGGGCGATGCATTCACCAATATCCAGTTCGCAGACCCGTCGGATATTGCGATCGACGACTGGGTGCGCGCGGTGTACCCGGGCGCTTTGGCCCGAACAGCCTGGCAGTTGGTGCAGTTGCAGTTCCACTGTGGGAACCCTCCGCCTGCTGCGGAACCCAGAACTTTGATTTTCATAGTTGCTTTTTTCAGGGGTAAAAAAAACCCCGCTAGCCTCAAAGGCTATCCGGGGCTGTGCGAACCGTCAAATTAACGGTTGGCGATGTACATGGTGATTTCGAAACCGAAACGCATGTCAACGAATGATGGTGTAGTCCACTGCATGAAATATCCTCCTTTTGCTTTATTAAAATGCACCTTGGCACATGGCTTGGGTGAAGAACTTGGCTTGCGCCGGTTTGTTTGTCCTCAAGGTTTAAATAGCAATTCCTGTGCCTTGCGGGCCTGCATGTCGGTATTTTTACAATGTGGGAAATGAGTGTTTGCCAAGGTGTTTTGAATGTTCAAACTGTTGCAGTTTGAAACACCATGCAAAAAGGCGCGAACCTTTTGAGTTCGCGCCTTAGGACAATCGTTAACGGAGGGTGGTTAACGATCAGAAGAACAGGATTGCACCTACGGCGATGGTGTTGGACTCGCCTTTTGCTGCAGGAGCGCCCAACTGGTAGGTTTGTTCATTGGTGATGTACTCGCCAGCGATGGTCAGACTTGGAGTCAGGTTATGGTAAACGCCCAGAACCATCTGGTTTGTTTCTTCAAGCATGATGGCATTTGCGGCTCGATCACCGGCTGTGGAATCAAGTGTCGATGAGCCATAGTTAATACCAAACTTGGTGTTGCCAACTTTGTAGGTTGCTTGTACCAAGTATCCGTCTGAATCACGCTCAGCACCAGCGGCGTCACGACCACCAAAACCAATCAGTGTGGTTCCCAAGCCTTCGCCAGTGAAGTAGTTACCAGTCAGTGCCAGCGCACCGAGATTAACCGTGCCACCTACTTCGAAGCCGGTGAGGTCAGAGTCTGGAGCGGCAGCAACGCCGGACTGGGATTGATTAATCAAGGCTGCCCACAATTTGCCTTTGTCGCCAAGGCTATAGGAGGCCAATGCTTGCATGCCTGGAGAATCATTCTCTTGGGCTGTGGCACCGTTGAGGTCCTTTGGCTGGAAAACACCGCCTGACAACGTCAGGTTACCGATTGCAGGTGCAGTGTAAGTGATCTGTGGCTGGAATTCAGTGTAAATATAACCCGATCCGATGCCGCCCAAGGTTGTATTCAATGCACCGTTGTACCCTGAACCACCGCCAACCGCCAACAGAGACATGTCGTTCAGAATCGCATTTTGACCAAATAGACCGATGTCGCGACCAGCCTTGATCGTACCCATTGATTCGTTTCCGAATTGCAAGAACACGCGACGCTGATCGCCCACGTTTTGACCCACGCCACCAGCAGCTCCGTTGTTGTTAGTGGTACCCGGGTCAATGGAGATTACGGCTTTGAGGTCATATCCTGCTTGTTTGGTGGATGCTGTGAAAATGATGAAGCCAGGTAGCAAACCGTTTTGAATTGATGTCTGGTCTTGACCAGTTCCTGCACCACCGCAAAGACCCAATGCGCCACTGGCAACTGCACCGGCGTTGTCGCAACTGGTTGTGTTGTAGTACGCGTTTACTGAACCTGAAAGGTCCATTTCCCATTCGCCAGCCTTGAAGCCGATTGCGTGTGCCGAAGTCCCCATTGCTGCCAAGATGGAAGCTGCTACTAATTTTTTGCTGATCATAAGATCAACCCTCCAGTTTTAGTTTTTAAAGGTTGTTGCTTGTTTGTCTTCTAAAGCTCGCCAGCACACCGCAGAGTAGAACTGGCTTGAAGGGACTAGGGCAAAAGACATGCCAGTATTTAAGCTATTGATTTTATTGAATTAAATAAAAATGTAGGGCTTTTGATGACAGGGTGAAGCAGTGCAGTTGCTTTGCGTCAGGCGGTACGCTTTGAAACAGAATTGTGTGCGGCTGGAGCAAGTGAATGACAGTTTTGTGACAACTGTTCAGTTGGTTTGTGCCAAAAAAAACCACCCTGCAGTGGGGTGGTTATTTAAAGGCAAAGAGTTGTTTGTTAAACGCGATTTTTTACTTTGAATTCAAGCGCCGGTAAATTGTGTTTCTGGAAATACCCAGCATTCTTGCTGCTGCGCTGACATTGCCTCTACAGGTTTCCAGCGCATCTTGAATGGCACGTGATTCAAGGTCGTCCAAATTGATTGGATTTTCAACTTGAGCCCTTGCAGTGGCCTGTCGTGAACCCAGGTAACCTTGCGCCCTTGCATCATGGGCGCGGGTGTCGTAGCTGTCTTCTTTGAAGCGCGGTGGCTGCGGCAGTGTACCCATCTGATTTTCCCGGCTGGCGGGTTTTGTACTGTGCGTCCAGCTGTCGAACCGACCTTCCCTGAACTTGCTGAATGTTTGGTCCAGGCCATTGCCTTTGGGCGTGGCCCCTGGCCGCTGGTGAACCTGCACTTCAAATGGGCTTGGTTTGCTTCTTGCCGGGAACGCCGGCGCATTGCTGTGAACCTGTGCCGCGATTTTGTTTTGCACTGAAAAATTACTGCGCACGCTGAACTGTGGGCGTGTGTTTGCTGTTGGTGTTGTTGCACGCGGGTGTTGTTGACGCCCCTCTGTTTCAACAGGTTCTTGCTCCACTGGCCTGGTGGTGTTGTCCAGTCGCAATGCACGCCATTCGTCGAGGAAGTCATCGGGCAGATGGTCCCACTCAATCGTTTCTGCTTCATCCGTCATCACGCTGGCGGTGCGCAAAATATTGGTCAGTTGGCGAATATTGCCCGGCCATGCGTGCGTGGTGAATGCTTTCATCACTTCGCCAGACACACGAATGCGCGGGTTGTGCGATTCATTTTCCAGAATGCGCTGAATGATTTTTTGTAGGTCAGTGCGCTCGCGCAAGGCGGGAAGACGAACGACCAAGCCATGAAGCCGGTAGTACAAGTCTTCGCGGAACTGTCCCGCGGCGATTTGATCGCGCAAGTTACGGTGCGTGGCGCAAATCACTTGCAAGTTCACAGGAATGCTCTTCTGGCTGCCCAGTGGCGTCACCACCCTTTCTTGCAATACCCGCAGCAATCTTGCTTGCAGTGAAATTGGCATGTCACCGATTTCGTCAAGAAACAGGGTACCGCCGTTGGCTTGTAGAATTCGGCCTTGCGAACCCTTCTTTTTTGCGCCAGTGAATGCACCGTCTTCGTATCCAAACAACTCGGATTCAATCAGCGTTTCTGGAATGGATGCGCAATTCACCGCAACAAAAGGCTTGTCGTGTCTTGGCGAATCGTTGTGTATGGCCTGCGCAAGAATCTCCTTGCCAGTGCCAGTTTCTCCCAGAATCAAAATGGGAATGTCCTTGTCAATCACCTTGCCCACTTTCTCGATGATCTTGGCCACTTGCGGGTCGCCTGTGTTCAGGTATTTCAGGCTGGACAGGTGATGACTTTTTTGACAGGTGGTGTTTGCTTTTTGCGTGGCTGGTGCCTGGTTTTGTAGCACAGCCGCATCGGAATTGTTTTTCACCAAGCCCACAGAGTCAAAAATTCTGCCTCGGCCTACACTGCCCAAGCTGGCACGTGCGGTAACCTGGTTGCCATTGTGCAAACACAGAATGAGCGGAATGGGGTTACAGGTGCGGTAGTGGTCGATCAAGGCCGACAAAGGCATGCCAAAAAGAGAACTGAAGGTGTGGCTTTTCAGTGCATTGGCGGACATGCCAAATTGCACCATGGCTGCACGATTGGCAGCCAGAAACTTACCCGCTGGCGAGAAGGCTGCTGCGCCTTCCACAACCGAACCCAGAAACTCGCCACGCTGGTGAAATTGAACAATAATTGCGTCTTGAAACGAGCTGTTGAACAAATGGTTTTCAATCATTTGCGCGGACATACGCACCAGGCCCATGGTATGGCGGTGGTAGCTGCGATAGTCGCCCGTTACATCAAGCACGCCAATCGCCACACCGTTTGGGTCAAAGATGGGGGCGGCTGAACAGGTCAGAAAACGGTTCACATCCAGAAAGTGATCTTGCCCGTGAACAACAGTGGGCAATTCCTCAATCAGTGCGGTGCCAATGGCATTGGTGCCTTTGTGTTCCTCACTCCAGGTGACGCCGGGAGCCAAGGCTACTTTCTGGGCTTTCACCAAAAAATCATCGTCGCCCAGCGATTCAATAATGGTTCCGCTGGCATCGGTCAACAACACCATGCTGTGGGTGTTAACCACTTGCTCGTACAGGGTTTCCATGAAGGGCAAAGCGCACGATTTTAACCGGTTGTTTTTCTCGATCAATTCTTTCAGTGAACTGCTGGGCGGTGGGGCCATGTCCACTTTGGAAGTAGTGTCCAAACCAGCAGCCGTTGAACGCTGATGCGCACGCCGAATGAATTCGAGGTGTCCTTCCGTGCCCGGGTCGATCAATTCAATCACTTGGGCGTTGGATGCGAGGCTGCCGCCATCCCGCTCGGATAAGAATGCCATCCATGTCTCCTGCTTCTTGTGGTGCTGCGTTTTATAAGTATGGTTTTGGGTGCAACTTGAAGCGCTGAATGTTTTTGCTTGTATTGATATTTCAGCTGCTATGTTGCCCAATGCAAGCACTGTGCCAACTCAATCCAATGTGTTTCAGAATGAAACACATTTTGATAAAAAGTAGCACAGATCAGGAAGCCGCACCATAGAGTTCGCGATTTGTCACAATTGGTAAAACTAATTCACAAATCCAAATGAATAGGGTGGCATGGGGATTGCAGTAGCTACCCTGTGTTGAATCATTCTTAGAAATACAGGAGTTGTGATGTTAGTTCGTAAAGCCCTTGTGGCAACCATTTTTTCAATTGCTGCTTCAGTGGCATTGGCTCACGGTGATGTAACCCCGCAGGTTGTGGATGTGTCCACGCTCAAGCCATTGGGCGATGACATGCTGGAAACCAATCCGTATGTTGGTGACAAGGAAGCCATTCGTGTGGGCAGCTCAGCCTACAACCAGAACTGCGCCCGGTGCCATGGCCTTGAGGCGGTGAGTGGGGGAATTTCTCCAGACTTGCGCAAAATGAACACTGAGTGCGATTCTTTTGCGGGCAAGAAAGCCAAGGAGCAATGCAAGGTGGAAATTGACACCTACTACCGCAATTCGGTACTGGGCGGCAAAGTTCGTGGTGACCGCGTCTACATGCCTGCGTTTGCGGGTATTTTGAGTCAGGAAGCCATTTGGGCCATCAAGGCATATGTTGAAACTCGGAAGTACGAATAACTCGACATATGGGCATGTGGGGCGGGTCCGTTGTTTGAAACAACAGGCCCCTCCTGTCTGTTTCAGTATCCATTCAAAATAAAAAGTGCATCCAAGGCACGGCTTTCAGGAGACCTTATGAAGAATTCGTTCAATCCAATGTGTAAATTACCTTTGATCAAATGGTTTGGTGCTGTTGCGCTGGGCTTTTCCTTTCAGCTTGGCGCTGCCGCACAAGAGTTAAGTGACTGGGCCAAGGTGCAGGCCTCTGGCGTGTTGACTGTGGCGGTGTACAACTACTTGGCACCTTATTCACATGAAGGCAAAGGCATTGACGTGGACATTGCCAAAGCCTTGGCGGCCAAGCTGGGTTTGGGCTTGCGGGTGCGCGCTTTTACTGAGGATGAAGAGTTCTCCGACGACATTCGAAACATGGTGACGCGTGGCCATTACCTGGCAGGTGCGCCCGCCGATATTTTGATGCATGCACCCGTTGATGCTTACATTATGCAGAAGGAGGACCAGGCCCTGTTCTTTTCTCCTTACACCCGCGACGATATTTTCGTGGCACGTAATATCAAGAAACTGCCAACATTGGACAGCCTGAAACCGTTCTCGGAAACAGGCAACAAAATTGGCGCTGAAGCAGCAGCCCTCCCCAGCATCATGTTGGCTGGCGCCGATGGTGCCGCGTATGCAAACAATCTGGTGAACTTCAAGACGCCCAAAGAAGCGGTTGATGCCATGGTGAATGGCGAACTGGTGGCAGTCATGGCCACGCGTGCCGAGTTGGAGTGGGCGCTGCACCAGCACCCAGATAAAAAAGCAGATTATTTTGTGGCCAAAGTGCCGCACAATGCACTGCCACCCAAAGGTTGGGCTGTGGGCATGGCCACCAAGAAAAGCAACAAAGAGTTGGCTGAAAAACTGACAGTGGCCATGAATGAGTTGAAGGAAAGTGGTGAGCTGGAAAAGATTTTTTCCAATTATGGTGTGAAGTACATGAGACCTTGATTTGACCTGAATTCATTCTGGTTTATGTGTACTTAAAGCCCTGCGCAATCGCAGGGCTTTTTTGTTGCAACAAGTGTTCCATTTTGAAACAGCTGTGTTGCATCGGGAAAACCCCATGTGCAAAAACTCGGAAAAGTGTTGCCGAGAGCCGCTGAAATTTTCTTTTCAAGTTGGCAGGCTTATTGCATAAGAAGGCATGTATGTAGTGCCCAAAACAAATAACCAAAGAAGCGAGGAACAACGGGATGCAAAAATCTCTTCACATCACGCCTGACAAATGCACGGGCTGCCTTCAGTGTGAAATGGCGTGTAGCTATGAGAATTATCAGGTGTTCAACACCTCACTGTCACGAATTAAGGTATTCGACTTTCATCACACCGGCAAGAAAGTGCCTTACACCTGCACCCAGTGCGATGAGGCTTGGTGTTTGCATGCCTGCCCGGTTGAAGCCATCACCATGGACAAAACCAATGGCGTGAAAGTGGTGTCAGAAGACACCTGCGTGGGTTGCAAAGTGTGCACAATCGCCTGCCCGTTTGGCACGGTGAACTATGTTCAGGAAACCGGCAAGGTTCAAAAGTGCGACCTGTGCGGCGGCGACCCCGCCTGTGCAACTGCCTGCCCAACCGGCGCAATCACTTTTGTGGATTCCAACTGGACTGGTTTGGACAAAATGAAGCAGTGGGCCGAGAAGCTGAGCAACCAGGCTCACGCGTAACTCGTTGACCATTGAATAGAACAGAGAGAAGGGAGTAATACAAATGGCATGGACCGGTAAAGTACTGCGCGTGAACCTGACAGCAGGCACCTGCACCAGCGAAGACTTGAGAATGGATTGGGCGAAAAGCTACCTTGGCCAGCGTGGTTTGGCCACCAAGTACTTTGTGGAAGAAGTGAATGCGAAAGTGGATCCACTTTCGCCCGAAAACAAGATTATTTATGCAACAGGCCCGCTGACAGGCACCATGGCCTCCACTGGCGGCCGCTATTCAGTGATCACCAAGGGCCCGCTGACTGGCGCAATTGCCTGCTCAAATTCAGGTGGCTACTTTGGCAATGAATTGAAGAGTGCTGGTTGGGACATGGTGATCATGGAAGGCAAATCGCCCAAGCCTGTGTACCTGCTAATTGAAAATGAAAGTGCGAAATTGATGGATGCTTCTGATCTGTGGGGCAAGAGCGTGTGGGACACCGAGCCTGCCATCAAAACCAAACACCAGGACCCGCTGATGCGTGTGTGCTCAATCGGCAAGGCCGGTGAGAACCAGGTGCTGTATGCAGCCATTGTGAACGACTTGCACCGCGCGGCTGGCCGTTCAGGCGTTGGCGCTGTGATGGGTTCCAAGAACGTGAAAGCAATCGCAGTGCGTGGCACCAAGGGCGTTGGCAATATTTCCAACCCCAAGGAATTCATGAAGGTGACTTACGAGAAGAAAAAAATTCTCGCTGAGAACGCCGTGACCGGTACTGGCCTGCCCACCTACGGCACCCAGGTCTTGATGAACGTGATCAACGAGATGGGTGCCATGCCCACCAACAATCACCGCGATGTTATTTTTGATGGCGCCAAAGACATTTCTGGCGAGAAAATGCACGAGCCCCGCAAAACCGATGGCAAGGCCAACCTGGTCACCAACCAGGCCTGTTTTGGTTGCACCATTGCTTGCGGACGCATTTCCAAAATTGACGAAACCCACTTCACCGTAGAAAACAAGCCGCAGTACCATGGTGCATCTGGCGGTTTGGAATACGAAGCAGCCTGGGCTTTGGGTTCATCGAACGGTGTGAACGATCTGGAAGCACTCACGTATGTGAACTTTCTGTGCAACGAGCATGGCATTGATCCGATTTCTTTGGGCGCCACTGTTTCAGCCGTGATGGAATTGTATGAAATGGGCGTGTTGACTGAAGCACAACTTGGCTGCAAGGCGCCATTTGGTTCCGCGCAAGCATTGGTGAAGCTCAGTGAAGACACGTGCAATGGCGAAGGTTTTGGCATTGAAATTGGCCAGGGCTCCAAGCGCTTGACGGCCAAGTATGGCCACCCCGAATTGTCGATGAGCGTAAAGGGTCAGGAATTCCCGGCCTACGACTCTCGCGGTATTCAGGGTATGGGTTTGGCGTATGCCACTTCCAACCGCGGTGCCTGCCACTTGCGTGGTTACACCGTGGCATCGGAAGTGCTGGGTATTCCGGTGAAAACCGACCCCTTGGTGACCGATGGAAAGCCAGCTTTGGTGAAAGCATTCCAGGATGCAACAGCCGTGTTCGACTCAGCCGGTATTTGCGTGTTCACCAGCTTTGCCTGGACGCTGGCTGATGTGCAACCACAGGTTGCTGCTGCATGTGGCGATGAGTTCGACATGGCGAATCTGGAAACCATGGGTGAACGCATCTGGAACATGGAACGCCAGTTCAACCTGGAAGCCGGTTTCACCAAGGCTGACGACGACCTGCCTGCACGTTTGAAGAAAGACGCAGCGAAAGTGGGTCCTGCCAAAGGCCTGGTCAACGGCATCGACAAAATGCTGCCTGAGTACTTCGAGCTGCGTGGCTGGGACACCGAGGGTCGCCCAACTTCAGCAACACTGGAGCGCTTGGGGCTATGACTGTAACCACTCCAACACGGCACGTTATCTTGGGTAACGGGCCTGCGGGGGTGGTCGCTGCCGAGCAAATTCGCAAGCAGCGGCCACGCGATTCAATCGTGATGGTGGGTGCCGAACCGGAACCCCCATACTCCCGCATGGCTATTCCATACCTGCTGATTGGCAAGGTGGGTGAAAAGGGCACTTACCTTCGCAAAGACCCCGACCATTTCAAGAAGCAGAATATTCAAGAAATTCGCGCACGCGCCACCAGGCTGGACACGGCAGGCAAGAAAGTTCACCTGGACAATGGCGATGTGCTTGAATACGACAAGCTGCTGATTGCCACTGGTGCGCGGCCAATTTCACCCCCCATTCCTGGGGTGAATTTGCCAGGCGTACACCCTTGCTGGACACTGGAAAATGCACGGCAAATTATCGAGCTGGCCAAGCCCGGCTCGCGCGTGTTGCAAATGGGTGCGGGTTTTATCGGCTGCATCATCATGGAAGCACTGGCCTTGCGCGGCGTGAAGTTGACTGTGGTTGAAATGGGCAACCGCATGGTGCCCCGCATGATGACTGAAGGTGCGGGTTCCATGATTCGCGACTGGTGTATCAAGAAAGGCGTGAATGTGCATTGTTCAACGAAAGTTGAAGCCATTGAAGTGGGTAGCCAGGCTCAACAGCAAAGTCTGATTGAGAAAATTGGCTCTGCGATTGGTTTCGGCACGGCAGTGGCTGCGAAAGACGGTGCACCTTTGCGTGCAAAACTTTCAAACGGTGAAGTGCTGGAAGTGGACTTGGTGATTTCTGCCACGGGTGTGAAACCCAACCTTGACTTTCTCGAAGGCAGTGGCTTGCAGGTGGATCAGGGCTTGCTGGTGGACGATCACATGCAAACCAATATTGCCGATGTGTACGCCGCTGGCGATGTAGCACAGGTTCGCGATTTCTCAACCGGTGAGAAAACCGTGAACATGATTCAACCGGCTGCGGCTGATGATGCACGCATTGCCGCCCAAAACATGATGGGGCAGGGCACACAAACACAAGGCAGTTTGGCGATGAACGTGCTGGATACCTTGGGTTTGATCGCTGCCTCGTTTGGGCAGTGGTGGGGTGCAGAGGGTGGGCAAAGCGTCGAGTTGCAAAACAAGGACGAATTTTCCTACATGCGTTTGGAGTTTCTTGGCGATGTACTGATTGGTGCAACCAGTTTGGGGCTAACGAACCATGTTGGCGTCATGCGGGGTCTGATTCAGGGCAAAATCCACTTGGGCGAATGGAAAGACCATTTGCTCGAAGATCCAACCCGATTAATGGAAGCCTATCTGGCTTGCGCTCAGTCACAAAGTACATGGAAATTACCCTCAAGCTCTTTGCAACACTGACCGACTATTTGCCAACGAACCGCGTGGACAACGCGGTTCGCTTGCAGATAAAAGAGGGCAGCACCGTGCAACAAATCATTGACCAGTTTCATCTTCCGGAGAAGCTTACACACTTGGTACTTGTGAACGGTGTGTATGTGGATCCAGCCGATCGAGCCAGCAAAGTATTAACACCCGACGATGTGTTGGCCATTTGGCCTCCCATTGCGGGCGGTTAGTTTCGCATGGCCATTTTCAACACCGACAAAGCGCTGGATATGTCGTGCACCGAGCGCGAGTTGCGTCGCTGGGTACACATGATTGCTGAACTCTTTCCAATGACTTCCGAGCAGGCTGGTCATGCGGATTTTGAAGTGCAGGGTGGTACTGCGCGAATTGCCTGGAAAGAAATGCCAGACCGCGTGATTGCTTTGGTGCGTTTAAAACGCATGGAAGTGACGCTGGCGTTTTCTGATGGTGTGCCTGCTGATGCGAGGGCGCATTTCTCGAAGCAGTTTCAGATGCACACCTTGAGGGGTGGGGGCTGAGGCTGGCGGTTGGTGATTGATGATTGGTATTGGCGAGGCTTGTGTGTGGCAACGGTTGGCCTAAGCAATGCTTCTGATTCCGGCTTGATGCTTCTGGCTTGGGGCATGCGAAACGCTTAAGCGCCTTCGCATCGGTTCCTTTCGGAACCGCCCCGCGCTGCGAAGCCGCCGGGAAGCCTTGCAAAGCCGGCCAACCGTTGCTACACACAAGCCTCACCTGCCCACACCGCACACTAAACAATCGGCTATCTGCTCGCTTGGATGGTAAACAACTCAACGCCCCGATCTTCGAACTTCGCAAAATCAATGCACTTGCTTGTTTCGCGAGTCACCGAATCCAGCGCGCAAAGCATCCAGTTGTCGGGCGTCAATTCTGAATTGGCCAGTGAGATGGCAGGTACAGTCAACGGCGATTCAGGTGCCCAGCGATACCAGCCGTTCTCAAGCACTGCATTGGGTGCCGGGTCGATTCCTGCACCACTGCCTTTGACAAATGTTTCTTTCAATACCAGTTGTTCATCTTTCAGCTGCCAGTGTTCAACCCACTCGGTTTTTTCCACCGAGTGAGTCCAGCTCAGGGAAAACAGCAAACCTGCAAGGCAGGCCGCTGATTTCCCGGCGATGAATACACACAGGCTCATGCAGGCTGCAGCTTGCCTTTCACTGCGCGCACGTTGCGCCAAGCCAGGTAGCCAAACACCACAGACAGGGCAAAGCCGATTTCATCGGTGATGGGCAAGGCTGCAATAAGCGTGAACGATGCAACCATCGCCAGCACTCGCATCCACACCGGTAACTTCGCGCCCAAATAACCAATGACTGCCGCGCCCCACAGGCTGATCGCCAGCACTGTTTTAATCACGATGTAGATAACAGCAGGAATATAGCCAATTTCACTTGCAAGAGGGCCACCGTCCTGAAGCATCAATGAGGGGGTGTAAACCGCCATAAAAGGAATGACAAAACCTGCTGCAGCAATTTTCACCGCCTCCATGGAAATGGTCAGTCCGCGCTCTTTGGCGATCGGTGCGGCTGCAAAACAGGCCAATGCCACAGGGGGGGTCAGGTCGGCCAGAATGCCGAAATAGAACACGAACATGTGGCTGACAATCAAAGGTACACCAAGCTGTTCAAGCGCTGGGCCTGCAATGCTGGAGGTAATGATGTAATTGGGAATGGTTGGAATACCCATGCCCAATACAATACAGGTGAGCATGGTCAGCACCAGTGAAAGGAACAAACTATTTTCGCCCACGCTGACCACAAACTGACCGAATGTATTGGCTGCACCAGTCAGTGTCATGGTGCCGATGATAATACCCACCATGGCGCATGCCACACCCACAGGCAGAGCCGATTTTGCACCATCGGCCAGTGAATCACGGCAAGCAGCCAGGGTTTCCCGACCACCTTTTTTCAGAGCGTTCACAGCGATCAACGCAATGATTGCCCCCGCGATTACCCAAATGCCGAATTGCAGGAAAGCAGCACACACCACACCCAATCCAATCCAGAACAACACCCGAATTACGGTGTTTGGCAAGCCAATTGCGATGGATGCGCCCAGAATAAGTACCACAGTAAAGGCAAGGCCTACAGTGCCGGCAAACAAGGGCGTGTAGCCACCCACCAACAACCACACCAGTGCCACCAGGGGAATGACGAGGTACCACTGTTCTTTCACGGCTTTTAAAGGGGAAGGCAAGTCTTTTTTATCCAAGCCTTTCAAGCCATGTTTGCCGGCTTCCAGGTGCACCATCCAGAAGGCACCAAAGAAATACAGAATGGCCGGAATGATCGCTGCCTTCACAATTTCGGAATACGCCACACCCAGCGTTTCGGCCA
Source organism: Limnobacter sp. SAORIC-580 (assembly GCF_013004065.1). Taxonomy (GTDB): domain Bacteria; phylum Pseudomonadota; class Gammaproteobacteria; order Burkholderiales; family Burkholderiaceae_B; genus Limnobacter; species Limnobacter profundi. Next base: position 922,910 of record NZ_CP053084.1, read on the forward strand.
TGATGAAAGCCACTGCGCCCATGACCGGTGGCATCAACTGACCACCCATGGAGGCGGTGGATTCAACCCCGCCAGCGAAAGCGGCTCGGTAGCCGAATTTTTTCATCAAGGGAATTGTGAATTGACCAGTTGTAACCACGTTGGCCACGCCTGAACCTGAAATGGTACCCATGAGTGCCGAGGACACCACAGCCACTTTGGCAGCACCGCCCTGTGCGTGGCCCACCAGGCCCAGCGCGAAGTCGGTGAACAGCTTGATCATGCCAGCTTTTTCGAGAAAAGCACCAAACAAAATAAACAGGAAAATATACGATGCCGACACATAGGTCGGGATGCCATAAATACCTTCTGTGCCGTAGGCCATGTGTTCGATCACTTGGTGGAAGTCGTATCCCCGGTGGTCAAATGGCGCCGGCAGGTATTGGCCGAACAGGCAATAGGCGAAAAATGTGCCGCAAATAATCGGCAGGGCAGGGCCCATTAAAAGCCAGGTGGCCACAAACACAGTGGCAATGGCGATCACACCCAGGTAAATGTCCAATTCGGTGGGGTCGCCAGCGCGAATTAGCAAGGGTTCGTACTCTACCCATTGGTAGCCCGCTACTCCGAGCGCGGCCAAGGCCAGCACCCAGGCAATCGCCTTCACGGCAGCATTCTTGTTGATGGCAATCAAGGGAAATGTGAGCAGCAGCAAAAAGCCCACGTGGCACGCCCGTTGAACCTGACTGGGTAAATCAAACAAGTGTGCAGCTGTTGCAATCTGAAATGTCGAGAATAAAACAGCAATCCAGAAGAGCAGGCGGCCCTCAAATGAACGCGTGAACCCGGCGGATGTTGGGTCGTGAAAGCCAGAGTTGGCTTCTGTGGCTACGGCTGAATCGGGAGTATTGGACATAGACGAAAAGCCCTGAACGGGCCCACAAGGTAACTGAGGTTGAAAGCCACACCCCGGCGGAGTGTGGCAGGTGCTACTTGCTAATTGCTTCGCAGGTTTGCCTGCTTACTTGATCAAACCTTTTTCGCGGTAAAACTTTTCTGCACCGGGGTGCAGTGGTACTGGCATGCCTTGCAAGGCATTTTCAAACTTGATGGCTTCAGCCGCTTTGTGGGCAGAGCGCAGAGCAGCCAGGTTTTCCCACAGAAGTTTGGTCATTTGATAGGCAGTTTCGTCAGACACTTCGGAGTGCGTAATCAGGAAGTTCACGATCGCCGCAGTGGGAACGTCTTTGGTTTGACCCTGATAAGTGCCTGCCGGAATGGTGCCGGGTACGTAAGGCGCGCCCAGCTTTTTAACCACGTCGGGAGGCACAGCAACCATGCTCACTTCCATAGAGGCAGACAAGTCTTTCAGTGAGGCTACCCCCAAGCCTGCCGATTGCAAAGTGGCGTCCAGTTGACGGTTTTTCATCAACTCGACCGATTCTGCGTAAGGCAAGTACTCGGTCTTGCCGAGGTCTTTGTAGCTCATGCCAGCAGCACCCAAAATGGCACGGGCATTCAATTCAGTGCCCGATTTGGCGGCACCCACTGATAGACCTTTGCCCTTTAGTTGGTCCAGAGAAGTAATGCCAGACGATTTGGATGCCACAATTTGTACGTAGTTGGGGTAAATGGCAGCAATGCCACGCAGTTTGTTCAGGGGGGCTTTGAAGCCTGCATCTGCATCGCCTTCCCAGGCCAGCTTCACGGAGTCGCCCAGAGAAATGCCCAATTCACCACGGCCTTGTTGCAGCAGGTTCAGGTTTTCAACAGATGCTTTGGTGGCTTGAACCTGGGTGCGTGCACCTTTGATGTTGTCGCCATACACTTTGGACAAGGCAACACCGATCGGGTAATAAATACCAGACGTACCGCCGGTCAGAATGTTGATGAATTCGGCTTTGGCGGGTGTGGCAGCGAGTGCCAAGCCTGTAATGGCCGCTGCCAGAATGGCCGTTTTTGCTTTGCGTAGCATCATGCGTAATTCCTCCTGAGAAAGTGTTGTCGTATTTTGGTTGTGGGTTGAATATCCCCGAGAACGCAACAGGTTGCAAGGCAAAGCAGCCGATTTTTAGGCAAAATACGGGAAAATACGAATGAGGAAAACGTGAGTATCTTTACTTGCCAAAACCGGGTGGTTTTCTTCCAAAACCCTGGCTCCAGGCCCAGAAAGCCAGTTCGAAGTCTGTTTGTACACCCAGCTTTTGACGAATTTGTGACAGGTTGTTGCTCACGGTTTTGCCGCTGATTCCCAAGCTGACTCCCACCTGTTCAATGGTGTGCCCTTCGACCAGCAGCCTTACCACATCCACTTCTCTGGGGGTCAATCCGCAGGTCAGTGTGGTCGCCGGTTCTTGCGTTGCATGGGTGTGCTGTTGCAGGTTCTCCTGGGCGTACTGTGGCCCGGTGCTGTTGAACATGCCTTGGCTTTGAACGTCACCGGATACAAATGTTTGTTCGCCCAGTGCCATTCGAATGCCTTGAATCAACTCTTCGGGTTCGCTGGACTTGGTCACGTAGGCCCGCGCACCCTGTTCCAGTGCCTTGGCGGCCACCACTGGGCTGTCGTGCATGGAAAGCACCACCAAAGCCAGTTTGGGCCATTTCAAACGCACCCGTTTAATCAGTTCCAGCCCGCTTTGCCCCGGCATGCTGATGTCCAGTACCAATGCATCGCAGGCATGCGTTTTCAGCAAGGCGAAGGCCTGGTCTGCATTGCCTGCCTCGCCGACAACGATCAGGTCGGTTTCAGAGTCAATAAAGCGTTTGTAACCCGCGCGAACTGCCGCGTGGTCATCTACCAGAATTATTCTGGATTCAAGGGGCATGATTTACCTCCACAACCGGAATATGGCATCGCAGCACGAACCGGTCTTCTTCTATGGCCCAGACCACATGGCCTTGCAGGATGGCCATTCTTTCGCGAATACCGGTTAGGCCCAAAGAGGGATTGACGGCAGCAGACGAGGCAACACCATCGTTTTCCACAATCAAGATGAATTCATGGGCCTGCTCATCGAAACCAGCCAATACTTTCAACTTTTTGGTATTGGCATGTCGGGCCGCATTGGTAAGCGCTTCCTGCAAGGTGCGATAAACGGCAATGGGCGCCTCTTTCGGAAGGGCAGGGGTGTTGGGTGCCCAGGCAAAGTCAACGTACCAGCCATGGCGCTTGGCCCAGTTGTCCAGCAGGTCCAGCGCCGCATCGCGAAGTGAAACTTCAAGCAACAGGTGTGGTTTCAGTTCGCGCAGCGAACTGCGCAGCCAGCCCATCATTTCCTGCGCCTGGTCGTGCACGGCCTTTGCGGCCTCTTGTGTATTTGCCTGTGTACTTTTCACCAGAAAAGCAGAGTTCACCGAAATGGAAGTCAGCGATTGTCCAAAGTAGTCGTGCAAATCCTGTGCAATCGTCTGGCGTTCACGTTCTTGAAGGTCCACCACACGGTTTAGCAGCGCGCGGCTTTTCTTTTGCTCGGTGTTCAGGGTTTGAATCAGCTGTGAAACGCTGTCGTGAATTCGTTTGAACTCCTCGATCCTGAATTCTTCAGTGTTTTCCAAGGTGGGGGCTGGTCTTGTTGGGTCGCGCTCCGATTCTTCATAATCGCGCAGCCATTGAACCAGTTGCTGCAAAGGTTTGTTCAAGGCGGGCCGAAGGGAATACCACACTACCACGCCGCTGCCCGCTGCCATCAGCAGCAACATGGTGCTGATTAAATAGAGTTCTCGTCGGGTTTCCCGGCGTTCCTGCTCGGCTTTTCGTTCGGCAAGCTGTTGGCGCAGGCGTTGTAGTTCCAGATTGCCCAGGGGTTCGGCATTCGAAAGCCCGCGGTGCAAGTCATCAACCAACTCAGAGGCGGCCGCATACTCGGTTTGCACGTCCAGCCGGCCCATGGTGAACACGACCAACACGCAGCATGCAGCCCAAAGGCCAAGCCAGGTGAGCAATCGTCTAACCAGCAACTCGCTTAAACGCATGGGTTGAATTGTTTGTTTGAATAGCCACAATGTGCACCAGAAACGGCTTGCATAGAAGAGGTGAAATCCTTTTCGGGAAAACTTCCCTGTCGAAATCTGGCAATATTATGAAATATAGACAAGACAAGTCGCGCGGTTGCCTGGCCAATCTCCATGGCGCGCAGAGCAGGCCAATCGCGGGACTTCACAATTACAAATCCAAATCAAAGGGCTGTGTATGTTTGCGCGTCAGCATTCGCATTGGTGCACCCGTGTTGTTGCACTTTCTGTTTCATCATTCCTCGTCCCGGTGTACGCCCAGCAGCTGGAAGAAATCGAAGTGATTTCTACGACGCCCCTGCCTGGTGCTGTGATATCTGTTGATCAAGCACCTTTCAGCGTTAAAAAAATAGACTCTCTGGAGCAAAATTCGAGCAGGGAGTCGATCAGCCGCAGTCTGTTTCGCGGCATCAGCGGTGTTCAGGTGACCGACAACCAGGGCAATCCGTATCAGTCTGACGTGACCTATCGCGGTTTTTCGGTAACACCCCTGTTGGGGACACCGCCCGGCTTGTCGGTGTATGTGGACGGCGTGCGCCAGAATGAAACCTTTGGCGATGTGGTGCGGTTTGATGCCATACCCCAGTCGGCTTTGAAAGAAGTTGCTGTGCTACCGGGCACCATGCCGCAATTCGGTTTGAATTCGCTGGGCGGAGCCATTGTGATGCAAACCAAAAGTGGCCGCGATTTTCAGGGCACACAAGTGGATGCTGAACTGGGCGATTCCGGGCGAACCCGTTTCGGCATTCAGAAAGGTTGGGTCGATGAACCCACTCAACGCGATTTTTATGTGAACTTTAATTCATTTAACGAAGATGGTTGGCGGGTGCTGTCACCGAGTTCTGTCATTCAGTTGTTTGGCAAAATGGGCATTGTTTCCGGTGACACTCAGACCAATTTCAGCTTGGCGCTTTATGAGTCTGACCTGAACGGAAATGGCGTAGTGCCCCGCAGTTTTTACGAACAGAATCGTGCCCAGTCGTACACCTATTTTGACAACACTCAAAACACCGGTGGGCAGTTTGCGGTGGACTTCACGCGCTACTTGCAAAGCGGAGCTGAACTGACAGCGAACGCCTATTACCGCAGCTCCAAATCCACCACATTCAACGGCGATGGCAATGAGAACGAAGACTACCGCTTCGGCGTGGCTGAGTTCGAACCTGACCGTGCAGAAGTGGAAGGCAACCTGGGCCCGGGCACTTACAACGTGACTTGCAGCGCACCGGCTTCTACCGCTTACGCGCCGGGAACGGTGACTTTTGATGAAAACGACCCTGCTGCCATGGAACCTGACAGTGCCGATTGCCCTGGAGCAAACAACCGCGGTGTGTTGAATCAGGATGTGGTGGGATTGGGCTTGCAGTATGCCTTGGCACCATTCGGTGCGCACAAGGTGTTGTTGGGCATCCAGCTTGAATTCGGGAAATCGGATTTCAGGCGCAGCTATGCCTTGGGCGTGTTCAACAATGACCGCACGGTGCGTGAATTGTACGCACCGATTGAGCAAGTGAATGTGGAGGCGAACAACCGCCAATTTGGCGTGTATGCCCAAGACGTGTGGACTTTGAATGACAAAACCACGGTTTTATTGGGTGGCCGCTACAACCACGCCTCGGTGAAAACCACAGATCGTTTAAGCCCGGTTTTGATCAATGAGGAAGGCGAGGCCAGCCCAGGCTTGAACAACGATTACACCTACCAACGTTTTAATCCGTCTGTGGGGATTGCCTATCAAACGGCTGCGCGCAGCACCTGGTATGCCAGTGCGGGCACCAGCAACCGGGTGCCCACACCGGTTGAACTGGCTTGTTCTGACCCGGAATTTCCATGCTTGTTACCGAATGCAATGGCTGCCGACCCGTTTCTTGAGCAAGTGATCACCACCACGGTCGAGGGTGGCTATCGAACCCGTTGGGCTGGCGGTAACAACCAGTATGGTTTCTCTTTCAATATATTTCATGCCAATAACAAAAACGACATTTTGTTCGTCACCGATGGTGCGGGTTCTGGCGGTTTTTTTCAGAACTACGGAAAAACCCGCAGACAGGGTGTTGAACTGGATTTTGACTGGGAAACACACGTGTGGAATTTCGGTGCCAGCTACCAGTACCTGGATGCGACGTTTCAAAGTGCAGCCCGACTGGCCAGCGAAGGGAACAGCAGTGCGGTGGATTTGAACGGTGACCCGGCCGTAGAAGGTGGTTTCATTCAAGTGCAACCGGGCAACAAAATTCCCGGCCTGGCCGAACACAATGTGAAATTATCATTGGGTTACAAGGCCAGCGATGCGACCACGCTGTTTGTTGACATGCAGGCGCAAAGCGAGCAGTACGCGCGTGGCAATGAAAACAACCAGCACCAGGCGGGTATCGTGAATATTCCGGGCGATGGGCCAGTTGAGTTTAAGGACAATGGTCGTATTCCCGGTTTTGCCGTGTTCAATCTGGGTGTGAACCATGCCTTGAATAAAAACCTCACCTTGATTGCACGTTTAAACAATCTGTTTGACCGTGAATATTTCAATGGTGCTTTGTTGGGCGGCAATATTTTTGATCGCAACGGTGCCTTGGTGGACGATGAAGGTGACATTACCTATGAATCTTTTCTGGCGCCAGGTACCCCCCGAAATGCGTGGGTGGGGGTCAGTCTGAAGTTCTAGCATTTTGAGGCAAGGCCTGAATCGGCTATCCTTTTGGGGTTGTGTTGATTCAGGCTTTGTTTTCACATGTCTTTGAACGTTCGAAATCTTGTCCCTGCTGTTTTTTTGTCTCTATTGGCGCCGCTGGCTCAGGCCCAGTCAGGCGATTGCTGGCAGCAGCACCGTGCTACGGTCTATGAGTGGACTTGTGCTGGTCAAAGCCTGCCCGCAGAAGGGCAGGATTTTGCACTGTCGATTGTGGTGGTTGATTCGCCCAAAGCCTTGATGGTGATTGATTCCGGCGCAACTGCCGCCGTGGGCGAAAGTGCGGCCGCTGCAATTCGTTCCAAATTCGGTACCAAGCCGGTGTGGGTTTTGAATACGCAACCCAAGCCTGAACATGTGTTGGGCAATGTCGGTTTTCGGGCTGCTTTTGCCAGCACACTTGCTCCGGGCGAGAATTTTTCAAGCCGTATTGTGGCTGGCAAACGCACCGCTGATTTGATGCGCGAGCGTTGCCCCACCTGCATTGACAACTTTTCCGAAAGAATGGGAAGCGATTCTGTAAAAGGCACGGAGTCCCTGGTTCCGGGCCGTATTTTACGAACCAAGACAGGTCACCTGGGTTTGCTGCACAACGATTGGGTGCCCTGGAAATTTCGCTTCTACAACGATCTGGAAACCGAAGAGGCGTTGGTGTTGCGCAATCAGGAACTGAAATTGTGGTGGGTAGGCTCGGCTGTTCAAAACAGGGACATTCCCGATTTGTACGATGGCAATGTGGTGGAGCGAATCAATTTTTTGGGTCGCTTGAAGGCGCGAATGGCGGCAGATGACACAGTATTGACTTCATTTGGCGTTTTGGGCCGCGACTGGATAGAACGCAACCTGAACTACTTTGTGCGTGTTCAACAAGCAGTATTGTATGGGCTTGAGGATGGTGTCAGTGAGGTGGAGCTGATTGAGCAGATTAGTGCGCAAATTGGTGAGTTTAAAAACATTGTTTATGTTCAAACCGACCCCAACGTGAATGCCAAAGCACTTGAAACACACCAGTTGAACATTCAACGCATTTTCCGCCAAACAGAGCCATTTGCTTTTTAGAGCCTCTGCTGGAATGTAGCTTGCTAGTAGTCTTTTGAACTGTTGCAAACTGGGACAGGCAAATAACAACACAGGGACTACTTGCATTGACTACCAACAAAACACACACCCTGTTTTTACTGTGGGTGTTGCTGATCAGCCTTACTGGCTTTGGCCTGTACATGACTTGGCACAAAGGCCTTTTTCAATGGATTATCCTGACTGACAACACCCGTATTTGTGTGGTGATCGTGCTGGCATTTGTTGTGGGCAGTGCCCTTGCAGGCTGGCGAAGCATTTATTTGAGTAGGCAGACCCAGTATTTTGAGCAAATTCGTGGTGGTTTCTCCGACTTCAAACTGGGTCAATCCATTTGCCACGATTACCTCACTCATCCCCTGGCACATCCTAGCGAAGGTCAATTGATGGCTGAGGTGATGGCAGAACGCGCGCGCGGTACGCACCAGGTGGGCTGGTTTGTCACGGGGCTTATGATCAAGTTGGGTTTGTTGGGTACCGTGGTTGGTTTCATCATGATGCTCAGTAGCCTGGAAGGTTTGGAGCAGCTTGATATTTCGGACATCAAGACTTTGATGCAGCAAATGACCCAGGGCATGGGTGTGGCCATGAACACCACCTTGGTGGGTTTGATTGGCAGCATTTTGTTGGGTGTACAGTTTTTGATGCTGGATCGCCACGCCGACAAACTGATAGCAGCCACTGTGGACTATGCACACCGAAACGTGAAAGCGAGCTGAGCAGCATGCCGCTTTTCAATCACAAGCCAGACTTTGAGCTGGACCCGTTCACCGACCTGATTTTCAACGCCTTGTTGATTTTCACTTTTCTGTTTCTGATGGCCTTGTTGCTGCTGAACCCGCCTGCCAAAAGCGGAATTATTGATCCCAAGGCCGAGTTTTTGGTGACGGTAAGCTGGCCAGACAACGACCCCAACGACATTGATGTGTGGGCCGCCGGACCCGCTGGAGCGCAGGTGTGGTTTATGCGCCCCCAAGACGGCTTGTTGCACCTGGACCGGGACGACCGCGGCCTGGCCAACGACACGCAGGAGATTGAAGGGCAGGTGTTTGTGAACCCCCTGAACCAGGAGGTGTTGACCATTCGGGGTCGTCCTCCCGGGGAGTACGTGGTCAACGTGCACTACTACAAAACCGAAAACAAATTGCCAGTGCCAGTGAACGTTTATGTTGCAGAGGTAAACCCGAAATTGAAAGTGTTGCATTACTCCACAGTCAACCTGCAGCAAGAGGGCGATGAAGCCACTGCGGTTCGGTTCACGATTGATGCAAATGGCACGGTGAGCAACATCAATCAACTTGAAAAATCTTTGGTGAAGGCAGACGGAAAATGAATGAAGTGTTGGTGGGTTTGGGCATAGCCTATATTTTTCTGGCGGCGCTGTTGCTGTTGGCCCTGGTGTATGGCCGAATGAGCTGGACAATCAAGCTGGTTCTGATTGTGGTGTCAGTGGGCTTTTATTGGGTCAGTTACATCAACTGGCAAAATGCACAGGGTTGGCCCAGTCAGGCTGATCTGCCCAAGCGGTTTTTGTTTTACGCGGTGGTGGTGGAAGAACCCGACAAAACAGAAGGCATCAAGGGACGCCTGTTTGTGTGGGCCAGCGACCTGGCCAATGACAGGCCTTCAGACACACCGCGCGCCTATGTGTTGCCGTACGACAAAGAGTTGCATGTAAAGCTGGATGCTGCGCAGCGCCAGATGCGCAATGGCAATTTGCAAATAGGGGAAGTGGGTGGCGAATTGTTCGACCCACAGGCCACACGTGACAACACGCGAATTGCAGACAAGAAAATTGATCTGGAATTCACGGATTTGCCCGATCCCCAGCTGCCGGAGAAGTAAGCCATGTTGAAAATTTTGAGTGTGGCCGTTTTAGCGCTGGGTCTGGCTGCCTGTTCCAAAGTGGGTGGGGGTGAATACTTTCCGCTGGATGAAGGCTTGCAGTGGCACTACAAACTCGATTTTGTGATGCCCGATGGCAAGAACAAAAAAGACTTGATGATTCGCAGCATGGGGCAGTCCAGTTTCAAAACGGAGGACGATGAAATCCAGGGCATGGTGCGTCGAACTTCGGATGGTACGGACTACCTGGTTCAGGAACGGGAAGACGGCTTTTACCGTGTCGGGAAACGTGTCATTGTTCAAACCAAGCCGCAGGCTGATAAAGCACCACGTCTGATACTGCCCAAAGGCCGAAACCTGCGGGTGGGTTACACCTGGACGATGGACACCAGCCCATATGTGGCGCACTGGATGCCACCCTTCATTGAGGCGAACGCCAGTATCAAGCCATTTGACATGGTGTATGAAATCGCATCGCTGGATGACACCGTGGAAACGCCTGCGGGTGTGTTCCAGAAATGTGTGCGCGTGGACGGCATGGGCAAAATGGTGTTTTATGCCGACGCCAGTGCGGGTTATCAGGAAATTCTGATTAACCACAGTGAATGGTATGCGCCCGGTGTGGGGCTGGTGAAACTGGAGCGCGATGAGCCTTTGGACACCAGCATCATGAAAGGGGGCAAAGTGACCATGGTGCTCAGCAGTTTCATGGATTAAGTGTTACTTGTTGAACAACCCTTCAAGCACCTGGTCGCAAAAGCGTTTGCGTTTGTCACCGTTGCCCGTGACAGTGCAATGTTCAATCAAGACCTGGTCACCTACAAGGCTATGCGATTCTACGCGATCGGCATAAAGAAGAATTTCTTCGGTGTCCAGGCTGAATTTGGAATCCAGATCCATCTGGTTTAAATCGGGTCTGCGCCAGTGCACAGTGAACAGTGGCTGGTTCTGAAACACTTCGCCTTTCTGGTTCTGAAGTTCCGTCACCGCTTGTACCGACAGCATGGGGTGGCTGTTGAACTCTTGCGGGTAGTGGCGTTTCATTTCCCGCATGATGTTGTAAGCGTCGGTTGCGAACAGGGTCACAATTCGATTGCGCGTGACAAAAGTCAGTTGCTCAGTATTCAATCCACGAATTTCCACAATATTGCCGTTGGCCATTTTGTCCATGGAATCGGGTGGGGGCGGGCTGCAGGCCGCAATCAGGGCCGCACAGGCCAGCAGTGTGGCGTGTTTGACATGGCGCAACGTGGGGCGCATTCGTGGTCTCCAGTGTCGTGTTGTTGTGCCAGCAGTATAGGGGGTAAATGTTGTCACCGGGCTTACATAGAGCCCAGTTCCCTTTCCACATAATGCCCAGCCATATCGGCCAGACCCCTGGCGAGGTCATCGAAAGTAAAGCCTGGGTTGGGGTGGTTCAAGTACCGAATCATGGTGGCGATGCCACTGTTGATGAAAATGTAAGTCATGGTTTGAAGATTGTTCAGCCGCAAAATTTCCGGGTGCTTGATGGCATGCTGGATAAACAGGTCGGCCAGTGCCCGGTATATGGGGCCGAAAGGCACATGCTTTTCCATCAAGGCCGATTCTCGGGCGCAACGCAGGTACAGTTCATCGTCTTTTTTCAGGAATTCAGCGGTCTGGGCAATCAATTCATACACTGCATCGCGCAGTGAAAGCCGAACAACGTTTGTTGTGGCCCCCTGAATTACCCCAACCAGCTCTTTGGAAAAGCGCTCGCCCATGGCGCTGAAAATCGCCTCCTTGTTTTCGAAATATTCATAAATCGAGCCAACACCTACACCGGCATATTCTGCAATTTGTCGCGTGGTTGCGCCTTCTGCGCCATGTTTGGCCAGTGCAATGAAGGCACCTTGAACAATGGTTTCCACCGTGTTTTGGGAGCGAATTTGTTTGGGTTTTCTGGTCATGAATAAATCCGAATTGAATCCGAACAAACGTTCGTTTTAATATGACATTGTTCAATGTCACGGTCGCGCTGTCAAGCGCAATAGGATTTACACATGTTCGGGAAAAAAATTACCAAGGGTGCGAATGCAGTGGTCACCGGCGCTGGCAGTGGTATCGGCCGTGCCTTCGCGCTTGAAATAGTTCGCAGGGGGGGCCGTGTAGTGTGCGCCGACATTAGCCTGGAACGCGCGCAGGAGACCGTGGAAATGATCATGGACCAAGTGGCTGGCAAGCTGAAGAACGCTGACCTGGTGTTTGTACCGCAGGCCTGGGCCGTGAAATGCGATGTCAGCAAGCTAAAGGACGTAGAAGCGCTGGCCTTGCAAGCCGAGGAAATTTTTGGTGGAACCGAGGACAACACCGCCATTGATTTGGTGGTGAATAACGCAGGTGTGGGCGCGGGTGGCAAACCGATTGGTGAAACCACGATTGAAGACTGGAAGTGGACCATCGGCGTGAACCTGTGGGGTGTTATTCACGGTTGCCACGTATTTGCGCCACGTTTGCGTAAAAAGGGTGCTGTAAAAAAGTGCGGCATCGTCAACGTAGCGTCCACGGCCAGCTTTGCTGCTGCACCGCTGATGAGTGCCTACAACGTGACCAAGGCCGGTGCTTTGGCATTGACTGAAACGCTTGCTTCCGAGATGGCTGGCACTGGCGTGAATGTGACCGCACTGTGCCCCACCTTTGTGAAAACCAATATTACGAAAGATGGCCGGATTGATGCCGCGTCGAACCAATTGGCCAACAAGCTGATGGAGTGGACCGGCGTGTCTGCCGACGGCGTGGTGAAAGAAACATTGAATGCATTGGACAAGGGGCAGCTGTATGTGTTGCCCCAGCTGGATGCCCGCATGATTTGGCGCATGAAGCGCTTGATGCCCCGCAGTTACACGCGCGGTGCTGGTTTATTGGCCCGTGTGGCCGCAAAAGCTTTTTAAGGAGTACACAAAATGCCTCAACTCGATCTGGAAAAAACACTGCGCCGCATCAAGGAGAATCAATGGGCTTTGGCCGACATTGATTGGGATGCGCCTGGCCGCGAGATGATCACTGAAGAACAGTGGCCCAAACTGAAGGCCTTCATGGCCGACCTGACCTGGATTGAACACATTGGTGCGCGCGGCTTTGCGGCCATGGCCAAAAAAGCCCCGAACGATACTTTGAAAGAAATTTACACTTGGTTTCATGCAGAAGAACAGCGCCATGCCAATGCCGAGCTGGCTTTGATGCAGCGTTGGGGCATGCTTGAAGAAGGTGAGATTCCAGAGCCGAATATCAACCTTCGCTTGACCATTGAATGGCTGGACAAGTACAGCGACGACATGCCCTTGAGCGTTTTGGGCAGTGTAATTCCCATGCTGGAAGTGACGCTGGATGGCGCACTGTGCAAGTTCCTGCTGGATGAGGTGAAAGACCCTGTTTGTCATGAAGTGTTCAAGAAGATTAATGCCGATGAGGCCCGTCATTTGGGTGTGGATTTCCATGTGCTTGAAATGATGGGTCATGGCCCAATGTACCGCCTGGCTTTGGAATCAATTGCCACGGCCATCAACCCCAAACTGCTGTTGGGTGTTGCAGTGTATTTCCCTTTGTTGAATCGCATGCGCGACAACATTGTGACCATGGGTTTGAAGGAAGAAAAACTGTACGAGGCCATGGCCAAATTTGAAAAATACGGTGGTGAAACGCCTGAGGGCCGACGCAACCCCTGGTATCAGGTGATGCGCCTGCATGGAAAATGGGTGATTGATCGCAAAAACCGTTTTTACCATGTACCCGTGGATGCAGCCGTGAAGGCCTCCAATTACATCCCGAAAAGCTGGTTGCCCGAAGTACCAAGCTGGGTGAACAAACTGACTTGGCACACCACGGCTTGAACAATGCGAGAAACCACAATGACGATTGAAATTAGAAAGCCTGCGAAGGCACTGAAAGGCACCACTGCTGCGCGTACTACCGTGCACCGCAGTTCAAGCAAAAGTGCTGCCGAAAAAAGTGGCGAGCATGTGTACGACACCTTGATTATTGGTGCTGGTTTCGCAGGTTTGGGCACTGCGATCAAACTTCGCGAAGCGGGTGTACACAATGTGGCCATTCTGGAGCGAGCCGCTGAGGTGGGCGGCACTTGGCGCGACAACCAATACCCCGGAGCAGCCTGTGACATTCCGTCGAATCTGTACAGCTTTTCCTTTGCGCCGAACCCCAACTGGTCTCGCAGCTATTCCGGCAGCCAGGAAATTCTGGCTTATGTGCACAGCCTGGTGAATGATTTTGGTTTGGAGAAACTGATTCAATATCAGCAAAATGTAACGCGAGTCGAGCTGGACGATGCGCAAGGGCTGTGGATGATTCACACTGACGGCGGTCGAGTGTGGAAAGGCAAAACCGTGATCATGGCCAGCGGTCCTTTGGCCAATGCCAGTTTCCCAAAAATTCGGGGCATTGAGAACTTCAAGGGCAAGAAAATTCACAGCGCGCAATGGGATCATGATTACGACTTCACCGGCAAGCGTGTGGCGGTGGTTGGCACCGGTGCCAGCGCCATTCAAATCATTCCCGAGCTGGTGAAGAAAGTCGACAAGCTGAAAGTATTTCAGCGCACGCCAGCGTGGGTCATGCCGCGTCCCGATTTCTCAACCTCTGAGTTGAGTAAAAAACTGTTCACAAAATTACCCTTTACGCAAAAGGCGATTCGCGAAGCCTTGTACTGGACTCATGAAAGTATGGCCCTGGCCGTGATCTGGAGCTCGCCGGTGACACGCCTTGGCGAACGTTTGGGGCAGGCCTTTTTGAAATCACAAGTGCCTGACCCCTGGATGCGCAGGCAATTGAAACCCGATTACAAATTGGGTTGCAAGCGTATTTTGGTGAGTAACGATTACTACCCGGCCTTGCAAAAAGAAAATTGCGAACTGATTACCTGGCCGATTGCCAATATTGTGGAGCAGGGCATTCGCACTTCGGAAGGCATTGAACACCGCGTGGATTGTATTGTGTTTGCCACTGGTTTTGATGTGCCGAAAAGTGGCACACCTTATCCAATACTGGGTGTGGGTGGTCGCGAATTGGCCAAGGAATGGCAGCGCGGTGCGCAGGCTTACAAAAGCATCAATGTGAGCGGCTATCCCAACCTGTACATCATGTTTGGACCCAACAGTGGCCCTGGTCACAATTCGGCACTGGTGTACATGGAGCAGCAAATCGCTTACGCGGTGAAAGGCATTCGCACCATTCTGGATTCCAACTTGAAAATGCTGGATGTAAAGCCTGATGTGCAGGCCAAACACAATGCCAACATACAAAAGCGCCTGGCAAAAACCAACTGGAACTCCGGTTGCAAAAGCTGGTACCTGACCGAGGATGGTTTCAACGCCACCATGTTCCCCGGTTTTGCTACGCAATATGCAGCGCAAATGTCAAAGTTTGATGTGAAGGCCTACAGGCAGGTGAAAGCAGACGTAACCGCCTGAGGCTTTGTTAATCAAGGTAGTGGGAGTAGTGCCGCCCCCAGTGACTCGTGACGGTCCTGGGGGCTTTTTAATTCAATGCTTACGATTTGATGAACCAGAACTCGTTGATCAAACCAATGATCAGCGCCACAATCACAATGACATCAGCCTTGATGACTCGTGCAATCAATGAGTTGTAGTCGCCCACTTGCCACGCCACTGCAATAAAGCCAACGGTGCTCACCAGGCCAAAGCACATGGCCAGCAGGCGCAAATCGGCTTTGAACATGGCCACCACGAACAACACACCCAGCAAACCGAATAACAGTGCGCGGTGTTGCATGGCGATCAATAAATTGGGATCGGTTATGCCTACTCCGTACAGCTTCTCGAGCGATGTTTTACCCATGATTCCGCTGAGGGGTAAAAAATGGATGAAGGCCGCGATGGCCAATGCAATGTTGCTGATCCAGTTCATGGTGTTTCCCTTGTTGAGCCTCGAGTATGAGATAAGATTAGCCGTCCAATCAATGACCTCTCAGATCAATAATGTCCACGCCTGCTGCTGAAATGACCGCTCTTGATCAACCCCCCGCACCGGTCAGCCTGATGCAGGCTTTCTGGTTCTGGTTAAAGCTGGGTTTCATCAGTTTTGGCGGGCCAGCCGGGCAAATCGCCATCATGCATGAGGAACTGGTTGAGCGTCGTCGCTGGATTTCCGAGAAGCGTTTTTTACATGCCCTGAATTACTGCATGTTGTTGCCGGGCCCGGAGGCTCAACAGTTGGCCACTTACCTTGGGTGGTTAATGCACCGCACCTGGGGGGGAATAGTGGCAGGTGCATTGTTTGTTCTTCCTTCGCTGTTTATTTTGGTGTTGCTTTCTTGGGTTTACATTGCGTTTGGCGATGTGCCTGTTGTTGCCGGTGTTTTCTATGGCATTAAGCCAGCGGTGACCGCGATCGTGTTGCATGCAGCACACCGCATTGGCTCCCGTGCCCTGAAAAACAACTGGATGTGGGCAATTGCGGCAGCGTCGTTTGTGGCGATTTTTGCCATGAACGTACCCTTTCCCATCATTGTGGCCACAGCGGCAATCATCGGCCTTGTGGGCGGAAAATTGTTCCCCGCCAAGTTCAACGGCAGCGCCGGGCATGCCGGTGCGCAAAAATCGTATGGCGCTGCTTTAATTGACGACAACACCCCGACACCCGAGCATGCCCGTTTCAGCAAAGTTCATTTGGCCAAAGTGCTTGTAACCGGTGCACTGCTGTGGCTGGTGCCCATGGGTTTGCTGACAGCAAGCCTGGGTTGGCAAAACACCTTCACGCAAATGGGCTGGTTTTTCACCAAGGCGGCTTTGCTGACCTTTGGTGGGGCTTACGCCGTGTTGCCTTATGTGTACCAGGGTGCGGTAGGTCATTATGGCTGGCTGACACCCACGCAAATGATTGACGGCTTGGCCTTGGGTGAAACGACCCCCGGCCCGCTGATCATGGTGGTGGCATTTGTGGGTTTTGTGGGTGCCTATGTGCAAGCCGCATTTGGGCCTGAGCATGCATTTGTGGCCGGCGCGTTAGCCGCAGCGCTGGTGACCTGGTTTACTTTTCTGCCTTCTTTCCTGTTCATCTTGGCGGGTGGCCCCTTGGTTGAAAGTACCCACGATGATTTGAAATTCACAGCGCCGTTGGTGGCCATCACCGCGGCAGTGGTTGGTGTGGTGGTGAACCTTTCAGTGTTTTTTGCCTATCACGTGTGGTGGCCCAGTGGTTTTTCTGGCCGGTTTGACTGGATTGCCGCTTCAATTTCGGCGCTGACCCTGATCGCTTTGTTTGGATTCAAGCGATCGATTATGCAGGTACTCGGCGCAGCCGCCCTGATGGGTGCCTGTTTGAGTTTGTTTGGCTTGCTTTGACCACAAGGCCATGGCTGGCAGCGGAGCGCTTTTTGACAGGCATTCTTCTTTTGAGTAATTTTTTTGACCCACTTTGATTGTTTCATTGTCACCTAAGGTTTCAGCAAGCTTCAACCAGTAAATCTTGGTGTTTGGGCTGAGATTGGCCGCTGCCTGGTAGTAATCAAGCCTGCCTAGGGCTTGCCCGTTGGGGGTCGCAATTACAGAATCTTGCGGCATTGCTTCTGCGATGCTGTAACAACTCAATGCCAACTGATGTGAACTGCTTCCAACAGATTTGAAGCCACAATGTTCTGCAAGCAATGATGAGCCAAGTATTGCGGCTACGGTTTGTGGCAAATTTTTGAATTGCTTGCTGCTCGAGGGAAGGCTTTCCGAACCTTTGTTTTTTATCTCGGTGAGTTGTTGGGTAAGCAAAGAGTTGACTGATTGCATAATATGGGCTCTTGAGTGAAGTAAATGCGAATAGTGCAGCTACGTAACACCGCTTAAAACAAGAGTTCCTACAGAACGGAGACGAAGTTTGATAACCAAAGAAATGATGAATGAATTCATCAACACGCAATTTCCACAAAGCAAAATCACGGTTGAACATGTCGATGGCGAATCCGCTACCATTCGTCACAAAATTACGGTGGCTGAGTTGCGCCCCGGTGGCACCGTGGCTGGCCCCGTCATGTTTTTGGTGGCCGACTGCGCCTTGTATGTGGGCATACTGGGGCGAATTGGCATTGTGCCTTTGGCGGTGACCACGAATATGAACATCAATTTTTTGAGGAAACCTTCTGCAGACCGTGACATCATCGGCGTGTGCAAATTGATCAAAGTGGGCAAAACGCTGGCAATTGGCGAGGTGAGTGTGTACTCCGAAGGCTTGCCTGAACCCGTTGCACATGCTGTGGGCACCTATGCCATTCCGCCCAAGAAAGACTGACTTGCCTAATTCAAAGGAGCAACACCATGAGCAACACCATTCGCGTACTGGGTATTTCGGGAAGTCTTCGTGCAAAGTCGAGCAACACGGGTTTGCTGCGCGCCGCCGCCGGGCAGTTGCCTGAGGGCATGGAAATGCAGTTCGCCAATTTAATTGATTTGCCGTTTTTCAATGCCGACCTTGCTGAAAGGCCGGCCGCTGTTCAGGCTTTTTTTGAACAATTGAAACAGGCCGATGCATTGATGTTGGCCTGCCCTGAATACAACTATTCGATTGCACCTGCCTTGAAAAATGCCATCGACTGGGCCTCGCGTTATCCGGACAATGCCTTGCTGGCTGGTAAACCCGTGGCCATTTGCGGCGCGGGTGGCGGCATGGGCACCTCACGCGCCCAATACCATTTGCGGCAAGTGTGTGTGTATCTGGATTTACATCCTTTGAACAAGCCTGAAGTATTTGCTAATGCATTTGCGGGTGGTTTTGATGCCGATGGCAATGTGACGGACGAGAAAATCAAGTCCAACCTGGCCGCCCAGTTGCTGGCCTTGAAAGCATGGAGCCTTCGCCTGAAAGGGTAGGGGTGAAATAAATTTCACATCAACCCTAAAGAATCATTTTTTCCAAGCGTTAATGAATCATGAGCAGCGCACGACAGTGCACGACACTGAAGGCGACTGACTCTTAACTCAATAAATTGCTTGGAGAATTAAAATGCTAGGAATCAACACCAACGTAGCCTCACTGACCGCCCAGAAGAACCTTTCAGGCTCTGGCATGGGTTTGAACAACTCGATCGCTCGCCTGTCCTCCGGACTGCGTGTGAACAGCGCCAAAGACGACGCAGCAGGCCTGGCCATTGCCGAGCGCATGCAAGCGCAAATTCGCGGCTTTGATGTGGCGGGGCGCAACGCCAACGACGGTATCTCTTTGTTGCAAGTGGCCGACGGCGCCATGGGCAAGATCAGCGACAACCTGCAGCGTATGCGTGAGTTGGCTGTTCAAGCCAAAAACGGCACCTTGAACCCCACCGACCGTGTGAACCTGAACCGTGAGTACACGGAACTGGCCAACGAGGTGGACCGCATCGTGACTGGCAGCACATTCAACGGCAACAACCTGTTTGATGCCGCCAACCAAACACTGAGCTTCCAGGTGGGCACCGGCAACGCCGTTTCCGACACCCTGGAGCTGAACCTGACTGACGATGGCTTGAGCACGGGCAACGACCTGACCACCATCATGACCAACGGTGCAGCCGACATTCAGACCAACCTGGGCGCCATTACCGATGTGGCCAACGCCACCACGGCCATCGACACTCTGGATGCCTCGATCGACGCCATCACCGGTATTCGTGCTGTGGTGGGTGCGGGCCAAAGCCGACTGGAGCAAGTGGCAGCTTTTGCCGATGTATCGAGCACCAACCTGCAGGCCGCACGCGGACGAATCATGGACGCTGACTTTGCCAAGGAAACGGCCAACCTGACTCGCTCGCAGATCCTGCAGCAGGCCGGCACCGCCATGCTCGCCCAGGCCAACCAGTTGCCCAACAACGTACTGAGCCTGTTGCAGTAAACCTGAATTGACCAAGCACTGGCTGATCTGACTAGCATCGGATCAGCTGGTTTCGGCAGGGGGCATTCCCGGATTCGGACCATTCGTCCTCTGCCTTTTTTCTCCCCGCTGGTGTTACTACCAATGACATCACGCGCATTTTCGCATTACACTGCATTTATTCCGTAAAAAATGCATATAAATGCAAGACTTCTCTCTAGCCTTTGTTCAAGCCTTTACCCTGATTGGGCAAGCTGACCCCACTTTGATCGACATCATTGCCTTGTCGCTACAGGTCACGTTCACGGCCGTTTCCATCGCATGCTTGCTGGGTTTTCCGATCGGTGCCGCTTTGGCAATTGGCCGGTTTCCTGGGCGAATGCTCTTGGTGGTGTTTTTGAATTCCCTCATGGGTTTGCCGCCCGTGGTGGTGGGCTTGGTGATTTATCTGTTTTTGTCTGCGGCCGGCCCTCTGGGCTTTCTTCAATTGCTGTACACCCCCACAGCCATGGTGATCGCGCAGGTGGTGCTGGTCACCCCAATTGTGGCAGCACTGGCCCGGCAAGTCATTGAAGACCTGTATGGCGAATACGATGAAATGCTGCGCGCCATGAATGCCAGCCGAATTCAAACCATTTGCACTTTGATTGTCGATGCCCGCTATTCGCTGTTGACCAGTGCACTGGCAGGCCTGGGGCGTGCCCTGGCCGAGGTGGGCGCCGTGATCATAGTGGGCGGCAACATTGCCAATGTAACCCGGGTGATGACCACCACCATTGCACTGGAAACCTCGAAGGGTGAACTGGCGCTGGCACTGGGCTTGGGGATTATTCTGATCGTGCTGTCCATCCTGATTAACGCGGGCCTTTTCTTGCTGAAAAACAGCGCACAAAAGAGGGCTTATGCTTAAGATGAACAGCGACCTGGCCTTGCTTGCCCCTTCGAAACCGTTTTCAGAGCACTTGCCAATTCAGTTTGACGGCGTTCATCTGTCATTCGGCAAGCATCACATATTCAGCAATTTGACTCTTGAAATTGGCGCGCAAGGCATTACCGCGATCATGGGGCCCAATGGCGCTGGCAAAAGTCTTATTTTGCGTCTACTGGCGGGCTTGCTGATGCCTGAGCAGGGTTCTGTCCGTTTCAACACACTGAGTCGAGTTCCCCGCGATCAAATTGGTTTTGTATTCCAGCGCCCGGTATTGCTGCGCCGCAGTGTGCAAGACAACCTGTTGCATGCACTGGCCATCGCAGGCGTGGAGCGAGGCCAACGGCCTTTCCGCGCGGATGCCCTACTCGAGTTGGGTGGCATGCAGCACCTCGCAAAATCTCCGGCCAGAAAACTGTCAGGCGGGGAACAGCAACGCCTGACATTGCTGCGCGCTTTGGCGGCAGAACCTGGTTTGCTGATTCTGGATGAACCCAGTGCCAGCCTTGATCCCCAAGCCACAGCATTGATTGAAAACATTGTGCTGCGTGCCAGCCAGTGTGGCGTGAAAGTGATTGTGGTGACCCACGATCAAGGCCAGGCTGCACGACTTGCCGATGAGGTGATATTTGTGCACAAGGGCAGGGTTCACACAGTTCAAGCCGCCGATGAATTTTTGAAAACACCCGCCAGCCGGGAGGCGAAAGCCTACCTTGCGGGTGAGTTGTTGATTTAAACGAGGGGATACCATGACTAAAAAAATTCGATTGGTTACAGCACTGTTGGCCACTGGCCTGTTTGCACAAGCACATGCTGCCGACAAATTCATTATTGTTCAATCCACCACATCCACCCAAAACTCCGGGCTGTTTGATCACCTGTTGCCCGCATTTAAAGCGGAAACGGGAATTGAAGTTCGCGTGGTGGCTGTGGGCACAGGGCAGGCTTTGAAGAATGCTCAAAATTGCGATGGCGATGTGGTGCTGGTACATGCCAAAGCCGCCGAAGAAAAATTTGTGGCAGACGGTTACGGCGTGAAGCGCATTGACGTGATGTACAACGACTTTGTGGTGGTGGGGCCTGGCAACGACCCAGCCGGTGTGGCGGGCAGCAAAGATGTGGTGAAATCGTTCAAAGCCATTGCGGATAAAGAGGCTTTGTTTGCTTCACGCGGTGACGACAGTGGTACCCACAAAAAAGAACAGCAGTTGTGGAAGGCGGCCAATGTGGATGTCAAAGCCGCCAGCGGCAAGTGGTATCGGGAAACAGGCTCGGGCATGGGCGCTACCCTGAATACCGGTGTGGGCATGGGTGCGTATGTGTTGGCCGATCGCGCCAGCTGGATTGCCTTTGGCAACAAAGGCAATTTCAAGATTGCGGTGGAAGGTGACCCTACCTTGTTCAATCAGTACGGTGTGATTGCAGTGAACCCGGCCAAGTGCCCTAACGTGAAAACCGACCTGGGCAATACTTTCGTAAATTGGCTGGTGTCACCCAAAGGGCAAGCCACGATCGCGGCTTACAAGAAGAACGGAGATTCTCTGTTCTTCCCCAACGCTGGCAAATGAGGCACCTAAATGAGCACGCAAACAAGCCTTAAGAATTCCACACCACGGTGCCCAGTGCCGTGGTGTTGTAACCTTCAAACTGCTGCGCTTTTTTCTTGAATTCGCTGCTGTTGGTGAACTGAATAAGTGTTTGAAAGGGTGGTTCAAACCACGCTTTGCGGCACACCATCAAATCAAAATTTTCTTGTTGCGTGGGCACAAAGCCAAGGCCGAATTGCAAGGCCAAGGCTTGCAATCCCGGCGCTGCATCTGCTTTTCCGCTGGCCACCGCTGCAATGGTGTCATTCTCGGTTCGGCAGGTTTCAGAAACATTCAGCGCTGCCAAATCAAGGCCGTGAGTATGCAGCAGGTGTTCAAACAAAATCATGCCGCCTGCGCCAGCCTGGCGAGTGGCAATTTTTAACGCTGGCAAGTTAGCCACACTGTTTATTTGCTTGGGATTCCCGTGGGGCACAATCAAACCCTGTTGCCGCATGGCCCAATGCACCAACACCACATTGCTTGTTGCGAAACGGGTTTGCACCGCATGTGTATTCCAGGCGGTGGGGTTGGTGTTGACATTGAGCACGTGCAAGCCAGTGGCGACTGCACCATGGTTCTCAAACACATCAAGCCCGCTCAGGCTGCCATCAAATTGCATGGCCAACCCGCAACCCGATTCACGAATCGCCCATTCCAAAAGCGGATCATGGCTACCCGCCAGCACATTCAATCGTGCAGTGCTTTTGCTTTCGGATAAAAATTCGCCCGTGCGTATCCAGTGCAAAAGCTCGGCTTTGGGAAACAGCAATTTGCCAGTGGCCTTCACGCAGGGAATTTCTTGAGCACTCACCAGGTCGTACAGCTTTCGCTCTTTGATGCGCAACAGTTCAGCCACTTCCTTGGTGGTTAAAAACTCGGTGGTGTCCAAACCTGAATTCATGTGGTGCGGGTTTCTTCCAGTTTCGTCAAATCAATTTCATCTGGCTCAAGGCCAGGGCTTGTGCCCAACATACGTCGTATATCGTCGATCATCAGGTACAAACAGGGTACCAACAACAGTGTAATGGCTGTGGCGAACAAAATACCGTAGCCCAGTGAAATGGCCATCGGGATCATGAATTTTGCCTGGCGTGAGGTTTCAAAAATCATGGGGGCCAAGCCACCGAATGTTGAAATGGTGGTCAGCATGATTGGCCGGAAACGCCGCACGCCAGAAGTACAAATCGCCTCGTAGGGCGTCATGCCCTCACGCACTTTCTCATTGGCATGGTCTACCATCACCAGCGAGTCGTTGACCACCACACCTGCCAAGGCAAGAATGCCCATCATGGACACAATGCTGATGCTATAGCCCATCATCAAGTGGCCTACAATTGCGCCGAAAATACCGAATGGAATGGCAAGCATTACAATGAAGGGTTGCAGATAGCTTTTGAAAGGAATGGCCAAAAGTACATAGATCATTAGCAAGGCCACCATGAAGCCTTTGCCCAAACCACCCAGGGCTTCCGAAAAATCTTGCTGGCGGCCGGCAAAGCTGTAGCTCAAGCCCGGGTAGTCGGCCATCAACTTGGGCATGAGATCTTGCACGGTGGCATTTTGCACCTGTTGTGCCTGGTTGCGCGGGTTCACATTGGCGGTTACCGAAATGGTTCGCCGCCCATCCCTTCGCGTGATGTTGGCAACCGCACGCGTATCGTCAAATTCCACCAGTGAATGCAGGGGTACCAGTGTTCCTTGTGGTGTGCGAATCAAGAGGTCTCGCACATCGGTTTGAGCTGAACGTTCTGTTTCAGGGCGCATCACCAGCACCTTGACTTCGTTGCGGCCACGTTGCTGGCGCAGCGCTTCAGAACCAAAAAATGCGGCGCGAACCTGTCGACCAATGTCGTTGGAACTCAGTCCCAAGCGGCGCGCTTCCTCTTTCAAAGTAAAGCTGAACTGTTCCTTGCCATTCTGAAATCCATCGTCAATTTCGGACACCATGGGGTAGTTGGCCAGTTCACGCGCCAGGGCCTCGCTGGCCTGGCGCAGGGTGTCTACATTGCGGTGGCTTAACTGCACCGTGAAGGCAGGACCACTGCCGGGGCCGCCCGAGTCGGCCGCAAACCGAATGGTCTCCACACCGGGAATATTGCCCACGTCCAGCCGCCACTGGTCGGTAAATTCAGCGGTGGGTACTGGGCGCACATCGGGCGGGGTCAGGTACGTTCGTACCGTAATATTGTTTTCATTCACGCTGGCGTAAATGCCGGTGCTTTGTTGTTCACCACCCGTGGCTTCTACGGTTTTCAGGGCGCTTTCAACAATGCGGTCGCGCACCAGGTTCACTTGTTCATTGGTGCTGCCCAGTGGCAATTGCGCCCGCACTTCAGATTGGTCTGCCTCCACTTGCGGAAACAGCTCGAAGCCCATGCGGCCACTGACTGGCCAGCTGATCACCAGTACCATCAGGGCAATGCCTACACCCATGGACAGGTAACGGTATTCCACACACTTTTGAACAATCGGGGTATAGCGGCGTTCAATAAACTGGCTGAATCCTTTGGAGAATTTTTGTTGCCAGTTGTGAAATTTGCCTGTGCCTTCTTTGCTGTGCGCCAAGTGGGCTGGCAAAATGAAGATCGCTTCCATTAGCGACACCACAAACACCGTGCACACCACCAGCGGAATTACACCCCATATTTTTCCCAGAAAGCCTGGTACAAACAGCAAGGGTGCAAAGGCTGCAATATTGGTCAGGATACTGAAGGTGACTGGCATGGCCACATCGCGTGCGCCTTGAATAGAGGCGTCCAACATGCTCATGCCTTGTTGCCGGTATTCGTAAATATTTTCGCCCGCAACAATCGCGTCGTCCACCACAATGCCCAGCGCAATAATGAAGGCGAACATCGAGATCATGTTAAAGGTGACGCCGAACAGGGGCAGTATCAACATGGCACCGAGAAACGCGGTGGGAATTCCCATGCTGATCCAGAAGGCCAGCTTCCAGTCCAGGAAAATGGTGAGCAACACCATCACCAGTATCAAACCCATCACGGCATTTTTAGCCAGCAATTCCTGTCGCTGTTTGTAGGTGTCGGAACGATCGCTGACCACCGAAATTTCGATGCCCTCGGGCATTAAGGGGCGAATGCGTTCCAGCGCTTCCTGTGTGGCCTCAGATATTCCGATGGGAGTTTGTTCACCGATCCGTGACACTGAAATTTCAATGGATGGTTTGCCGTTGAAGGTGGCGTATTTGTCGATGTCCTGAAAGCCATCTCGCACCGTGGCAATGTCACCCAGTTTCAAGGGGGTACCGCTGACTGGCGACACGATCGGCAGCGCTGCAAACTCATTGGCGAAATCACGCCGCTCGGAAACACGCAACAGTATTTCGCCGCTTTGGGTTGAAATACTTCCGCCGGATACTTCAATGACATTGGCCCGAATATTGTCGGCAATGCCCTGCAGCGTTAAGCCATAGGCGTTTAGCCGGGCTTCTGGCACTTCAACATGAATTTCCTGTTCGCGAATCTCGGTGAGATCTACCTGCGTGATACCGGGGTTTTGCAGCAAACCGTCGCGTGCTTCTTCAGCCAGATTGCGCAGCGATAATTCATCGGTGTCGCCGTGTACCACCAGAGTGACTACTGTTCGCTTGCGCGCAGTCAGTGACACATTGGGCACTTCAGCGTCGCCGGGGAAGGTGGTAATGCGGTCCACCTCTTGTTTGATTTTGTCGTAAACAGCCTGCGCGTCTTCGGATTCATCGATTTCAATGACCACACTGGCTGCGCCTTCATTGGCTGTGGAATTGACTTCAACGATGCCTTCAATGCTTGAAATGGCTTCCTCAATGGCCAGCACAATGCCTTGCTCTACATCTTCAGGGCTTGCCCCAGGGTAGGCAACAGACACGGTGACCAGGTCCAGCTCGAATTCGGGGAATACTTCTTTGGTCATGTTCATGAATCCGAACACGCCACCGATCAGGCACACCCACATCAGGATGTTGGCGGCCACTGTATTCTTGGTCATCCAGGCCAATGGGCCTGAACGGTCTACCCGGCGACGGCTTGCGGCATTCATGGTTTGACCGCAGCAGGTGCGGGAGTGGTTGCGTTATTGGGGGGCTCGTTCGTTCGAATGGCCATGCGGTTCACAGGTGACCCCAGGTTGGAAGTCACAATACTTTCGCCATTGTTCAAGCCGCGATCAATCAACACATACTCGGCGGAACGAAAGGCGATGTTGACGGGGCGAATATCGAGTTCACCGTTGTCGTTGACCCACACTGTGTTGTCATGCACAGACGAGGGCGCCAGTTTGAATACATTCCTCAGTTCAATGCCGTCAAAGCGCACTTTCACATACTGGGCCAGCAACAAAGGTTGCAGGTTTTTGTTGTTGTTCCGGGGTACTTCGACCAATACTTGCGCTTGCCGTCCGTTGTCTTGAACGCTGGTTTGCAGGTTCAGCACCGTACCCTTGTGGCAACCGTCCTCACGGCTGCTGGCATCGCTGACGCACACGGTTGAGCCTGCCTGTTTGCCTTCAGGAAATTTGATCCATTTCAAATCGGCTTGCGGCACGGCCACGCTGATCCAGTAGGCTTCGCTGCTGGCAAGCACGCCAAGAGCCGTGGTGGCACTCACTTGCGCGCCTACGCTTGCTTCACGACTTACCACAACACCATCGAATGGTGCCCGCAAAATGGTGCGCTCCAGGTTCACCTTCGCGCGCTCAACACCTGCTTGCGCGGACTGCACAGTGGCCTTGGCAGCTTCCAGTTGCGGTTTGCGCAATATCAGGGCACGTTCGCGTTCATCCACATTCAAACCGAGCAATTCGAAATCGGATTGGGCCACTACCTGGTTACCCAATTCCGAGGTGAGCGTAGATTGCGCTTGCGCCAATGCGGCTTGCGCGGTTTGCAACTCAATGCGGTAATCGGTGTTGTCCAGTTGTACCAACACCTCGCCTTTTTTGAACGAAGCACCTGGTACAAACTTCGGACCAATGCTTTGTACTGTACCGCTCACCCGCGCTTGCAAGGTAATTTGCTGCTCAGGCTCAACCACGCCATAGCCCAGCAAGCTGACGGTGTAATCGCCGGCCTTGACTGGCTCTGTTGTCACCAACCGTGCGACTTTTTCTGGCGGTTTGCGGCTGGCTGTAGGGGCTGTGGCCACCAGCACTTCAGAACCAATAACACCCAGGGCAACGACCCCAATGGCCAGGCCAATTTGTACCCATTTGCGTTTGAAAAAAGATTGATCGCTCATGACTGCTCTGCTGCTGTAGGTTGTGGAATGCTGCCGGACAGCGCCCTGTAAAGGGCAATCCGAAAGCCCACCAATTGTTGTTGTGCATTCACCAGGTTACGCCTTAA
This sequence comes from Limnobacter sp. SAORIC-580, assembly GCF_013004065.1. Lineage (GTDB taxonomy): Bacteria > Pseudomonadota > Gammaproteobacteria > Burkholderiales > Burkholderiaceae_B > Limnobacter > Limnobacter profundi. Next base: position 950,194 of record NZ_CP053084.1, read on the forward strand.
CTGGCTGGTGCTTTGTTGTGCATCCAGAATGGCCAGGTAGTCGACCGTGCCATTGCGGTAGCCTGCAAAAAGCCGCTTCAAACTGAGCTCAGCCAGTTCAAGTTGCCGTTGAAAACTTTCTACAGCCTCGCCTTGGCGGGTTTCCTGAATCAGTGCATTGTCCACATCGGCCAGTGCATTGATGGCTGCGTCCTGATATTGCGCCACGGCCTGATCAAGCAAGGCGCGCTGGCGTTCCACTTCCGCGGAGCGTGCGCCACCGTCGAAAAGTGGCGCAACCAGGTTCACGCTCAAATTGCGCACCCAGTTGTCAAACAGCAAGTCGGAATCTCGGGTTTGATCACTAAAGCTTGCACGTAGGCTGAGTTGCGGAAATCGGTTGGCGATGGCGGCAGCCACGCTGCGGTCGGTTGCCAGCACCTGTGCCCATGCCTGTTGTACATCGGGGCGGCGATTCAGCAGTTCAGCGGGAAAGCCTGTGGCGGGCAAAGCGGGCAGGGTAGGCAGGTTCTCACTGTTCAGGCTGATTTTATTCGGAGGCTGGCCCACCAGCAGCGCCAGGCTGTTGAGCAGCACATCGCGATTGGCTTGGGCTTGCGCCAGGTTGCCTTGGGCCGACTCGACCAGTTGCCGTTGTTGCAACACATCAGACGCCACTGCACCACCTTGGCGAAATCGCAATTCAACCAACTTCAGGTTGGTCTGAAAACTTTCCAGTTCCGTCTCGAACAGCCGCACGGTTTGGTCAGCCGCCACCCATTGGGACCAAGTGGTGGCAAGTTGACCCGCTATGCTGATGCGGGCTGCATCCAGTTCGTAGCGTGTGGCTTGAAGCTGCAATTCAGAGGCCTTGGCTGTGTTGCGAACGCGCGACCACAAATCGATTTCATAACTGGCCACAAACGAGGCCGAGGTAAACAGTCCGCGGTTGTTGGTGGCCTGTCCTTGAATGCTGGTGCCTTTCACTGTGTTTTCCTGTCGGCCTGCATTCAGGGTAAGCGAGGGGAAAAAACTGGCCTGTGCCGCCTCCAGGCTGGCCTGCGCTGCACGCAGGCGGGCCTCTGTGGCTTCCAGGCTCAGATTGTCGGCCTGTGACTGTTGCATCAGTGTGTTGAGTTGTTCGCTGGAAAAACCCGTCCACCAGTCAGCAGGTGCCTGCACTGCGTTCGGGCTGACCAAGGGTTTGAAAGTTGCATTTTCAAACCGGCTGTCGATTTCTGGCTTTCTGGACTCAACAGTGGTGCAAGCCCCCAGCGATAAGGCCAAGACAAAGGGCAACAGGGGTTTGAGGTGGTGCTTCATGGTGTCGTTTTTCTTGTTAAGTGCCCATCAGACCACAGTCCAGGGCAGTTTGTTCAGCTGTTAACTGATCTTTACAAAATTGAACTGAAAATCACCATACCCCTGTTTTATTTACTTGGAGGCGAGTTGCCGCAAGGCGTACACATACCCTTGCCAGCCCAGCCCGCAAATGACGCCTTCAGCCAGGTCTGAAAAATAGCTGTTGTGGCGAAAGCTCTCGCGTTTGTAAATGTTGGACAGGTGCACTTCAATGAACGGAATTGCCACACCCGCCAGTGCATCGCGCAGCGCTACGCTGGTGTGGGTGTAACCGGCCGGGTTGATCACAATGCCCGCGACATCTTCGGTTTTTGCCTTGTGAATACGGTCAATCAAGGCACCTTCGTGGTTGCTTTGAAAAGTCATCAATTCGAAACCGTCGGTGAATGCAATGTTCTTCAAGGCCTTTTCAATGTCAGCCAGGGTCATGTGTCCATAAATACCTGGCTCGCGCGTGCCCAACAGGTTCAGGTTGGGACCGTTGATCAGCAGCAGTTTTTTCAAGTTTCTTCTCCGGTGCAGGTGTGTTTGAAAAAATAGTAACAAGCAATGCGGCGGGCTAGGGGGATTCGTCTACACTGCGGACACGTTCGCGCACAAAATAACGACAATTTCGAATAATTACAGGACAGAGGCAAGCCATGAACACCAACATCGACGCAATTTTCAACTTGCTGGCAGGCACGGCACGCGGCTGGCGCGGCACAGGTATTACCGCCCGTGCCCGCAAAACTCCCGAAAAAGTGTTGAAACTCTATGACATCGAAATCAGCCCGTTTTGCAGACTGGTGCGGGAGGCCTTGAGTGAAATGGACCTGGATGTGATGATTTTGCCTTGCCCCGCAGGTGGCAAGCGTTTTCGCGACGAGGCCCGCAAATTGTTGCCTGGCACCAAGTTTCCAATGCTTGTGGATGACAACACAGGCGTGGTGATGAATGAATCCGCCGACATCATCGACTACCTGGCCAAAACCTACAACAGTAAACTGAAAAGCCAACAAGGCTTTGGGCGCAAAGTGGCGGTGGGTTCATCGATGCTGGCGAGTACCTTCCAATACCGTGTTGGTGGCTTTCAGGGTATGAAAGCTCGACCATCAAAAGCACCCGCTGAACCCTTGGTGCTTTACAGCTTTGAGAGCAGCCCATACTCCAAGCCTGTGCGTGCGCGTTTGTGCGAACTGGAAATTCCATATCTGCTGAAGAACACGCCCAAGGGCGCCATGACGGACATGGGTCCCCCTGTTTTCCGCGACAAACTGTTTAAGGCGCCACAAGGCACCACGCGCAACCGGGCTTGGTTGTCGGAGAACACTGGCAAGGTGCAGGTGCCTTATTTGATCGATCCGAACACGGGTGTGGCGATGTACGAGTCCAACGACATTTTGCGGTATCTGGACAAGACATACGGCGCTTGAATTGCAAGGTTCTTGGCGATGCTTGGGTATTGCTCTGGGTGGCCTAAGCAAGGCTTCTTGATCCGGCTTGTTGCTTCTGGCTTGGGGCATGCGAAACGCTAGAGCGTCTTCGCATCGACCTTGCAGGTCGCCCCGCGCTGCGAAGCCGCCGGGAAGCCCTGCAAAGCCGGCCAGCCAGAGCAATACCCAAGCCTTGCCTGAACCAAGGCAGCCGGCTCGCAAGTCGCCAGCGCTGTAGTTCGCTTGCTCAGATTGCAATGCCCTCGCAGCGCCGATCAAGAAAACCTGCCCGTTTGAATTCACCCGCCACGGTTGGCCACAGGCCGACACCGAGACTCGGCCCGCTTTTTTGCCGAGCGAGGTGAGTCAGGGTGAATTTCAAAAAGGGAACACAGGTTTTCTGGCGCGAGAGGGTATGCACCTGAGCAAGCTAGCAGCTTAATCTACGTCAACGCGCTTTCACATTTCAGCAGCAGCCCAAAACAGTTGAGCAAGCCAACTGGCGTTCAGGTTTTCCGGACCACCACGCTGCCAATTGAATAACCCGCGCCGAACGAGCAGATCACGCCCACATCGCCGCTGCCCAAATCATCTTTGTGGCGGTGAAAGGCGATCACTGAACCGGCTGAAGCGGTGTTGGCAAATTCATCGAGAATCACCGGCGCTTTGTCGGCCGTGAACTCGCTGCTGCCCAGCAGTTTTTTGGCAATGAGCTGGTTCATGGCCAGGTTGGCTTGGTGCAGCCAATAGCGGCGCACGTCGGTCGCGGAACTCAAACCCAGGCTTTGCAAATGGGTGCTCATGTGCTCGGCAGCCATGGGGCAGACTTCCTTGAACACCTTGCGGCCTTCCTGCATAAACAGTTTGTCGCGACCGTCGCGGTCTGCGTCCTCCGAACGGTTCAAAAAGCCAAAGTTGTTGCGAATGTTGTTCGAGAACTTGGTGGCCAACTTGGTGCCCAGTACCTCCCAGCTGCCCGGTTTGGCATCCTCAAGGCGCTGTACGATTACAGCGGTGCACACATCGCCAAAGATAAAGTGACAATCACGGTCCAGCCAGGCCTGGTGGCCCGAGGTAATTTCCGGGTTCACCATCAACACCGCGCGGGCTGTGCCGCTGCGCACGGCGTTCACCGCCTGCTCAATCCCGAAGGTGGCGGAAGAACAAGCCACATTCATGTCGTAGCCAAAACCTTCAATGCCCAAGGCTTCCTGAATTTCAATGGCCATGGCCGGGTAGGCGCGTTGCATGTTTGATGCTGAGCAAATCACGGCGTCAATGTCTGCAGCAACAAGCCCTGCATCTTCCATGGCTTTGCGGCCTGCGTCCACGGCAATTTCCGCCATCATGGACAGCTCAGAATTCGGGCGTTCCTTGAAGTAGGGGTGAAGGCGGTCCGGGTTCAGAATGCCTTCCTTTTCCATCACGTAGCGCTGCTTGATGCCCGAAGCGCTTTCGATAAACGCTGAATTGGAAGGCTGCAGTGGTTCAAGTTCGCCGCTGGCAATCTCGGAAGCGTGTTCGGCATTGAACTTCGCCACATAGGCATTGAATGACTCCACCAATTCATCGTTGGTGATGGTTTGGCTGGGCACGAAAAGCCCCGTGCCGCTGATGGCTACCTTGATCATTGCGCTCGTCCTGGGTGGATGATGGTGTGTTCTGTCTCTTGCGCAATGATAAAGGCAAAGGCGTTAAATTTTAAGACGCCAAGCGCATTTGTTCTACCGATAAACCCTGATCCGCTGGCTCAGCCCTGCGGCCAATGCCTTCGTAAATCAGGCCATAATCCGCCAGCAGTGCGGGGTCATACAGGTTTCTACCGTCGAAAACCGCCTTTTGGCGAAGCGTGCGGCTCAACATTAAAAAGTCTGGGCTCTTGAACATGCGCCACTCGGTACACACTATCAGGGCATCCGCATTGAACAGGGTTTCTTCCTGGGTTTTTGCAATTTCGAATTCGCCCAGCAAGGGGCCGTCTTGCCGGAATGCGGCCAGGTCTTCTTCCATGGCGCGGCGCGCAGTTTCATTGGCCACCGGGTCAAAGGCCTGAACTTTGGCACCACGCAGCACCAGTTCGGCCGCGATGGTGCGGCTGCTGGCCTCACGCATGTCATCGGTTTCCGGCTTGAAGGCCAGCCCCCACATGGCAAAAGTCATGTTGCTGAGGTCTTCACCGAAGCGCTGAATGATTTTTTCAACCAGCACACGTTTTTGACGCTGGTTGCTGTGGTTGACAGCCCGCAAAATGGACAGGTTCTCGCCTGCTTCTTCGCCGGTCTGGATCAGGGCGCGCACGTCTTTGGGGAAGCACGAGCCTCCGTAGCCGCAGCCTGCGTACAGAAAAGAGAAGCCAATGCGGGGATCCGAGCCGATGCCCGCGCGCACCTGTTCAATGTCAGCACCAATTTTCTCGGCGAGGTTGGCCAGTTCGTTCATGAAGCTGATGCGGGTGGCCAGCATGGCGTTGGCGGCGTATTTGGTCAATTCAGCAGAGCGAACATCCATGCACATCAGGCGTTCGTGGTGGCGCTGGAAGGGGGCATACAGCGACTTCATCATGCGCAAGGCGCGTTGCCCTGCGGGGGTGCTGTCGGTGCCCAGTACAATGCGGTCAGGGCGCAGGAAATCGTCAATCGCTGCGCCTTCTTTCAAGAATTCAGGATTCGACACCACGGTGAAGGCGTGCAAGGCATTGCGTTGCACCAGCACGCGGCGCACTTCATCGGCCACTCGCTCGCCAGTGCCCACAGGCACAGTTGATTTGTTGATGATTACTTTAAAGCCATTCATGTGCGTGGCAATTTGCTGGGCCACTTTGAGCACATGGCGCAGGTCGGCGCTGCCGTCTTCGCGGGGCGGCGTGCCCACACAAATGAAAATCAGCTCGGCATGGTTCACCGCGTCTTCAATTCGGGTGGTGAAATCGAGGCGTTGCTCGCGAATATTGCGTTCCAGCAGTTCATCCAGACCGGGTTCGTAAATCGGACTTTGGCCGTTTTTAAGTTGGGCAATTTTGGCTTCGTCAATGTCGCAACACAGAATTTTGTTGCCCACTTCGGCCAAACAGGCGGCTGTAACCAAGCCCACATATCCACTACCAATAATTGAAACGCGCATGTGCTTTGCTTTGATGAGTGATCAATGCGAGCAGTGTGTTGCGGCAGTGTTGCCAGCGTTTGACAGATTTAAGACTGGATTGTGACAGCGAGGGGAGAGGAATTGCGAGGAGATCGAGATTGTGGCGAGGGCGGCAGGGTTGCTTGCTGTGCTTTAAAGCAAAAACCCTTGCCGCGTCATCACCAAACTCATTATTGCAAAGTCAGTTTGTTGTCCTGACCGAAGCGGCGCATTTGGTGAACCACTGCCAAGGCAAGCTGACCTACAAGCAGGCAACCAGCGGCCAGCAAATTCGGGCCTTCAAGGTTGGTGCCGTTGAGGTACTGAACACCAGCGTTGATCGTGAAGCCGGTGGTCAACATTGCCATGAACAACATGCCAGGAGTGCGAACTACGGAGTCGATAAAGTTTTTCATTTTGGTATCCCTTTTACTTTGGATGCGAAATCAGGGCTTTCGCTTTAACCCTGCAAACTGTGTTGTGTTTGCATGGTTAGTATTGTGTACAGTTGTGCACTTAAAATCAATAACTAAAGTTAGAGTTGTGTTTCTATATTCATAAGTTATTGATTTAAATTGTATAAATTAATTAACTTGTGTGTACGGTTTATTGCTTTTTTCGAAACGTAATGCCCAAACCGATTCGCCAAGGTCTGGGTAGTTCAAAACAAATCCCCTGAAAAGCAGCGGTGTTTGTTCAATGTGCCCGGGAACCGGCCAGTTGAACAACACCTCAACCTTTCTGTTCTTGTAAAGGGGGTGCAGTACTTCTTGTTCAAACTCAACCAACACGTTGGGCGCCAGCAAATCGGTAATTTTCTGTCCAGTCAGGGTTGATTTCACATTCATTCCCTGCAACAACAACAGGGCTGCCGGGTTGGCCAGTTTTATCCGGCGTGATTCATCCAGTGTAATTACGCCATCGGGTGCGTGTGCGATCAGCTCTTCCAGTGAGTGCATGTCTTTCCAGAGCATGCGCGCTTCAGTCTCATCGCGGAATGACTTGCTGAAACCAATCAACTTTTTATCCCGGCTGTAGATCGGGGACAAATTCATGCGCAGGTGAATTCGCTGCGCAGAATCATTCGTTCGCAGGGTTTGAATGTTTTTCAGTGTCTCCCCCAGCGCTGCGCGTTGGTGGAGTCGTTTTTCGGAGGAGCGCAGTTCTTCCGGCACTGTCAGGTTTTGTTCTTGATCGTACAGAACACTGGCCCGGTCCAGTCCGAATAACTCCTCTGCAGCCCGGTTCCACACCAGAATTCTTCCAAGAGAGTCCTCGGCAATCAGGGCTTCGGATGAGTTGTTTACCATGTGTTGATGCAAGGTCAGGGTGTCGTGAGTATCCATGGCCTTTTTCAGTTTGAATGCAGCAAAAACACTGAGTGAAATACCGAGCAAAATCCAGGCTAGGTAAACTGGATTGTGTCCGCTGCTTTTTGCCGGATTTACAGGCCAGTACTCCAGCCGCCAGCTGCGGTTACCCAGTTGTACATCTCGCGTTGCTGCCGTGTGTGGAAACAGGGAGACATTTTTTGGTTCAACATTGTCGAAAAAAAGCATCGGCTTGTCGGCTTCTTCGAGTACGAAAATTCGCACTTGTAAATCGGGCTCCTGTGCCATCCAGGGTTTCAGGAAGCGGTCGATTGAAATTGGAAAAGACACCCAACCCTGCAATTCTTTGTAGCGCACACCAAGATCACTCGATGGTATGGGCTTGTTGAACACTGGCATTAGCATCGTGAACCCCATACGCCCAACATCGGCGTTCTGAATCATGGTGATGGGCTTTGATACGGCCAGTCCGGCTCTTGAAAAGGCACTGAGGCAGTTTTCTCGACGAATGTTTTCGGAGCCCAAATCGAGACCCTGTGCTGAGTAGTTTTCCTTGGCTGGTTCAATGTACTGCATCACGAAACGGTCTTGCGAAGAAGGGCTGATAAACCGGATCTGAAAATCTTGCAGTCCTTTCGCCTGCATTTCCCGAAGAAATGCGGGCTCCTCTTTAAGGGGTACTTTCCGGGCAAATCCCAGACCAAGTGCACCCGGAAAGTTTTGCTTTAGTTTCAGGCCAGTGACGTAGTCGCTGAATCGCGATGGCGTCAATTCTTCCTGGCCAAAGGCGGTAATGAATGTGGCGGTGTTCAAAAGGCTCAGCTTGTATTCATTCACAGTTCGCTGAAGTTCGTCCGTTCGCCTGTCCAGCAAGTGTTCAAAAGCAATACGCTGGTTTTCAAGGGCATTGTTTTGCAGGGTAATGCCGATTGCAGTGCTAAGGCCTGCGCCGAGCACACACACCACAACCGCGTAAACCCAGTTCCCGGAAAATTGTTTCATGTTTTGTATCTCAATGTGATCGGCCTGATTCTTTCAATCGGGCGTGAATGTCGTCGATCAACATGTCCGGATCAAATGGCTTGGTGATGAAATTGGTGAAACCAATGTTGAGGCATTCGTTTCTCATACTGCTGCTGACATGGCCTGAAACCGCGTAGACCAGCAACCCTTGCAGTTCCTCATGCCGGCGGATCAGTCGTGTTGCTTCCAGGCCGTCCATGACCGGCATTTGCAGATCCATCAGCACAGCATCAAAATGTGCGTTTCCGCTGGTGAGCAAAGCCAGGGCGTCAGCCCCGTTGTAAACGCAGGTCACCGCAACACCCCGATTTTCCAGCAGTTTCTTGAAAACCTTGGCATTCAAGGCGTTGTCCTCGGCCAACAGCAGGCGCAGCGGTGTCGCACCTGTTTGCTCATGAAAAGACGTTTGTTCTTCCCTCTCATTTTCATAGACACGGCTCAAACGTTTTCGTGTCAACGGTTTCATCAACTGGCGAATATTGTGTTTCTGGGCGATCGCTGGCAAATCTTTGCCAAGCCACACGATGTGTTGGGCCAAATGTTGTTGTCTGTCCAGAAACCGGCTTAGCCAGTTCATTTTGTCTGCACCCAGCGGCTCGGGGATGTCCAGCAATACGCGGGCATTGTCGTGTATGGGCAAAACTTTTTCGCTGGTGATGTCGCGGTGGAGAAAACGGACTTGCCAGTCTGGTTCAAGTGTTGTCGCAAGTTGCGGGTCCAAAGCCATGTCCCCCACGTGAAGCAACATCCGGTTGGCTGCATGGTTCTCAGAATCTGTTTGGTCTTGCTTCAGCTCTCCGTGTGCAAGTGGCAAGCGAAACTCAAATTGGGTGCCAAGATTGGGTTTGCTGCGAACCTGTATGGTTCCTCCCATCACCTCGATAATTTGTCGGCAGATTGCAAGGCCTAGCCCGGCGCCGTTGTAGCGCTTTTGAAGTGATGAATCAACTTGGTAAAACGCATCAAATATCCGTTCAATGTCGCTTTGAGGAATGCCCACACCTGTGTCGGATACTTCGACAACAAGTTGGTCCCGTTCCCGGCTTTCTGTCACAACCTGGAATCGTACCGTGACACTGCCAAACATCGTGAACTTGAATGCATTGGAAATCAGGTTCTGCACCACCTGTTCAATTCGGCCTCTGTCACCCAGGTAACTGGTTCGGCTGGACGGTGGTTCGAGAAGAATCGGCTCTACACCTGGTTTCTGAAGCCATTGCTGTTGCAGCATGTTTGCCGTGTTGTCGATCAGGGTGCCCAGCTTAAAATTGCTGTCGTTGAGTCGAAAGTATCCCTGCCGAATTTTGGACAGATCCAGAAGGTCATTCACAATCACATTGACTGCTTCACTGGATTGTTTAATGGCCTTGCCCAAGTCTTGCACTTCGGTGGAGTACGTTGGCGCATCCAGCATCATTGCAATGCTGTTGATCGAGGTCAGCGGAGTCCGTATTTCATGCGACACATTGGCAATCAGTCTGTCTTTTAATTCATTGGCCGTTTTTGCCGATTCATAGGCAGCCTGCATGGCTTTGCGCGAGCGGTATTCGTGCAAGGACATCCAGACCACAATGGCCATGGTGATCACTGCAAGCAGAACAAGAAACGGGTGAATGCCAACCGTGGGGCTCCACCCTTGTTTTGGCGCCACCTCAATGGACCATTCGCCATACGGAAAAAAAACTGTCGATGAGATAGGGTCGATTAATTGGGAATCGGGGTTGCCGTGGATGGGTACCCAGTTGGCATGCATGGGGCTTTTTTGTTGAATACGTACAATCAGCCCCTGTTGTTCCAGTGGCTCAATTACCTTTTGTTTGACGTATTCAAAATCGATTAATACTGCGGCAAAACCCATCAAGTCGCGATTGCTGTCGGGGTTGCGTTGGCGGTAAACAGGGTATCGAAGAATCAGTGCATGACCACCTTGAACCAGTTCGCGCGGTCCTTCCATGATGGTTTTGCCTGTTAATGCGGCCTCTTCAAGATACGGCGCGGTCAGTGGGGCTTTGTAAAGATTCAGGCCAATTGCACTTTGGTTCAAAGCAGGGTTGGTCAGGAATGTAAGAATTCCTTTCGGTGCGTATTGCAGACTGCGAATGGCCGGGTTTTCGACTGACAACAGCGAGGAAAACTGCTCGAAACTGGCTTGATTTAACTCTGGGGTTTGCCGCACAAACACTTCGATTGAATGCAGATTGGCGCTGGCTTTGCCCACAATCTTGTCGAGCTTGTTGGCGTGGTGGTCCAGCGAGTAGCGCACCTCCGCCTTGACGCGTTGGGCCTCACTTTGTTCCTGAATGGAATTAAACAGGACCAGGCTGAGTACGCAAGCGCAGAGAGCCACGCCAATCAGCCAAGGAAGCAAGCCCAAGGAGGATTGCTTGTTGCTGTGGCTGGCAAAATTTTTCGAAAAGGGCATGGTGGGCAAGACTAATAGGTTTGGGCCCAGAGTAGTCTTGCCATGCAGTCAGTGATCAACTGATTACAGCGGTTTAATCACCTCGTTTACAATTGTTATAGGTTTTGGGTTTCACGCCGCGAAGTAGGCCTTCATTCGGTCTGCGTATCCCAAGCCTTCTGCCTTGGCTTTGGCTATTCCCCGATACGTTTTGTTCACCTTGTCAGTCAGTTTGGCCATGCGCACCTGCGCCTTGTCGTCCATCTCGGCGGTAATCAAGCCCACCTCAACCATCAGGTTTTCGTCTGCAAATGCTGCAGCAATCAGTTCAAGCAGCTTCTGGTCATTCAGCATGTTCGCCAGCTTGGCAATGCGGTCTTTGCGTTGCGCATAAAACGAAATGTGCAGATTGGCAGCCGGGTCTTTGATCACTTCCATGATCTCGATGGCTTTTTTCTCGGGAATATAGTCTGTAAACCCGCCCAGTACGTGAAAGTCGCCATGTTCAACCAGTTTGGCGGTTACTTTCTTCAATTGCTCCACGGGCAATTCTGCCAGCATGTCGACGGCACGTTCGGGAATTTGCTCGCGGGCCACTTCGGCCATGAAGTCGGCATCAAACAGTTTGCACAAGCTGACTGCTTTGCTCATGGGGGTGAAGTACGACATATTGGCCGTAATGGCCGGGCCAAATACCTTGGTGCACAGCGTTGCACTGATGGAGTCGGGTGCCAGTTTGCCCGCACCGGCAATGCGTTCAAACACGGGGCCGAATTTGTTAAGCAGGCTGTTTTGAAAATTGGTGCGTAGTTTTTGCAAAGCCACTGCGTCGAGCTTGTCCAGATACGCCAGGTCGTCGGCAGACTTGTGCAGTGCTTGCGCCAGGCGGCGCAGTTCAGTGTTTCTGTCCATGGTTTACAGTCCCAGAATTTTTTTGACGGTGCCGCGCAACAAGCGGGGAATGTGTTCCAGCGCGTTGTCCATGCTTTGTTTTAAGAAAGCATCGTGGGCTTGGTGGGCGGCAGCCAGGTCCGCGGCCAGCTTCTTTTGGTTGGCAGCGCTGAGCTGTTCCAGTTCTGGCATGGGTTCCCCCAATGCGTCGATCAATGCGGCATCCAGTTTGGGCATGCAGGTCTCCGGTTTTGTTAAGTTTTGATGAATGATAAGTTGAAATATTGAATTCGACAGTTTTTCTTTCCCGTTTAGAGGGCTGAGTCAAATTCAGCACTGGGGTAGATCGCATACACTTTGACAAACAACAAAGTGAGCCAGCAGTGAATATTTACCAGCCTTTGAAACAGCATGAATCCAGTTTCGTCGACTTGCGCGGTTTGCGCACCCATTTGCATTGCTGGGGCCCTGAAGATGCGCCCTTGCTGGTCATGGTGCATGGCTGGATGGATGTAGGCGCCAGTTATCAGTTTGTGGTGGATGCCCTGAAACAGGATTATCGGGTGGTGGCCCCCGACTGGCGGGGCTTTGGTTTGAGCGACTGGCCTGTGGCCGATGGTTCGCCCGGCATTCGCTCTTATTGGTTTCCAGATTACCTGGCCGACCTGGATGCCTTGCTGGATCACTTCTCGCCCACGCAGCCCGCGAACCTGGTGGGCCACAGCATGGGTGGCAACATCGCCATGATGTACGCCGGTGTGCGGCCACACCGCATTCGCAGTGTGGTGAATCTGGAAGGTTTTGGCATGCTCGATTCGCCGCCTGAGAAAGCACCCAAGCGCTATTCCAATTGGCTCGATGAAATTAAAACACCCAAAGAACTGCGCACTTACAACAGCCTGGAAGCTGTGGCCAAGCGTTTGCAGAAAACCAACCACAGGCTAAGCGACGAAAAGGCCATGTACCTGGCGCAGTTCTGGAGCAAGTTGGACAACGAAGGCTACAGCTTGTTGGGCGATGCTGCGCACAAAATCATGAACCCGATTGGTTACAGGTTGGCCGAGGCGCAAGCCTGTTGGAGCAATATTGCGGCTCCGGTGTTGCATGTGGAAGCCAAACAGACCGAGGCAGGCATGTGGCTAAGCCGCGCCGGTGAACCTGTTGATTTTGATGCGTTTCGTACCCGTTTTAACTGCGTACCCAATTGGAAGCACGTGCTTGTCGACAACGCCGGGCACATGGTTCATCACGACCAGCCTGAGGTGTTGGCTGGTTTGATTGAGTTTCACATTGCCCAAAGTACAAACGCAGGATAAAAAAAAGCCGACTTCCTGAGAAGCCGGCTTAACCTTTCTCGCTTGCGGAGAAGAGGAGACATGAGGTTGAACACTGTTACAGCGCTCAATGTGAACATTGTCGCGTTAAGGTTTTGGAACGACAAGCAGTTTTGTAGGTAATTTATACTAGACAAAACCATGAACTTTCACGGTTTTGTCACATACACAGGCTTTCTACATGCCCCACATTACGATTGAATACAGTGACAACTTGCACAGTCTGGATGAGTCCTGGGTGCTGCTCCAAGTGAATAAAGCCTTGATGGGGCTCGGTATTTTCATGGATGCCGACATCAAGACCCGAATTCACGGTTTGCGTTCTTACCGCATGGGTGTGGCTGCGGCTGAAAGCGGTGACCATGCTTTTGTTGCAGCCACGGTCGAGTTACTCAGTGGTCGAGAATTCACCGTGCAGGAACACTTGGGGCAGGTGTTGCTCAAGGTACTTGAAAGAACATGCCTTCAAACAGACGGCCCACAAACCCAAATCAGTGTGCATGTGCGTGAAATGCAGTCCGAGTTGTATTTCAAATCGGTCAGCAAGCGCAGCTGATCGCCCTGGCGAATCAGGCACCCAACAATTGATGCGGGTTTTGCCCCTGCATTTTTCGTTTCAACAGTTCAATCAGTCTTGGTTCATCCAGCAAAGCCATGTGGCCCGTGCGGTCAATCACGTGATTGGCCGCACCTTCCAAATGGGCAAATCGGTGATGCAAAATCAGTGCATCCGGAATCGCGATTACGCTGCTCATTTTTTGCCGGTGAGCGTCGTCTTCCACATTCAATTCGTTCAAGAAGTCGCTGTTGGGCAGCATGTCAACAGCGCAGTCGCCCACGCCCAAGTGAGCCATGCGCGTGCCATTGTTGGGCGAAGCCAGTGTGAACAGGTGTTGCACCTGGGTGTGGCTGTGCCAACGGGTGCTCATGGCTTTGCGCACGATCAGCCCACCCATGGAATGCCCCAGCAGGTAGGTGTTGGCCCCTTCGCATTCGGCTTGTTCCAGAACTGTGTCCATGTAGTGCCCAAAATCTCGAGCCATCTCGTGTACCGAGGCCAGCACGTAGCGCGGCTGATACAAGGCCACACGCACGCCGCTCCAAAGCAGTTCCTCATACAGGGTGGCAAAACAGCCTGGTTTTTCCATATAGCCCGGCACCATGAACACGATGGGCAGTTGACGATTGTGGAAGTTTGGGCTGAATTCCGGCACGAATTGCGCCACGCGCTGGCGGAATAGAAAACTCAAACCAAACAAATAACCTTCACGGGCGGCAAGTTTGGCAACATCGGCCACGCCCAATTTGGGATGGCTGGATACAGGTGTTTGAGCGGCCATTTAATGTCCCCTTTTGAATTGCTTTAAGGTGTGCTGGCTCGTTTTGTTTAAATTACGCTTGTATGCGCATTCACTACAATTGAATTAACGGCAGAAAAGTATCGCTATTGAGCACTTGTTGCAGAAATGTTGAATGCAATAAACATACCGCCCTGTCCCTTGTATCAACTTAGTCCACTCAGACTACAGACGGCTGTTTGTTGGGCGTGGTATAGATTTATCATGAAAAAAAACAAGATGAGGTGAGCAATGAGTGGGAGATTGTTGTCGGCGGTGCTGATACTTCTTGGCGTCAGCGGGTGTGCCACCCTGAGCAAGGAAGAATGCCTGGTGGCCAATTGGCGCGAGATTGGTTTTACCGATGCATCGCAAGGTTATACCCAGGCCCGGGTGGCAGAACACCGTGCGGCCTGTGCCGAGGCCAAGGTAACGGTGAACCTGGAGGAGTACAACAAGGGTTTCGAGCAGGGCTTAAAGAACTATTGCACGGTGAACACGGGTTTTGATCTTGGTTCCAAGGGGGCGGCTTACCCGGACCAGTGCAATGAGAAAACTTATCCAAGGGTTCGTGTGGGTTACAAGGAGGGCCAGGCTGTTTACAACGTGCAGCGGGAGCGCAATGAGGTAGAGCGCCAGCTACAGGACAAGCGCGAGCAATCCAAGGCCCTGACGGAGCAAATTACACAGAACCGGAGCAGGGCAGACAACAAGGCTTTGTCGTCGAGTGAGCGAAGCAAGGCGGAAAAAACTGTTTCGGCGCTTCAGCGCACTGCGGCAGATTTGTTTCGGGAAACCGGGGAACTGGAACAGAAAGCCCGCAGTCTGGATACCAAAATCAACCAGATGCGGGCCAGTTTTCAGCAGCGCTAGTTTATTGCGCTGTTACTTTTAAACCAGTGTGTCTGCCCAAATATTCTGGGCCCAATTCCAGGCATAAGTACCTTCCAGTTCATTGGGGGCTGCGGACACACCGCCCGAACCCTCAACAGTCAGGAAGGTTTTCTTCTCGGCGTTGTACACATGCACGCTGGCCACATGAATCACGTTGCTGGTGGTCACGTAGCTGTAGCAGGTGTTGTTGGTCAAGGGGGTGGCATTGGGTTCCCAGCCACTCATTTGCGCCACAATGGCTGCCGCAACCACTTTCGCCTGGCTGTTGGCCATGTGGCCACTTTTGGGCATCAGGGGCGCGCCTTGTACCGAGTCGCCGATCACATGCACATTGGGCGCAACAGTGGATTCGAATGTCATGTAGTTGACCTCGGCCCAACGGTTGTTCAGGTTGGCAATGCCGGAATCGACTGCCAGTTTGCCAGCGCGTTGGTCGGGCAAAATGTTTAGTACATCGCCTTTGATAGGTTCTTCAAATTCGAAACGCACTGTTTTTGTTGCGCCATCCACGCCGGTGACCTTCATGTTGGGGCGATATTCAAGAATACCTTTGTACTCGCTTTCCCACACGCCCTTGAACAACTTGCCTTTCGAGGTTACGTCGGCATTCGCATCCAGCAACAGCACTTTGGATTTTGGCTTGTACTGTTTGAAGTAGTTGGCCACCATGCTGGCGCGCTCGTATGGCCCGGGTGGGCAGCGGTAGGGGGCCAGCGGCACATTCAAAATGTAAGTGCCGCCATCGGGCATGGCTTCGAGTTGTTTGCGCAAACCCACAGTTTCTGGACCAGCTTTCCAGGCCTGCAAAATTTGGCCACTGGCGTTGGCTGCTGCAAGGCCTTCAATTTTGTCCAGTTGCAAATCAATGCCCGGTGACAACACCAGTTTGTCGTAGGGCAGGGTTTTGCCGTTTTTCAGTTTTACAGTGCGTTTTTCAACGTCAATGGCGGTGACATAATCCTTCACCATTTTCACGCCGTGGTTGCGGGTAAGGCCAGTGTAGGGGGTGCTGATTTCGTTGATCTTCCGAATGCCACCCACCACCAGATTACTCATGGGGCAGGAAACGAAAGTTGAATTGGGTTCAACCAAGGTGACATCGAGCTGGTTGCCGGAAAGCATGCGAAGGTATTTGGCCGCCGTGGCACCACCGTAACCGCCGCCAATCACCACCACTTTGCCTTTGGCGCTTTTTGCTGTGGCTGACAGGGGCATGCCGCCCAACAAGGCCGTGGCCAATGCGCTGGTTTGTAAAAATTGTCGTCTTTGCATGGTGCGCTCCTTAGTCTTTTTTGCCGAGGTAGTTGGCGATGATGTCGATTTGCTCGTCGGTGTAACCTTTGGCAAGTTGATGCATCACGGTGGCGGGGCGCTGCCCGGTTTTAAACCAGATCATGTTGGTTTTAATGTATTCAACACTCAGGTTGGCAAGACCGGTCACGGCGCTTCCTTCAACACCTTGGCCGTTGGTGCCATGGCAGTTCGCACATGTCGCGGCCAGGCTGGCGGCTTGCAGTTTTTTCTCGGGTGTTAGTTCGCTGGCGATTGCGCCAGAGCCCAACAGCAGGCTGCTGCCAGTCAGTGCCATGCTTGTCAGCAGGCGTGCGGCGCGTTGTTTTAAATCAATCATTGATGTCTCTCCGTTTCTTATATGAGTGAATGCGTTCGCGGGCATTTCAATTCGAATATGAATCATCACGCATGCAGTGTCAATTAGCCGACACAAAGCGCAATCCACTTTGATTCTAGCGTGGTAATAGGTACAGGCAAGCAGTTTTTTCTCATATGCATATAACAAGATCGAGGTTGGACGTGGCTCACTCCAAACATGCACTGCAAGCAGTACTCATTTCCCTTTCAACCCTGGTACTTTCTGCTTGTCTTTCCTCCGGCAGCGACGACCCAACAAGCACCGCTGGCGGTGGTTCGGTGATCAATCCAGCCGAGTCCAATGGCCGGGTTTTCCTGATTCAGCCCGGCCCCAATGCTACCGAGGAAATGGTCAAGGCCATGGTGCAGCTCAAACCCAAGGATATTCTTCGGTTTGACTGCGGCTTTTTTGATTTGAAAACCGGCATTCAGATTACAACCACCGAGGATGTGATTATTGAAGGCTGCGGCATGGATGAAACTTTCCTGTCGTTTCGCGACAGCACCTCGCAGGAAGGTTTTCTGGCCTCGAATGTGCGCGGTATTACCGTGCGCAACCTGACGATTGGCGACTCTCCTGGGGACGCGTTCAAAATGAAGGGCGTGAACCACGGTACGTTGAAGAAAGTGCGTGCCATTTGGAGTAGCGGCCGCAAGCTGCCTGAAGAACGCCCAATTACAGCAGCCAACTTTCGCGATGAAATCAAAGTGGCCTGTACCGACCCCGCGCGCCACAACCCGGCCAACCCCAATCCACTGGAAACAGACAACACTTCACCCGATTACACGGTGAGCACGGCGTCCGGGCGCTACGGCATATACCCGGTTGAAAGCCGCAACATTCTGGTGGAGGAAACAGAAAGTATTGGTGCATCGGATGCCGGTATTTACGTGGGCCAGACCAATATTGCAAAAATTCGCAAAAGTCGTGCCGCATTCAACGTGTTTGGATTCGAGATTGAGAACGTTCAGGACGGCGAATATTCCGAGAACCTGGCGGAGTGCAATTCCGGTGGTTTTCTGGTGTACGACCTGGACAACCTGACCCAGTATGGTTCGCGCTCCAGGGTGTACAACAACATTTCCCGCAACAACAACACCTACAACTTTGCTGTGCCAGGTTCGATTGTGGCCAATGTGCCTCGTGGCTCGGGCTTGATCACACTGGCTTACGACAAAATCGACATTTACGACAACGTATTCGAGAACAACGGCACCGCCGGCATTATTTTGACCAGTTACGATCTGCTGGGTGAGAACGGTGACCGCCGCATGGATGTGTATTCCGAAGCAGTGAATATTTTCGACAACACCTTCAAGAACAACGGCAATGATTTGCCGCAGCCCGATTTCGCCAGCATTATTGCCACGCAAGGCGGGCAGATCAGCAGTGCCTTTCCGCTGGTGGTGGGTTTGAAAAATGCGCTGGGCGGTGGTGGTTACCGTGGTGCCCACATTGTGTGGGACGGTTACACCGACACGTTGAACAGCAGCTGCGACCTGCCCAAAGATCGCAATGGCAACAATGTGGCTGTGGATGCCGATGGCAAGCCAATTCAGGGCAACCAAAACCCCAACCCAAGCTGCCGTTACAACAAGTACAAGTTCGAGACCAATGGGCAGCGAAAGGTACCGGCATGGTGGTTCAGCTGTATTAACCCCAACAACAATTTTGGATCAGACAGCCTCGCTTTTTCCAATTTCCACGGCACTCGTGGCCTGGATGCAGTGATCAACCTGAACACCAATGACCCCACAGCCAATTTGTCGCTGGAATACATTCAGTCGATTGCCACCGGTATTCCGCTGTTGCCTAGCGAATTCGATGTAAGCAAACACGATTGCATGGCCCGTTTTGGTGCCGACCTGCCGCGCCTGCCCGACTTTGAATTCGAACCTTTCGTACCCAGTGGGCAGTTTGCACCCGAACCTGCTGCCGAGGCAGTGAAAGCACTGTGTGAAGTGCCCCTGAAAGCGGGTGTTGTGAACCAGGCGGCCGCACAGGTGAACTGCCCTGACCTGGCGCAGTACAACCTGTTTGCCGATGATCAAAACCCGGCCAGCAAACCGAACGGGCAGGGTATGCCTTATGTGTTGAACAGCAAACTGTTCAGTGATTATTCAATCAAGCACAGGGTGATGTTCATTCCGGAGGGCAAGCAGGCCCGATTCCTGGAGGATGAGGAAAGCCGCGTGAATTCCACCATTGAATTTCCGGTGGGCACCATCATTGCAAAAACTTTCTCGTTCGTGGATCAACCACGTGCAAAAGAAACGCCGTATGAAACACGTTTGCTGATCAAACGCCAACGCACCGATGGCCAGAACTACTGGGAAGCGCTGGAGTACATTTGGCAAGATGCGGGCAATGGCAAACGAAAGGCTGTGCTGACCCAGTTTGGGGGCAGCGCCGCGGCAAGCTGGGATTATGTGGACGTCGACTCTGGCAGGCGACAAACCGGCAGCACCAATGCCTACATGTTCCCCAATGCAAGCCAGTGTGCCATTTGCCACAGCAACAACGATGTAGACCCGGGCTCGGCACCCATTGGTCCGAAACCACGCAATTTGAACCGCGCCTATGTGAACGAGTCGCCCATGCTCACAGGGCAGGCCCAGCACCCGGTTAATGGCAAAAACCAGTTGAAGTTCATGTGTGAAACCGGCTTGATGAACGGCTGCCCCAGCAGTTTTAATCTGGATCAGCGGCAGGTGGCCACCAATGTGAACCACATTCCAAAGTTCAATAACCCTGGTGATTCGGGCATGCCCGCCAATTCAAAAGGCGATATTGAAGCCCGTGCCCGAGCCTATCTTGAGGTGAACTGCGCGCACTGCCACAACGTGAACGGGCAGGCCTCGAATACCGGCTTTTATGTGGATGTATTCCGGGCCGTGGACAGCACCTATGGCATTTGCAAAAAGCCAACTGCCAGCGGTTCGGAAGGGCGGGGTACACGCACTTACGATATTCACCCTGCCATGTCGAGCGACTCCATTGTGCCGTACCGCATGGGTCCAGAGGCTGTTGAGCTGGCCGCGAAAATGCCGCCTTTGGCGCGCAGTGTGGTGCACACCGAGGGTGTGGCCTTGATCAACCAGTGGATTGATCAGGTGATTGATTCAAGCTACGAGAACGCCGATGCCTGCCAAGAGGGCAACACCTCAGGCGGTGGTTTGCCCTTGATTGGAGGCCTTCCCCTGTTACCATAGCGGGATGGAATTACTCAAAGACCCCACCGCTTTGTTCTTGTTCAAACTGGCCATCACCTTCGGGTTGATGGCCAGCGGTTTTTTCGTGAACCGGGCGCTGTCCTGGTCGCTTCGCAAACTTCACCCCTATCACCCTGAAAAGGCACGTTCGCAACTGGTTTTTCTGAAAAACCTGGTGCGCATGGCTGTATTTTTCCTATTGATTTCGGTGTGGGCTTCGCAAATTACCGGTGCGTTTCTCAGCGTGGTGGCCATTGCTGGCGCCTTGATTATTACTGGCAAGGAAGTGGTGCTCAGCCTGTTGGGTTATGTGAATATTTCTCTGTCCAAGCCATTTCGAATTGGCGACTACATTGAAATAGGCACACAAAATGGCCGAGTGATCGACATTGATTTGCTCAGCACCAAGCTGTTTGAAATTGGTATGTCTGGCAAATACACCGGGCGACGGCTTGCGGTGCCCAATGCGATGGTGCTCACCCAAACCATCAAACATTTGTCCATGCTGGGCAAATTCAGCTTGTACACCATTGAAATCATTTTGCCTTTCAAGGCCGACACTGCCAGGGCCGAGCAAGTTGCCTTGCAGGTGGCCAACACGGTTTCAGCCAGTTGGGTGGAAGAGGCCGACCAGTATTTCGACCGCATAGAGGTCTCGGAATTTGTTGATTTGCCCAGCGCAAAACCCGAGGTGTTTTGGCAGGCCTACAATGAACTTGCACACAAAATGATTATTCGCCTGGCTTGCCCGCTTGAAAAGCGTGGCGATGCGGAGCAGGCAATTTACAAGGGCTTTTGGCGGGAGTTTGGTCCTGTTTAGGTGCTTGTTTTGATTCGGGAACCTCTTGCCGTGGTGGTTGGTCTATTGGGCAAGACAATGAAATACAACGAAGGGACATTCATGACAAAGTTCGCAGTTCAACCCCGATGCCTTCGGCTTGCCATGCTCGCCATCGCAGCACTGCTGGGCACCTCTGCCTTTGCGCATGGCAATGACGGGCATTCGCACGACCAGGCCAAGACCGATAGCAGACACAACGATGCCGCGCACGTGCACGGCCAGGGCGAACTTGAAATTGTGCAGGATGGCAACGGCCTGTTTATCAGCTTGTATTCACCGCTTGAAAATGTGTTGGGTTTTGAGCGCGAACCCAGAACAGATGCAGAACGCGTGAAGGCGCGTCGCGTGGTTTCGTTGCTGAAAGCCAATGGCCTGTTTGCCTTTTCACCTGAGGCGCAGTGCAAACGCACCGGCCACAAGTTGTACTCGGAAATTCTGAATCCACACTCCCATGGCCCTGCCGATGATCATCAGCATCACGATGACGCCAATGGGCATTCCGATTTTCGCGCATCCTATGAATTCGAATGTGAGCAACCCGCCAAACTGAAGGTGATCGATGTGCGCGTGTTTCGACAGTTTTCCGGTTTCGAAAAAATTGAAGTGCAGGCCTTGTTTCCAAAAGGCCAGATTGGTGCAAGCCTTACTCCCAAGCAGAGTACATTGGTGGTGCAATGACCTTGGCAGTACTTCGCTGCAACAACCTTGTATTCAAATACGCCAGCAGCGGGTTTGAACTAAGAATCCCCGAGTTTTCCATGCAAGCCGGGGACACAGTTTTTCTGGAAGGCGACAGTGGCAGTGGCAAAAGCACGCTGCTGAATTTAATTGCAGGGGTGTTGTTGCCACAAAGCGGCCATGTCAGCTTGATGGGCCAAAATTTGAGCACCCTGTCGGCCAGCCAATGCGATTCACTTCGGGTAGATCACATTGGTTTTCTGTTTCAGCAGTTCAACTTATTGAGTTATTTGAGTGTGTTGGACAACGTCACTTTGCCGTGCAAGTTCTCAAAGCGACGCAAACAAAATGCCTTGATGCAAGCGGGCACTGTGCAGCAATCGGCTGAACGTTTGCTGAACGCGCTAGGAATGGGCAAATACCTGAATCAATCCGTGTCCACCCTGTCAGTTGGGCAACAGCAGCGGGTGGCAGCTGCCAGGGCCTTGATCGGTCAGCCCGATTTGATTATTGCTGACGAACCCACCTCCGCACTGGATGCCGGCCACCAAGCCCAGTTTGTTCAATTGTTGCTTGCACAGGCCGCTGAACAAAACACTGCTGTGTTGTTGGTCAGTCACGATCCGGGTTTGGCGCAGCACTGCGCAAAACGGCAGCACATGGGGCAGTGGCAAGCATGATCCAAACGCTTTTTCTGTTGGCCAGCCGAAGTGCATGGAGCCGCAAGGGCAGCCTTTTGTTGCTGTTGCTCAGTGTGATCACGTCCACTTGTTTGTTGTTGGGTATCGATTTGGCCCGCCAAAGCGCCAAGGCCAGTTTTTCAAATGCAGTGGCAGGCACAGATTTGATTGTCGGGGCGCAAACAAGCCCGGTTTCGCTTTTGTTGTACAGCGTGTTTCGAATTGGCCAAGCCACGCGCAATGTGCCTTACGCCGAGTTCGAACGTCTGGAGCAAGACCCCCGTGTGAAGTCGGCTTTGCCGATTGCACTGGGTGATTCTTACCAAGGCTTTGCGGTGGTAGGCACCAAGGCCATTTATTTCGATCAGTTTTTGTACGGTGCACGGCAAAACCTGCAATTTGCACAGGGCCGGGCCTTTGAAAACTACAGCGTAGGCAAGCCTGCTGGTGTTTTGTTTGAAGCCGTGCTGGGCGCAGAAGTGGCCAAGCGCTTAAAGCACAAGGTGGGCGACAAAATTGCATTAAGCCATGGCATGCAAATTCAGCAGACTGAGCCCAGCCATGCGGACAAACCTTTTACTGTGGTGGGTGTGTTGCAACCCACTGGCACCCCGGTGGATCAAAGCGTGCATATTAGCCTGGCGGGTATGGAAGCCATTCACGTGGATTGGGCGGCAGGCGTGCCAGTGCCCGGTGCCGAAATTCCTGCTGAATACGTGACCAAGTTTAATTTGCAGCCCAAGTCGGTTACCGCTGTGCTGCTTGGCTTGAACAACCGGGCAGGTGTTTTTCGCATGCAGCGTGAGCTTGAAAGCAGGCCCAATGCGGCGCTCAGCGCTATTTTGCCTGGCGTGGCCTTAAGTACCTTGTGGCAAACCGTGGGTGTGGTTGAGCGGGTGTTGTTGTTTGTGGCTGCATTGGTGGCGGTGGTGAGTGCTTTGGGCCTGACCAGTGTAATGTTGGTAACCTTGGGGCAACGCAGGCGAGAAATGGCTGTGTTGCGTTCAACTGGTGCCGGGCCCCGCACGGTGTTTGGTTTGTTGTTTCTTGAAAGTGCCCTGGTGATGTGGGTGGGGGTTGCGTTGGGCGTATTGGTACTTGCGCTTGGCGGTGCCGCACTTGCCCCATGGGTTCAGGCACAATTTGGTTTACAACTGGTGGGGCTGAAGGAACTTGGCGCGGGTTTGCTTGCAGTGCTTTCCTTTGCTGCATTTGGCAGTCTGTTGGGCCTGGTGCCCGCATTTCAGGCTTATCGAAACCAGTTGCAAGACGGGTTAAACCCCAAAACAAATTGATTCGAAATCAAGTTATTCGCAGGTGTGTTTTTCATGAAAATTGGTAAAGTAATTGTGATGGTTGTGGCGGTGGTGGTGCTAACCGCACTGGGCTACGGCCTTGCTTCCTGGTTTCTGGGCAAACCCGACCAAAACGCGGAAGGCGCTACCCAACTGGAGCAAACGCTGGCCCAACTTTCAAGCGATACAGCTGCGACCGATGGGGAGTATGCTGTTGGCGACCGGCTCTCTGGCAATGCCGACAAAGACAACAAGAAGGCCACTGTATTTGACCCTGCGTTTCCCGAATTGCAGTGGGACAATTTGATGCCCGCCGATTGGGACCCAATGGCAGCATTTCGGGGCTTGAACATCGCTGAACTGCAGGACAACGATCCGAAAGCCCAAGAGGCCCTCGAGAAAATGCGAAAGGCCTGGAACGATGCCCCGGTAAACACCGCCTACACTGGCAAAAAAGTGCGCATTCCTGGTTTTGCAATCCCGATTGAGCAAAGCGAGAAGGGTGTGGACGAGCTGTTGCTGGTGCCGTATTTCGGCGCCTGCATTCACACGCCGCCGCCGCCCGCCAACCAGATCATTCATGTCAAACTGAGTGAACCCCAGCCTGCAGTGGGCGCCATGCAAGCCTATTGGGTGTGGGGCGAGCTGACCGCAAGCAAGTTCAGTAGTGAATTGGGCGACGCAGCCTATTTACTAAGCGCCACCGGCATACAGCCCTACGAAGACTGAATTTGCTGCTGAATTAGTAAAAACCCCTCTATTTTTATCGTTGACAGCGCGGCATCATGCCCATACCTTTACATCACTCGATGTTACAGTCGATAAAACAAACAAACGTTTGATTTAAGCCGGAGGTTTTGATTCATGGGCAATGTAAGCACTGGCACGGAGTTCGCCGGAATGCACCATCTTGAGCTTGCATTTCTAGACGATGTGGCGCCCAAGTACTTGAGCCTTGCTCGCCCGCCACATGGCCTGAAAATTCGCCAATGGAAAAACCGCAGCGCGGTGCCCCTGATCAATAAACTGCATGCAGGACTTTCCGGCCTTAAGCGCCAGCAGGCCACTGTGCTTGATCATGAACTGGTGTGGCTGGAGGGGGGTAACCCAGAAGGTTCACCCGTGGTACTGCTGCACGGCTTTGCCTCCAACAAGGAAAACTGGTTGTCGCTGGTGCCTTTCCTCTTGAAACAGCACCGTTTGTTTGTGCTGGATTTGCCGGGCTGGGGTGAAAGCCAGTTCAATGCCAATGTACCTTATGGGTTGGACGATCAGGTGGCCCGTGTTGCTGCCTGGATTGAGAACCATGTGCCGGGCAAAGCCCACGTGGTAGGTAACTCTGTGGGTGGATTGGTGTCGGCTTTGCTGGCAGGCCGGCATGCGAATCTGGTTCAAACACTTTGTTTGATGAACCCGGCGGGCGGCAAGGGCAGCGACCACACCCGCTTTGAAGCGGGCTTGAAAGAGGGTCGCAACCCGATGATTGTTGAGAGCCTGGCCGGCGCGCATACGCTGATGAGCCTGGCCATACACAATCGGGCCATTGCCCTTGCTTTGGCCCCTGTCATGGCGCAAGACCTGATCAACCGCCGACATGTGAACCGGCACCTTTTTCATCAAATGTTTGTGAATGCGCCCAACCCCAATGGCCCAGGCATGTCGGCCACACAGGCACCTACCCTGATCATGTGGGGCAAAGAGGACCGACTTGTACATTACACCGGCGCTTACACCTACCAAGCCATTATTCCCCATGCGGATGTGTTACTTTTTGACGGCGTGGGCCACTTGCCCATGGTTGAAATTCCGATCCGCACGGCCAAGGCCCTGCAGGAGTTTTGGATGGCCTGATCTTGAGAGGGGATTTGAAGCATGAACATTCGTAAAGCTTGCATCATGCTGGGTTTGCTCGGTTTGTTGACAGCATGCGGTAACAACCTGGATGGTGTTTACAAAGACGACCTGGGTTTGCAAAAGTATGAGTTTCAAGGCAACGGCACGGTGTATGTGTCCACCATGGGTGTAACCCGCGAAGCTGCCTATGAAGTTGAAGACAAAAAAGTGAAAATCACCAGCGATGGTGAAACCACCATTTATGACCTCAACGAAGACGGCACCATCAAAGGGCCACTTGGCATGACTTTAAGGCCCGCCGAAGCCCAATAAAATTTTCTTCAAATTGCCTCAAAACCCGCTCCTGCAGCGGGTTTTTTACATTTATTCACACAGTTCACCTTTTGTTGCATTCCCCCAAGTGCATTAACCCAATATTGGCCCCCTTTTCCATTTCTTTTCTCCCTATTGCTCACATGGGTATCGGCGCAAACTTCCCTTAAGCGTGAAATATTCAAGTTCACTGCGTTTAACAAAGTGGTCCATCGGAGGACTTTATGCGCAGCACCCCAATCGAATTCCTGCAAGTTCTCCACCACTGGGTAGCCAATGCTTACCTCACCGTTCATGGCACTTTTTGCAATGGCTGGTATGAAGCGTTGGAGCATTCCCCAGCCCCCATTGAGCCCGCAGTATGCCCAGTCAAACAACTGATAGGAATTTCTGTTCATGAAAAAAAACAATAAAAACACATCACAAACCCAGGCCCTGTTGTCTGTGGTTTTAATTGCAGCATCGGTCGGAATTCTGGTGTTGGGTGCGTTCTTTCAGAGCAGTGTGTGGCCGCTGGTCTTCGGTAGTGCAGCATTGCTGCTGTGTGCATTGGCCATCCATGAAATGGGCAAGAAGCGGCAGCTTGTTTTGCAGGCGGAAATAGAGGCCTTGTCCTCTACCGTGAATGAGTTGAGTAAAACAGATACAGAAAGGGTTGAACTGATTCAGTTGGCTGATACTTGGGTGCCCACCCTGAACAGCCAGTTGAGCACTGCCAATTCTCAGATGGAAATGGGCATTGTGAACCTGGCAGAGGCCTTCTCTGAAATTCACAGCAAATTGAATGACACCGTCAGCGTGGCCGCTGGTGCTGCGCATGTGTTGGGTAACACATCCAGCGGCAATGGTTTGGCTGACCATGTGGCGCAAAGCCTTAATGGCATGTTGAGCAGCATTCGAAATTCATTCGATGAGAAGGCCACCATCATGCAAGAGGTAAAAGGTTTTATTTCCTCGACAGAAGAGTTGGCCAAGATGGCGGCTTCGGTAGAAAACCTTGCCGCGCGCACCAACCTGCTGGCGCTGAATGCAGCCATTGAGGCAGCCCGTGCAGGCGAAGACGGTCGGGGTTTTTCGATTGTGGCCGACGAGGTGCGCAAGCTCTCGATGTTGTCGGCCGAAACAGGTGTGAAGATTCGCGAGCGGGTGCAATTGATTGCATCGGCAGCGAAAAAAGCGGGTGATGGTGCCGCACGCATGGAAAGCAGTGATGAAAAGGTGCTTAGCCAAGCCAGCGAAACCTTGAGTGGTGTGGTTGAGCAATTCGAGCAAGTCACCGTACCCCTGCACCAAGCCAGCGAGCAGATCATCGCCAACACCAATCATGTTTCCTCCAGTTTGAACAATGCGGTGGTGCATTTTCAGTTTCAAGACCGTGTGTCTCAGATTCTGGGGCATGTGCAAGACAGCCTGAGCCAAATGAAGGGCCAGTTGAACACGGGCCTTGAGACCTTGAACGTGGCTGCACTGATGCATGAACTGGAGCGCAAATACACCATGGCTGAAGAGCGCGTGAACCACAGCGGCAAAGGCAGCACCAACGCTGCCACCAAGCCTGGTGCCAGCAGCGACGAACTGACTTTTTTCTAAACACCCAAGAACGAGAACCTGTATGAGCAAAACCGTATTGATTGTGGACGACTCCACCTCCCTGCGCCAAGTGGTATCGATGACCCTGAAAAGTCAGGGCTTTGATGTGGTGGAAGGTTGTGATGGGAAGGACGCATTGACCAAGCTGGATGGCCGAAAAATCAGCCTGATTGTGAGTGACCTGAACATGCCCAACATGGATGGACTCACCTTCGTACGCGAAGTAAAAAAAATGGCGGCTTACAAGTTTGTACCCATCATCATGCTGACCACAGAATCGGACGACAAATTAAAAAGTGAAGGGCAGGCGGCAGGCCTGAAAGCCTGGATGGTCAAGCCTTTCAAGCCAGAACAAATGATTGCAGCAGTGAACAAATTGGTGGCTTGAGGCCACGGGGAGGATGCACATGCACAGCGAACTGATTATGCAAGAAGACCTTGAGAACGAGATGGAAAACAGCATCGTAACCTGCAAGCACACGCGGGTGGCTTTGGACACCTTGACCATTGCAGATTGTGCTGGCCTGGTTGAGGTCATTCGTCAGTCCTTGAATCAGGGAATTTCAGTGGTGCTTGATTTGAGCAATTGCCAGGAAGTGGACACGGCAGGCATGCAAATGTTGGTGACCATTCAAAACGATCCCGCAGTGAACTTGCGCGTGCACTGGACCAAACCGTCCGAGGTCGTGGCTATGAAAGCCGCCCGACTGGGCATGCAGTCCTGGATCAACGCTGGTTTTTTGGAGAACTAAGGCATGGCCTTTGAATTGGACCTGGATGCTTCGCGCGGTATATTTTTCACGGAAGCACGGCAACTGCTGGCTGAAGTAGAAAGCTATGTGCTGCAGCTGGAGCAAAACCCCAACGACACCGAAGTATTGAACGCCGCTTTTCGCGCGGCGCACACCATCAAAGGCAGTGCGGGGGTTTTTGGCCTGCTGGTGATTACGCACTTTGTGCACGACCTTGAAACCGTGCTGGACCGCGTGCGCAATTCCGAAATCGGGTTTGATGCGAACATGAGCACCCTGGTGCTGGAATGCCGCGACCACATTTCAGAATTGGTCGACTGTATTGAAGCTGGTGGCGATGCTGAACAGGTCAGCCCCGACATGGCTACTGCACAGGCGGGCTTGACTGCCCGTTTAAAAGCCTACTTGTTGCACGAAGAACATCCTTCGAGCAGTAAGCCAGTGAAAATTGTTGAGACCGATAGCAGTCGACAAACCTGGCATGTATCGGTTCGCCTTGGGCGCAGCACCTTGTGCGATGGCTTTGACCCGGCCCCCATTTTTTCATACATGGAAACCTATGGTGAGTTGCAAGCCGTGGTGCCCGTGCTGGACGCACTGCCCAGCTTCGCAGATCTGGATGCTGAATCGTGTTACCTGGGTTTTGAGTTGCGCTTTGTCACCGACAAAGGCCAGCCTGGTATTGAAGATGCATTTGAGTTTCTGACTGAAGAAAGCAAGGTCCGAATTCTGGCCCACAACTGCACACCTGAGCAGTGGGACGCGCTGGCCAATGCGCTGCCCGAAGGCGCAGGGCGTGCTGCTGAACTGTTGCAGGAAGCAGGCTTTCCGAGGCCACAAGAAGAGCTATTGCCTGAAGTGATCGAGGCCACCGGCAATGCGGTTGCGACAGCTTCAGGAAAGTCCAGGCCAACAGGCAAAGCCACACCCTCCAGTTCATTCATTCGTGTGCCTTCCGACAAGCTGGATGCACTGATCAACCTGGTGGGAGAGCTGGTGATTGCCAATGCGGGCACAGTGGAGCAAGCCAAGCACTTGAACCACACCGCCATGCTGGAATCGACCAGTGCAGTGGCTGGTTTGATTGAAGAAATTCGCGACGGTGCACTGGGCTTGCGCATGGTGCAAATTGGCGAGACCTTTCAGCGTTTTCAACGCGTGGTGCGTGACACTGCGATGGGATTGGGCAAGCAAATTCAGCTTGAAATTTCAGGTGAAGACACCGAGCTGGACAAGTCAGTAGTTGAAAAAATTGGTGACCCCTTGATGCACCTGGTGCGCAATGCACTGGACCACGGTCTTGAAACGCCAGAAGAACGTGTAGCTGCCGGCAAGCCTGCAACGGGCAGGCTTCAACTGAATGCTTACCACGACAGTGGGCACATTGTGATTGAAGTGAATGACGATGGTCGTGGACTGGCGCGTGAAAAAATCCTGAAGAAAGCGATTGAGAAAGGCATCGTGTCGCCTGAACAGGTACTTAGCGATGCTGAAGTCAACATGCTGATTTTCGCCCCTGGTTTTTCTACAGCAGACAAAGTTACCGACATTTCAGGGCGCGGCGTTGGCATGGATGTGGTGAAACGAAACATTGAAGCGTTGCGTGGCTCTGTGCAGGTACGTTCACGCACCGGGCAGGGCTGCACATTCGAAATTCGTTTGCCGCTGACGCTGGCCATTATTGATGGCTTCATGATTGGCGTGGGCGGATCCGTCTATGTCATTCCGCTGTCCTATGTGCGGGAGTGCCTTGAGCTGCCGGTTGATGCCTTGGGCACCGACGATCGCATGGACATTCACTACGACCTTCGCGGGGAGTTTTTGCCCGCAGTGCGTTTGCGCAAGGTGTTTCATCCGAACGCCAAGCGGCCCAAGCGCGAGAACATCATTGTGGTCAGCTTTGGCGGCATGAAGGCCGGCATTGTGGCCGATCAACTTCACGGCGAATCACAAACAGTGATTAAACCGCTGGGCAATTTGTTTGAACAGAACCGGGCAATCAGCGGGGCCACCATCATGGGCAACGGCGATGTGGCCTTGATTATTGATGTACCAAAATTGATTACAGAAGTGAGCAGTATTTCAGCAAGCCTTGAGCAGGCCAACGCGTAATTTTACAAAGGAAGACGAACATGGGTGCATTTGATTTTTTAAAGAGCGGTCAGTTGGCGACAGTTGCTGATAGCCTTGAAGTGGAAATTTCCGGCTTGAAAACAAGCCTTGAGAAGCCTTTGCAGGCTTTGCCAACCAAAGACCTGAGCGGTGATGTGTTGTCGGTGGTGACCAAGATCAACGAGATGATTGCCAGCGTGAATGAGCGCGCCCGCAAAGTGGAAGAAACGGCGGTACGCAGTGTTCACCAGTTGTGGAAAAAAGAAACCTTGAAAGGTGCGGCAGATGAGTTGCCCGCAGCCATTCGCGATGCCATGAAAAAGCTTGAAGCGGAAACCATGTTCGCTCAGCGCCAGGTACAGGCACTGGAAAGCGTGGCCACCAATGTGATGATTGCCGACGCTGACTACAACATTGTGTATGTGAACAACTCACTGTCGAAAATGTTGGTGGAAGCTGAAACCGACATCAAGAAAGACTTGCCACAATTTGATGCCCGCAAAATTCTGGGCGCCAACATTGACAGCTTCCACAAAGTACCTAGCCACCAGCGCGGTATGTTGGCGCGCCTGCGCGACTCCTACAGCACCAACCTCACAATTGGCGAGCGTCATTTCAACTTGCTGGTAACCCCAGTATTTGATGCTTCAGGTACGCGCGTGGGCACCGTGGTGGAATGGAAAGACCGCACTGGTGAGGTGGCCATGGCCAGGCGCGAAGAAGAACGTGCCGAGAAAGAACGCAAAACAGCACTGGAAAACCTGGCGATTCGCATTGCGCTTGACTCAGTGACCACCAACGTGATGATTGCAGACAATCAGAACCACATTACTTATTTGAACAACTCGTTGAACACCATGATGACGCGCAATGAGGACATGATTCGCAAGAGCCTGCCCAACTTCAACGTGCGCAAGTTGATTGGTGCCAACATCGACGTGTTCCACAAAAACCCGGCACATCAGCGCAGTATGTTGTCAGCTTTGAACTCACCGTTGAGAACAGGTATTAAGGTAGGGGATCTTAGTTTCCGCTTGATTGCATCGCCTGTAATCAACGAGGCTGGTGAGCGTTTGGGTACTGTGGTTGAATGGAGTGACCGCACTGCTGAAGTGGCGATTGAAAATGAAATTTCAGGCATTGTGGGTCGTGCATCCGATGGCGACTTCAGCGACCGAATTCGTGAAGACGACAAAGAGGGTTTCCTGAAAACCCTGGCCCAAAACGTGAACGGCCTGTTGACCACTACATCCGTGGGCCTGGAAGATGTGGGCCGTGTGCTGAAGTTGCTGGCCAGTGGCAACATGACCCAGAAAATTACAGCCGATTACAAAGGCTTGTTTGGCGAAGTGAAGGACGATGTGAATACCACCATCGATCGTTTGAGCGATGTGATTCAGGAAGTGCGTGGCAATGCCGATTCACTGACCAATGCAGCACGCGAGATTTCAAAAACCTCGCAAAGCCTGTCACAAGGTGCCAGCAGCCAGGCTGCCGGTGTTGAGGAAGTGTCAGCCAGCATTGAAGAAATGGCGGGCTCGATCAAACAAAACAGCGAGAACAGCCGCGTAACAGATCAAATTGCGACCAAGGCGGCTGAAGAAGCCAAAGAGGGTGGCCGTGCTGTGACCGAAACCGTGAATGCCATGAAAGCAATTGCTGACAAAATTGGTATCGTCGATGACATCGCTTATCAAACCAACTTGCTGGCCCTGAACGCGGCGATTGAAGCGGCTCGCGCTGGTGAGCACGGCAAAGGTTTTGCAGTGGTTGCTGCGGAAGTGCGCAAGCTGGCTGAACGCAGCCAGGTGGCCGCGCAGGAAATTGGCGACCTGGCCACCAGCAGTGTGAAGCAGGCTGAACGCGCAGGTAGCCTGTTGCAGGAAATGGTGCCAGCGATTAACCGCACATCCGACCTGGTGCAGGAAATTACTGCCGCGTCGAACGAGCAAACCAACGGCGTGGCGCAAATTAATCAGGCCATGATGAGCTTGAACCAGCAAACCCAGCAAAATGCGGCAGCTTCCGAAGAGTTGGCTGCAACTGCGGAGGAAATGAGTGGTCAGGCCAGCATGTTGAACACCGCCATGAGTTTCTTTGACACTGGCACAGGCCGATCAACTGCCCGCAACTCAAGCCATGCTGAGCGCAAACCAGCGCCCGGCAAGGCGAGCAGCCAGGGTGGTGCAAACGGTTTCGACAGTTTCGACGACTTTTAATAGGGGTACTCACCATGAGCAATGTCAATGAGCAATTGGCCAAGGCCATGGAGAGTGACAGCGCCAGCCACCAGTACCTGACTTTTCAGGTACATGGACAAAAGCTGGCGGTGGAAATTCTCCGGATCAAAGAGATCATCGAATTTGGACGAATTACCGTGGTGCCCATGATGCAGCAATGCATCAGCGGCGTGATCAACCTGCGCGGCTCTGTGGTGCCCGTGGTGGATTTGAGTGCCCGGTTTGGGCAAGGCAAAACCACCATCAACCGCCGCACCTGCATTGTGATTCTTGAATCGCAAATGGCCGACGAAACACAAGTGGTCGGTTTCATGGTGGACGCAGTGAATGCCGTGGTTGATATTGGGGCCGAGTTTATTGCGCCGCCGCCGCAGTTTGGTGCGGGCGTAAAAACTGACTTCTTGCGCGGTATTGGCAAGGTAGACGACGAGTTTGTGCTGGTGTTGAATGTTGAGCGCCTGCTGGACTTCGACATTCCCACCGACCTGGAAGAAGCTGCCGCCGCCGCAGTGGCCTGAGCAACTTCTTGGAACTGGAAGGTATTGATGCGTCACTGAGATCATGAGCTGACACACCCACTGGGGGGATGTTCCCCCGGTGGGGCCCCATGAGATATCTCAACCGCATGCTAAAACTAAAATACGTCCTCGATATTTCAGACAGTGCCTCTCGTGCCCGGCAGAGAATGGCTTTTGCCGGGCTTTCTTTTCTCATGGTGTTCTTTTTTGCCCCTGGTGGTGCCATCGTTGGCAACGGCGCGCGCATGGCATTCATGATTGCCTTGGGTATTTATTTTCACCTGGCCTTGGTGCAATCTTGGCTGATTTCCAACCGTGAGCGACATTGGGAAAAAATTGAGCTGCCCAGTTATTGCCTGGATCTGCCCATGATCGGTTGGGGCCTGGTTGTCGCTGCAGAATTCCTGGCACCCGTGTCCCCTTTGATCGCAGTGGTGGCTCTGGTTCGGGGTATTCGGTATGGCCCCTGCATGTTGGCTTGCCACATTGGCTTGGGTATTGCGATTGTGTTGGGGCTGGCTTGGTTGGTGCCGTACTGGCAGGCCCACCTTGAGTTGGTGTATGCCAATCTGTTTTTGTTGCTGGTGCTGCCCATTCAGTTTTATGGTGTCAGTGTAAAAATTCAGGCCAGCTCGAAATCGCTGCGACAGGAAAACCTGACTGACCCTTTAACCCGCAGTTTGAATCGCAAGGCACTTGAGGCTGCCGTGTGGCGCATGCTCAATGCCAAAGAACCCTTTGTGTTGTCTTTTCTGGATCTCGACAATTTCAAGATGGTCAACGACACTCTCGGCCATGCCACGGGTGACAAGCTGCTCAAGCGCGTCAGCACCAAGCTGTCGGTTCGGTTGCGAGCGGAGGACAAGGTGTATCGCCTCTCCGGTGATGAATTCGTGGTGTTGAGTTTGGGCAACAGTCGCTCGGATATGGCCGAGAATCTTGGGCAGCGCATTCGGGCAGCCATTTCAGAGGCCATTCAATACACCTGCCCCGATTTACCTGTGTCGGCAAGCGTGGGAGTGCTACAGGTTTCTACATTTGAGGAGCGTAGCCTTGAAACACTTTTGGCACATGCTGACCAGTTGATGTACCAAGCCAAAAAATCCGGGAAAAACCAGGTATTGGTTCAAACGCTGTAAATCGGGCTAATCAGCCTTTTGTGGGGCAATAGGTACTGCTCGATCTTTGCGGGCTGGCAGGGGTTTGAAGTTCTGGGGCTTGGTGCACATAGGTGCATTCGGCGATTTCACCGTAGTTGGAATCGCGCGTGGCCAAGGCTTTGCTGATTTGTATTGAAACAAAGACCACCATGAATGCTGCAATGGCAAACCACAACACTTTTCTGTTGCGTCTAAAAAATGCACCTAAATCAAACATGAAAGCCAGTCAAACCCAGAAAGTGTGAATTGTTGTAAATTGGAAACAATTATTAAAAATATTAAACAATAAGTCAATTCTTATTTGACAGCTTTGTTCGGTTTATTTTGCCGGCTTGTCAATCTCGCCCACGTCAAGAATTGGCGATGCATCCATGGTTTCTGCACCCAATAAGGTGGTTACCCGGCCCAGCACTGAGGCAATCAAATGTTGCTCCCAGCTTTGTAGTTGCTCAAAGCGATCTGCGAAGCGGGTTTGCAGGCTGGACGGCGCATCGTTTACCTCGTGTTTGCCCTTGTCGGTCAACACCACTTCAAGCCTGCGCTTGTCAACTGTGCTGCGAATTTTCTCGATCAAACCCCGGCTTTCCAGTTTTTGAAGAATCACTGTAGATGTCACGGGGGAAAGGCTGAGCGACTTGGCCAGCTCGCCCGGGGAAATGCCGGGATTGTCGGCCACCGATTGCAAAGTCAACAATTCAGAGGTGGCCATGTCAGCTTTTTTGGCCAATTCTCGGGCACTGGATTCTGTGGCACGAATAATGCGGCGAAGCGAAATAAGTGATTCTTGTAAGGTGCTGTCCATGCTCGCTAACCCGGTGATTTAATTCATTTTGATGAATTGTAGTGATTAACCGGCCTGGTGAGTTGGAATTTCCTACGCTTAGAGCATTCCCACCAAATTTAACAATTTCAGCGATGTCAGAGGGGTATTCAAGATGGTTTGCATTTATTTATAAAGTAAACTATTATTAGATTGTTCTTTCATAAAAACTCTTCATTGCATTGGTTTTCAATGATGAGCTTTTACGAAAGGATGAGAAGTAGTTTATTTATTAATAACAAATGGGCCTGCCAATAACAGGGCCATCTCATCCAAATGTCCAAACATGATGTCGTTTTGCGACATCCCGTGCTCGAAGATGGCACTGCCGTATTCGACCTTGTGGATGCTTGCAAGCCACTCGATCTGAACTCCCATTATTTGTACCTGCTGCAATGCAGTCACTTTGCGCCTACTTGCGTAGTCGCAACCCTGAACAGCGAGGTGGTTGCCTGGGTTTCCGGTTACATTCCGCCCAAACAAGCCGACACGTTTTTTGTGTGGCAAGTCGCAGTTGGGGAAAAGGCTCGGGGGCTGGGCTTGGGCAAGAGACTCCTCAACTGGGTGGTGGCCCAGCAAAGCGGCATTGCAAAAATTCACACATCCATTACGCCCGACAACGCGGCGTCTTGGGGGCTTTTCAAATCACTGGCCCGCGACTGGGGCAGTCATTTGTCTTCACGAGACTGGTTCGAAGAACAGTCTCACTTTGGCGGTCGACACAACACCGAAGTATTGGTGGAAATCACTTTGCCAACATCGCCACTGGCGACATTCCTACAAACTCAAGGAGTACAACAATGAGTGACTCAAGCAAGTCAATCGACTTTCAAACCCTGAGCAAAATTCGCACATTCCAGAAAAACGAGTCGGAAGCGCGCAGCTATTGCCGCAGCTTTCCAACCCTGTTTGTGCGCGCCAAGGGCAGCACCATGACCGACATGCATGGTCAGGATTATCTCGATTTCCTGTCTGGGGCAGGCTCGTTAAACTACGGGCACAACGATCCAGAGATGAAATCGGCATTGCTTGACTACATTGCAGACGATGGCATTGGCCACAGCCTGGACATGCACAGCGCCGCCAAGGCCAAGTTTATTGATGCGTTCAACCGCCATATTTTGAAGCCGCGTGGCATGCAATATCGC
Source organism: Limnobacter sp. SAORIC-580 (assembly GCF_013004065.1). Classification (GTDB taxonomy): domain Bacteria; phylum Pseudomonadota; class Gammaproteobacteria; order Burkholderiales; family Burkholderiaceae_B; genus Limnobacter; species Limnobacter profundi. The sequence continues at coordinate 986,144 of NZ_CP053084.1, forward strand.
ATTCAGTTTACGGGCCCCACTGGTACCAACTCGGTTGAAGCGGCCATCAAACTGGCTCGCAAAATTACCGGGCGCAAGCAAATTATTGCGTTCACCAACGGCTTTCATGGCGTAACGCAAGGTGCGTTGGCATGTACCGCGAACAGCCATCACCGCAGCCCATCGGCTTCTACACTGTGTGGCGTTGACCGTTACCCTTATGACGGTTACATGGGCGAAGATGTGGACACCACCGAGTACCTTGAAAAAATGCTGACCGACAAGTCGAGTGGTCAAGATGCGCCTGCCGCCGTGATTGTGGAAGGCGTGCAAGGTGAGGGTGGTTTAAACCCGGCTTCCATGAAGTGGCTGAAGAACCTGGCCAAGGTGACCCGCAAGGCTGGTGCCATGTTGATTCTTGACGAAATTCAGGCCGGTGTTGGCCGTGCAGGTTCGTTCTTCAGCTTTGAGGAAGCCGGCATTGAGCCTGACCTGATTTGCCTGTCCAAATCACTGTCTGGTATGGGCCTGCCCATGGCGGTCACCCTGATTCGTCCCGACCTCGATTTCTGGAAGCCAGGTGAGCACAACGGCACCTTCCGAGGCAACAACCATGCATTCATTACTGCCGCAGCCGCCCTTGAAAAGTATTGGGCCAACCCGGCATTTGAGCGCGGTATTGCACAACGTGCCGAGGTGGTGAACCAAAGCCTGAACCGCATTTTGAAAGCCAACGACAATGTCACCGTGCAGGTGAAAGGCCGCGGCATGATGCAGGGCATTGAAATGCAAAGTGGTGCCCTGGCCGACGAAGTCGTGGCGGAGTGTTTCAAGCACCACATGATTATTGAGACCTGCGGCAACGATGGCCAGGTGGTGAAGGTGTTTGCAGCCCTGAACATTGAAATGGAAGACCTGAAAAAAGGTTTGACCATTCTTGAGAAGGCTGTGGCCGCAATCAGCGCCAAGGCCGAGAAGGAAGCCAACAGCAAAAAGGTGAAAGCATGATTGTTAGAAAACTCAGCGAAGTGCAAGGCACAGAAAAGCACATTCATTCCAAGGGTTGGGACAGTGTTCGCATGCTGTTGCGCGACGACAAGATGGGCTTTTCCTTTCACATCACCACCATTCACGCCAAGGCCGAATTGCACATGCACTACAAGAACCACTTGGAGAGTGTGTACTGCGTGAGTGGCAAAGGCGAAATTGAAAGCAAGATTGATGGCAAGGTGTACCCGATTGAGGCGGGCACCATGTACGCCTTGAACCTGCATGACCCGCACATTCTGCGTGCCTTCGACGAGCCCATGATCATGGCCTGCGTGTTCAACCCCCCAGTGACTGGTGCGGAAGTACACGATGAAACCGGCGCATACCCTGCGTTGGCCGAATAAAACCACAGGAGGCAAAACACAATGATTGTTTCAGCCGTAAGAGACCCATACCCCACACGTGACAAATCGGAGGGCGCCTTGATTCGACGCGCCGAACCCGTGGTGTACAGCGAGTGGACAGAAGACTCACCCCTGACCAAGGAACAGATGGCCCAGTTCGAGCGCGATGGCTATTTGGTGTTGACCGATGTGTTTTCTGCTCATGAACTCAACGAGTTGCGTGCCGCCGCGGAGAGGGCTAGTAAAAACTGTGCGCAAACCCATGCTGGCCAATTAATCAAGGAGGCCGATGGAGAGCAGTTGCGCACCCTGTTTGGCGTGCACGGTATGGAAGGTTTGCTGAAAGAAACCGCGAGCAACCCGCGCATGCTGGAAGTGGTTCAGTTTTTGTTAAACGACTCGGTTTACATTCATCAGTCGCGTCTGAACTTCAAAAGCCCGCATTATGGCAGTGGCTTTGAGTGGCACAGCGATTTTGAAACCTGGCACGCCGAGGATGGCATGCCTGGCATGCGCGCCATTAGCGCAACCGTGCTGCTGACTGACGAAATTTCTGCCGATGGCTCCTTGAAGTTCATGCCACGCAGTCACAAAACTTTTGTGGCCTGCCCAGGCGAAACACCCGACTCCACCGGTTACCGAGAGGCATTCAAGAAGCAGGCTGTGGGCAAGCCGCCAGCGCTGTTTCTGGACTTGCTGGAAGAAAGCGGCGGCGTGCAGGAGGTGGTTGCACCAGCAGGCTCAGTGTTGTTGTTTGATTGCAATGTGATGCACGGCGCAGGCAAGAACACCAGCGACCACCTGCGTGCCAACCTGTTCTACGTGTACAACGCAGTCAGCAATGTGCTGAATTCCCCGTATGCGGCAGATACGCCTCGACCAGAATTTCTGGCGGCGCGAACCATTGAGCCATTGAGCTTGCAGGTGCCCGCTTAATTTGGGCGCAAGCTTCTTCATCTGCCTGGCCCTGGTTCTGCTGATCGGACTTAGTTCTGCTCGGCAGGCCAAGGCAAGTGCAGCTGACTACTTTGTGGCCAGCCGCAGCGTGCCGCCGTGGTTGGTCGGTCTGTCGGCGGTGGCCACCAACAATTCAGGCTATATGTTCATCGGCCTGATTGGTTACACCTACACCGCAGGAATCCAGTCTGTTTGGCTGATGCTGGGTTGGATTGTGGGCGACCTGATTGCCTCAAAAACTGCGCATGAACGCATGCGGGATGAGGCGGATCGCATTCACGCCAATGGCATCATCGGCCTGCTGTCACAATGGGGTGGAACCAACAACCGCAGCTGGCAAGTGCTGGCTGCGTTGTTCAGCATTGTTTTTCTGGCAACCTATGCCGCAGCGCAAATTGCAGCGGGTGGCAAGGCGCTGGAAGGCATGCTCGACATTCCCATGGCAATCGGTATGAGCATGGTTGCAGTGGTTGTAATCGCCTACAGCATTGCGGGTGGCATGCGTGCGTCTATTTGGACGGATGCGGCGCAATCGCTGTTGATGATTGTTTCGATCGTCGTGCTGTTGGTGGCCGCGGTTGCCCATTTAGGCGGTATGCAGGCTGTGTTTCAGCAGGCGGGTGCCATCGATGGCTTTATGAACCCGACACCCACCGGGCTTGATATTCCCGGTTATGCCGGGGCAATGGCCTTTGTGGCGGGCTGGATGTTTGCCGGTGCAGCGGCGCTTGGGCAGCCGCACATTGTCAGCCGGTATTTGGCCTTGCAAAATACCCGGCAAATGAACCAGGTGCGCTGGTGGTATTACAGCTATTACCTCCTGTTTTACTGCTTTGCAACTGCGGTGGGTTTGCTTAGCCGCTTGTATTTTGGCGAGAGCACAGGTTTTGATCCTGAGATGGCCCTGCCCAATATGGCGCGCGACTTGTTGCCCCCCTGGTTGGCCGGGCTGATGCTTGCGGGTATTTTTGCGGCCACCATGTCTACGGCCGATTCGCTGGTGCTGTCGTGTTCGTCTGCAATCACTCAAGACTTGCCCAGAAAACCTTCGGAGAATCGCTGGTTTTTGAAAACCGCCACCGCGATGACCACTGTTTTTGCCCTCGGTATTGGCCTGTGGAGCGAGCAAAGTGTATTTTCTTTGGTGGTGTGGGCTTGGGGTACATTGGGCGCGGTGTTTGTACCTATTCTGATTTGGCAGGTACTCGGTGCAAAATTAAACTCGTTGGCGATGTTGTGCATGTCAAGTACCGGCGTGATGGCCACAGTGGCTTGGAAGTTTTATGGCTTTCCGAGTACCGTCTACGAGGGCGCGGTGGGCATGTTCAGCGCCTTTGTTTTGGGTGCAATTTTCACAATAAGTAGTATCCGCAGCAGGTTTCACCCCTAGCTACCCCGATTGGGGGGATAGGTGTATCACCCCAAGTTGTTAAATTGTGTGAATGCCTTGCAAGTTCTTGCCGGGTGTCACTATTCAATAAATAAATCAGCAACAAGCTGCATACATCGAATCAGGGGCGGTGCATTTCATGAATTGGTTGGTGGAGGACTTTGCATTCGCAGCAGCTGCAATCTCAGAGGCCCATCTTTCCGGATTGGCCTTTGGCTTTTTCGCGTCCCTGCTGGCCATGACCGTGGGCGTGGAAGTTCGAATCAAAAACCCGCCCCTGATTGCCAATAGCCACTACCTGATTCGAAGAGGGGTACTCATTACCCTTTATGTGATTTCCATGTTTTTTGCCTCGGCGTTTGTGGGTTTAACCCTGCCTTCCGCCAAAGACGCCCTGTTCAGTATTTCGGGAACCGTACTCACCTTTGCTGTGTGTATTGCGGTGTTTCTGTATGTGGACTATCTGGTGCAGTCAGCCAAGGGTGCAGCCAAGCTGTTCATGTTGCTCTTCACCTCGCTGGGCATTCTGATTCAGTTTCTCATTCACATGGCATTTATTTTTATTCCAAACAACCATCAAATACTGGATGTGCGTTGGCCAGGTTTGGTGGCCATGTATGTAGTGCTGTTTGTGTGCATGGGCTTGCTAAGCCGTTTTGCCCACGAAACCTCGGTGGGCAAATCAAAGCCATTGCGAAGCCGGATGATCTACATTTTCGGCATTGTGGGTTTGAACCAGATGATTGCACTGAGCCTGATTGGCTTTGTGCATGTGGGTGCCGGTTCTGATCACAGCGCCTGGTACGGGCTTTGGACAGGCTGGGCAGGCTTTGAGATATTCATCAGTTTTTTTGCCTTGCTGATGATTTCGGTGTTGATGTGTTACGTCTATGTTTTGATCGACAAATCGGTTCAGGTATTGCGCGCAGACAACCAGAAATTGCAGGTGATGAAGCAGGATGCTTTGGCCCAGGTTGCCAATGCCTCCGAGAAACTTGAACTGGAACGAACCCGGATTGAGCAGTTGGAGAAATCAATCGAGACTGTTCAGCAAGACCATGAAATGTCGGTTGACAGTTTGGTGGCTGCGGTGGCTACGCTTGAAGATGGTGTTTTTGAGTGGGATATTGAACAGGAAACCGTGGTGTTCAGTTCAACCTGGCGGCGTCTGTTTGGCTTTGATGAGCAGGCACAGTCCTCAATCTCGGCCACTGCCTGGCGAGCGGGTATCTTGAGCGAAGACATCAGGGGCCTGGATTCGGCTCTACAGGCCTGCCTCACCGCCAACCTGCCCAGTGCAGTGGTGCAGGTGCGTTATTCAACCGCTTATGGTTCTTTGCTGAAGCTTGAAATTCACCTGGTGGCAGTGAAAAATGCCTATGGATTGCCCAGTAAAGCCGTGGGCATTATTCATGATAGAACTGAGGAAATGGACCTGGAGCTTTCCATTCGCGAGGAGTTGAATGAGGAGTCCTTGTTGTCCTCCCGGAAATCCCAGTTTGTGTCGTATCTCTCGCATGAAATTCGAACACCAATGACCGTGATTGGATCGGCCAAGGCCTTGCTGGAAAGTTCCTTGCAAAAGGAGCCAGTGAACATGGAATCGGCGTTGCATTACATCGATCAAATTGGCGGAGCCTTGCGCTCGCTGCGTGCTTTGGTGGATGAAACGCTGATGTTCATGGGTGCCAATTTCACACGCAAGCATTTGAATATTGCGCAGCTTGATGTGCGAAAGGTTTTTTGCCAGTTTTCCTCGTTCGAACAGCGCCGCAGGCATGGCCAACACTGGCTGGAATATGAACTGCACCCCAGCCTGGATCAATATGAGTTTTATTCCGATGAGTATGTGTTCACGCAGGCCATGCGTCAAATGTTGTCGTTTGCAGAAACCAAAGAGTCGCATGCAGGCAAGTTGACCATCAAAATGCCTGCTGAAAATACCTTGAATTTGTGTATTGAGTTGCTGGAGTGGCCAGCCTGGATGGTCAAGGGAGGGCAGCTTGAGCCAGCGCATGACGAAGAAACTGTGGTGCCCTTCAAAGGCGAGTGTTTGCCATTCACCTTGCTGTTAACCAAGCGGGTGATTCGCCTGATCAATGGGCGCATCATGATCAAAAATCGGCGCAATCGACATTGGTTGTGTGTTGATTTGCCATCGCTTAAGGAGGAAGCATGCCGCGCGTCATGATTGTAGAAGATGACTTGACGATACTCAGCAACCTCTCGCAGTTGCTGCAGTTGAGCGGGCTGGATGTGATGGAGGCCCATGATGGGCAGGAAGCATTGCGCTTGCTGCTGGAGTGCCGTGTTCACGATGCCGGTTTGCCCAAAATGATTGTGAGCGATTTGATGATGCCCAATATGGATGGCTTTGATTTGTTGCGCGCCGTGCGTGGCGATGTGTACTTTAAAACGTTGCCGTTTGTGTTGTTGAGTGCGCGCAGCGATGCCAGTGATTTACAACAGGCGTTTGCCTTGGGCGCCAATGATTACCTGATTAAACCGTTTGAAGTGGAACAGTTGATGGAAGTGATCCGCTACCATTTGTCGCATTCAGAAGGCCGAAAAGGGGATCCCTTGGCGGGCAAAGACTGTACTGCAGACACCGATTTTTTTCTGGAATGATCAGCCTGTATTCAGCACGGAAATACTCAAGAGACGGCCAATTGCGCTGTCAATTCCAGCGATGAAATAAGGCAGGCTGACCCACAGAATCCACAAGCCAACACCAATCGTGATCGAAAAGCCGATTGACATCACGTTCAGTTGCGGCGCTGCACGCGCCAGAATACCCAGCACAATATTGCTGATCAACACAGCCGCCATGACTGGCAATGAAATTTGCAAGGCAAGCATGAACATGATGCTGCCGGCCAAGGCAATGCTTTGGCTGTTGACTACAGACAGATTTGCGCTGATCGGGATCAACTCAAAGCTTTGAACCACTGCGGCGATCACCAGCAAGTGACCGTCGATGACCAAAAATGTGAGCATGGCCAGTACACCCAGAAAACTGCCGATAAGTGGCGTTTGTGTGCCGCGTGCGGGGTCGATGAACTGTGCAAAGGCCAAACCCATTTGCAGACCGAGCAAGTCGCCCGCCATTTCGAATGCGGCAAATACCAGTCGCATGGAAAAGCCCATGGCCACACCGACGAGTATTTGTTGAATCAGAACCGGAATGGCTTGCGCCGAACTGAGCACTGGGGGGGCTGGTAACAGGGGCATCATGAGAATTGCAATGAGTGCGGCAAGACCTACACGTGTGCGGCGTTGCACGGTGCGGTTGTCGAACACCGGCGCCGTGGCCAGCATGGCCAGAATACGGATGAAGGGCCACAAGAACGAGGCGATCCAGATTTCAAGTTGTTCGCCGTTGATGGGGACCATGCTTAGCCGATCACGGTCGGAATACTCATGATCAAACGCTGGGTGTAGTCCACCAGCGTGGCCAGCATCCAGGGGCCGAGCAACAGCAGGGTGGCAAAAATACCCAGAATTTTCGGAATGAACGACAAGGTCATTTCATTGATCTGTGTGGCGGCCTGCAAAATACTGACCAGCAAACCCACCACCAGCGCCACCACCAACAGCGGGCCCGATACCATCAGCATCACTTCCAGTGCAGACTGGCCCAAATTCAACACGGTTTGGCTGTTCATGTTTGTACGCTCAATTCAGTTCAGTTTAGGTCTCAAAGCTGGCCACCAGCGAGCCAACCAGCAGTGTCCATCCATCGACCAGTACAAACAACATGATCTTGAATGGCAAGGAGATCAGCATGGGCGACAGCATCATCATACCCATGGACATCAGCACGCTGGCCACAATCAGGTCGATGACCAGAAATGGCAGAAATATCATGAAGCCGATCTGAAAAGCGGTTTTCAGTTCACTGGTGACAAAAGCCGGAATGAGCACACGCAAGGGCACGTCTTCGGGATTCTCGACATTTTCCACTTTGCCCAGGCGCATGAAGAGTGCCAGATCGGGTTCACGGGTTTGTTTCAGCATGAAGTCTTTCATGGGCACGCTGGCCCTCTCGGTCATTTCCTGAAACTCGATTTCATTGTTGGAAAACGGCAGGTAGGCGTTTTCATACACGCGATCAAACACCGGCGCCATGATGAAAAAGGTGAGGAACATGCTCAAGCCGATGATGACCTGGTTGGGCGGTGAGTTTTGCGTGCCCAGCGCCATGCGCAACAGCGACATCACAATCACGATGCGGGTGAAGCCCGTCATCATCAACAGCAAGGCAGGCAAAAAACTGAGGAAGGTAAAAAACAGCAGCGTTTGAATGGGGACGCTGTAGTTGGTGGTGCCGTTGGCACCCGGCGTGGCCGTAACACCGGGCAGCACTTGCTGGGCTTGCGCTTCGGGCAAGGCCAGAAGAAGCAGCATGAGCAACAGGCTTGATGCGGTCAGCTTGCCGACAGGGGAACGCAGGGGATTCATGATGATTTCACCTTGCCTGCCTTGACGCGCTCCAGCATTTTTGCAAAGTTCACGGCGGGGTTTTGTACTTCGTCCAGCGCAATGCTGCCCGCAGGCATGCTGTGCAGGGTGTTGATGCTGTTGCTTGTCATGCCGAGTACCAGCCAGGTGTCACCGATTTCAACCAGTACTATTTTTTCACGTGGCCCCAGTGCCGAGGTGGCCAGTACCTTGTAAAAGCCGCCGCGGCGTTGCTGGTTGCCAATGCCCATGCGTTTGAGCAACCACACCAGGGCGAGCAACAGGCCCACCACAAACAGCAAGCCCAGTGTGGTTTGCAGCAGATGGCCTGTCATGAATGTCCCACCGCATTTTTGTTTTTTTGTTGTAGTTGCATGCCTTTGTACTGCGAAAGGGTATCAACGGTTGAGTTTTCTCAAACGCTCGGATGGCGTGATGATGTCAGTTAACCGGATACCAAATTTGTCGTTGACTACCACCACTTCGCCTTGCGCAATGAGATAGCCGTTCACCAGCACATCCATGGGTTCGCCAGCCAGGCCGTCCAGTTCAATGACAGAGCCTTGCGCCAGTTGCAGAATGTGCTTAATCGGTATCTTCGTCCGACCCAGCTCAACAGTCAACTGAACCGGGATGTCGAGAATCATGTCAATGTCGTTCTGCGTACCTGAAGCCACACTTCCGGCAAACGGCTGGAACAAACCAGAGGCGGGTTTTGCGTCGCTGGCCTGTGCAAACAGGTTGTCGGTGTCGCTGGTACTGGTGGCGGTGGTGCTGGCTTGTTCGGCCAATGCGGCTGCCCAGTCATCTGCTGCGTCGGTTACGGTATCTACTTGCTGTTCAGACATGGTGTTTTCCTTATCTTGATCGCTATTCGTGTGTTTTTTCGGCCTGCTTGGCTTCCTTGCTCAGCAAGGCCTCCAGGTTCAGCGCATCGGCGTGTGAGTCGTTGCTCACAGCCAGAACTTCTTCAACTTTCAATGCATACTGGCCACCGCTGGTGCCGTAGCTGCAATTGAACACGGGCACATTGTCCACACGCGCTTCAATTACTTTGTCAATTTCAACGGGAATGACGTCGCCAATTCTCAGTTCCATGATGTCGGCCACAGTCAGCTGTGTGCTGGCCAGGCTGGCCACCAAGTCCACTTCGGCCATTTGCACCTGCTTTTTCAGCATGGTGACCCAACGTTTGTCGGGTTCGGCCTGGTCACCCTGCATGCTGGAGTACAGCAAATCGCGAATGGGTTCCATGGTGGAATAGGGAATACATATGTGAAGTGAACCACCACCGGCACCCAGTTCAATCGAGAACGAGGTGGTTACTACAATTTCAGATGGGGTTGCGATATTGGCAAATTGGGTGTGCATTTCCGAGCGCAGGTATTCCGGTTTCAGGGGAAACACCGGTGCCCATGCTTTGACGAATTCTTCACGAATGACTTCCAGCATGCGGGCGATAATACGCTGCTCGGTTTGAGTGAAATCACGCCCCTCAACGCGGGTGTGAAAACGCCCGTCGCCACCAAAAAGGTTGTCGATGACCGCAAACACCAGGCTGGGGTCAAAAATGAACAGGGCATTGCCGCGCAAGGGCTTCATGGCCATGATGTTCAGGTTGGTGGGCACCACCAGATTGCGAATGAATTCGTTGTACTTCAATACTTTGACTGGGCCTACGGAAATTTCCGGGCTTCTGCGCATGAAGTTGAACAAGCCAATGCGGATTAAACGCGCAAAACGCTCATTGATAATTTCAAGCGTGGGCATGCGGCCACGAACAATACGTTCTTGTGTGGCCAGGTTGTAAGGGCGAACGCCTTCAGCGGATTCAGACGCGTCTTTCGTTTCTTCTTCGCCGTTCACACCCCTGAGCAGGGCATCGACTTCGTCTTGTGAAAGAAATTCTCCGGGCATGGTGCAGCGCGTCCTGTTACTGAATCACAAAGCTGGAAAAATGCACGTCGCGAATGCCACGCGTGGGGTCTTTCGGATCGCCTTTGATGGTGACGCGAGCCAGGTCCACCAGTTCATCCATCAACTGTTGTTTGCCTTCAATCGAGGTGAGGTTGCCCACGTTCTTGCCCGACAGTACCAACAAGATGCGGCTGCGAATCACGGGTGTGAAGTTTTTGATTTCTTCAGCTTGTGCCGGACCGCTGACCTCGTAGGTAATGCCAATTTGCAGGTAACGGGTGGTGTCTGGTTCAGCCAGGTTGACAACAAACTGGTCCATGACCACGAATGTGGGTGGGCCGACCGGCTCTTCTACAGTTTCCTCTGCAGCGCCTTCACCACTTGCGTTGCCCAGCATGAAAAAAGCTGCTGCGCCGCCTGCTGCCAGAACGGTCAATACGATTGCAAGAATCAGGATCAGTTTTTTCTTGGATCCTTTTTCGGGCGCTGCTGCTTCTGGGGCTGCTGCAGCGGGTGCCGGGGCGACTCTGGCCATGCTTGACTCCGTAAGTTCAATTGCTGTTGTGTGTCACTTTCAAACTCTATTGTGTCTGAAAGGTTTCTGAGCAAACCCCCGAAAAGCCGTGTTGTTTGGACCCAATTCATTCGTCAGGCCTGAGTGGGTCAGGCAAACAGGTCGAGCTTGCCCTCTGGAGTTCTGGCGGTGGTGGTGTTGGTGGGTGTGCCCGATTCTGTCTGGGAATTGTCACCGCCAGCTGCGTGCTGTCCATTGCCCTGGCCCTGGTTCCGGTTTTGATCAAACTGAGCCTGGCCGTTGTTGGCCTGGCCTTGTGGTGTGGGGGCGTTGCCGTGCTGAATTTGCACTTGGTTCAATTGCAGGCCATTCTGGGCCAGTACTTCTTTCAATCCGCCAAGAGCTTGGGTCAACAGGTTGGCCGAGGCTTCGTCTTGTGTTCGAATGACCAACTGAACTTGCTGGCCTTTTTGCACCAGACGCATGTTCATGGGACCAAAACTTTCCGGGTTCACTCGAATGTCGACTGTGGACAGGTTTTTGCCGATGGCCCATTGCACGGTCTGTCCAAGTTCTTTGGCAAAGCCGGGTTGACTGACCGGTGTTTTGATCAGGGCCTGTTGCGCACTGCCTGCTGTGCCAGTCAGGCCGTTGGTGCCTGCGGTGATGCCTGTGGCCGTGCCAGTTGATTGCAGGTTGCCCGCAGCCAGAATTTTCTGGCCAACTTTCAAACCTTCTTCTCCAAAACCCTCACCCATGGCTTGCGCCTGCTGAACGATTTGCTGCGTTATTTGTGGGGCCACTTGCTGGTTCAATTGCTGGTTCAGTTGCACCTGTACGGCATTGCCCACATTGCCAGGACCATTGCCTTGGGCAGTATCAGCACGCATTTGAACCGTGCTGTTGGCAATTGTGGCGTCAGCTTTCAACTGGGCGGTGGTTTTAAGGTCAGGCCGTGCTTTGTCTGCACCAGCCAGTTCATTGCCGGTAGTTTGTTCTGGTTTTGTTGGATTAATCACCTGCGCCACGGGCTCCCCATCGGCGGCACTGTTCAATGCCAACTCAGTGGTGGTGGGTTTTGTATCCAGCGCCGTACCGCTGTTTGCCGGGTTTGTGGTGTTGCCAGGCAATGCCACTTTCGCGGTCTGTTCTGTATCGTTGTCTGCGTTTTTTTCTGGTGTTTGCTGCGCGCCACGAGCATTTGCCTGGCTGTTCTCGCTGCTTGTTGATGCGTTGGCTGAATCAGTGGGTGCCGTGTTGTCAGGTGCAACAGCCTGTTTTGCAGCTTCGGTATCTTTGGTATCTTTAATCACTTCGTTTGCAGCAACTGGTGTGGCTTGCTGCACCGGTGCAGTTTGCATCCAGTTGCGCTGCGCCCACACAGCCGCTTGGGCTGCCTGGGCGGCCTCGGCGTTGGCCGTGCTTTCGTTGTTCTTTTTGGGTTTGCTCTGTTGGTACAAACTTTCCCGCAATTGGCTTTCAATGCTGTTGAGCTGGGCTGTAGGTGCCGATTGGCCCAATGCTGAACTGAACAGCTCAGTAAAATTCAATTGAGACTCTTGCTGACCTTGCTTGGGCTTGTTGCCCGCCGCAGGGGTTTGCACTTTGTTGACATTGTTCATGGCTTGGGTACTCGTGTTCATGAGGGCTCCCCAGCGGTGTGAACCCGGTAAATGCGTGCGGCAAATTCATCGTTCATTTTTTGGTCGCGCTTGTTTTCAAGTTTGGCCTGTTTGAGTTTTTCACGTTCCACCAAGGCTTCAAATTTGCGCTGCTCGGCCAGTGCCTCTTGCCATTGCGTGCGCTGGTGGGCCAGCGTGGTGTTCAGAAATTCAATTTCGCGGCTTTGTTGTTCGATCGCTTGGGCAATTTTGCCGACAAAGGCCAACTGGTTGCGCAGTTGTTGCCCTGTCATGCCGGTGCTTGCCTTGTTGTGCATGCCGCCCTCGCATTCGTCGCGGTAGGTTTGCAGCATGTTCAATTTGTCCTGGCCTTGAACCAGTTTTTGCTGGGTGTTGGCCATGCCTCTGGCCAGGTTGTCGGCCTTTTCGCTGGCCTGTTCAATCAGGATTTGCAGCACATTGCTCATGGGCATCCAAGCGGTTTAGTGTTTGTCGTTTTTAAATTCGTTCGGAAATAGCGATTGAAGGCCTGCGAGCGCTTCATCGAAACTTGCACTCTCTAACATTGACTGTTGCAGCAGGTTTTCAATCTTTGGATAAAGGGCCAAAGAATGGTCCAATTGTGGATCTGCCCCCGGAGAGTAAGCGCCCACGGTGATCAGGTCACGGTTGCGCTGCACCTTTGAGAAGGCGGCCTTCAGGCCACGGGCTGCATTCAGGTGGCCTGCAGGCACAATGTTGTGCATGGCCCGTGAAATGGATTGTTCAATGTCAATGGCAGGGTAGTGACCGCTTTCAGCCAGTTGTCGAGAAAGTACAATGTGGCCATCCAGAATGGCGCGAGCCGAATCAGCGATAGGGTCTTGCTGGTCATCGCCTTCAGTAAGTACGGTATAAAACGCAGTAATTGAACCGCCCCCTTTTCGGCCATTGCCAGCCCGTTCAACGAGCGTGGGCAGTTTGGCAAACACGCTGGGCGGGTAGCCTTTGGTGGCAGGGGGTTCGCCAATCGCCAAGGCGATTTCACGTTGTGCCATGGCATAGCGGGTCAGCGAATCCATGATCATCAGCACGTTGTGCCCCTGGTCACGAAAATGCTCGGCCACAATCTGGGTGTAGGCTGCGCCTTGCATGCGAAGCAGGGGGCTGACGTCGGCGGGGGCAGCAATCACCACGCTGCGTTTCAGGCCTTCTTCACCCAGAATCTGCTCAATGAATTCTTTCACTTCGCGGCCACGTTCGCCGATCAGGCCAACCACCACACGGTCGGCTTTGGTGTAGCGGGCCATCATGCCCAGCAACACGGATTTACCCACACCGGAGCCGGCCATTAAGCCGATTCGTTGGCCTCGGCCCACGGTGAGCAATGCATTGATTGCACGCACGCCCACATCCATTGGTTCGGTGATGGGTTCGCGTTCAAGCGGGTTGATAGGGCGTGCCGCCAAGGGGCTGCGTTTTTCAAATTTCAGTTCACCCAGGGTGTCCAGTGGGCGGCCATTGCTGTCTACTACTCGGCCCAGCAGGCTGTCGCCCACGGGGAGGTGTTTGGTTTTGTCCTCGGGCCTGCGCCAGGGGTGGGCCTTCACACCCAGCTTGGGTGCGATGGGTGGGGGCTCTTGTGCAATCACTTTTGCGCCGGGTGTCATGCCGTGCACATCGGTGGCGGGCATCAAAAACAGCTTGTCGCCATTAAAGCCCACCACTTCGGCTTCCAAAGGTGGAGCTCCTTTTTGCACCACAGTGCACACACTGCCCACCGGCAGTTTCAAGCCCACGGCTTCCATCACCAAACCGGCCACGCGGGTCAGTTTGCCCGTGGCCACTTGGGGCTGGCTGTGTTCAACCAGAAATTTGCATTCGTCAATCCAATCCAGCAGGTCAGCCATTTACTCGGTGTCCTCTGGGCTTAATGGGTTATTGCGGCCCAGGGCTTCAATGGCCCGCAGCCAGCGGGTTTGAAGTGTTGCGTCCACTTCGCCCTCCGGGTGCTGTAGCAAAAAACCACCTTGCAGTTGTTTCTGGTCTTCGATCATGCGCAGATTCCCCAGCATTTGCTGATCGCCAAACTGGGCTTCAAGCACGCGAATGGTGTTGGGGTGTGCACGCAGGGTGACCGCTTTGCTGTGCAACTGCATGCTTTCCAAAACCTGGTTCAACAATTCGGCGGCCTGTTCAGGATGAAGGGCAAGGGTGTCGCCAATCACTTTTTTGCTGACCAACACAGCCAGGTCAAGCAGTTTTTCTGACAACTCGCTTTTAAAGCGTTCGAATTCCGCTTCCATGGTGCTGGCAGCTTGCACCAACACCACACGTTCGTTGTGTGCGGCATTCCAGCCCGCTTCATAGCCCAGCTGCTGGCCACGTTCCTCAGCCTGTTTCAGGGTGTCTTTTTCAAGTTCTTCCAGCTGTTTCTCGCGCCGGGCCAGTGCCTGCTCCCATTCTTTCAAACGCAGTTCCTCTGCGGTGGGGGCAGGTGGTGGGGTGCTGCTTTCCGCTTGATGCCGGTTGATTTCCGCCATCATTCGGTCGACCGGGTTTTCATAGCGCGAGCCAATCAGCTCAACCGACCAGTTCGGCAATTCCGCGGCATCCAGTCCGCGAATAATTCGGTTAGACGAACGCATCTTCACCGCCTCCACCCAGCACTACTTCGCCGGCATCGGCCAGTTTTCTGGCTACTTTCAGTACATCCTTCTGCGCCGCTTCCACTTCGGACAGGCGAACCGGACCACGACTTTCCAGATCGTCGCGCAGGGCTTCTGCCGCGCGGCTTGACATGTTTTTGAACACCTTTTCGCGAATCGCTTCGTCCGCACCTTTCAGCGCGATGACCAGCAGATCGGTTTGTACATCGCGCAAAATGCTCTGCATGCCGCGGTCGTCGATGTCGAGCAGGTTGTCAAAGGTGAACATTTCATCCTGAATACGCTGGCTGAGTTCGTTGTCGTATTCGCGAATGGTGTCCAGCACGTTTTTCTCTGAAGTGGTACCCACGAAGTTCAAGATTTCAGCAGCAGCACGCACTCCACCCAGGGTGGTTTTCTTCAGTTTGTCGCCACCGGCCAGCACTTTGGACAGCACATCATTCAATTCAAGCAAGGCATTCGGTTGAATGCCATCAATCGTGGCTATTCGCAGCACCACGTCGCTGCGAAGGCGCTCTACAAAAAGGTTTAGAATTGCTGCGGCAAAGTCGCGTTCCAGGTGAACCAGAATGGTGGCAATAATTTGCGGGTGTTCATTTTTAATCAATTCAGCCACAGTACCCGGGTCCATCCACTTCAGGCCTTCAATGCCAGAGGTGTCGCTGCCCTGCAAAATACGGTCCAGCAGAAAACCAGCCTTGTCTTCACCCAGTGCACGTGTCAGCACACTTCGAATGTAGGCATCTGAATCAAGGCCCAAAGCACTTTGGCTTTGCGCAATTTGAACCACTTCGCCTGCAATTTCTTCGATGCGGTCGATGGGCACGTCTTTGGTTTTCGACATTTGTTGACCCAGCTTTTGGACTTCTTTGGGGCCTAGGTATTTGAATACTTCTGCGGCCTCTTCTTCGCCCAAGCTAAGCATCAGGATTGCGCCTTTTTGAATGCCAAGTTCGCTTTCTGCCATGGTGTTGATTCCTCGTGGTGCTTTGTCAGGCAGGCCTTAGCCGTTCTGTGTTTCGCCGTTGACCCAGTTTTTTACGATGCTCGCCACAATCTGTGGGTGTTCTTTGGCCAATTGGCGCAGTTTTTCCATTTTTTCCTGGCGATTCATGCCGGGCAGGGTGCCTTCGCGTTGAAGTTGCTCAAGCAACTCTGCGTCGTTGTCGCCACCCACCTGGTTGGCCAGAAGTGGCATGCGTTGCCCGGGCAGCAGTTCAGGTCCTTCGTCGAACAAATCGACTTCGGCTGGTTTCATCATGGGGCGCAGTACACCAAACACCAGAATGGCGGCGATCAGTGCAACGCCAATTGGCATACCCAGTGATTTCGCCAGGTCCATGGTTTCCTGCTGGGCCCACATGGGGATGGTTTCTTCTTCCACTTTGGTGAAGGCCTGGTTCACCACATTCACGGCGTCACCGCGTTGTTCGTCAAAACCAATCGCTTGCTTCACCAGGCTGTCCAGTTGGGTGATTTCCTCGGGTGTCAGGGGCACCTGACGTGTTTCACCTTTCGGATCGGTGATTGTTTTGTAATTCACCACCACAGCGGCGGACAAGCGTTCAATTTTGCCCACTTGTGATTTGGTGTACTGCACCGATTTGTCCACTTCATAATTGACGGTGGAGTCTTTGCGGGTGCTGCTGTTGGTTTGTGTCGGTGTATTGTTGCCACCGTTTGCGCCGTTGGCCAAGGCCTGTTGCGGGTTTTGGCCAATGTTGGCCGCTGCCTCTCCCGGTGGAGTGTTGGCCATGACACCTGGTACGCCTTGCGGGTTGGCATTGCTGCTGCCGTCGTTGGACTCGCTGATTTGTTGGCTTCGAATGGTGGCTTGTGTTGCATCACCATTGGGTTTGTAAATTTCATCGGTGCGCTCAGACGTGGAGTAATCCATGTTGGCGGTTACGGTGGCACGGACGTTTTCGCTGCCGAACACGGGGCTGAGAATATCAACAATGCGGCTGGTCAGGCTTTGTTCAATCTGGTTGGTGTAGGCCAGCTGCGTGGGGTTCAGGCCGCTTTCCAGTTGTGTCTTGCCTGTGAGCAGGCGACCAGATTGGTCAACAATGCTGACGTCTTCCGGGTTCATGCCGGGCAGGCTGGAGGCCACCAAATGCACGATGCCGTTGATTTGAGGCTCAGACAGTGTGCGGCTACCAAACAGGTTCAGCACAATGGATGCGCTGGGCGTTTGCTTTTCACGGATAAAAATGGATGGCTTGGGAATGGCCAAATGCACACGGGCGCTTTGCACCGCTGAAATGGATTGAATGGAGCGAACCAGCTCACCTTCCAGTGCACGCTGATAATTCACTTGTTCCTGAAATTGGGTAATGCCCAGCTTCTGGTTGTCCATGGCTTCAAAGCCGCTCACACTGCCTTTTGGTAGGCCTTGGCTGGCAAGGGCCAGCCGTGTGTCGTACACCTTCTCCGAGGGCACTAGAATCGCGGTGCCAGCGGTATTGAATTCATAAGGCACTTTCATCTGGGTCAGTGCTTCAACAATGGCTCCACCGTCCTGGTCGTTCAGGCCGCTGAACAGCACGCGGTAACTGGTCTGGTTGGCCCACATCAGCAGAGAGGCGACCACCGCGATCAGCAATGGCACGCCGATCAGGATACCCATTTTGTTTTTCTGGGGCAGTTTTGCGAAACGTTGCTGCATATTGGTGATCGGGTTGTTGCCAACCGGGCCGATCACTTCGGGGCTGCTAAGAACTTCTGCCATGGAATACCTGCATGTGGGTTGAATATTGTTCTACCCATGCATTGTGCGTGCTGGGGTGCGCAAGCAATTCAATAAAAAGGGGGCCTTAACGGCACCTATTTCAAAAACTTGAGGGTGGTGTTTAAAAAATAAGGGGGGTTTTACCCCTTGTTTGTGGCAATGGCTTGCCCCGCTTGCCTGTACAAAGAGAGGGTATAAACAAAAATTCCGCGTTGGAGTGTTTCATGATCGACAAAATGGGGGCCGTGAGTGGCCTGTTAAGCAGTGCGGTAACGGATGCCATCAAAAGCCCGTCGCTGACCAGCAAGCCACAGGCACTTGACCAGGCCTCGTTTGCCGATGCGATTGCCAAGGCTTTGGAAAGCGCGAGCCTGTCGGCTGACAAGGCTGCTGACCTGGGCAAGCGTTTGCAGATGGATGACCCCACTGCCTCGGTTGAGGAAACCGTGATCGCCATGAATACTTCGTCGCTGCAATTTACAGCGGTGGTTCAGGCCCGAAACAAAATTCTTCAGGCCTACAACGACATCATGAACATGCCTGTGTAATGTTTTGAAGTCGTTCTGAATTCCAGACAGGCTGTGGCACAATCCAGTTCATTGACCCCATTGAAGAACTGGAGCCCAGCCCATGATTGCACCTTTCCCGATTGCCCGAGACAACCGAGCCGAAACCGCAACCGACCTCTTTATGTTGCCTCAGTTGGCGAACCGGCATGGTTTGATCACAGGCGCAACCGGCACGGGTAAGACTGTCACTTTGCAGGTATTGGCTGAAGCTTTTTCACGAATGGGCACGCCCGTGTTCATGGCCGATGTGAAAGGCGACTTGACCGGTATTTCCCAGCCCGGGAAAACTTCTCCGAAATTTGAAGAGCGTCTGAAAATGACTGGCATTCCTGTGCCGGAATTTGCAGGCAGCCCGGTGACTTTGTGGGATGTGTTTGGTGAACAAGGCCACCCGGTGCGTGCCACCATCTCCGATATGGGCCCTTTGTTGTTGGGCCGTTTGCTGGGTTTGAACGACACGCAAGAAGGCGTGTTGAACCTGGTGTTTAAAATTGCGGACGACAACGGCATGCTGTTGCTGGATTTGAAAGACCTGCGCGCCATGTTGCAGTACGTGGGTGAAAACGCCAAGCAGTTCACCACCGAGTACGGCAATATTTCTTCGGCTTCGGTGGGCGCCATTCAGCGTGGCCTGCTGGCTCTGGAGGGGCAGGGGGCTGACAAGTTTTTCGGTGAGCCCATGTTGAACATGGATGACCTGATGCAAACTGACTCAAACGGCAAGGGCATCATCAACATTCTGGCGGCCAACCAGCTGATGAATTCGCCAAAGTTGTATGCCACCTTCCTGTTGTGGTTGTTGTCTGAACTGTTTGAGAATCTTCCCGAAGTAGGCGATGTCGAGAAACCCAAAATGGTGTTTTTCTTTGATGAGGCGCACTTGCTGTTTACTGATGCACCCAAACCCCTGATTGAAAAAGTCGAGCTGGTGGTTCGCCTGATTCGTTCCAAAGGTGTGGGTGTTTATTTCGTAACCCAGAATCCGCTGGATGTTCCTGATTCGGTGTTGGGGCAGCTCGGTAATCGCGTTCAGCATGCCTTGCGGGCCTTCACCCCGCGCGACCAGAAAGCGGTGAAAGTGGCGGCTGAAACCATGCGCCCAAATGCTGGTTTGGACATTGAAGCTGCCATTACTGAGTTGGGTGTGGGTGAAGCCTTGGTCAGTTTTCTTGATCCCAAAGGCACGCCAAGCCCCACATGTCGCGCCTGGGTGTATCCACCTGCCAGCAAGTTTGGCCCGGCCAGTCCCGAGCAATGCAAGGAATTGATTGCGAATTCATTGGTTGCGGGTGTGTACGAAAAAACCGTAGACCGTGAATCGGCATTCGAAATGTTGAAGGCGCGCACCGAGCAGGCGATGGCTGCGCAGGATGCTGCAGAAACACCTGCTGCAAAAGGCACTCAAACCGCTGAGGAAAAAAGCACTTTGAGTGGCTTGGGCGATATGTTGTTTGGCACCAGCGGAGCAGGTGGGCGCAAACGCCAAAGTGTTGCAGAAACCATGGCAAAAAGCGCGGCACGCAGCATCGGCTCACAAGTGGGTCGCGAGTTAATGCGCGGCATTCTCGGTTCTTTGCTGGGTGGCAGCAAGCGCCGCTGAAATTGTGCTTGCCTTAGTCTATTGAGTGCAGATTGGCGCGTTGTCTGCGTTCTGTGGCCAGCAAAAAGCGCTGCAGGCGGCGTTCAGAACCCCGCTCCAGGGTTTTCATCTCGCACCCAAGTTGAACCATTTCAGGGTGATCTGCCATGGGTTTGATATTTCGCACCACCAATTCGACCAACATGCTGCCTTCGCCGTCGGGCAAGGTCAGGCGAACGTCCGGAATGATTTCTCCAGCCTGATGAAGGCTGGGTGATGTTTGCAACGACAAACCGCAACCCGCAAGGCTGATGTCGATCAGGCTGATCGGGCTACTCACTGAGGGAATTTCAAGTTTGACCTGCGAGTTCAATTCCTCATCGGCCATAACCCGGAAGTAATTTCGCCGTTGCAGGCGAACAATGGTTTTGGGTATGGCAATGCGCAAGGCATCGGCCCCTTGGTATTGGCTTTGCAAAATACCCACACCCGCAAACTGCACTTTGACGCCATCGGGAAAGCTCACCATTACATAGGATGTTGAGGCATTGCAATTGCTGCTCAACGCTTTTTCATAGGGCGTGCCCAGCCACATCAAGCCACTGCTCCAATCGATGCTCAGTATTTCGGTGACAAATTGGGTGTGATCAGATTGCAGATAAACGTAAAGTTCGTGCTCGTCCTCATCGATGGTGGTGAGTAGTTTGCGCAGGGTGGGCACTGCACTCAAACTGAATTCCTCAAGCAGCTTTTGATCGCGTTCAGGCGCAATACTTGTGTTGTGACTCATGACTTCCCCTCTGTACTGAATTCTTTGTTTTCTATTTGATACACCCAGGCCAGCAATTCCGCAATCGCCTGATACAGGCCAGGTGGAATTTGTTGGTCCAGGTCGACATTCATCAGCAACGAGACCAGCTCGCGGCTTTCATGAACAAACACCCCAGACTCCTTGGCTTTCTGGATGATTTGTTCGGCAATCAAGCCTTGACCTTTGGCCACTACCTTTGGCGCGCCAGAGTGTTCAAGGTAAGCCAGAGCTACGGCTTGTTGGGGGCTTAGTTTATTCGCCAATTTCAAACCCCGTGGGCACCATGAACTGGCCATGAACCAGCTTCAATCCCTTGTCATCCATGGCTTGCCGAAAGCTTTGCCAATGCGGGTCGATGGCTTGTTTGCTGCGCGCCGGTCCGGTAATTTGTACATCACATTGTGAACCTACCATGCGCACTCGAACATTCAGTTCACCCAAATGAGCCATGTCCAGTTTCAGGCGTGCAACCCAGGGGCGTGCGGCTTCTTCATTGTTTTGCTTGTCCTGTTCGGAGGGTTCTTCCTGATCGGGTTCGATGTCGATTTGCACCGGGTGGCCCAACAGGCCACTGAGCGCCAATGAAATGCGGTTGTTGTCCAGCGCAGCCAGTTGAGCGGTCACCAGTTTCACCGATTGTTCAACTGCAGCGGGGTTCAAACCTTTCTCGGAAATCACCTGCTCTTGCCCGAAACGGGCTTGGGGCTCTTTCGCAATTTGATCGGTGCTGCGTTGCCCATTGGCCCATTGCTGCAAGTGCGATTCATAGAACAAACCGCTGTTTTCCACGGCTGCACTAACCTGTTTGGCCAACACGCCAGCAAGGCTGTTGTTCAGGTTGCTCAATGTGTTCACATTCTGGGTTTGCTGTGCCTGGCTTTGAGGTGTGGTTTGCGCCACGGCGCGGGTATTGGGCGTTGTATTGTCGGGGTCAGTCAGCAAGACGCCGGGCAGGTTGGTTTGTGTTTGAAACTGGGTGCTCAATTGCTTCAGGCTGGTCATCACCGAAGTGGAAACTTGCGTGGGTGCCCCTTGCCCCAAGCGCTCAAGAAGTCCAATCAGCCGTGCGGTGCCCGAAAGCCGGTCCACGAAACTGGGAGAATCCTGTGCCTCGCCATCGTCGACACTGACTGGAAGCGTGGTGAGCAGGTTGCGGGCATCGGCTATCTTTTTACCGCCGCTGGCACCACCTGCGGACAAATCATCGCCTTTGCCGGACAGTGCAAAGGCGACTGTGACCATTTCGCCCGCCGTGAGCTGTCGCCCAGGGGGCAATTTAACCTGAATATTCTGGCCCGCAAACTCAAGTTCAGCTTCATTGCCAGGCCCGCCTTTCACCACACGCACCAAAGCGGTTTGCCCGGCAAGCTGTTGGGCCTGTGGCAGCGGGAGTTGGCGGGTCAGTATGGCAACAACGGGCGCAATTTCGCCTTTGCCCGAGGAAACGCGATCGCCCGGATTGGATTGAAGTACGGAGTTGACGTTGGGTGGAGCTGATTTAACCGGGGTTAATGCCATGTCTCACACCCGTTGCTTTAGCGCAATGGCTTAGTTGGATCCGTAAGAGTTGCTGAGTTTCTGCGAGTTGTTGGCTGCGCGAAGAAATTCTTCCAACTGCTTAAGGCGGGGTTCGGTGATGTCACGAATGGCAGCATCGTCGGCCAGAATCTTTTTCAAATAGCCGATATGCTGACTGCGTTCCTTTTCATTCAATTCGGTTTGTTGTGCTTCCTTGATGGCCTGGAGCTCGTGGATCAGCCTTGAGCACTGTTCTTCAGCAGCACACAACTCATCCCAATTGCCAGCCTTGGCCGAATCAAGCATTACTTGGCTTTGATTCGCTATGGCGGCGTACAGCTTCATGATTGCACCGTTGTTGTCTGTCGCGAAGATCATGGTCGAGAGCGGTCCTAAGTCGTTGTTATGATTTGGTGGCGGTCTGGCCGATTTCCAGCCAGGCAGTACGCAGGTCATCCAGCAAATCGATGCAGGTGTCCATGCGTTCCGGATTGTTTTGGGCGTTGGCCAAAATCAGTTCTTTGCCAATGTAGTCGTACAGGGAAAGCAGTTGCTGAGCCAGTGCACCGCCAGCGTTCACGTCGAGTGAGGCGGTAAGGCCGTCTTTGATGATGCGCAGGGCCTTGTCCACCGATTTTGTTTTCATCTCGATGTTTTGCATTTCAAGGTAAATTTTGGCCTTGCGAATGGCCTCGATGGCCCCTTCGTAAAGCATCACAATGAGGCCGTGGGGTGAGGCACTGTTGATGCCTGTTTCCAGTCCTACTTGTGCGTATGCTTTTGCGCCGTACATCATGGTGCGTTCACTTGGTGATTTGTCTTAAACAAATAGTAGGGCTTGTTCCCCCTGTTTGATCTGACTAAAAACAGGGGTTTTAGGGCACAGTTCTGCGCTTACCGTTGTTGAGCCAGAGCGGCAAGCTGTTGGCTCAAATAGGAGCTGGTCTGCTGCATGCTGGCCAGCATGGAGTCCAGCGCGGAGAATTGGGCGCGGTATCGCTTTTCAACCTGCTCCAGTCGCAGGTTGAGCCTGTCTTCCTGGTCGTCCAGACGAGATTTTCTGCTGGTCAGTCCGTCGGTTCTCGACACCAGCGTTCCGCCTTCATCAGTCAGGCTGCCGATCCAGTCGCTCAGTCGCTCGGCCAGGCCTTTGCTGAAGGTGATCGTGCCCATATTGCCACTGGCTCCCTGAACCACCGAAAACTGCAGGCCCTCGCTGGGATCGCCTGTGGCACCCGTTAAGGTATTGCCCACTCCTGTGCCTGCCACACCGTTGATGGTGCCGGCGATAGTATTGCTGCCATCGTAAGCGGTGCTCACATTGACCGCAAAAGTACCCTCTTGGGTCATGTTGTTGGCACCCAGATACTTCACGCGCGCATCGGTGGTGGTTGCTGTGTTGGCAAAAACCTTCTCGAGAATGGAAGGGTCGGCTGCGACTGCGGTGTCCAGCTTGGTTTTGTTCAGTGACAACACGCCGTCTTTGTCAAAACTCAAGCCAATATCGCTCAAACCGATGCCGTATTGGGCGACCTGTTCGCGCAGAATATTGCGAAGTCCCCGTTCAAGGGTGGACGGTGTGGTTTCACGTGACAGGGTGGCGTCTTTCTGTTGCTGGTCTTTCAGGTTGCCGCGTATTTTGTTGTACGCAGTCACAAACCCGTCCAGTGTGGTCTTCAATGCGGTGTCGTCCAGGCCCACTTCCAGATTGACAGGCGATGTGGTCTGCGCTTTCAGGTTCAGCGTCAGACCAGCCACTGCGTCTGTCACGGTGTTGCTGGCTTTGCTCACTGGCAAATTATTGATGGTGAAGTTGGCGTTTTGTGCCACTTGCAGGGTGTCGGCATTTTTGCCGGCACCCACCGCAGCGGTGGGATCATAAGCCAATCGGGAAAGCCCGGTGGTGTCGGTGTTGTTGCCATCGGCATCGGTTACTTCGAGCTTGAAACCGTTGACTGCACCGGTTTCCTTGCTGGTCAGCACCAGGCGCGAGCCTGCTCCGTCGTTCACAATAGATGCAGTAACGCCGGCATCTGAATCATTGATGGCCTGTTTGATGCCGTCCAGTGTTTGTTGCCCTGTGCCAATGTTGATCGTGACTGGGGTTTTGTCAGCATTGTTGGTGAAGGTGTTGGTGCCGGAATCGTAGCTGCCCAAGGTGATCGTCAGGCTGCCTGTGCCCACGGTGGTGTCTGCGGTGGCTACGCCTTGCGCAGCTACACTTTGGGCCTTGGCCAGCTGGCTGACCTCAATGCTGTAGCTGCCTTTTGCGCCGGCTGCACTGGCGCTGGCTGATACAATTTTTTCGTCGCTTGATGTGGCCTTCAAGGGATTCAGGTTGTTCAAGCTGCTGAGTTTGTCCGCGGCAGCTTTCAGGTCTGCAAACGAATTTTTGATAATGCCGTAAATCGAAATCTTGGTGTTGATCGCTGTGCGTTCCTGACTCACCTTGGTCAGTGGGATGCGTTCAGCCGCCATCAAGGAGCTGATGATGCCCTCAATGTCCAGTCCTGAACCAATGCCTGCAGATGAGATTCCTACCATGATTTATTCCCCTTGTTGCGTTCTAGGCCTCGCGAGACATTAGAACGCCTTGCATTTTCTCGATGGCTTTTGCGATTTTCAGCATTTCAACCGATGGAATTTGTTTCAACACTTCCTGGGTTTCCCGGTCCACGATTTGAACAATCGGCTTGCCGTTGTCGGTGTCGACCAGAAACTTCAAATTCGACTGGTTGCTCGTCAATGCGGCATTCGCTTTCTGAACCACCTCAAGTACTTCACTCACGCTCAGTTCGGCTTTTTCGCCCAGCAAAGGCCTCGCTACCACACCGGGTGCGGGTTTTGTGTTGCTGGCATCCTGCGGTTTTTGCAGGGCAGTTGCATAATCAGCCATGTTTGAAATGTTCATTTTCGCCACCTTCCGAATTCTAAGCGGGCAAGACAAGCCCCCATGTCTTGATTAACGGCAGGTTTAGGGGTTTTCTTTAGCGTTAAAAAGCCCGGTGAGCTTGATTCACCGGGCTTTTTGTTTGATTCGAACCTGCTTTTGGCAAATTCTTGTCAGGGTTCAGACCAGGTCTGAATTAACGCAGCAAGCTCAACACGTTGTTGGGCAGCTGGTTGGCCTGGGCCAACATGGCGGTACCGGCCTGTTGCAGAATCTGTGAACGGGTGAGGTTCGCAGTTTCCTTGGCGAAGTCGGCATCCATGATTCGGCCACGTGCAGAACTCAAGTTGCTGCTGGTGGTTTCAAGAGAACCGACCACTTGTTCCAGTCGGCTCAAGCCAGCACCCACAGTAGCGCGCAGGTTGGTGATGTCGTCAATCGCGGTGTCGATGGTATCGATTGCGGTTTCAGCGTTGGCAGCTGTATCGACTCCACCGAAGGCGGTCACGATTGCAGCTTGTGTTGCGCCACCCAGGGTGGTTTGCAGGTCGTTACCGGCAGCCAGGCCGTCGTCAGTCAAGTTCACGTTCAATGTATCGGCTGCGTCGTTGCCAGAACCGATCTGCAGTTCCACTGACTTCTGTGCAGCGGAGAACACGTTGTTGTCGTTGAATGTGGTGCCTGTTGCAACACGGCCCACTTCGTTGGCCAGTTCGGTGAATTCACGGTTCAGGTTCAAGCGGTCGGTGTCGTTCAAGGTGCCGTTTTTGGCCTGAACACCCAATTCACGCATACGCTGCAAGTTGTCGGTAATTTTGCCCAGTGCGCCGTCGGCCACTTGCAACAGTGAAATACCGTCGTTTGCATTGCGAGCTGCCACGTCGAAGCCGCGAATTTGTGCGGTCATCCGTTCTGCAATGGCCAGGCCAGCTGCATCGTCTTTCGAGCTGTTAACACGCAAGCCAGAAGACAGGCGAGCGATCGAAGTTTCAAGGGAACCGGCAGAGCGGCTCAGGTTGTTTTGTGCACCCAGTGAAGGGGCGTTTGTATTGATGCCTAACATTTAGGACCTCCTAGCGGTTTAAATTGACATGACCTGTGTGAAGGGTTATGTCGCTTTGGGTTATTTAACCCTTGTACAGTTTCTTTTACTGACAATTCGTTTAACGGAGGTTTTTAGTCAAACTTAAGTGAATTAATTAAATAATTTAAATCAATTTTAATGGTCCAGAAAATGCAAAAAGATTATCCACCCCGAAGGGAGGATAATCTTCAATTTTCTGTTCTGAACGATTGTTTTACATCATTACTGCAACAGGCTCAGTACGTTGTTGGGCAACTGGTTGGCCTGGGCGAGCATGGCGGTGCCGGCCTGCTGCAGGATCTGCGAGCGAGTCAGGTTGGCCGTTTCCTTGGCAAAGTCAGCGTCCATGATTCGTCCGCGTGCGGCCTGCAGGTTGGTGCTCGATACATCGGCAAAAGCTGCCACTTGCTCCAGTCGGCTTTGGCCCGCACCCACCACAGCACGAATACCGGTGATGGCGTCGATCGAGGCATCCAGAGTGTCGATGGCCGTGGTGGCGTTGGCCACATCGGTAATGGCGCCCAGGTTGGTCTGAATGTCGGCTGCACCGTTGGTCATGATGGTGGTCAGGTCGTTGCCCGTGCTCAAGCCATCGTCAGTCAGGTTCAGCTCCAGGGTGTCGGAAACGGCGTTGCCGGTGCCCACCTGGAAGCTTAATGTTTGGTTGGCGGCATCAAACAGGTTGTTGCCGTTGAATGTGCTGCCAGTCACGATACGGTCCACCTCGTTGGCCAGTTCCGTGTACTCACGGTTCAGGTTCACACGGTCGGTGGGGTTCAAGGTGCCGTTTTTGGCTTGAACAGCCAACTCACGCATACGCTGCAGGTTGTCGCTGATCTTGCCCATGGCGCCGTCGGCCACTTGCAACAAAGAGATACCGTCGTTGGCGTTGCGCCCCGCCACATCAAAGCCGCGAATTTGCGCTTGCATGCGCTCGGCAATGGCCAGGCCTGCTGCGTCGTCTTTGGCGCTGTTCACACGCAGTCCGGAGGACAGGCGAGCGATCGAGTTGTTCAAACCCATGCCAGAGCCTGAGAGGTTTTTCTGGGCGGTCAGTGAAGCTACGTTGGTGTTGATTCCTAGCATTTTAATTCTCCAAGCAATTTGTTGATTCAAGCTGGCTGCGTCATCTTGTGCGCTGCCTTATGATTCATTAACGCTTGGAAAAACAAGAACTTTAGAAAAAAATGCAAAAAAATTCACTTTCTCAAGAGAATTTTTTAGAACCCTAAAGTTTTAATTTTTGCTGCCGTAATTCGCAGCCTCTCGAAACTTCCCCTGATTATCCAGTGTGTATTCCTGCTTGCACTTTCAAACCAGGGGTCGCTCGGAGTAAACCTTACATTAACGCAGCAAGCTCAACACGTTGTTGGGCAACTGGTTGGCCTGGGCCAACATGGCGGTACCGGCCTGTTGCAGAATCTGTGAACGGGTGAGGTTCGCAGTTTCCTTGGCGAAGTCAGCATCCATGATTCGGCCACGTGCAGAACTCAAGTTGCTGCTGGTGGTTTCAAGAGAACCGACCACTTGTTCCAGTCGGCTCAAGCCAGCACCCACAGTAGCGCGCAGGTTGGTGATGTCATCGATCGCGGTGTCGATGGTATCGATTGCGGTTTCAGCGTTGGCAGCTGTATCGACTCCACCGAAGGCGGTCACGATTGCAGCTTGTGTTGCGCCACCCAGGGTGGTTTGCAGGTCGTTACCGGCAGCCAAACCATCATCAGTCAGGTTCACAGCCAGGGTGTCGGAAGCCGCGTTGCCGGAGCCAATCTGCAGTTCTACGGATTTTTGTGCAGCGGAGAACACGTTGTTGTCGTTGAATGTGGTGCCTGTTGCAACACGGCCCACTTCGTTGGCCAGTTCGGTGAATTCACGGTTCAGGTTCACGCGGTCGGTGTCGTTCAAGGTACCGTTTTTGGCCTGAACGCCCAATTCACGCATACGCTGCAAGTTGTCGGTAATTTTGCCCAGTGCGCCGTCGGCCACTTGCAACAGTGAAATACCGTCGTTTGCATTGCGAGCTGCCACGTCGAAGCCGCGAATTTGTGCGGTCATCCGTTCTGCAATGGCCAGGCCAGCTGCATCGTCTTTGGCGCTGTTAACACGCAGGCCAGAAGACAGACGGGCGATTGAAGTTTCAAGGGAACCAGCAGACTTGCTGAGGTTCATTTGTGCGCCAAGTGAAGGGGCGTTTGTATTAATTCCTAGCATGGTAATTACTCCGAAAAGATCTAGACAAATTAATCAGAAGTGATTTTCTTCTGTATCGTCTCGGTAAATTATTCACCGATGATTGTATATCGACTTTCGGTTTTTAATATTTAGGGTTTTGTAGAAATATTTTTTAAATAATTATTAATTTGTAATAAAAAAAGAGGATTATCTTTTTCCTGTTTAATCAAGAAAAAGATAATCCACTCTGGTTTTGTACAGACGCAAGAAAAAAGGAGGGGTGGGTGGAACCCACCCCCTCTAAAACAACCGGCCATCAGGAATCAGATCAGCAGGCTGCTGCTTGGTCTACACGCACTACATCAAGTACTACATTAATTACTCATCTATTGGTCACTTCAATCGTTCATTACTGCAACAGGCTCAGTACGTTGTTGGGCAACTGGTTGGCCTGGGCGAGCATGGCGGTGCCGGCCTGCTGCAGGATCTGCGAGCGAGTCAGGTTGGCCGTTTCCTTGGCAAAGTCAGCGTCCATGATTCGTCCGCGTGCGGCCTGCAGGTTGGTGCTCGATACATCGGCAAAAGCTGCCACTTGCTCCAGTCGGCTTTGGCCCGCACCCACCACAGCACGAATACCGGTGATGGCGTCGATCGAGGCATCCAGAGTGTCGATGGCCGTGGTGGCGTTGGCCACATCGGTAATGGCGCCCAGGTTGGTCTGAATGTCGGCTGCACCGTTGGTCATGATGGTGGTCAGGTCGTTGCCCGTGCTCAAGCCATCGTCAGTCAGGTTCAGCTCCAGGGTGTCGGAAACGGCGTTGCCGGTGCCCACCTGGAAGCTTAATGTTTGGTTGGCGGCATCAAACAGGTTGTTGCCGTTGAATGTGCTGCCAGTCACGATACGGTCCACCTCGTTGGCCAGTTCCGTGTACTCACGGTTCAGGTTCACACGGTCGGTGGGGTTCAAGGTGCCGTTTTTGGCTTGAACAGCCAACTCACGCATACGCTGCAGGTTGTCGCTGATCTTGCCCATGGCGCCGTCGGCCACTTGCAACAAAGAGATACCGTCGTTGGCGTTGCGCCCCGCCACATCAAAGCCGCGAATTTGCGCTTGCATGCGCTCGGCAATGGCCAGGCCTGCTGCGTCGTCTTTGGCGCTGTTCACACGCAGTCCGGAGGACAGGCGAGCGATCGAGTTGTTCAAACCCATGCCAGAGCCTGAGAGGTTTTTCTGGGCGGTCAGTGAGGCTACGTTGGTGTTGATTCCTAACATGATAATTCTCCAAGCAATTTGTTGATTCAAGCTGGCTGCGTCATCTTGTGCGCCGCCTTATGACCTGTTATCGATGCCAGGAAATGAAACTTTAGGCTTTCATCTGCAAATAAAAAATATTGTTTTTACGCCCTCAAGTTCGCTGACTCGCTGTCGTAATAGGGCGACTTTTTCTGGAAAAGAATGCGGCCGCTACCCTCAAGTTTCCGATAAAGGTGTCCGTTATCTTCAGTAGACGCTTAACAATTGGGGCCCCCGCCGCAAGGGGCAGCACGAAGTGGGGGTCAATCGAATGGGGGGATCCCCCCAAACTGTGATTCTTCCATCGGGCCTATTGAGCGACAGTGTGTCCATGTAAGGCAGTTCCCTACATGTTGAATTCCAGCTCGGTGACTCAATGAATGGAAGTTGGATGATTCAGGTTGTTTGGCGAGAAGCCGAAGATACGTATGAGGGAATTGTCGCTGCGATCAAGAAAGCGGCGCAAATTGAGGATGCAGTACAACAGAGATTGAATTGGAGGATGTTCAAATGAAAAGTACCCGTCTACTAGATGAAATTCGCGAAACCAACCTGTCTTATTTGTTGCTGGCTCAGCAACTGATTCGCGAAGACCGCGCCGAAGCAACCTTCCGTTTGGGCATTTCCGACGAAGTGGCCGAGTTGATCGACCAGCTGACCACCGCGCAAGTGCTGCGTATTGCCTCAAGCAACATGCTGATGTGTCGTTTCCGTTTCGACGACGAAGTGGTTTGGAACTTGCTGACCAGTCACACCAAAGACCGCAGTGTTTCCGGTATGCATGCAGCAATCATCATGTCTGGCAAGGCAGTGAACGCTGCTGCTTAATCAAAGACACGGTATCTACTCAGGATGTAACAAGAAAAACTCAGGCATCCAACATTGACATCAGACAGGGGTCAAAAAAATCATGGCTAAAGTTAAATCAATCATCGACGAAGCAGCACAAATTCAATTGGCCACCCAGCTGATTCGCCTGGATGCGCGCTTGCAGGTTCTCGAGTCCGAAACACAGTTGTCTCGTGAACGTTTGTTGAAGCTGTACAAAGAACTCAAACACAAGTCGCCCCCCAAAGGCATGCTGCCTTTTTCAACCGACTGGTTCATGACCTGGCAGCCCAATATTCACTCTTCCCTGTTTATCAATATCTATCAAACGCTGATCAAGAGCACAGACATTGAAGACATTGAAGCCATCATCAAAGCCTACAGAATGTACCTGGAGCAAATTACCCAGTTGGGTTTGCCCGAAGTGCTGTCGCTGACTCGCGCATGGCGCTTGGTGAAGTTTTTTGATGCAGGCATGTTGACCACCACGGAGTGCAAAGACTGCGAAGGCCGTTTTGTGGTGCACACCTATGAATTGGTGAATGACTACGTATGCGGCCTGTGCCACATGCCATCTCGTGCGGGTAAAACCCGTCAGTCGGCAGCAGACCGTTTCTTCAACGAAGAAGCAAGTATCGAAGCTTAAGTATTCAGTTTGCAAAGCCCAGGGAGAAGGGCTTTTCGTTTACCCCCGCTGCACCAAAAGGTCCGGTTGCATCCTCCCACCCTCTGTCTCTTCCGGGTCTGCAGTGGGGGTTTCTCACTCCCGAATGACCAGCCATTGTTGCTGGTCATTTTTATTGAACCCCCCTCAAAAATGGCTATCACCAAGGATTGTGAAATCCTGGCCATGCCTTGAAATCACCCAGAAAAGCCACTTTATTCGGACAAAAGATTTTACAAATTCTGCCGACAATACCTATACAGAAAAACCATTCATCGACAGAGAACTTCAACCCATGTTAGTAGCAATCGGATTCGTGATCGTGATTTTCTCCGTGTTGGGCGGTTTCGCCTTCATGGGGGGGCACCTGGTAACGCTGTGGCAGCCTGTTGAAATTTTGATCATTGGCGGTGGTGCCTTGGGTGCATTCATTGTCAGTAACACGCCAAGCATTTTGAAAGCGACAGGCAAGGCTTTGGGTGGTGCATTCAAACCCAGCGCAATCACCAAGGCTTTTTACATGTCTTTGATGGCCTTGATGTACGAAATCCTGACCAAAGTGCGCAAAGAAGGTTTGATGTCGATTGAGGGCGATGTGGAAGAACCTGAGCAAAGCCCCTTGTTTCAGAAGTATCCCGAGGTATTGGCCGATCATCACATTGTTGAATTCCTGACCGATTACCTTCGCTTGATGGTCAGTGGCAACCTGAACCCCATGGAAATTGAAAACCTGATGGATGGCGAGCTTGAAACCCACCACCAGGAAGCACACACCCCCCAATCTGCCGTTCAGCAAATGGCCGACGGTTTGCCGGCATTCGGTATCGTGGCTGCGGTGATGGGTGTGGTACACGTGATGGGCTCAGTGGGGCAGGTCAGTAACGCCGAACTGGGCGTGATGATTGCTGCTGCCCTGGTGGGTACTTTTCTGGGCATTTTGCTGGCCTACGGTTTTGTGGGCCCTTTGGCCAGCATTATCAACCACAAAATTTCAGAGTCATCCAAGCCATTCGAGTGTGTGAAAACCACTTTGCTGGCAAGCCTGAATGGTTACTCACCCGCACTGGCTGTTGAGTTTGGCCGAAAGGTTCTTTATTCCACAGAGCGTCCAACGTTCATTGAACTGGAAGAGCACGTGAAGAGCACCAAAGGCAAATAAAGGCAAACAAGCACCATGGCGAAGTCTGACGAAGAACGTCCAATCATCGTAGTCAAGAAGATCAAGAAAGGTGGCCATGGTCACCATGGCGGCGCCTGGAAAATTGCGTACGCCGACTTCGTGACTGCCATGATGGCTTTTTTTCTATTGATGTGGCTGTTGGGTTCTACCTCGGAAGGTGACCTGAAAGGCATCTCTGATTACTTCAACTCACCATTGAAGGTGGCACTGGTTGGGGGTCCCGGATCCGGTACCGCAACGAGTGTAATAGACGCAGGTGGTACTGATTTGTCGCGCTCCGTGGGGCAAATCAAAAGCGGAAGTACCGACAAGGCGACCAACAGCAGTACCTCCGATGCCACGGCAGAGGCGCTCGAGCGGGCAGAGTCCAAGCGCTTGCTTGAATTAAAGGGGGAAATAGAGGGCCTAATCGACGCATCAGATTTGATGAAACAGTTTAAAAATCAAATCATGCTGGACATTACGCCTGAAGGTTTACGAATTCAAATTGTGGATGAGCGAAATCGCCCCATGTTTGATTCTGGCAGTGCTGTGTTGAAAGATTACATGAAAGACATTTTGCGCAATTTAACCAAGTTGTTGAACCAAGTGCCCAACAAGCTGACCTTGTCAGGCCACACCGATGCAACGCCTTATGCGGCTGGCAATAAGGGGTACAGCAACTGGGAATTGTCGGCAGACCGGGCCAACGCCAGTCGTCGGGAAATGTACACGGCAGGAATGCCAGACCAGAAAATATTGCGGGTGGTGGGTTTGGCCTCCTCGGTGTCGCTGGATGAAAAAGACCCCTACGCCGCAGTGAACCGAAGAATTGCGATTGTGGTGATGAACAAACGCGCAGAAGAAGCAGTGCGGGCGCTGGCCAATCTGGATGATGGACAAGACCCAGGCTTGATTGAGCTGCCACCCGTACCCAAAGTTGAAGGCTTGCCGTTTCCAAAAAACGGGCCAAGTACGAATTGAAAGAAACAGACCAATTGTCAGGAGCAACATGATGCAAAACGATTATCGCTTGATGAACATGATTGACGAGAAGGCAAGACTTGCAGGCTCCAACAAAATGGAGTTGCTGCTTTTCTCGTTGGGTTCCACCGAGGTGTTCGGTATTAACGTGTTCAAGGTCCGCGAAGTGTGTGAAACCTTGCCCATCACGCGAACCCCCAACATGCCTGCTGGCGTGGAAGGCATCATTTCACTGCGCGGCAGTATTTTGCCGGTGATTGACTTGGCACAGTGCCTGCGCATGGGCAATGGTGAAGCGCGCACCAAGCTGATCATCACCGAGTTTTCTTCACACACCCAGGCCTTCCTGGTGCAAGACGTAGACCGCATTGTGCGCGTGGACTGGGAGCAGGTGAAATCGCCCCAAAGCATTGGTCAGTCGCAAAGTGCAATGATCACTGCCCTGACAGAACTGCCCGATGGCAAACTGGTTTCCATTCTCGATGTTGAGCAAATTCTGGGTGAAGTAATTGGTGAGGGCGATGTGCCCAATATGGACAGCATGCGACCCGACCATCCATACCCCGTGTTCTTTGCAGACGATTCGAACATGGCTCGCAAGAAAATTACTGAGGTGCTGGAGAAGCTTCACCTGCCTTACCAAAGCGCCATCAACGGTCGCGAGGCTTGGGAAAAACTGCGCAACATTGCCAGTCGTGCCGAGCAGGAAAACAAAGACATTCGGGATGTTGTATCTCTCATCCTGGTGGATGCCGAAATGCCAGAAATGGATGGCTACGTGTTGACACGTCACATCAAGGAAGATGTTCGCTTCAAGGGCATTCCTGTCGTGATGCATTCCTCACTGTCGTCTGTGGCAAACAAAAAGTTGGGTCAGCAAGTTGGTGTGGACGCCTATGTGGGCAAGTTCCATCCTGAAGAGTTGGCGCAGATGGTTACCTCAATGCTTCACCCAGCGTAAGGAGCAAGCATGAACCCCGAAGATTTAAGAATCCTGATTGTTGACGACTTCTCGACCATGCGTCGAATTGTTCGCAACCTGTTGAAGGAAATTGGCTACAACAACGCCGATGAAGCGGAAGACGGTGCAGTGGCTCTGGCCAAGCTGAAAGCCGGCAATTTCAACTTTGTTGTCAGCGATTTGAACATGCCCAATATGAACGGCTTTGAGTTGCTGCAAAACATTCGTGCCGATGCTGAACTCAAGCATTTGCCTGTGTTGTTGGTGACCGCAGAAGCCAAGAAAGAGGACATCGTGACCGCAGCTCAAATGGGTGCCAATGGTTACATCGTCAAGCCTTTTACCAAGGCAACCCTTGAAGAAAAGCTGGGCAAGATCGTCGCGAAGATGTCTGTCTAATAACGAAGAATCAGAAATGGAGAGGTCGCAACGATGAGCCCAGATAATCTGAAAAGTGGTGACAACGACGATTTGGAAGCGTTGTTTGATGAAATCGCAGAACAACGTGTTTGGGATGATGCACCTGCTGCCGCCCCACAGGCATCGCCGTCTGTCGCACCCGATGCTCAAGCACCAGTGAATTCCAGCCCAGCCGACGAAGAACCACATGATGTGTTTCGCCGCGTAGGTTCTTTAACCCGCAAACTGCACGATGCCTTGCGTGAACTGGGTTACGACAAAAGCGTTGAGCATGCGGTGAATGCCTTGCCCGATGCGCGTGCACGCTTGAACTACATTGCCGACCTGACTGGTAAAGCGGCCGAAAAAGTGCTGGCGGCGGTGGAGGCCTCTCAAAAACTGAATGACGATGTTTCAGCCCGTGCTGCACAACTGGACAGACAGTGGGATCGCCTCTACAACAACGAGATGAGTCTTGAAGAGTTCAAGTCGCACGCCCGTGAAAATCGCGAATTCATGAAAGAGATCAGCCAGTGCAGTGGTCAGTTGGGAGGGCACCTCACCGACATCATGATGGCGCAAGACTTCCATGACCTCACTGGTCAGGTTGTTAACCGCATCGGCAATATGGCGCAGGGCCTGGAAGAACAACTGGTTCAGCTGTTGCTCGACACCACGCCACCCGACCAGCGCAAGCAGGTTGAAGAAACATTCCTCAATGGTCCGGCCATCAATGCCGAAGGTCGTGCCGATGTGTGCAGCAATCAAAGCCAGGTCGATGACCTGCTGGAAAGCCTCGGCTTCTAACAACACCAACAGCCGGGCTGACGTGGGAGAATACAAATGAGCGCATTCAGTGATGTCGAACTGCTACAGGACTTCTTGACCGAGGCAGGCGACTTGTTGGAGGACGTGGACAGCAAGCTGGTCGAACTGGAGCAAAGCCCGGAAGACGCCGATTTGTTGGCCACTGTTTTCCGCGGTTTCCACACCATCAAGGGTGGTGCCGGTTTTCTGGAAGCAACACACCTGGTGGAGTTGTGCCACAAAACAGAAAACCTGTTTGACCTGTTGCGTTCCAAGAAGCTTGTTCTGGATGCTGAAATGATGGACTCCATCATGGCCGCCACTGGCGAGGTGCACCGCATGTTTGGTGAAATGCGCAATGGCCACCAGCCAGGCGCAGCACCTCAAGAATTGCTCGAGGCGCTGGATGCCGCAATTGAAGGGCGCACTGTCGCCCCGGCTGCAGCACCAGTCGTTCCAGTGGTTTCTGAAGCTCCCGCGCAAAGCCAAGCCAAAACATTGAATGAACTCGCACAAATTTCAGAGGATGATCTGGATTGGGCCGGTTTGTATGAAGCTGTGGTGGGTGTACCACCCCGTGAGCTCGAACAGGCTGCACTAAGCACAGGCATGGCCACTGAGGCGATTGCAAGGCAGGCAGCCGCAGCAGTTCGCCCCAAGGCGCCACCACCCAAAGCAAAAGCAGCTCAGCCTGCAGCAGCCGTACAAAAAGAAAACACCATTCGCGTGGACACAGCACGTTTTGACCAAATCCTGAACCTCAGTGGTGAAATCGGTTTGACCAAAAACCGGTTGAATTGTTTGTTTCAGGCTTTTGCATCCGGTGCCAGCAATGAAGAGTTGATCAAGTCGCTCGACACGGTGGTCGGGCAGCTCGACATGCTGGTCTCTGACTTGCAATCGGCCGTGATGAAGGCGCGCATGCAGCCAGTGGGTCGTGTATTCCAGAAGTACAGTCGCCTGGCCCGTGATGTTTCACGCCAGTTGGGTAAAGACGTTGAACTGGTGATTGAAGGTGCAGAAACCGAGGTGGACAAATCCATTCTCGAAGAGTTGAACGACCCCTTGATTCACTTGGTGCGCAATGCTGTTGACCACGGCATTGAAACCATCGCAGACCGCACAGCTTGTGGCAAGAATCCCAAAGGGATTGTGAATCTTTCTGCCCGTCAGACCGGCGATCACATCGTGATTGAAATTCAGGACGATGGTCGTGGCATGCGCCCGGAAATCATTCGTGAGAAGGCAGTTGAAAAAGGTTTGATTTCTGCCGAGGAAGCAGGGCAATTGAGCGTACAGGAAAGCCTGCAGCTGATTTTCTTGCCCGGTTTTTCAACCAAAGATCAAATTTCGGATATTTCAGGCCGCGGCGTAGGCATGGATGTGGTGAAAACCAATATTCAGCGTTTGAACGGTCGCATTGAAATTCAATCCGAGCCAGGCCATGGTTCTACCATCACCATTTTGCTGCCGCTGACATTGGCAATTTTGCCCGTGTTGATGCTGAAGCTTGAAGAGCAAATTTATTCCCTGCCTTTGTCCTGTGTTCGGGAGATCATTCCGATCGAAGAAGACAAGGTGCAATACGTGGGTGGCAAGCCCACCATGGTGGTGCGCGGTGAGGTGATTCCATTGCTTGACCTGGCCACTTTAATTGGTCGCGAAAGTGCACCGACTCCGAAGGTGGGTGTGCTCACAATCAGCGGCAACAAGGCGTGTATTTTGGCGGTTGATTCGCTGGTGGGCCAGGACGAAGTGATGATCAAACCGTTGGATGGGGTAAAACCCAAGGGTGTGGCTGGTGCCACCTTGTCAGGTGAAGGCTTGCTGGTGCTGGTACTTGAACTTCGCGAGTTGATTGAAGGAAAGCTGTAAGTAGAACTAAGGTGTTTTTCAGGGTTTTATAACCCGTATGGTTAACTCCATTTGCTTCGATAATTGAATCATCGGCACAAGATGCCAATGACATTCACACACACCTGACGAAACAAGTCAGGGGCAAGGAGTTGACCTGATGAATTCACTGTACCGCTCGATTGAAAAAAGTTTTTTCTACACACTCAGTCGAAAACTGTTTGGCAATGTGGCCGGTATTGCAGCTGTTGTATTGATCGGTTACCTGGTCATTTACAGCTGGGCGATGGGCAAGCTGGCCCCCGAACAAATGGGCGACTTTCGCCTCATTCTCAGTATTTCCCTTGGGTTTACCTTGCTTGCCTGCGCTGGTGCTTTTGTATACCTGCGCCACTTAATCGTGCGCCCCGTACGTTTGCTCAGCGAGCGCATGGATCAACTGGCCAACGGCGAGGGTGATTTGTCAGTGAACCTGCCTACGGTAACTGAAGACGAATTGCGTGGCCTTGCAGAAAACTACAATGCCTTCATGGTGCGCCTGCGTGACCTGATTCACGAAATTCGCCGAATGACTGCGCAGGTTTCCATGGAATCGGTGCGTGTTTCCGGCAGCTTGAAAGACGCCAGCCGCACCGCTGACAAGCAAGGCAATATCACTTCCGAAATTTTCCAAGCGGCTGACCAGGCATCAAGCGCCATGGAGAATGTAGCCAATAGCGCAAACTACCTGTCGCGTGCCACCGAAGAACATCTTGAAACGGTGAACTCCTCTTACCGTGAACTGCTCACTGTGGCCGACGAAATGAACGCAGCCTCGGGCAGTTTGAACAGTTTCGGGCACACCGTTGAGAAACTGGCCGAAACGGGCAAAGGCATTGAAAACATCGTCAAGCTGATCAATGACATTTCAGATCAAACCAATTTGCTGGCTTTGAATGCTGCAATTGAGGCAGCTCGCGCTGGTGAACAGGGGCGTGGATTTGCGGTGGTTGCCGATGAAGTGCGTGGCCTGGCCGAGCGTGTGAAGTCAGCCACTGGTGAAATTCGGGGCAATATTTCGTCCATGCTTCGCTTGGTTGGCGACACCCAGCAAGAGACGCGCGAAATCAATCAAAGCATTTTGAAAGGTCAGCAAACGGTGAGCACCTCATCGGCCAAATTCTCTGGCATGGTCCACAGTTTTGAGGAAATGAGCACCCAGATCAACGACGTGACCCAGCAAGTTCAATCGGTCAAACAGATCAATATGGAAGTGTCTGGCAAGGCTTCTGAAATTCGCGAAACTGCCCAGTCGGTAATCAATCAAACCAGCGAGTCCGAGAAATCAAGTTCAGAACTTGCGGCAGCCACAGATCGAATCAAAGAGCTGGTAGCCCGATTCAAAATTGGCAAGGGTGCCTACGAGCAAATCATCGAGCAAGCCATATTGGCACGCGAGCAATGCAAGAATGTATTGATCGAGGCCCTGGACAATGGCCATGATATTTTTGATGAAGCTTACAAAGCTGTGCCCAATTCCAATCCGCAAAAATACAGCACCCGCTACGACAAAGCTGTGGAGCGTCCACTGCAAAATGCCTACGATCAGTTGGTGGCCAATGTGCCCGGCTCGGTGTTCTCCTTGTGCGTGGATAGAAAAGGTTATGCCCCAACGCACAACAGCAAGTATTCACGCCCCTTGACCGGCGACCTGAAAAAAGACTTGGTGGAAAGCCGAGACAAACGCATGTTCAGCGACCCGGTGGGTTTGCGTGCAGCGCAAAACCTGTCGCCCTGGTTGTTGCAAACTTATCGGCGTGACACCGGTGAAGTGTTGAATGACTTGTCACTGCCCATCGAAATCAACGGGCGCCACTGGGGTGGCCTGCGCTTGGGCTTCAGCCCCGAGTTGTTGATCAAGGATTAAGTACCAGCATTTCAAAAAACGGATAGGGGTCCGTTTCTCACCGCGCTCAGGCGCGGTTTTTTTTTGCCCAGTCTTTCAAGGTTGCTTCGCAGGCGTTCAATACGGTAATCAGTTTTGCGGTGCTGTTCTCGAAGTACGCAATACTTTTTACCCCGGATTGCCTGCAAGCCACCTCCAGTTCTTCTGCCAAATTGCGGCACTCCTCAAAACCGATCGCGGCGCTTGCACCTTTGATGTTGTGCGCAGCGTCACCCAAGGCGTTCAGATCCTGCCTGTCGCGTGCAGTTTGTAGCTTTCCAATGTAGCTTGGGCATTCTTTGACAAATACTTCGATCAACATGATCAACAGGCCAGTGTCGTTGTCGATTCGCTCCAGAGCTTCGGTGGGGTCGTAATGCATGGATTTGAATGTGAATACAGAAGAATCCCATGTTACCTCTTCAAATCGGGGTTTTGAATTGCGTGTATCCTTTTCATAATAAGAACATTCCAACACCGCAGGTGCTGCTTTGGCAGAAGAAACCGATCAGGAAAAAGACTTACCCGCGTCGGAACAGAAGATCCGTAAAGCGCGAGAAGAAGGCAACCTTCCCCGTTCCAGAGAGCTGGGCGGAGGCGTGGTGCTGCTCGCTGGTGTTGGCTTGCTTTACACCATGGGGGGCGAACTGGTCAGCCAAAGTGAAAAGCTGATGCGCCAGGGTTTGGTGCTAGACCGCGCGCAGGCTTTTGACACCAAACACATGGGTTTGAAATGGGTGTCCATGTTGCAGGAAAGCCTGTTCATTCTCATTCCCCTTTTTCTTGTGGTGGTGGTGGCTGCGATTGTTTCCAACATTGCAGTGGGTGGTTTTAACTGGTCCACCAAACCGCTTGAGCCCAAGCTTTCAAAGCTGAACCCGATCAAGGGTTTGAAAAACATATTCTCGGTCAACGGTTTGGCCGAGCTCGTCAAAGCCATTTTGAAAACAGTGGTGTTGGGCGGCGTGGGCTATCTGCTCCTGATGCAGGATCTGGGTGAGTTCACTCAGTTGTCAGCCATGCCGCTTGAACATGGCATGGCCGAGACTGCGCGAATTACCATCAAGGACGCGCTTATTCTTGCGATTGCATTCCTGTTGATTGTGTCGATTGATGTGCCTTATCAGCTGTGGCGCTACTACAAAGGTTTGCGCATGAACCTGGAAGAACTCAAGCGAGAATCGAAAGAGTCGGAAGGCGACCCCCACCTGAAAGGCAAGATCAAAAGCATGCAGCGTGAAGCAGCACGCCGCCGCATGATGGCTTCGGTACCTAACGCCGATGTGATTGTCACCAACCCTACGCATTACTCTGTTGCCTTGAAATACGACAAGGATGGCAAAGGTGCGCCCCGCGTGGTGGCCAAGGGCATCGGCCCGCTGGCCTTGAAAATTCGGGAAGTGGCCAAGGAAAACAAAGTGCCTTTGGTGGAAGCGCCGCCACTGGCCCGTGCCTTGTATTCCAATGTTGAGCTTGAGCAGGAAATTCCGGGTGCCTTGTACACGGCAGTGGCCAAGTTGCTGGCTTATGTGTATGCACTTGCGGAAGGCAAAGGCCACATGGTGGAAGTGCCTGGAGAGGCGGATATTCCGAAAGGCATGGATCCGGGGCCGGCTGCCTGAGGACCACCGCTGCTGTGTGTTGCCCACTCGGCGTGGGTTACTAGTTCCGAACTGGCTGGGTGACTTGGGAGCCAAACTTGAAGGGTCACCGCTGCCCGAAAACTTGGCATTTCGGCTTGTTGGCTTGAGCCTGCACTAAGCCAAGCCCTCCAAAAGTAACGGTCGGGTCTTGGCTTTCGCGCCAGGGCGCGATCGTTAGTCTCGGCGCGCCAAGCCGGCAAGTTTTCTGACTGGTCATCGTGCGACCCATTGCAAGTTCAGCTCCCAATCCAACGGACCAACGCCTCTGCGCCACCGACCAACTGGCGGCTGCGTTCAAAGCCTAATTGGCACTGGTGAATCTCTTCCACCACGCAACTCGGGGCTGGCTTCACAGCCCAATCGGCGGCGGTGTTTCGATCGCCTCGCCTTCAAGAAAACCTGCCCTTGCGTGCCGAGCAGGGCCGGTGTTGCCCGGCATGGGCGACAGAGAACGGACCCGACCCGCAGTTTAGGAGGGCCGTTCTCAGGCATCGCAAGGCTCAGCAAGGGATCAACAGGTTTTCTGGCGAGAGAGCGAAATCCAAGCCGATTGAGCTACCAAGAAAGCTGCGAGAGATCGGAACCCAAGCCGATCGGGCAGTTAACGCACCGCGAGAGATCGGAACCCAATCCACAATAAGACGGTAATTCGCCTTCAATTCCACCGTTGAGAAAACCTAAAGTTTTCCATAATTGAACCGTTAACAACTTGATGGGCGGAATTGTGGCCTCCACCGCATTCTCTTTGGACTTCATTAAAGCAGGCCTGGCCGGCGACAAGGTAAAAACCCTGGGCGCGCCAATCTTCATCATCCTGATCCTGGTCATGATGATTTTGCCTGTACCGCCTTTCGCGCTCGATCTGTTTTTCACCTTCAATATTGCAATCAGCCTTATGGTGCTGGTTGCCGCTTTGTACACCACCCGTCCGCTCGACTTTGCTGCATTCCCTACCATTTTGCTGGTAACCACCCTGTTGCGCTTGAGCCTGAACGTCGCCTCAACCCGTGTGGTGCTTATGCATGGTCACGAAGGCCCCGATGCCGCAGGCAAAGTGATTGAAGCATTTGGTCACTTCTTGGTCGGCGGCAACCTTGCAGTTGGTATTGTGGTGTTCGTCATTTTGATGTTGATCAACTTTGTCGTAATCACCAAAGGTGCTGGCCGAATTGCTGAAGTGTCTGCGCGTTTCACATTGGATGCCATGCCCGGCAAGCAAATGGCAATTGATGCGGATTTGAATGCCGGCTTGATCGCTGAAGACGAAGCCCGCAAGCGGCGTGCAGAAGTCAGTCAGGAAGCGGAGTTCTTTGGTTCCATGGACGGTGCCAGCAAGTTTGTGCGTGGCGATG
Organism: Limnobacter sp. SAORIC-580; assembly: GCF_013004065.1. Lineage (GTDB taxonomy): Bacteria > Pseudomonadota > Gammaproteobacteria > Burkholderiales > Burkholderiaceae_B > Limnobacter > Limnobacter profundi. Next base: position 1,028,249 of record NZ_CP053084.1, read on the forward strand.
CCATGGCCGGCATCATGATTCTGATCATCAACATCATTGGCGGTTTCGCGGTGGGTGTGATGCAGCACGACATGACCTTTGCCGATGCTGGCACGGCTTACGTGCTGCTGGCCATTGGTGATGGTCTGGTGGCGCAAGTACCCGCACTGGTCATTTCGATTGCCGCAGGTTTGGTGGTGGCACGCGTGGGGCAGGGGCAAGACATCGGCACCCAGCTGGCCAGCCAATTGCTGAAATCTCCACAGGCCGTGGGCATTACCGCTGGCATCATGGCTTTGTTGGGCATTATTCCGGGTATGCCCACACTGGTGTTCCTGTTGCTTGCAGGAGGTTTTGGATATTTGTCTTATCACCTTTCCCAGAAAGGCAACATACAGAAAGTGGTGGCCACCACTGACGACCAGGCCAAGATCAAGGCCGCCACCACCGAAGCACAAGAAGCCACTTGGGACGACCTGGTGCCCATCGACACCATTGCGCTTGAAGTGGGTTACCGACTGATCGCCTTGGTGGACAACAAGCAAGACGGCGATTTGCTCAAACGCATCAAGGCCATTCGCAAAAAATTTGCACAGGAAATCGGTTTCCTGCCACCTGCCGTGCATTTGCGCGACAACCTGGAACTGCGCCCCTCGGTGTACCGTATTTTGCTGAAAGGCGTGTGCATGGGCGAAGGTGAAGTGTTCCCGAACCAACACCTGGCCATCAACCCCGGCCGCGTCACCATGCAGTTGCCAGGCCCGCAAACCACCGACCCGGCATTCGGTTTGCCTGCTGTGTGGATTTCAGATGATCAAAAAGAGAAAGCGAATGCAGCGGGTTACACCGTTGTGGATGCTTCCACTGTGGTGGCCACGCACCTCTCACATATCTTGCAAACATCAGCAGCCCAATTGCTGGGCCGAACCGAAACCCAACAGCTACTGGACCACTGTGCGAAAAGTTCTCCGAAAGTGGTGGAAGACCTGACTCCCAAGTTGCTGGATGTTGCCGTGATTCAGAAAGTGCTTCAAAACCTGCTGGAAGAAAGCGTTCACATTCGCGACTTGCGCACCATTTTTGAAACCTTGCTCGAGAACGGCGTTCGCACCAAAAACCCGCTTGAACTGACAGCCGCAGTGCGCATTGCCTTGGGCCGTGCCATTGTGCAGGCTCTGGCTGGTACCACCGAAGACCTGAATGTGCTGGTCATGGAACCCAAGCTGGAACAAATGATCACCCATGCGCACACCGCGGCAGGGCAAGACCAGGTGGGCATTGACCCCAACCTGGCAGAAAACCTGGCCCGTCAAACTGCCGATGCGGCAGGTCGCCAAGAACAGCTGGGCCAAAGCCCCGTGCTGCTGGTGCCCGATGCACTGCGCTTGTCCATGGCGCGATTGTTAAAGCGTGCAGCACCCAATCTTCGGGTGTTGTCGCACAGTGAAATTCCTGAAAACCGTACTATCCGCGTTGCGCAAGTCGTAGGAGCGAAAGCATGAAGCTGAAAAAATTCACAGCCCCCACCACAAGAGAGGCCTTGCAAAAGCTGCGTGCTGAACTGGGTGAAGATGCAATCATTTTGTCCACCAAGCAAACTGCTGCGGGCACTGAGGTATTGGCTGCATCCTCGCAAGACCTGGACACTGTGACAGAGAAACCAGCAGCCCAGTCGGCGCCGCTGTCGTGGACCAAGGCTGAGCGCACACAATTGGCCGCTCAGGACGCAACACGTCAGCCTACACCTGCGGAGAAAATTGCGCAGCAGGTGGCCGCGCAGCGTGACGTGCTGATCAACCGCGCGCCCGCTGTGCATCAAATACCGCAAACCCTGCCTGAACATGACATGATTTCGGAGGTGGCCAAGCGGCGTTCACAAGCGGCCAGCGATTCCATGGCCAGCGAGCAAACTGCAGTGCTGGAAGAAATCAAGCAAATGCGCCAGTTGTTGAAAGACCAAATGGCCATGATCACCTGGCGCGATGCCTTGGAGAAAAATCCCCAGCGCGGCGAGTTGTGGAACCAGCTCACCCAATCCGGATTCTCCCCCCTGTTTGCACGCACAGTGGTTGAAAAACTTCCTGCGGATCTTTCCGACAGCCAGGTGCAAGACTGGGTAATGAATGTAATCAAGAAGAACCTGAATGTGGTGCCAGCCGACAAAGACATTGTTGAAACCGGCGGCACATTCGCCCTGGTCGGCCCCACCGGTGTGGGCAAAACCACCACCACCGCCAAACTGGCCGCGCGTTGCGTGGTGAAGTATGGTGCCGACTCGCTGGGCTTGATCACCACCGACAGCTACAGAATTGGCGCGCAAGACCAGCTGCGCATTTACGGCAAAATTCTGGGCGTGCAGGTGTACACCGCACAAACCCATGCCGACCTGGCCCAGTTGCGCAATACCATGCAGCGCAAGCGGCTTATTTTGATTGACACTGTGGGCATGGGGCAACGCGATTCGCGCGTGGCCGAGCAAACCAAAATTCTGACCGACAGCCATGTAAAGCGCGTGTTGCTGCTCAACGCCACCAGCCAGCCAGAAACGCTGGATGACGTGGTGCGCCATTACAAAAGCACGGGCCTGAATGGAGCCATTCTCTCCAAACTGGACGAAGCCATCAAAATTGGCGGAGTGCTTGATGTTGTCATGCGCCACAAATTGGCCTTGCACTACATTGCCACCGGCCAGCGCGTGCCTGAAGATCTTTTCCCGGCCGATCCCCGTGTGTTGGTGCACCGCGCCATGCGCGCGCGCAGCAGCCAGGCTTTTCAGGCCTCGAGCGAGGAATTGAAATGGAAAATGGCCCAAGTCTCTGCGACTGGAATCTAAAGTTTCATGGTCTACTGAATCCTATGGATCAAGCCAAAACACTTCGACACTTGTTGGGCCGCAAGGCCGCCACCATTCACCCGATTCTTGGTGACATGGGGAGCGATTACGCAGCCTGCCTGGCCCGTTTTGTGTTGGAGCAGCAGGCACGTTCTGAACGCTCAACCGTGTTGTTTGACGGGTCCGCCGCAGGCCTTCCTCAACTGTTGCCTGCGCATGCCCGCACCGATCTGATCGAATTTTTCAATGGCAAGCTGAATCTGGAAGACCAGGTCATCGAGCTTGCTGAATCCCAATACCTGGTGGTGGCCCGAATCGGTCTTGAAGCCCTGGCCAAAAAGCCGGCCCAATCCCTGGCCCTGCTGGGCAAGCTTCACCGCATGCCGGTCAGCTGTGACCGCTTTTATGCCACCTTGCCTTACGAGGCAGTGGAACTGGCCAAGGCATTTTCCCCGCAAGACGACTGGTACTGGGTGGTGCAACCCACCGCCCGATCCGTTACCCGCGCCTTTCAGGCCATTCGTTCTTCAAAAGGGGTAGACGAAAATATTCACCATCGTGTTATTGTTGCGGGTGTAAGAAGCACAGATGAAGCCGATCACGTGTTCGCAAATTTGCTGGAAAGCACTTCGAGCTTTCTGGTCAATCCCTTGCAGTATGCGGGGCATTTGCCAGCCTTGCCCTCGGGCAAAGCCTTGAACCAGGTCGGTCGGGAGATGATTGCGGCAGGTCGGAGAATCGCAAAGGCCATTTGCTCTTTCGACGAACACGCACTGGCGTAATAACAAGACAGGAAGCATAGACTCCATGTACACAGCCCAGGGCACTTTAGACAAATCAAAGCAGGTGGACCAGTACATCCCTCTGGTTCGCAGGTTGGCGCATCACCTCATTGCCAAGTTGCCCGCATCGGTGCAAATCGATGATCTGATTCAAGCCGGCCTGATCGGCCTGATGGACGCCATTACCCGCTTTGAAGAAGGGCAGGGCGCCCAGTTTGAAACCTATGCCAGCCAGCGAATTCGTGGCTCCATGCTCGATGAACTGCGCTCAGCCGACTGGATGCCGCGCGGCGTTCGCCAGGCACAACGAAAAATTGAAACCGCAACCCTGAAAGCCGAGCAAAAACTGGGGCGCTCCGCCTCTGAGAAAGAGATTGCTGAAGTCTTGGGCGTGAGTCTGGACGAATACCAGGAAATGTTGTTTGATTCGCGCGGTGCATCGCTGGTGTTTTACGACGACTATGCAGACGACGGCGATGGCGAAGGTTATCTGGATCGCCAGATAGGTGGCGACGAAGAGGCCAATCCGCTTGAAATGCTGGGTGATCAACGTTTTCGGGAAAACCTGATCCAGGCCATTGAAGACCTGCCCGAGCGTGAAAAAATGCTCATGGGACTGTATTATGAGCAAGAGTTAAACTTCCGTGAAATCGCCGCTGTCCTTGGCGTGACTGAATCCCGGGTGTGTCAGTTGCACACCCAGGCGGTGAGTCGCCTCAAAGCCAAGCTTCGCGAACACTAAGCACACATGGCTGATCCCAAAGCCCAGGGAAAACCGAAAACTTTTGAGCAATCCCGCACCAGGGTCAATCGTTCCCTGATTTTGGTGATTCTCACCGGCATTGGTCCGCTGGCCTTGACCGCTTTTTACATGGCAGCCACCACCTCCGATCCCGCCAACTGGAATTTAACTGTACTTTTCACCTTGGTGCTTGGCGTGTTGGGTGCCTGGTTCATGGGCAACAAGCTCATGTCTGGCCTGCTTGAAATCATCCGCTCGTCCATCCAGTCTGAAAGCCAGTTGCGCCGCCTCATGGAACTCTCGGGCGATTGGTACTGGCACCAGGATTCGGCCCACACCATTGTGCGAATCATCTACCGCGGCAAAGATCAAAACAGCAACGCCAAAAGCGGGTTCAAATTGCCTTTTGATGGTTTGGCCCGGTGGGACGTCGAAGGCTTGAAGTGTATTGACCCGCGCTACAACTGGGACACTTTCAAAGAGCTACTGGACAGTCACCAACCCTTTGACCGGGTTTGCTTTGAGTACTGGCCCCAAAACTCTGAGCGTATTATTTTTGAATCCACTGGCCGGCCTTTGTACAACGCCAACGGCGATTTTGTAGGCTACATGGGCGTGTCCTCCGATCGCACGCAGAAACGCCTGAATGAACAGTTGCTTTCCCTGCAACGTTCGCTGTTGCAAGGTGTGTTGCTTTCTGCACCCATTCCCGAGTTGGCGGCATCGTATGCGCGTGGTTTGAAAAACTGCCTCACCGTGCATGCCGAAGTGGTACTGGGTTTTCGCGACAAATCCGAGCACAACCACTGGCGTGTGCGGGGTACCAACCCCAACCTTCGCATGCCACTTGAAAAAGGGCAGGCATTTTGGGACAAGGCCGAGCAACTCTGTGAGCCCCTGGAAGGCCACGACCAGCATGGTTTGGTCTGGATCGCCAAAATGAAACCCGAGCATTATTTTGAAGACAATTGGGCAAGCGAACTTGGCATTACTGCGGTGTGGTTTGCACTGCGCAAAGCCGTTGAGCCCAATCAGCCCGAGTACTGGATCATGGTGGCCCAGCAAGGTGTCAACAACACAGGTCATGATGACGTGTTGCGCGTTTTAACCGCCATTCGCCTGCTTGGTTTGTGTGTAGAGCGTCGGGTTTTTGAAGACGATTTGCAGGGCTTGAACGGCACGCTCGAGCAGCGCATCAACGACCGCACTGCCGAGCTTACTCGCAGCAACTCCGAACTCGAGGCCTTCACCTACACGGTGTCGCATGATTTGCGTGCGCCCCTTCGCGCCATTGATGGTTTTTCCAGCATTCTGAAGGAAGACTTCGCCGACAGCCTGCCGGAAGATGCCCGCGGCCTGCTCGATCGAATCAGCAACAACGCACGTCAAATGGGCGGTCTTATTGACGGCTTGCTCGACTTTTCGCGTTTGCTGCGCACCGATGTTGCGCGCGTCAAAGTAGACCAGCAACAGCTGCTGGATCAAATTCTGGATCAACTCGACGCCCGGCGCAAAAACGTGGTGGAGTTGTGCGAGCTTCCACCCGTGTATGCCGACCCCGTGTTGTTGAAACAGGTGTGGATGAATCTGATCGACAACGCCCTGAAGTTCAGCAGCAAAGCGGCGCAGCCAAAGGTCACCATTGACTGTGAAAAAACAGGTCGTTTTTACAGTTTTAGTGTGCAAGACAACGGCGCTGGTTTTGACATGAAGTACGCCGACAAACTGTTCAACGTGTTTGAGCGTTTGCACCACAAAAAAGATTTCGATGGCACCGGGGTAGGCCTGGCCATTGTGAAACGAATCATTGAACGTCACGGCGGTGAAATCAGCGCCAAGGGTGAGTTGGGCCAGGGGGCCTGCTTCACATTCACCTTGCCTGAGCACGCCGACCTGAACGACTAAAAGGATATTTGCCATGGCTGACGTAGTACTGGTTGATGACAATTCCAATGATGCAGATCTCGCCTTGCGCGTGGTTCGCAAAACATCCTCAAGCTCCACCACAGTGTTGCTGGAGGACGGCGAACGGGCCATCGAGTATTTCAAACAGCTAATGGAAGATCACCCCAAAGACAGTGCGGCCCTGAATTTGCCCAAGTTGGTGCTGCTCGATCTGAAACTGCCCAAGCTGGATGGCCTTGAAGTGTTGAAGTTTCTGCGTTCACACGATGTGTTTAAAACCATGCCCATCGTGGTGCTTTCTTCATCGCGCGAAATCAGCGATGTGAAACGTTCATATGAATTGGGAGTGAACAGCTTTGCGGTCAAACCAGTGCAATTCGATCAGTACCTGACCCGAATTTCTGCACTGGTGTCGTATTGGTTAACGATCAACGAATTACCGCGCGGGGCATAGCGCCACCGGTCAGGGCTGACTGGCTCATGCCGCCTTTGGGGCCGTAGGTGTCGCTGGCGGTTGGCTTTTGTTCAGCCACCGCAGCCGCAGTCAAAATCGAAATTCTTTCCTGTAGCCCAGCCAGTTGCTCAGTCACCAGCTCCCCGTTTGTTTTGTTCAAACGCTGTGCGTGGGCCAGGGTGGTGCGCAGTGTGGAGTAAGTGCCCAACAGGCGGGGTTCGTGTGCAGCAAGCACATCGACCCAGAGCGCGATACCGTCCATATTGGGCTGAAAGCCCTCGGCCTTGGCCAATTGAACGTTGTTCAGGTAACGCTTTTCAAGCTCCAGCATCATGGCTTCCTTGCGAAGGGCCAGGCTGTTCAGTTCAGTGGTTTGCAGTTTTACAAGGCACGCCTGTTCTTCAAGCAAGATATCAACCAGCGCCATGGCCATGTCACATTCATAAGCCAGGTTGCGGTATAAATTTTTTGCTGCGTCAGCGTGCGACATAATCTTCAATCCTCGGTTACTTTTGACCAAGCAACTCGCGAGCACTTTCAATCACCTTGGCTGCAACCGCTTCGGCATTGACCTTGAACTCGCCTTTGCTAATGGCCTCTTTGATCTCGGCCACTTTCTCGGCATTGAACGGAGCACCTGCAGCGCTCAGCTCACTGGATTGTCCGGAAAGCTTGGCTACCGCACCTTCCGAACTGGTTTTCTCTGTGGAACCAACCGATGCTGACTTGCTGCCACCTTGTGGCTTGGTCAGTTTGTCAATCGGGTTGCTTCCCGGGTTTATTCTGTTAATACTCATGATGTCCTCCGCGTTGGGCAGAGCCTAAGTGGGTTTCGTATGTTTTCTTAACGGCTCGATTCCACCTAACTTTAACGAATTCTCGAAAGAATTCCTACTTTTTGAGGATCCCCCCTACAAACTAACCTCAACCAGTAGTGCATCTCGCGCCACACCGTGAAGTATCTTGCCCTGCGAGGTTTTGATTTTTACCACCTCGCCCAGCTCGGCTTCACCCATGGCCACCGCAGTGCCACCAATTGCAAAGCCAGGGCCTTTCATCATCACTTTCACTGTGTCGCCGTTTTTCACCAAGGCCTGACCGCGCAAATGGTCATGTTTCAACAGGGTACCTGGCCACAATTGGCGGGCTGCTGTTTTGTTGTTTAAATGTGCAAGCTCGCTGACCCAGCCATGGCTCAGCTGGCTTAAATCCATGGTTCGAAATTCAACATCATTCAGACCCAGCGTTTGGCCCGATTGAACAGTGCCTTTCACCACCAGCACTGGCGCCCACACTTTCACGTCTACGCCCACAAAAAAGGGAGCTGTGTCTGAGCCCACACATTGCACGCGCACATAAGTACGCCCCCACATTTTGTTGCCTGCCGAATTGGCAAACAGTGCAGCGGGGCATTGCAGGCTACCGATGCGTTCATCGGCTTTTACAAACTTCACATCCACGCTTGCGCCAGGTGGCAGCAGGGCGGGGTCCACCAGTTCACTTAGCTGGGCTTCAGTCACCCAGCGAGAACTGTCGGCCTGTGCTGCGGTGGCCTGAGTAAGCCCCAAGCCAAAAAGCACTTGAAATGCGATGTTAAAAAAAGTGTGAAATTTCATTCAAGTTTTGGGCGTTGCCGCCGTAAATGTCACTGTAAGAAACAATTACTGCCTCGATGACAACATCCTAGGCGGGAGTCTGCTGCACCCTAAGCAGAAAAAGAGCGCCCTTTCCCCCCTTTCTCTCCACTTTGATTTGACAGCATCAATTCAATAATCCATTCATCCGTCCGTGTATGAAGGATTAAAAGATGTTGGACAAACTCACTGATGCAATGCAGTTTTCTGCCGAGGCCCTGAAACTCAGAGCACGTCGGCAAGAGGTATTGACCTCCAACATTTCCAACGTAGACACCCCCAATTACAAAGCAGTCGATTTCGATTTTCAAAGCGCACTGAAAGCAGCCACGGGCGAGAAAGGATCCATGACCGCTCCGGTCAATCCGGGCCTGGGCAATGGTGCCGGCGCTTTGGCAGTCACCCAACAGGGCCACATCACCGGCAAAGGGAATGCGGGCATGAGCACGGCCGAGATGTTGCAATTTCGTCGTGGCAACAACGCCGCCATTGATGGCAACTCGGTTGACATTGACCGCGAGCGCGCCGCCTTTGCAGAAAACACAGTGAAATACGAAGCCGCCTTGCGTGCCATCAACGGAAGAATTTCTTCCTTGAAGCAGGCCATGGGCTCGGGTAACCAATAAGGCTTAGGGGAACAATATGTCGCTATTCAATTCTTTCAAACTGGCCGGTGGCGCGATGCAAGCGCAAACCACACGCCTGAACACAGTGGCGAGCAACCTCGCCAACGTCGACACGGCAGCCGGCGATCCCAATTCTGTTTACCAGGCCCGCAAGGTGGTGTTCGAAGCCGTGCTTCAAAAAGCAGCGCCTGGCAAGGCCTCGCTGGCTGAGAACGTGCAGGTGAAAGACATTGTGGAAGACCAGTCTGAGGCCAAAAAAATGTTCGACCCCAAGCACCCCATGGCCGACGAAGACGGGTATGTGTACATGCCCAACGTGAATGCCGTGGAAGAAATGGTCGACATGCTGGCCGCCTCGCGCAGCTACCAAACCAACGCAGAAGTAATGAATACAGCCAAACAGTTGATGTTGAAAACCTTGAACATGGGCAACCAGTAAGGAGCAATGAAAAATGACGATTGACGTAACTTCCGCACTGGGCAACAACAGCGGCACCACAGCAGCAAAAAAGAAAGCCGATGAAAACAGCCCTGAGGCGATTCAGGAGCGGTTCATGTCTTTGCTGGTGGCCCAATTGAAAAACCAGGATCCACTGGCCCCCATGGACAACGCTCAGGTGACCAGCCAAATGGCGCAATTGAATACTGTCACCGGCATCAACACACTGAACGCCACCATGGAAGGTGTGGCGGCTTCGATCAACGCCAACCAAACCGTGCAAGCCACCAGCATGCTGGGCCGCGCGGTGCTGACTGAAGGCAACGACCTGAAACTGGTGGATGGCAAGGCCGTGGGATCCATGGAATTGAACCAGAGCGCCGACATTTTGCGCGTGAATGTACTGGACGCAGGTGCGAATGTAGTGCGCACCATCGAACTGGGTCCGCAATCCAAAGGCACGCACGAGTTTGAGTGGGACGGCAAAAGCAACGACGGCAGCACCCTGCCCGCGGGCAACTACAAATTTGAGATTGAAGCAAAAGCAGCAGGCAAGGACGCCAGCGTCACACCACTGACCCTGTCCGTGGTTCAGGGCGTGCGCAACGCAGGCGCGGAAGGTACCAAACTTTTAACCAGCAATGGCAGCGAAATTACATTCGCCGACATCAAGCAGGTTTTCTAATTTAAAGATTTTTCCAAGGAGTCAAGCATGGCTTTTTCAGCAGGTGGTAGTTTCCAGCAGGGTTTGAGTGGTCTGAACGCAGCGCAGCGCGGTTTGGAAGTCATTGCAAACAACGTGTCCAACGCCAGTGTGGTCGGCTTTAAAGGATCGGAGGCAGAGTTCTCAGATGTGTTCGCCCGCGCGTTCAATGGCGCACGTTCCACCAACGGCATCGGCTTGGGTACCAGCCTTGCAGCGGTTACGCAAAACTTCAAGCAGGGCAATATCAATGTGACCGGTAACCCTTTGGACCTGGCCATCAGTGGCACCGGTTTCTTCAAGGTGCAGGCTGGCAATGGTGACAATATTTACACCCGCAACGGTCAATTCACTTTGAACAATGAAGGCGTCATCGTGAACTCCCGTGGCGACAAACTGCAAGGCTTCCCCGTGGATGCAGCCACTGGCCGCCCCTCCGATGTTGCCCAGGATATTCTGGTGCCACGCGGCAGCATTCCGCCTGCTGCCACCCGTTCCGCCAACCTTGACCTGAACCTGGATGCACGTGCCACGGCAATTGATCCTGCATTGGCTTTCGATCCGGCAAATTTGAACACCTTCAACAATTCAACGTCGATGACGGTGTATGACGAATTGGGTGGTGCACACATCATGGCCATTTACATGCGCAAAGAAGCCTCGAATGACTGGTCGGTGTTTGCAACGGTCGACGGTACTCAGGTCGACGTTGGCACCGCGCCCGTGGCTGTAACCACAGCACCCGCGCAATCCACAGCGGCCAGCTTGCAATATGGCGTTGACGGTCTGTTGACTACCCCCAACAGCGGAAATCTGACAGTTGACATGTCACGTTTCGTGACCGCAAGTGGTGTGCCTTTCTCTTCGACTGGCACAGCCCCAAACCAATACACGTTCGACATGAGCAACACCACCCAGTATGGAAGCTCGTTTGTGGTTCAAAACCTGGGGCAGGATGGTTATGAGTCCTCACCTTTTGCAGGTTTTGATGTGGGTGCTGACGGCATGTTGACCATCAGCTACGCCAACGGCCAGTTGGTGAACCACGCACAAATCGGTTTGTATCGTTTTCCGAATCCGGAAGGCTTGCAGCCAGTTGGGTCGAATGGCTGGTTGGCCACCAACTCCTCGGGACCTGAATTGGTTTCGCTGAGCGAAGACACCGCATTCGGCATTATCCAGTCGGGTGCTTTGGAAGAATCGAACATTGATTTGACGGCTGAACTGGTGGCCATGATTTCCGCACAGCGCGTGTATCAGGCCAACTCACAGACCATTAAAACGCAAGATTCAATTTTCCAGACCATCACCAACCTTCGTTAATGTGAACTGAAGCGGGATCGCAAGAATGGACAAACTGATTTTCCTGGCCGCCCAAGCCGCCAAAGGCACAATGTCTCGCCAAGAGAACATTGCCAACAACCTGGCCAACGTGAACACGCCCGGGTTTAGGCAACAACTCATGGCGTTTCAAAGCGCGCCTGTGACAGGCGAGGGCAGTGGTTCCAGAAGCTTTGCGGTGGAAACCAGCATTGGCTTTGACACCACGCCAGGACAAATTCAGTCCACGGGGCGGGAAATGGACGTGGCCATTCAAGGCGAGGGCTGGTTTGCAGTCAACGACGCGAAAGGCAATGAAGCCTACACTCGCAATGGCTCCTTTCAGCTGGATGGGCAGGGCAATCTGGTGACCCAGGAAGGTTATTCAGTCATCGGCAGCAACGGCCCCATCAACGTGCCGCCCGACCATCGCTTGTCATTTGAAGGCGATGGATCCGTTTCTGCAATTCCCATCAGTGGCGACACCAATGTAGTTCAACTGGGTCGATTGAAGCTGGTCAACATTCCCGAAGGTGAAATCAATCGCGGCGACGATGGCTTGTTCCGCGCCGCCAACGGCGATCCTGCTGAAGCCGATTTGAATGTGCGTGTGGCTGGTGGCTTTATTGAATCGAGCAATGTGAATGCAGTGGACATGATGGTGCAAATGATCACCGCTGCCCGCCAGTATGAAACCCAAATGAAAATGATCAGCACGGCCAAAGAAAACGGCCAGGCCGCCAACAGCCTGTTTGGCATGAATTAAGGAGAAAACCATCATGATGCGTTCTTTGTGGATTGCAAAAACAGGCCTGGATGCCCAGCAAACCCAGCTGGATGTCATTTCAAACAACCTGGCCAACACAGCCACCAACGGCTTTAAACGCTCGCGTGCCGTGTTCGAAGATTTGCTGTATCAAACACTTCGACAGCCCGGTGCACAAACCACCGAGCAAACTCAGGTGCCATCCGGCTTGCAGATTGGTACCGGCGTAAAGCCTGTTTCTACCGTGCGAAATTTTGCGCAGGGCAACCTGCAGCAAACCGGCAACACACTTGATGTGGCGATTAACGGTCAGGGCTTTTTCCAGGTTCAAATGCCCGATGGCACCACCAGCTACACCCGCGATGGCAGCATTCAGATTGATGCCAACGGCACACTGGTCACTTCCAACGGATACCCAATTCTTGGCCCGGTCACCATTCCGCAAGGCGTTCAGGAAATCTCGATTTCTCAAGACGGTGTTGTTTCCGCGGTGGTGCAGGGTCAGGTTCAACCCCAGGAATTGGGTCAAATCCAATTGGCCAGTTTTGTAAACCCGGCGGGCTTGTTCAGCATGGGCCAAAACCTGTACTCCGAAACAGCAGCCTCTGGCGCACCCACCCAGGCGGTGGCGGGCACCAACGGTGTGGGTTTTGTGTCCCAAGGTTTCGTGGAAACATCCAACGTGAACGTGGTGGAAGAGCTGGTGGGTTTGATCCAGGCCCAGCGTGCTTACGAAATCAATTCCAAGGCAATCTCGACATCAGACCAGATGTTACAGCGCTTATCTCAGCTTTGATTCTTGAAACATTGGGCACACTGAATGTGTTCTGATGGAGTGTATGGCATGAAAAGATTGATACTAATCGGTTTAACGGCAGCGTTCTCGATAACTTTAGGGGCTTGTTCAACTTTCGCACCGAAAGTAGACATGCCTGCTCAAACCACCGTGCCGCAGCCGGTTCAGCAGCCAGCCCAGGTGGCCATGGCTGCACCCACAGGCAGCTTGTACAGCCCGGCCACTTATCGCCCCTTGTTTGAAGACCAGCGCGCCCGCTTTTTGGGTGACACGCTGACCATTCAAATCATCGAACAAATCAATGCCGCACAAACCAACTCCATGAGTGCCTCCCGCAGCGATTCTGCCAGCATTGATGTACCACTCATTCAGGGTTTCTTTGGCAGTCGAGATTTGCGCGCCATCAATGGCAGTGCCAGTAGCGACAAAGACTTTTCTGGCGAAGGCTCCAGCCGCGCCGCAAATACCCTGACCGGTTCCATCACAGTATCGGTTGCAAGCGTGTTGCCCAATGGAAATTTACAGGTGGTGGGCGAAAAACAGATTGGTACCAACCGCGAAGTGGAGTATTTGAAATTCAGTGGTGTGGTAAACCCCATCACCATTTTGCCCGGCAATGTGGTGCCCAGCACCAAGGTGGCCGATGCCCGCATTGAATACCGCGGAAAAGGAGCTTTGGACTCTGCCACAGCCATGGGCTGGCTAAGCCGCTTTTTCCTGACCGTATTGCCTTTCTGAACTGGACCACACCATGAAACGCATTTCCTTCCCGGAACTGAAAGACCGAATCATCAAAGCCGCCGTGTTGGCACTGACCGCCGCTGCGGTGATGGCATTTGGTACGCAGGCAGACGCACAAACCCGAATTCGTGACTTGGTCACTGTTTCTGGCGTGCGCGCCAACCCGGTGTATGGCTACGGTATTGTGATTGGTCTGGATGGCACTGGCGATCAAACCACGCAAACGCCGTTTACCAGTCAAAGCATTGTGTCCATGCTGCAGCAATCTGGCATTACCTTGCCCCCAGGCGCCAATTTGCAGCTGAAAAATGTGGCCTCAGTCATGGTCACTGCCAATTTGCCAGCCTTTGCTCAGCCCGGCCAAGCGATCGATGTAACTGTCTCGTCAATCGGCAATGCAAAAAGCCTGCGTGGTGGCATGTTGCTCATGACCCCCTTGAAAGGTGCTGATGGCCAGGTGTACGCCTTGGCCCAAGGCCAACTGATTGTGGGTGGTGCAGGTGCCTCTGCGGGGGGCTCCAAAACCGTGATCAACCATTTGTCGGCAGGTCGCATTCCAGCGGGTGCCTTGGTTGAACGTGAGGTGGCCTCGCCTTTCCTGCTTGGTGAAACCTTGCAGCTTGAGTTGACCAGCACCGATTTCTCCAACGCCATTCGCGTGGCCGAGGCGATCAACAACAACATGGGCCCGAATGTGGCTCAAGCGCTGGATGGCCGCACCATCAAGGTTCGTGCACCTTCCAACCCCAACGACCGCGTGGCATTTTTGTCGCGTGTTCAAGAATTGAGTATCAACAAAGCCATGGGAAGCGCCAAGGTGATTGTGAATGCACGCACGGGGTCTGTGGTCATGAACCAGGCCGTGATGCTTGAAAGCTGTGCTGTGGCGCACGGCAACCTCACCGTGAAAATAACTTCTACCCCAGTCATTTCCCAGCCTGCACCGTTTGGTCAGGGTGAAACTGTGGTCACTGAAGTGGCCGATATTCAAATTTCCGAAGCCGGTGGCGAGTTGATCGAAATCAAGGGCGCTGCGCAGTTGTCTGATGTGGTCAAAGCACTGAACGCTTTGGGCGCAACCCCAAGCGATCTGATTTCCATTTTGCAGGCCATGCAAACTGCTGGCAGCCTGAAAGCCGAACTCGAGGTGATCTAAATGACGCCATTGTCGAACAATCCGGTGGATACCCAACAAATGCTGTCGATGGATTCCCGCAGCCTGGAGGGTTTGAAGCGTGGCGCGCGCGCAGAGCGTGGCAGCGAGGAATTCAATGCGGCGATCGACAAAGTGGCTGTTCAGTTCGAGTCTATTTTTTTACAAATGGCTTTGAAGAGCATGCGGGATGCCACCCCGGAAGGTGGCTTGTTCACCGACTCCAGCACCAAAACTTACCAAGGCATGTACGACCAGGAACTGGTGCAAAAATTGTCGGGCAAGGGTTTGGGGCTGGCCAGTGAGATTGCCAGGCAGTTGAAAGCCGGTGCTGGCGTGGGTGGTGAGCAAACCATTTTCCCGCCGGGACAAGTTAAAAAAGACTTCCCCTCAACTTTCCCGAAAACCGACCGTTAAGTCGTTCAAGACACCAAAGGATCCTGAATTATGTCGAACTCGGTCTACGGAATTGCGCTCAGCGGCCTGAATGCGGCCCGGGCAGGGCTATCCACCACCTCGCACAACATTGCGAACAGCAACACCGTTGGTTTTAATCGCCAGCAGGTGATCCAGCAGTCGCGCCCGTCCACAGGCAGCGACATTGGCTTCATTGGGCAAGGTGTCGATATTGCCTCGGTACAGCGGGTGTATTCCGATTTCATCAATTCGCAGGAACAGAAAGCCACGTCCGACGCTGCTTTTTACAACGCCAAGGCGCAGCAAATTGCGCGTGTAGATGCGATGATCGCGGATGATGCCTCGGGCTTATCAAGCGCTTTGAGTATTTTCTTTGGTGCGGCACAAACGCTGTCGACCAACCCGGCCGATCTGGCTGCCCGCCAAAACTATTTGTCGTCTGCGGAAACCCTGAGTTCACGCTTCAACGGTTTGAACACGGTGATGGACGAACTGCGCAGTGCCACCAACTTGAAGGTGCGCGACACGGTTGAGCAACTGAACAACGCCACATCGCAGATTGCTGCTTTGAACAACCAGATTGTGACTGCCCAGAACCAAACATCCAACGGCGGGCCTCCCAATGATTTGATGGACCGCCGGGACAAATTGATTCTTGAATTGTCCGAGCAGGTGCAAACTACCCGCGTGGACATGGCGGATGGTTCGACCAACCTGTTTCTGGCGAATGGCCAGTCGTTGGTTATTGGTACTACCCAGTTCAAAGTACAAACTCAGGTGGATCCTCAAGACCCACAAAACCTGCTGGTGGGAATGACCACCAATGTGAATGGCCAAGATCGCCTGTTGGCATTCGATTCAAGTAGTTTGGGCAATGGTGCCTTGGCCGGTTTTCTCAGTTTCCGGGAAGATGAGCTGACCGAATACCAAAACACCATTGGCTTGTTGGCTGCGCGAATTGGCCAAACCGTCAACGACATTCAAACAGCGGGTGTCGACCTGGACAACAATCCGGCCAGTGCACTGTTCAGCTTCGGCAGCAGCGGCAGTTTTGTGGACGATATTTCCCGCGTTGTTCCCAATGTGAACAACAGCACGGTGAACCCCACGCAGGTTACCTTGCGTGGTCTTGATTTGTCCAAGCTGGGTCCCGCTGAGTACGAAGTTCAAATTGTGGGTAGCCAACCACGCTATCGCGAAGTGGGCTCGGATGGCCCGTTTGTTCCCGCCAACCTGGTGACCGATCCCGGTGGTGACTACTATGAAATTCGCGATCCTGCCGGAGCACCCTTGCTCAGCTTTCAGTTGAACAATGCCACACCTCAGGAAGGTGATCGTTTCGTGTTGATGCCGGTGCGCGAAGCCGCATTGAATATGCGCACAGCACTTGACCGTCCATCGGAAGTTGCAGCCTCGTCGGCCGTGAATCCCAGTATCGGTAACAACGAGAACATTCTGGCGGTGGCCGCATTACAAAATTCACGCACCTTGTTTCAGTCTAACAACTCGGCAGGTGTTTCCATTTCGGATGGCTTTAACCAACTGGTCAGCCGTGTAGGCAACAAAACACGTGAATTTAATTTGGCCGCGGAATCGCGCGAAACCGTGTTGAACCAGGTGGCCGATTCACGCGATGCCTTGCAGGGCGTGAACATGGACGAAGAGGCCGCCAACCTGATCAAGTTTCAGCAGGCCTACCAAGCCTCGGGCCGGGTGATTTCATTGTCCAAAGAATTGTTTGATCAAATCCTCAGCATGTTCTGATCGGGTTTCAAGGAAAAATTATGGCAATCGGCAGAATCAGCACCAACCAGTACTTCAAGCTCAGCACAGATCGCATGAGCAAGCAGCAGTCTGAACTGGTAAAAATACAGGGGCAGTTGGCAACCGGGCAGCGCGTGTTGAAACCATCGGATGACCCTTTGGCCATGTCGGTGGCCTTGGGTGCGAAGGCGGGTGTTAAAACCATCGACAGCTACCAAAGCAACATCACTTACGTGAACAACCAGCTGGGTCAGATGGATGTGGCCTTGCAGTCCGCTTCCGACATCATGGTGTCCATCAAGGAAGCATTTCTGCAGGCGGGTAACGCCGCGCTTAGCCCAGCCGACCGTGAAATTATTGCGCAAGACATTGAAGGACGCATGGAAGAGTTGCGTGGCATCGCCAACCGCACCGACGCCAATGGTTACTACATGTTCTCCGGCACTTTCCAGGATCAGGAGCCATTTCAGACGCCTGGCGGCGCAGTCACCGGTACTTTCCTTGAAACCACCACTGCGGCAGCCGGTGAGGCTGTGATTGGCCGTGAAATTCAAGTGGCCAGCGGCCGCTTTGTCAACCTGAGCATTACCGGTCAAGATGCATTTGTTGACCCGAATACCAACGAAGATGCTTTTGCCATCCTTCGTGATGCAGTGGCCTTGCTGCGTAATCCTGCCTACCCAAATGGGCAAGAGGGCGCCACACCGCAAGACACTTACCTGAGAGCATTCAATGACAAGGGTGCACAACTGGATGAGATTTTTGACCAGGTTCAAATTTCCCGCACCAAGGTAGGCGTTCGTTTGCGTGAAGTGGAAACCCTGCAGCAAATCAACCAATCGGCTCAATTAGAGCTTGAGCGCGTTGCTGGCGAGGCGGTGGGGCTGGATTATGCCAAGGCCATCAGCGAGCTGTCACAGGGCCAATTGCAGCTTCAGGCTGCGCAACAGAGCTTTGCGAGTACCTCGCAGTTGACCTTGTTCAACTTTATTGGTTGAACTTGAAGGGGCGCCGTTGCTGTTTGTTGCCCACTCGGCATGCGTTACTTGTTCCGCACAGAAAACCGCTTGATCCCTTGTTGAATGGATTCTTGCTCACCTCGCTCGGCAAAAGGGCGGGCCGAGTCTCGGTGTCGGCATGAGGCCGACCGCTACGGATCCACTCAAACGGGGCGGTTTTCTTGAAGTGCGCCCCAAGCAATCCCACTGCCGAGTTGGCTCAAACCCGCAGAGTGCGCCCACCTGCAAGCTCAGCTCCCGAATCTCCCGACCAACGCGCTTTCACCACCACGCAACTCACGGCTGGTTTCATCGCCCAATCGGCGGCGGTGTTTCGATCGCCTCGCCTTCAAGAAAACCTGCCCTTGTGTGCCGAGCAGGGCCGGTGTCGCCCAGAATGGGCGACAGTGAACGAACCCGACCCGCAGTTTAGGAGGGTCGTTCTCAGGCATCGCGAGGCTCAGCAAGGGAGAAACAGGTTTTCTGGCGAGAGATCGGAACCCAAGCCGAGTGGGCGACTAATGAGCTCCGAGAGATCGGAACCCAAGCCAATTGGGCGATTAAGAAAGCTGCGAGAGAGTTGAACCCAAGCCGATGATCGGGCAGTTAACGAACAGCCGAGCAAGCTTAGATCAGCCCGTTCTCCAACGCATAGCGCGTCAGTTCACCATTGGTTTTCATGCGCATTTTTTCAAGAATCCGTGCCCGGTAAACGCTCACAGTCTTCGGGCTCAGCGACAGTTCATCCGCAATTTCGCTCAGTTTCTTTCCTGCAGCAATCATGCGAATGGTTTGAAATTCACGGTCACTCAGCGTCGCGTGCAGCGGTTTCTCCGAGTCTTCGGTCAGGTGGCTGGCCAGCGATTCTGCCAGCTCAGGCGTAATGTATTTGCGACCCGCTGCAATCACCTGAATCGCATCTACCAGTTTTTCAGGCGCCGTATTTTTTGTCAGATAACCCGAGGCGCCAGCCTTCAAACAACGCACCGCATACTGGTCTTCCGGGTGCATCGACAACATCAGGATTTTCAGGGCAGGGTATTTGTCTTTCAGAATTTTGACAATGTCCACCCCGTTTTTGCCGGGCATTGAAATATCCAGAATCGCCAGGTCAATCGTGTGGCATGTCATGGCTTTCATGATTTCCGAATATTCGCCCGCCTGGGCCACCACCTGCACAAATCCCGTGTCATCCAGTAACTGCTTCAGGCTTCCCCGAAGCAATGCATGGTCATCTGCCAGCAGCACCTTAATCATTTCCCGCCTCACCTGTCTGAATGCTTCTTGGTATGGACACCATGACCGTTGTCCCGGATCCCAAGGATCCGCTGACATCGACCCAACCCTCGAAGGCTGCAACCCGTTCTTGCATGCCACGAAGGCCGAACGATGTTTCTTTTAATTTATCAGTATTCTCGATTCCGCGACCATTGTCACGAATCTCCAGTGTTAATTCACTTTCTGTTACAAACAGTTCGACGTCTACCCGTGTGGCTTGCGCGTGTTTCACGATGTTTGTCAGTGCTTCCTGCAAAATCCTGAACAAGGCCGTGCTTTGTTCGCCATCGAGATCCAGTTCATCGACATTGCACTGGAAAACGCCCTCAATCTGGGTGCGTTTCTGAAAGTCGTTCATCTGCCACTCCAGGGCAGGAATCAAGCCATAGTCCAGAATGCCGGGGCGCAAATCCTTGGCAATCCGCTGGCTGCTGGCCAGCAAATGTTCAATCAATTCCAGCATGTCATCCAGCTTTTCCTGCACCGCAGAATCAGCGGGCATGTTTTTGTTCAGCCAGGCCACATCCGCTTTCAGCTTGGTCAGCGATCCACCCATGTCATCGTGAATTTCACGGGCTATTGCCCCGCGTTCCTGTTCACGCCGTTTCTCAAACTCGGTGGTCACCAGGCGCAACTCGGTTTGTGCATTCAGCAAGCGTTCTTCGGCCTGTTTGCGATCAGAAATATCGAGTAACACGCCGTCCCAAACAAACATGTTTCCACGTGGTTTGGCCACTGCATTCATGTAAACCCAACGCGATTCGCGTTTGCCGTAATTTTTGATTCGACCCTCCCAGCTCACAGGCACACCTGGTTTGGGTGGGTCCATCAGTAGCTCAAAAAGGGTCGCAGCATCGTCGGGTTCAAACTGCTCAAAGAAATAATGCGGATTCTCAAGAAACAGCCTGGGTGGCACGCCAAACAGACGTACCACGCCCTCGCTGACGAACGGCACAGTAGGCCGCTGTATCGAGGGGCCTGATTGCATCTGAAAAATAATGCCAGGAATATTTTCGGCGATGGCGGCAAATCGCCGCTCGGACTCCCGCTGCGCAAGCTCGGCAGCAGCCAGGCTGCGCCGTTCATTTGCGGCGCGCAGTGAGCGCTCAATCGCAGGCACCAAACGTGCCATTTTGTCTTTCATCAAATAATCGTCGGCACCGGCACGCATGGCCTCTACAGCCACATGTTCACCAATGCTGCCCGACACGATAATGAAAGGGATATCCAGCCCGGAGTCGCGCACCACGCGCAGGGCTTCCTCTGAACCAAAACCAGGCAAATTGTGGTCAGAAATCACCACTTGCCATTCTTCGTGTTCCAGACGTTTTCGCAGGTCTTCGATGCGGTCTACCCGCGTTGCCATGTACTTCAAACCGCCTTGTTTCAAGCGGTAACACATTAGCTCGAAGTCCGAATCATTGTCTTCCACCACCAGAACTTTCAATCCACCATCTGAAAAGTTACTGATGTCCAGCAATGACGGGGGTAGTCCTTTGGATTCACTCATTGTCTGTTCGCTTGTTGTTGGTTTTTATTGTTGTGTGCAGGATCAAAGCGAGAGATAACGCCCTTTCAAGGTTTTAATCCTTGCATTATTTTATGCATCTTATCGGAACATATCAGGGTATAGAACTCATTCGCGTCGGGGCACCTCCCAAATTGTGTTAACCCCGCGACAAAGGCCCTGATGAACCGACCCCCCGTGAAATTTGAATTCTCCAAAGCACAATATGCCAATGATGCCGTAGCCGGTGCCAAACAGGCTGCCGCAGCGGTCAATCGCAGTTTGTTAAGCGATGACAATGCAGACCGGGAGTTTGAATTCAATGACAAGGACTTTGCCCGTGTACGCGCGCTCATCCTTAAAATTGCAGGTATTTCACTGGCACCCAGCAAGCAAAGCATGGTGTACAGCCGATTGGCCCGCCGCTTGCGCGCATGCAACCACAGCCGCTTTTCTACCTATCTGGATGCGCTGGAGTCCAACTCAAGCAACCCGGAATGGGAGCACTTCACCAATTCGCTGACCACCAACCTCACTTCTTTTTACCGTGAGGCACATCATTTCGATATTCTGAAAAAGCAGTTGCAATCACTTTCGCGCAACGCACGAATCGAGATGTGGTGCAGTGCAGCTTCCACCGGCGAAGAGCCGTACACCATGGCCATTACCGCCATGGAGGCCTTCAACAGCATGAATCCGCCCGTGCGCATTCTGGCCACCGACATTGACACCAAGGTGTTGGACCATGCCAAAAAAGGGGTGTACCGCATGGACCAGGTCGACAAAATTCCCGATGAAATACTGCGCAAGTATTTTTTGAAGGGAAAAGGCGAAAGCGAAGGCTTGATCCGCGTACGCCCCGAGGTGCAAGCATTGTTGACATTCCGAAAGCTGAACCTGATGGAGAATGTGTGGTCCCTGCGCCCCGGCTTTGATGCCATTTTCTGTCGGAACGTGATGATCTATTTCGAGAAAGATGTGCAGCTGCAAATTCTCAAGCGGTTTGCCCCCCTGATGAATCCAAATGGTTTGTTGTACGCAGGCCATTCCGAGAATTTCGCCATGGCGCGAGACTATTTCACCTTGCGTGGTAAAACCGTGTATACCGTCAACACCGACAAGGCCGCGAAAACCGGCACTGGTGGTGAAGGTCAGGCGCGTCAGGTTACTGCATGAGCACAGGGCTTCTCACCTCTCCTGCTGCTGCGCACTGCGCAACGTTGCCGGTGAAGAAAATCATCATGCCCGGCGATTATTTTGTATCGTGGGCACCTGCTGAAATTTCCACCCTGCTTGGCTCGTGTGTGTCCGCATGTGTGTGGGACAGCCATCGAAAAATTGGGGGGCTGAATCACTTCATGTTGCCCGATTCGCCCTCTGAGGCCCGCAGCCTTGGCGACAAAACCAAGTCTTTGCGCTACGGCTTGTACGCCATGGAATGCCTGGTCAACGACTTGTTGACCATGGGCGCGAAGCGAGAACACCTCAGCGCCAAAGTATTTGGCGGTGCCAATATTACTGGTGCCTTGAATACCCAGCACGTGGGTCGCAGAAATGCAGAATTTGTGATCGACTTTCTACAGAAAGACAAAATCAAAGTAGTGGCATCCGATTTGGGTGGGCCACACAGCCGTCGCATTCGTTTCAATACCCAAACCAGTGCCGTGCGTGTTGAGCGAGTGGCCAGTGCCAATTCAGCCGCCTTGCAACAGGAAAAACGCTACAGCGAAAAGATCAACAAAGACCCCGTCAATGGCGACATTGTGTTTTTCTAAGGGCCCATGAGATGAACAAAATCAAAGTGTTGGTGGTAGACGATTCGGCCTTGATCCGAAACTTGATGAGCAAGATCATCAATTCGCAGCGCGACATGGAAACTGTGGCCACGGCACCCGATCCATTCATTGCCAGAGATCAAATCAAGAAATTCAATCCCGATGTGATTACACTGGATATAGAAATGCCCAAAATGGATGGCATTGAGTTTCTGGAAAAAATCATGCGTTTGCGGCCCACGCCGGTGTTGATGGTGTCTACATTGACTGAACGTGGAACCGACGTAACCTTTCGCGCCCTTGAACTTGGAGCAGTTGATTTCGTGACCAAACCGAAACTGGACATCAGCCAAGGCATGATCGACTATGCCAACGAAATTACCGACAAAATTCGTGCTGCCTACGCCGCCCGTTTTCGTCTAAACCGGCTGCCACCGAAACCTGCTGCGCAAGCGCCCGCAGCGCAAACTGACCCGGTCACCGGCATGGTGGTACCGGCAGAAGTGGCCAAGCCCGCGCCCACCAACAATGCACTGGGCAATCGCTTTGCAGCCACCGAGAAGCTTGTGTTGATTGGCTCATCTACAGGTGGTACCGAAGCGATTCGAGTCATTCTGGAGCAGCTGCCCAAAGACAGCCCCGCAATTCTGATTACTCAACACATGCCTGCTGGTTTTACCAAAAGCTTTGCAGACCGCTTAAACCAGGTGTGCAATATCACCGTGAAAGAAGCTGTGCACGGTGAGCGCGTATTGCCAGGCCATGCCTACATTGCGCCCGGTGACAAACACCTGTTGTTGGGGCGCAGTGGTGCCAACTACATTTGCCAGCTCTCTGATTCTGAGCCAGTCAACCGTCACCGTCCGTCGGTGGAAGTGTTGTTCAAGTCGGGCCAGGAAGTCTCGCCGCGCAATATCGTGGGCATCATGCTTACCGGGATGGGCAAAGACGGTGCACAAGCCATGGCTGACATGAAAAAAGCGGGTTCCTACAATATTTGCCAGGACGAGGCCAGCTCGGTGGTGTTCGGCATGCCGCGCGAAGCAATCGCCCTGGGCGCTGCCGATGAAGTGGTGCCGCTGAACCTGATTGCCAAGCGTTTGCTCGATTACCTCTCAAAAATTGGCGGGCGCTCAGCCGTTCGAATTTAACTTAGTCAAGCGTGGTTTTATTCAGCCAGTTTTTCAGGCTGTCCATATCCATGGGGCGGGAAAACCAATAGCCTTGCAGCCTGTCGCATCCCATCTGGATCAAGCTTTCTCGCTGCGCTGCGGTCTCAATGCCTTCGGCATGCACAATCAGGCCCAATGCATGTGCAAGGTCAATTACAGCTTTCACAATCATGTGACTGTTTTTGTCCTCCAGCAAATCCATCACGAAGCTTTTGTCGATTTTCAATACATCCACGGGTAGTTGGCGCAGGTAGTTCAGCGAGGCATAGCCAGTACCAAAATCATCCATCGCAATTTGCGAGCCTTGTGCTTTCAGTTTGTTCAGTGCGTCCACCGTGCGGGCCATGTCATCAATCGCTGCAGATTCAGTGACTTCAAACTCAATCCATTTCGGGTCAAGCCCCGCATTTCGAATGGTTTGCTGGGCCTTGGCCGGAAACTCCGGATTCAACAACTGACCAGCCGAGCAATTGACCGCGCACCACAGCATGTGCTCTTGCTGGTGCAGCTCCAGCACTTTTTTGCTGCTCGATTCAATCACCCAGTCACCCAGTGCATCAATCAAGCCCGAATCTTCGGCAACGCCAATAAACTCGCTGGGCATGATCCGGCCCAATTCGGGGTGGGTCCACCTTACCAGGGCCTCAAGACCGCAAATGCGGCCCGTTTTAAGGTCTTCAATGGGCTGAAAGTCAAGCACCAGCTCGTTGCTTTCAATGCCTTTGGCCAAGCCCAGTTCAATGGTTTTTCGGCGTTTGGCGAGATCATGAATTTCCGCATCCAGAACATTCAACAATTCCAAGCCGCGCGACTCGATCACATGCGCCACTGACTGTGCATGCGTGACCAACTCTGCTGCATGTTGGCCATGCACACCTGGGCGCGCCAACCCCAGGCGCATATTGGGGCGTACCGCAATGTTGTCCACTGTGAATACACGGTTCAGGTTGGCTTCAAACTCGCACAGAGTGTCAGCAATCAAGGTTTGGTCTGCACTCCAGTCCAGCTTGTTGGTCAGCACCACCAGCACATTGTCAGACCAGCGACAAATAATGTCCTGTTTGAATGTGTCCCGAATTCGCTCCACAATTTTTTCCAGCATGTTGCGCCGAATGCGCGGGTCCACTTCCGGGCGGCGTGCCTGGTTCCTCGACACGTTCACGCTGAGCAGGCACAGGTCGTTGTCCTCGCCAGAATTTGTGCTCAGGCCCGACAAGGTTTTCACCAAACCCTGGCGGTTTAAAAAACCGGTGGCTGAATCAAAATACACCGCCCGCCTGTGGGCTTGCTCAAGCAGCAGTTTCTCACGGCGAAGCCGGTGTGTGTGTATTTCCCGGCGTACCGCAGGAATCAGGCGCTCGGGTTTGGACTTCTCCACATAATCGCGCACACCTTCGTGCATGGCCTGCACGCCCAAAGCGTCGTTGGCCAGTCCTGAGAGCAGAATCATGGGTGTTTCAGGTCGCAGGGTCTGAACCATTTCAATGGCCCTCTCGTGCGTCAGTTGCGGCATGGAATAGTCGCAAATCACCAAATCAGGTTCGATGTCGTCCAGCGTTGTTCGGAGCGTTTCCTCGCTGTGGGCGTGCCGGACAATTGCTGTGTGCCAGGTTTTGGTCAGCTGCCGCTTGATCAATAGAAAATCGTCGTCGCTGTCGTCGACAACAATGATTCTGGGCGCTTCCTGTTCTATCGTCATTGAAGGTTTTATGATGGTGTTATTGGCAAAGAAACGACCGCTTTCCTGTATCCTGCACACTTCTGCAGAGGCTGTCTAGTCGGGCAATTCACGAGAAAAGACATGAGCAAGGCTTTCACGAAAGAAAACGATTCAGAATTCGAGGACGATGGCCCCGACGCGGCCCCAGCCTTACCTCAAGGCTTGAAAAATTACATCACACCCAAAGGCTACCGCCGCTTGCGCGACGAACTCACCCACCTTGTGAAAACCGAGAGGCCCGAGGTGGTGTCTGTGGTGTCTTGGGCAGCGTCCAATGGGGATCGCTCTGAAAATGGAGATTACCTGTACGGCAAAAAACGCCTGCGTGAAATTGATCGGCGCATTCGTTTTCTCACCAAGCGCACTGAAATTGCCGAGGTGGTAGATCCCGCCACGCAGCAAGAGCTTGAAAGCATTTTCTTCGGCGCTACAGTCACCTATATCAATTCAAAAGGTGAGGAACTGACCGTGAAAATAGTGGGGGTTGACGAAGTGGATACCGCCAAAGGGCACATCAGCTGGATTTCTCCGGTGGCCCGTGCTTTGTTGAAAGCAAAGGAGGGCGATGTTGTGCAATTGATGACACCGGCAGGGCGCGATGAGCTAGAGATTGTCGAAGTGCGGTATGTGATTGATTGACTGGGTGACTGAGAGCCGAACTTGAATAGTCGGCGTCGCGGTTTGCGGCCAACTCGGCGTGGGTGATTTCTGATCTGAACTTGAAGGGTCACCGCTGCCCGAAAACTTGGCACTTCGGCTTGTCGTCTTGAGCCTGCACTAAGCCAAGCCCTCCAAAAGTAACGGTCGGGTCTTGGCTTTCGCGCCAGGGCGCGATCGTTAGTCTCGGCGCGCCAAGCCGGCAAGTTTTCTGACTGGTCATCGTGCGACCCATTGCAAGTTCAGCTCTCCGCACTCCCGTGCAGCGCTTCGCCATCACCACGCAACTCGCAGCTGTGTTTGGTGCCCAATCGGCGGCGGTGTTTCGATCGCCTCGCCTTCAAGAAAACCTGCCCTTGCGTGCCGAGCAGGGCCGGTGTTGCCCAGCATGGGCAACAGAGAACGGACCCGACCCGCCTTTTTGGAGGGCCGTTCTCAGGCATCGCAAGGCTCAGCAAGGGAGAAACAGGTTTTCTGGCGAGAGAGCGAAATCCAAGC
The DNA here is from genome assembly GCF_013004065.1 of Limnobacter sp. SAORIC-580. Classification (GTDB taxonomy): domain Bacteria; phylum Pseudomonadota; class Gammaproteobacteria; order Burkholderiales; family Burkholderiaceae_B; genus Limnobacter; species Limnobacter profundi. The sequence goes on from NZ_CP053084.1 coordinate 1,054,908, forward strand.
CGAGTGGGCTACCAAGAAAGCGGCGAGAGATCGGAACCCAAGCCGATTAGTGTGTCGCCGTGTCTGCCACGGGCAAACGCACTTTCGCAAAAGCCCGGCCCTTCACACGGGTTACACGCTCCACGTATTCAAGCCTGCGCAGCGCCATCAAAATGCGCGCCAAGTGCACTCGGTCAGTGACCTGAATTGTGAAATGCAACAGTTTGCGGTAAGCCGTTTCATCACTCATCGTCAGGTTGGTAATGTTGGCTCCGGCATCTGACAAAGTGGCCGCAATCGTGGCCAGTGCGCCTTTCTCGTTCACCGCCTGCAAATCTACATTCACATCGAAGGGGCGGGTAATTTCAGGCGACCACTGAACATCGGTCCAGCGCTCAGGTTCCTTGCGAATCTGCTTGCGGGCTGTTTCGCATTCGTCGGTGTGAATGATCAAGCCTGAGCCCTTGCGCACGTAGCCAATAATATTGTCGCCAGGAATTGGCAAGCAGCAGGGCGCGCGTTGAACCGACATGCCTTCACCACCGTGAATCATGATAGGCGCACGGGCTTCACCCACGTTGCCTGAAGGTGCATCCACCCTCGCATCAGCACGGCCCATGGCGATCAGTACACGGCGCGCCACAACTGGCGCCACACGGCGGCCTGCGCCAATGTCGGCCAGCAATTCGTCTCGGGTGCTCACTTGCGAGTCTTTTTGTAAACGGTCCCACACCTCGTTGGTGAGGTGCTCAAGCTTGATCTGGTCGGCTTCAAGCGCCTGTTCCAGCAATCTGCTGCCCAAGCGCACGGTTTCCTCAAGATTCATGGACTTCAAATAGTGCCGAATCTCGGAGCGTGCCTTTCCTGAGCGCACAAAACCAAGCCAAACCGGATTGGGGCGGCTGTGGGGTGCAGTAATAATTTCAACCACATCGCCACTTTTCAAAATGGTGCGCAGGGGTTCAATCACCTGATTCACACGTGCAGCCACACAGTGATTGCCCACATCGGTGTGCACTGCATAAGCAAAGTCGACTACGGTTGCGCCACGGGGCAGGCTCATGATCTTGCCGTTCGGGGTGAACACGTACACGGCATCCGGGAACAGGTCCACCTTGATGTGTTCCAGAAACTCGGCCGAGTCGCCGGTTTGGTTTTGAATGTCAAGCAGGCTTTGCAGCAGGCGGTGGGTTTGCGTTTGAATGGTGTTCAGCGCTTCGCCTTCGCCTTTGTACAGCCAATGCGATGCCACACCTTTTTCGGCCACCTGGTGCATTTCTTCGGTACGAATTTGAAACTCGACTGGCGTGCCGTACGGACCCAGCAAGGTGGTGTGCAGACTTTGGTAACCGTTCAGTTTTGGAATGGCGATGTAGTCTTTGAACTTGCCTGGAACTGGTTTGAACAACTGGTGCAGCATACCCATGGCCATGTAACAACCAGGCATGTCTTTCACCACCACGCGGAAACCATACACATCCAGCACCTGAGAAAAGCTCAGGCGCTTTTCAATCATTTTGCGGTAAATGCCGTACAAGGCCTTTTCCCGGCCATACACCTGGCATTCAATGTTCGCGTCGCTCAGGCACTTTTCAACAGCTTCCAGAATTTTGCCCACCACTTCACGGCGGTTGCCTCGTGCTGCCAACACCGCTTTTTTCAGCACTTCATAACGCATGGGGTAAGCATGCTGAAAGCTCAGTTCTTGTAGTTCGCGGAAAATTTCATTCAAGCCCAGTCGGTGGGCAATGGGGGCGTAAATTTCGAGGGTTTCAAGTGCAATGCGGCGTTTTTTGGCGGGGCTCATAATGTCGAGCGTTCGCATATTGTGCAAACGGTCAGCCAATTTCACCAAAATAACCCGCAGGTCTCGGGCCATGGCCAGCAGCATTTTTCGGAAATTTTCAGCCTGGGCTTCTTCCCGGGAAGAAAACTCCATTTTGTCGAGCTTCGAAAGCCCGTCGACCAAATCGGCCACCGAGCCACCAAAGCGCTCAATCAGGTCTTCTTTGGTGGTGCCCGAGTCCTCCATCACATCGTGAAGCAGGGCGGCTTGAATGGCCTGGCTGTCCAGGCGCCAGCTGGCGCAGAGTTCAGCCACCGCGATGGGGTGAGTTACATAGGGTTCACCCGTGGCGCGAAACTGCCCCAGGTGCGCAACGTCAGAAAACTTGTAAGCCTCGCGAACGCGCCGAATCTCAGCCTCGGGCAGATAAGTCGAGGCTAGTCCGATAAGCTGTGCGATAGAGACCACATCGGGTCGGTTTGGCTCAGGTTGAAGTTCTCTGGCTTGCATTGCCCCCCGCATTTTGTACCACTGTTACAACTAAAACTACGATCTTCTATTGTGCAGTCTTACTTCTGGTCCGGCAAGACGATATTGACTTCCAACATCTCCATATTGCCTTGTTTTTGAAGGTTAAACTTCACGTCTTGTTGATCAATCTTGACGTATTTGGCAATGACTTGCATCAATTCGTCCCGCATTTGGGGCAAAAAGTCGGGACCGTCCTGGTCAACACGCTCGCGCGCAATGATCAAAGACAGTCGTTCTTTTGCAACATTGGCCGATTTTTTCTTTTCGCCAAACAGCATGCTCAGTAGTGACATGGCCTTAACCTCCAAACAAGCGCTTCAGCAGGCTTGGCTTTTCATAGTCTACGAATCGCAAGGGTTTGGTTTCACCCAAAAAGCGTGAAATGCAGTCTTGGTAGGCCAGTGCAGCGTCATTTTCCTCTGCGTGAATCACTGGCATGCCCTGGTTTGAGGCCTGCAATACAGTTTCACTTTCAGGAATTACGCCCAGCAAAGGCACGCGAAGCAGGTCGGCTACATCGGTGTAGCTCAACATTTCGCCGTCAGCGGCGCGCTTGGCCGAGTAACGCGTAATCAGCAGGTGTTCTTTTACCGGCTCACCGCCTTCCTTGGCGCGTTTGCTCTTGGCTTGCAAAATGCCAATGATCCGGTCGGAATCGCGAACCGAGGACACTTCCGGGTTGGTCACCACAATGGCTTCATCGGCAAAGGTCAAAGCCATTACCGCGCCACGTTCAATGCCAGCCGGGCTGTCGCACACAATGTATTCAAAACCCATTTCGATCAGGTCCTTGATCACTTTCTCCACGCCTTCTTCTGTCAAGGCGTCTTTGTCGCGTGTTTGCGAGGCGGGAAGGATGGACAGCATGGGGCAGTGTTTGTCTTTGATCAAAGTTTGTTGCAGGCTGGCTTCGCCATTGATCACGTTGACCAGGTCATAAACCACCCGGCGCTCGCAACCCATGATCAGGTCCAGGTTTCGCAAACCCACGTCAAAGTCGATCACCACTGTTTTAAAACCACGCAAGGCCAGGCCTGCGGAAAAACTTGCGCTGGTGGTAGTTTTACCAACGCCACCCTTACCGGATGTAACAACAATGACTCGACTCACAAATGGTCTCCTAGCGGATGTTGATGGCCTTGAGTCGCAATACTGCCGGCTCAGTGCCATGGTCAAGATGAATTAATGTAGGTTTGGAACGGTTCTCTTCGGGAAAGCCGCCTTCGAAAGTTAAGTAGTAACCAGCAACGGCCACCAGTTCCGCTTCGAAACAAGTGGAGATGATTCTGGCTTGGGTATCGCCTGCGGCGCCCGCCAAGGCGCGACCACGCAACACTCCGTAAACGTGCACATTGCCATCGGCGATGACTTCGGCGCCGGCTGACACCTGACCCATCACGATCAAGTCAGCCCCTTGGGCATAAATTTTCTGTCCACTGCGAACTGATTGATCAATCACCATGGTTCGGCGGGCGTTGTCGAAATTGGGTACAGCGGGGTGACTGGCCTGCTCGGAATCGGTTTCGAGCAATTCAGCTTGTACGGCCTGGGCGGCTTGTTCAGTTTTTTCTGGTTGCGGCTGTGGCTCAGGTTCAAGCTGCTCTGTCTGGCCCGTTTCGAAACGAATGCCCAGCTCTTCTGCCTGCGCTTCAAGGGCTTCGCTTTGGCCACGCACCTCAGCCAACAGCACGCCAGCAGCCCTCAGCATTTCTGCGTAGGTTTTCAATTCGATGCCATGCTCGGCCAGTTCGGTATCGTTCCAGCCAGAAAAGTCGAGCACCGCAGGCTCGGCGGAATACACACCGGGCGTTGGGCCCAAGCGCTTCTTCAATGCCTCAATACTTTCTTGCAGCGGAGCGGGGCGCAAAGCGAATGTCACTGCCTTGATTTTGGCAAATTTGATGTCCAGCAATGCTGAGGAAGGTTTGTTCAAGGTAATCGAGGTCCGGGAATTCTGAGTTTTCAGCCAGCTGAGTTTTCAGTCAATTTTACGAACAAAGCCCGAGCCGTGTGCCGGTCTCGGGCTTTTTGAGATGCGCAATTGCCCGGTATTAGATGGGCACGCGTTTCAGCATTTCAATACCAATTTCCCCAGCTGCTATTTCACGCAGCGCGGTCACGGTGGGCTTGTCTTTGTCAGATTTGACTTTGGGTGTATGGCCTTGGGCCAGCATGCGGGCGCGGTAAGTGGCGCACAGGGCCATGTCGAAACGGTTAGGGATCTTTTTCAAGCAATCTTCAACGGTGATGCGGGCCATCTGGTGTCCTTACAGTCCAATACTTTTGAGTTGCGCCCCGTGGCGCGCCATTTGCTGATTGAAACGGCAACGGGATGCGAAGACGATTGATTTCAGCTCCAAAAGAGCCTGTGTGAAATCATCGTTAAGGATAACATAATCAAAGCGTCTCGCTTGCTCGATCTCGAGTTGTGCGGCACCCATTCGCTTCAAAATGACGTCTTCGCTGTCTGTGCCACGCCCACGCAGCCTTTTTTCGAGTTCTTCCATGCTGGGTGGAAGAATAAAGATAGACACCACGTTGTCCACCTTGCGCACCACTTGCTCGGCACCTTGCCAGTCGATTTCCAGAAGTACATCGCGGTCAATGGCCATTTGCCCTTCAACCCAGGCGCGGGATGTGCCGTAGTAATTGCCGTGTACATGGGCCCATTCAAGGAAGCCGTCCTGATCGCGAATGGCTTCGAACTCGGGTTGGGAGATGAAATGATAGTCCTTGCCGTCTACCTCGCCGGGGCGGGCATTGCGGGTGGTGTTTGAAATGGACAGCCCAATGCCCTGAACTTCAGCCAGAAGTGCTTTCACCAGAGACGACTTGCCCGCGCCAGAAGGTGCACTGACGATAAACAGGCTGCCGGAATACTGTGGCGTGTGCTGGGGTTGGGCCAAGGCGGTCATGAAGCGCTCGAACAAAGATCAACAAGCCGTGATTCTATGGGATTTCGTCTAGACTCGCCATGTCGATTGCTTATTCAGCAGGCTTCGTATGCTCGGTCAGAACAAACCACGGTTTTGTAGAACTTTCATCGCCGAATCCACTTCCTTTGCTGACTTTGTAGCTTGAAATAGGGGCGGCGATCAACTCCCGTTCATTGGGCCGCAAGGCATTTGACACGGAAATGTCTTTGGCCAGCTCGGATTCAATTATGCAGCTGACAGCACCAAATACACTTGGAATCAGTGGAGTCGACGCATCCTCGCGCTTGCTCATGCTTAAAAAGTAGTCGGGCACAAATGGCTTTCCGGTTTTTTCGGCGTCCACCAAGGTCTGAAACATGGGTGATTTCGGGTTCAGATTGTGTTGGGCCTGGGCGGACTGAACCGGCAAGGCATTCAAAAGGCTGACCAGTATCAAGCTTCTTTCTCGCATGTCCGAGTGCTGCTGTGGCTCGCCCTTGAACTCCCCACGCAAAAATTCGTTCATGACTTGTGAATATCCGTCTGTTGCAATGTAGTCCCGAAGCACGCACCGCTCTGCTGCACTGACCGGTAGCGCTTGTGGACCCTCTTTAGGCGCATTGGGTAGGGTTTGTGGAGCTGAAAGCGCCTCAATCCGCTCTTGAACAGACAAGGTGTTTTCAAATTTGTATTGCTCACCCACTTTGACTTTTGGAATTTCACCCTGACTGGAATTGCCAATTTCCAATCGACCGCTTTTGATCAGGTCCATATCAGCCAGTTTTTCCTGACCAACCCGGTATTGCGCGAGATCGTAGCGTTGCAGCCGCAGTGTGGGGTGGCACAACAAGGCTTGTGCCGCTCGCTGCTGCCCTTTGGCGACCAAAAGCAGACCGGCAAGGCGCGGGTCTGTGGCTGCATGGGGTAACACGCACTTAAGTAGTTGATTGAGAAAAGAGATAGGCGTGGTCATTGGGCAGGGTCTCGAACAAGGATATGTTCGATTGGGTGCCCAGGTATTCAGATTGGTTCAGTTCAATCCCAAACTCGGTCGTTCATTCAATATTCTGAATTTGCTCCCTGAACTGTTCAACCAACACCTTCAAGTCAATTGAGGCCTGCGTTTGCGCAATTGCGTGTGCTTTGCTGCCCAAGGTGTTGGCCTCGCGGTTCAATTCCTGAGTTACAAAATCCAGCCGTTTGCCAATCACCCCGCCTTTTTTCAGAATACGGCGCACCTCAGTGAAGTGCGTTTGCAGCCTCTCGACTTCTTCTTTTACATCAATGCGTACGCTGTGCAGGGCCACCTCGTGTTTGATGCGTTCTTCAAGGTCTTCCACGGTCAGGTGGCTGGCTTTGTCCGAAATAATTTTGTCGAAGGCCTCGGTCATGCGTTCCCGAATCTTGCCCTCATAGTGGGCCAAAAACTGGGGCAACATCGGCAGCAGGCTGTTGACAATCGCTTCCATGCCATCCACTTTCTCCAACAGCACTGCCGCCAGGCCTGCACCCTCACGTTCGCGGCTTTGCTTCAAGGCATCAATGGCCTGGTCGCACAAGGCTGAAATGGTCTCTTGCAGTTCTTCGCCGCTCAGGCTGTTGTCTTCGACCACACCAGGCCAATTCAGCACCTCGGTAATGCGAAAGCCGTTGGCCTTGGGCAAGGCGCTTTGAATGCTGACCTCAAGTGCAGCCAATTGTTTGACTTGTTCCAGATCAACCTTCGGAATCCGTTTTTCACCCTCTGCACGTCCCCAGGAAATCCGGCATTCCACCTTCCCACGGCTCAGCGCGTTCATCAGTTTTTCGCGAATCAGTGGTTCCACCATGCGCAGGTCATCGGCCATGCGAAAGTTCAGGTCCAGAAAACGGGAATTCACGCTGCGCAACTCCATGCTCAGGGTGCCAGCACGGGTGGTGCTTTGTGCATTGGCAAAGCCTGTCATGCTGTGTACTGCTGCGGTGTTTTTGCTGTCCTTGCTCATTTGCGGCCTGTGCGTGTGTGTCGGTGGTGCATGGATTGTAAACTCTGGGCTGGTGCTTGTTTTCTTCGGGGGTGTTTTTGTCGGGTCGAATCATTGCCCATTTGGACATGGACGCCTTCTACGCCAATGCCGAATTGGTGCGCAACCCGGCTTTGCGGGGTTTGCCCGTGGCTGTTGGGGGGCGCAGAGGCATGCAGCCGCTGCCAGGGCAACGGTTTCCAACACTGGCTCAGTATGAAGGACGCGGGGTGTTGACCACCGCCAATTACGAGGCCCGTGCGCTGGGTTTGCATTCGGCCATGCCGACCATGAAAGCCGCCAAGTTGGCACCCCATGCGGTATTACTTCCTGCCGATTTCGACTGGTACAAAACCCTGTCAAGGCAGTTCAAGACCGCTGTGCGGGAATTGGCACCCAACGTGGAAGATCGCGGTATCGATGAAATCTACATTGATTTGACCGGGGAAACCGGGGGAGATTTTGAGGCGGCCATTGAACTGGCGCGCCACTTGAAGGCTGCGGTAACCCGGGCCACTGGCGGCATGACCTGTTCAGTGGGTTTGTCGGAGAACAAGTTGACCTCCAAGATTTGCTCCGACTTGCAAAAACCAAACGGCTTAAGCGTGGTGCGTCCCGACCAGTTTCAGGAAATGATCTGGCCGCTTCCGGTGGGCAAAATCAACGGTGTGGGGCCCAAGGCTCAGGAAAAGCTGAAAGCCATGGGTGTCAACAGCATTGCCGAGCTGGCTGCTCAACCTGTCGATTTGCTTAGAGAACGTTTCGGCGAAAGTTATGGGCTTTGGATGCATGAAAGTGCCCATGGCATTGACCGGCGGGAAGTCACTTTGTTTTCGGAACCGAAAAGCATCAGCCGTGAAACCACGTTCGAGAACGACATGCATGTGCGCAGGCAACGCGACAATTTGACGCAGGTACTTGAGCACCTTGCGGACAAGCTTTCTCAAGACCTGGCCCGAAAACAGCGGTTGGCAAAAACCATCGGCGTGAAAGTGCGTTTCGCGGATTTCAAATCGCTGACCCGCGATGTCACCACTGGATTGACCGTCCGCACAGCGGATGAAGTTTTGCAAGCCGCTCGAGCTTGCCTGAAGAAAATTCCGTTTGAAGACAAAGGAGCCAGATCAACCATTCGACTGTTGGGAATCAAAGCCAGCCATCTGATTACCCCTGCGGAGGATGCGCTTGAAAAGGCTGCCGAGGAAAGCAGGCGAACCAAAGGGCAAGCCCAATTGTTTCTCGACCTGGAAGATGCGCCATAATGCGTGCACTACGAAAGAACACGCACTGGAGAATTTGAATGAATGCCACCACAGCCCGCCCTGATGGACGAAGCCCCCACACCTTGCGCAATATCAGCCTGGAGCGCAATTACACCAAGCATGCCGAGGGTTCAGTCATGGTGCGTTTCGGCGACACCCATGTGTTGTGCACCTGCAGCGTTGAAGACAAGGTGCCGGGCTTTTTAAAGGGTCAGAATCAGGGTTGGTTGACTGCCGAATACGGTATGCTGCCCCGTTCTACCCATTCCCGAATGGATCGTGAGGCGGCCAAGGGCAAGCAAAGTGGCCGTACGCAGGAAATTCAGCGTTTGATTGGCCGTGCCTTGCGCGCAGCAGTCGATTTAAACAAGCTGGGTGAACGCACCCTGAAAATTGATTGCGATGTGATCCAGGCCGATGGCGGTACACGCACGGCATCGATCACGGGCGCCATGGTCGCTGTGGCAGATGCAATTGGCAAACTGGTGGCCAGCGGCGCTTTGGCTGAAAACCCGATCAAGCAGTTCGTGGCGGCTGTGTCGGTGGGAGTGGTCAATGGGCAGGTGGTGCTTGACTTGAATTACGACGAAGACTCCACCTGCGAAACCGACTTGAATGTGGTGATGACCGAGAAAGGTGGCTTTGTAGAAGTGCAGGGCACCGCCGAGGGCGATGCTTTTAGCCGGGACGAATTGAATGGCATGCTGGATTCGGCTGCAGCTGGAATTGCTGAGCTGGTTCGCCTGCAAAAAGCGGCTTTGCAGGCGTAAAAATTAATTTGGATTACAAAGCGATGGTACCGAACAGCGAATGGGTATTGGCCAGTGGCAACAAGGGCAAACTGCGGGAATTTCAAGACCTGTTTGCCCCATGGGGTGTGAATTGGGTGGCCCAAGGTGAACTGGGTGTGCCCGATGCCGAGGAGCCCTTTCATACCTTTGTGGAGAATGCCCTCACCAAGGCGCGCCATGCAAGCCTCCTTACAGGCCGCCCCGCGCTGGCCGATGACTCGGGCTTGTGTGTGCCGGCCATTGGGGGGGCACCGGGCGTGTTGTCGGCCCGCTATGCCACCTTGTTTGGTCAAGAAAAAAGCGATGCCAACAACAACGCCTGCTTGATTGATAAGCTCAAGGGTGTTGAAGACCGCCGCGCGTATTTTGTGTGCGCCATGGTGTGGGTGGCCCACGCCGACGACCCCACACCCACCATTGCTCAAAAAATGTGGTGGGGTGAGGTCATTGATACACCGCAAGGTGAACACGGTTTTGGTTACGACCCTCACTTCTGGTTGCCAGAACACCAGTGCACGGCGGCGCAAATGCCCAAGGAACTGAAAAACCGTTTCAGCCATCGTGCCCAGGCCACTCAAGCCTTGTTGCAGGAATTGCAGCAGCGGCTGGGTTTGAAAAAGGCGATTGTGTAAGTGGGGCAGGGCGAGGAAAAATCAGGCAAGCCGGCATTCATGGCTTCAACCACGGCTGGCAACCTAGTGGGCCGTGTCTTCATGCCCAGTGAACTTCGATTTGCCGCCATGCCGCCTTTGGCTCTTTATATTCACCTGCCTTGGTGTGTGCGCAAATGCCCTTACTGTGATTTCAACAGCCACTTGGCGCCGGAAAGCAAGCTGCGTGAAGTGGGCGTACCGCTGTTGTCCGAGATACAGCGCGTCGACATTGATCCCTCAAGCGCTGGTGAGCAGGGTTTTGCAGAGTCGCTGCCCTTGGACTTGCAACGCCGTTACCTCAATGCCCTGATTGCCGATCTTGACCAACAGTTGCCCAAAATCTGGGGCCGTAAGTTGTACTCAATTTTCATCGGTGGAGGCACACCTTCCCTGTTTGCGCCCGAGTTGATTGATGAATTGTTGGGCGCGGTGCGTGCACGTTTGGGCATGCCGCAAAGTGGCGAAATCACCATGGAAGCCAACCCCGGAACTTTCGAACAAGCCAGGTTTGAAGGGTTTCGTAAAGCAGGTGTTAATCGCTTGTCGATCGGTGTCCAAAGTTTCTCGGATTCTCACTTGAAGGCCTTGGGACGGGTGCACAACCGCGGGCAGGCCTTGGCCGCAGTGCGCAGTGCCGTGGCCTTGTTCGATGAAGTGAACATTGATTTGATGTATGCCTTGCCCCATCAAAACGTGGAGCAGGCACTGGCCGATGTGGCGCAGGCTGTGGCGCTGAACAGCACGCACTTAAGCCTGTACCAGTTGACCATGGAGCCCAACACGCTGTTTGCCGCAAAACCGCCGCCTCTGCCCGATGACGACACCTTGATCGATATTGAAGAGGCTGTTCACAAGGCTGCGAAGGAGGCAGGCTTTGAGCAATACGAAATTTCGGCCTTTGCCAAACCCGGACACCGCTGCCAGCACAACCTGAATTATTGGGGGTTTGGCGACTACTTGGGGCTGGGTGCCGGGGCGCACGCAAAAATAAGCTACCCCAACCGCATTGAACGGGAAACCCGCCACCGCAAACCCATGGCTTATATGGAAGAAATGGAGGGCGCTGCGCAACCGCTGGAGGTGCGCACCCTGGCCGTGAAAGAGTTGCCATTCGAGTTCATGCTCAACGCCTTGCGCTTAATCGATGGTGTACCCGAAAGCTGGTTCGTGGAGCGTTGTGGCAGGCCATTGAGCGATTTGCAAAAGCCTTTGAAACAGGCATTGACCAAAGGTTTGATTGAAACCCAACCTGGCTTGTTCAAGCCCACTGAATTGGGCTTTCGTTTTCTGAATGACCTTCAGGAAATGTTCTTGGCCAGTTAAGCGCTTTTAGTCCGGTTCAGTTCAAGTGGCGCGTTTCTGGCCGCTCGATAATGCTGGGCACACTCTTGAAATGCAAACCCCAATCAGCCTGCCCGCAGGTTTTGATCAACAAGTCAGCGAAGCCGTGCTGCAACTGTTCGGCCATTCGCATCTCAAATCCCTTGCCACTGCCTGCAACCAGTTTCAATACCAAATCGGTGTTGTGCGCTTCGCCACTGGGGCGCAGTTCAATTTGGGTAATCAGCAGTGGGTCAGCACCCAGCGGCGTGGTGGTATTTTTGTCTTGAAACGGGCTTTTGAAATCAGCGGAATACAGCGATACTTCACGGCTCATTTCCAGCAGTGCTTTGCGGCCCGCCTCGTTCAGCGGTCTGTCGCTGGCCAGTAGTTTTTGCATCATCTCGTCCAGGCTGGGTATCAACATGCGCACCATGCGGCGCGTCAGCCATACCCTTACCTCTTGGTTTTCAGCCGAATTGATTCGCATCAGGATGCGATCATGCTCGGGCGCGTAAGCAACTTGGAGTTGTTTGATTTGCATGGCAGCGTACTTGAAAAATAGTGCAAGTCATTTGTGTTGGCGTTATCTTGAAATCACCACGCTCGCCCACACATACGGTTCATGGGTATTGTGACTCAAAATTGTTAAGAAGGGTTTGCACACATGCGTTTAGATCGACTCACCACCAAGTTTCAGGAAGCTTTGGCCGACGCCCAAAGTCTGGCTGTGGGAAAAGACAACCCCACAGTTGAACCTGCACACGTGTTGTTGGCCATGCTCAAGCAGGGCGAGGGGTCTGTTCGAGGGGTGATCAGCAAAGCGGGCGGTAACCCGCAGGTGTTGGTCAAAGGCGTTGAGGCCGAGGTGAACAACCTGCCTCAAGTGGCGAACAATGCCGGTCAAATCCAGATTGGCAGCAAATTACAAGCTGCCTTGAACCTCACCGACAAAGAGGCGCAAAAGCGTGGCGACCAGTTTATTGCCAGTGAGCTTTTTTTGCTGGCTTGTTTGCAAGACAGCACCGGCTTGGCCAAGGTCATGAAAGAGGCGGGCTTGAATGCCCAGTCGCTGAACACTGCAATTGAGCAGGTGCGCGGTGGCGCAGCTGTCGACAGCGCCGATGGGGAAAGTCAGCGCGAAGCTTTGAAAAAATACACCATAGACCTCACTGAACGTGCCCGCATGGGCAAGCTAGACCCTGTCATTGGTCGCGACGACGAAATTCGTCGTGCCATTCAAATTTTGCAACGCAGAACCAAAAACAACCCGGTACTGATCGGCGAACCTGGTGTCGGAAAAACCGCTATTGTGGAAGGCTTGGCGCAGCGTATTGTCAATGGCGAGGTACCCGACACCTTAAAGAACAAGCGTGTGTTGGTATTGGACATGGCCTTGTTGCTGGCCGGTGCCAAGTACAGGGGTGAATTTGAAGAACGCCTTAAAGCCGTATTGAAAGACGTGGCCGCTGATGAAGGCCAAACCATTGTGTTTATCGATGAAATTCACACCATGGTGGGTGCGGGCAAAGCCGAGGGTGCAATTGATGCCGGCAATATGTTAAAGCCTGCACTGGCCCGCGGCGAATTGCATTGTATTGGCGCCACCACGCTGGATGAATACCGCAAGTACATTGAAAAAGATGCAGCACTTGAACGCCGTTTCCAGAAAGTGCTGGTGGGCGAGCCCAGTGTTGAAAGTACCATTGCCATTCTGCGTGGTTTGCAGGAACGCTATGAGTTGCACCACGGCGTGGACATTACCGACCCCGCCATTGTTGCGGCTGCGGAGCTCAGCCACCGCTACATCACCGATCGCTTCCTGCCCGACAAAGCCATTGATCTGATCGATGAGGCTGCAGCCCGAATCAAGATGGAAATTGATTCCAAGCCTGAGGAAATGGACAAGCTGGATCGCCGGATCATTCAACTGAAAATTGAACGCGAAGCCGTCAAGCGTGAGCAGGACGACGCTTCTAAAAAGCGCCTGGCCTTGATCGAGGAAGAAATTGTTCGACTTGAGCGCGAGTACGCAGACCTCGACGAAATCTGGAAAAGTGAAAAAGCAGCGGTGCAGGGCAGTGCTGCCATCAAGGAAGAAATTGATCACATTCGTGCAGAAATCGAGCAGTGGAAACGCAAGGGCGATTGGCAGAAAGTGTCTGAACTTCAGTACGGAAAATTGCCTGATCTGGAGAAAAAGCTTAACGATGTGAAAGACAACGAGGGTGGCGAGAAGAAACCCAACAGGCTGTTGCGCACGCAGGTGGGCACTGAAGAAATTGCAGAAGTGGTTAGCCGCGCAACCGGCATTCCGGTGAGCAAAATGTTGCAAGGCGAACGCGACAAATTGCTGCAAATGGAAGCGGCCCTACACATGCGCGTAGTTGGGCAAGATGAAGCCGTTACTTTGGTATCAGACGCCATTCGCCGTTCTCGTGCGGGGCTTTCCGATCCCAACAAGCCCTTGGGTTCATTTCTTTTCCTGGGCCCCACAGGCGTGGGTAAAACAGAATTGTGCAAAGCCTTGGCGGGTTTCCTGTTCGATTCGGAAGATCACCTTGTTCGCATCGACATGAGCGAATTCATGGAAAAGCACACCGTAAGCCGATTGGTGGGTGCACCCCCCGGCTATGTGGGGTACGACGAAGGCGGTTACCTGACCGAAGCCGTGCGCCGCAAACCTTACAGCGTGATTTTGCTGGATGAGGTTGAAAAGGCCCACCCCGATGTATTCAACGTGCTGTTGCAAGTGCTGGATGATGGCCGCCTGACTGACGGACAAGGCCGCACGGTGGATTTCAAAAACACAGTGATTGTAATGACCTCAAACTTGGGGTCGCTTGAAATTCAGCGTTTGGCGGGTCAGGATGGCGAAGTGATTAAAGCAGCGGTCATGGAAGAGGTGAAGCTGCACTTCCGTCCGGAATTCATCAACCGTGTGGATGAGCTGGTGGTGTTCCACGCTTTGGACAATGCGCACATTGCGAATATCGCCCGCATCCAGTTGCAGCGTTTGCAGCAGCGCTTGGCCAGCCGCGACATGCGCCTGGAAGTCAGTGATGCCGCATTGGCCGAAGTGGTCAAGGCAGGTTTTGACCCCTTGTATGGTGCAAGGCCTTTGAAGCGAGCCATCCAGCAAATCATTGAAAACCCGGTTTCAAAAATGATTCTGGAAGGCCGGTTTGGGCCGAATGACGTGGTACCAGTGGACTTCAAGGAAGGGGCGTTCACTTTTGAACGGGTGGTTCACTGAGTGCAGCTATTTGAAATCGCATAGCTGTGCTCATCGAAGTCGCGTGGCTTCTTTCTTCGAAGCCGCTAAACTCCGCGCCTGAGAAGCCTTGCCCCAGTCACTTACTCGCGACGTTCAAGACCCGCCCGCCGTTCCCCGTTTGGAATGGATTAGACGCGAAGCGGCTCCGCAAGACGCGTTAGCGTTTGCGGCATCCATTCCGAACGGGGTCAGAACGGCCACCGCCGCAATATTCACGTTGGGCGGGGCTGTCGAGAGAAGTGACTGGGGCCAGGCTTCTCCAGCGCGAGTATTGGTTCTTGCGCTGCACAGTGAACAATACACAGGCCTCGCGATGCCCACGTATCAATGCGCTGCAGCGTACATTGCCTCGCCAGCCTCGACCGGGTTACCTGTCTTGTTGAAGGTTTCAAGCCACACCCCATAGTTATGAACAGTGGGGTCTTGCCATGGATGAAAGCCTGGTTTGAAGTAGTTCAACAATTTGGGCAATAGGCTGCTGTACAGCCCCTTGGGTCCCAACAGCCACACCAGGCCTTTCGAGTACATTTTGAACCGGGTCCAGCCCTTGAAACCATCGGTGCCCAAAATAATCCATGTGAACACCAAGGTGTGGAGCGTGAAGTTGAACATGGCGTGAGCCATCGCAAGGCTTCGCTTGAAGTAACCTACTTTGGCCACTTTCTGCATGACATCAAATGCCACGGCCTTGTGTTCCATTTCTTCCACTGCATGCCAGGCCAGCATGGCACGAACCCGATGATCCGCGCCCGCCATCACCTCTTTGCGCGCAAAAAACATCTCGGCCATCATGGCCGTGAAATGCTCCAGTGCGGCTGTCATGGCCAGGTTGTATTCAGGCGAAAGCACCTGCAAACGGCGGTTCATGATTTTTGTGATTACATGCAACATTTTGTCCACCGGTACGCCTTGTTCCTTCAGGCGCTTGTTGTAGTCGGTGTGTACTTTGCCGTGTTGACCTTCCTGAAAAGAAAAATCTTTTACCGCCTTCAGCAACTCAGGATCGGTAATTTTGTCTTTGAAATTCCGCACGCTCGAGATGAAATAGCGTTCGCCGTCCGGAAAACTCATTTGGACACCATCAATCACGCGGGTTTTGAACGCGTCTCCATCCATCCAATAGCGTGGAATGTCTTTGTCGGTGATTCCAAAATCCAGATCTTTCCGGACCACGATGTCTTCTTTGAACGATGTTGTTGTCATGACTGCCTCCTGCTGCATTGTGTGAATAAAGATTACCGAATCACCACAACACACGATATGATTTGAAATGACAAAAAAGGAAGAATTCGCGACAGATTTAATCTGATCACGCTACAGGGGGTTTGGTGGAAACCATCAATTTTCAAATGCTTGCAAGCCTGGCCAACGCCGCGCGGCGCTGCGACATTGATTTGAACAGTGTGATGCAAGAATTGAAACTGGAAATTGACATGAGCGGGGACCCACGCCGGCGCATGTCTTTGTCGTGCTTCAGTTCCTTGTTCTCTGCGGTTGAGGCACGCAAGCCCAGCCAACACTTTCCCCTGGTGTTTGGTGATTCTTTCAACTTCGATGGCTTGCCCGAGTTGGCCACTTTTGTGACAAGCGCTTCAACCCCACAAGAGGCCATGCGTGTGCTGGACTGGTCGCCCAAGCTGTTGCACCCCAATTTGCACTTCATCACGCTTGACCTGGGGGACGAGGCTGCACTGGAAATCAAGGTGTCCGATCCGGAAGGTGTGAACGAAGACCTGCCCGGTTTTGTTGAAGCTTCCATGTCAGCCGTATTGAAGTTTATTCATCTTCTCAGCCCCGGTTCACACTTGATCAAGCGGATTGAGTTTCGCCATGCGCCTTTGACGCTGGAATCTGCTTATCAAGAAGTGCTAAAAACCACGGTGTTGTTCCAGCAGGCCCACAACCGTTTGGTGGTTGATTCTTCTGCACTGGATTTGCCTTTGCCAGGAGGAATTCCTTCAGCACACCACAAGGCGCAGGCTGTAATTTTGAACCGCCTGTTGCCGGATGTTGAGGAGCAAACCCTTGAAAAACAGATCAAGCGCTTGTTGAAGTCGCGCTTGAGTATGTTAAGTGAACCAATACAGACGATAGCCGACGTGCTGCACATTCACCCCCGCACCTTGCAGCGAAGGCTTAAAAGCGAAGGTAAGTCGTATGCTGAAATTCTGGGGGATGTTCGCCACGAACTGGCCTGCGAGATGTTGAAAGGCTCGGTGCTTGACATTGAAACCATCGCTGCGAACCTTGGCTATTCCGATCGCCGCAGCTTTACAAGCGCATTTCTAAAATGGCAGGGTATCTCCCCGAGGGAATTCAGAAATCAGCAGTGAAACCTTTCGGTCATGTTTAGTGCCTGAATTTCATGTTTAAATTTTGGCTATTCATTCACTTAATTTTCGGAGCTTTCCATGACCCCTACCACTGATCTTTGCGATGCCAACGAGGACAAAATTGCCGCAGGCACTTTGCGTGTTGTTGAGCCGATGTTTCAAAGTTGGGGCATGAAAAGCAGTTTTATGGGGCAAGCCCACACTTTGAAAGTATTTGAAGACAACTCACTGGTGCGCAGCGCCCTTGAAAAAGACGGGCAGGGCAAAGTATTGGTGGTCGATGGCGGTGGAAGCATGCGTTGCGCCCTGGTGGGCGGCAACTTGGGCATGCTGGCTGAGAAAAACAATTGGGCGGGCATTGTGGTGTATGGCTGCGTGCGCGACACCCTGGAGCTGGATGAATGTGATGTGGGAATTCGTGCCTTGGCTGCGCACCCCATGAAAAGCCAGAAGCGAGGCATTGGTCATGAGAACATCGAAGTGGCCTTGAGTTTCACCACTGTGCGCCCCGGCAATTGGGTGTATGCGGATGAGGACGGTGTTTTGATTTCAGAAACAGCCTTGAGCTAATTGTTTCAGGACAGGTCTCCGGTCAAAAAATTTGGTGGCCTTGTTTCATCGGTTTGAATCAACGAAGTTCGACTTATCCGAATGGCGCCAGTGCCAGAAACTATTGATATTTCATCGTAGCCTTTTTTCACGATGGGCAGCGTGCCATAAGTTTTTACCAGCGAATCAACGATTTCATTGGTGCTTTTGTCCACGCCGGCCGTCACGCACAAGAATTTGCTGGGATTCGGGATCAGTTGATAAATTCGATCAACTGATTCTTTAATCTTGTGCAATTGATCCGGTTGTATGTGAGCCACCA
Organism: Limnobacter sp. SAORIC-580; assembly: GCF_013004065.1. Classification (GTDB taxonomy): domain Bacteria; phylum Pseudomonadota; class Gammaproteobacteria; order Burkholderiales; family Burkholderiaceae_B; genus Limnobacter; species Limnobacter profundi. The sequence goes on from NZ_CP053084.1 coordinate 1,072,629, forward strand.
AGGCCTTGCCATCGGACTCGCGCCACAAGGCCAGGCCCACGCAAAGCGCGCACCCTGTAGTGCCAATCCGAACTGAATGGTTGTGGTTCGCGGCAGATGAGATCAAGCCATATTGGTTCTGACCAACCATGTGGGATGGAAGCGAGCGAGTCATGTGGATGTCCGTTGGTTGTTTTTTTTGAGTGGTTCGGCAAGGCCAAAATGTTCACACGAACCATTTTTAGTAGGTTGCGCCGCATGATTTAGAGTGGGTACTCTTTTTCATTTAGAGAAAAAGTATTTCACATCGTGATTAATTTAACGTAAGTAATTGATTTTAAACAATACGAAAAAAAGTCTTGTATAAGATATAACTCTTGTTGCTCTGCGAAATGATCTGTAAGATACGGCTCATCACCTGATCGACACCACTTGCCCAAGTGATACCCGCGAAGCTGCACCCGCAGGGCACCGCAAGTAGGCCATCAAGCGAACCGTTTTCTTTTTTCTCTATTGCCTTCTGAGGACATCACTATGAAATCTTTTGACCAACAGGTTCAAGAACTCAACAAAGACTGGGAAACCAACCCACGCTGGAAGCTGGTAAAGCGCGGCTACAAGGCCGAAGACGTGGTACGTCTGCGTGGTTCACTGCAGCCAGAATACACACTGGCCAAGCGCGGTGCTGAAAAGCTGTGGGAAAAAGTAAACGGCACAGCCAAAAAGGGCTATGTAAACGCTTTTGGCGCGATCACTGCTGGCCAGGCCATGCAGCAAGCCAAAGCTGGTCTGGAAGCCGTTTACCTGTCAGGCTGGCAAGTTGCTGCTGACGGCAACAGCTCCGAGACAATGTACCCAGACCAGTCTTTGTATGCATACGACTCTGTGCCAAAAATGGTTCGTCGTATCAACAACACATTCCAGCGCGCTGACGAAATTCAGTGGAAAAACATTTGCGACGGCAAAATGAAAGCTGAAGACGCAATCGACTACTTCCTGCCCATCGTTGCTGACGGTGAAGCTGGTTTCGGCGGTGTACTGAATGCTTACGAACTGATGAAGAACATGATTGCTGCGGGTGCAGCTGGTGTTCACTTCGAAGACCAATTGGCCGCTGTGAAGAAGTGTGGTCACATGGGTGGCAAGGTGTTGGTTCCAACCGCTGAAGCGATCCAGAAGTTGATTTCTGCTCGTTTGGCAGCCGACGTAATGGGTGTTCCTTCAATCGTTCTGGCCCGTACAGACGCTGAAGCCGCCAACCTGTTGACTTCCGATTTCGACGAAAACGACAAGCCATTCCTGACTGGCGAGCGCACTCCTGAAGGCTTCTACCGCGTGAAAAACGGTCTGGAACAGGCCATCAGCCGTGGTATCGCATACGCACCTTATGCTGACTTGGTGTGGTGTGAAACAGGCACGCCCGACATCGGTTTTGCCCGTGAGTTCGCGCAAGCCGTTCTGGAAAAGAACCCAGGCAAGCTGTTGAGCTACAACTGCTCACCCTCTTTCAACTGGAAGAAGAACCTGAACGACAGCCAAATCGCTTCCTTCCAGGAAGACCTGTCTGCCTTGGGTTACAAGTACCAATTCATCACATTGGCCGGTATCCACGTCAACTGGTACAACACATTCAAGTTCGCAAACGCCTACGCTCAAGGCGAAGGCATGAAGCATTATGTCAATATGGTTCAAGAACCTGAGTTTGCAGCACGCGAACAGGGTTATACTTTCGTATCTCACCAGCAGGAAGTTGGCGCAGGCTACTTCGATGATGTAACCACTGTGATCCAGGGTGGTGCTTCTTCAGTAACAGCCTTGAAAGGCTCTACAGAAGAAGAACAGTTCCACTGATTTGCTGGTTGAACTGAATTTGTCGGCAATCTTGGCAGTCTCCCACCCCAAGAGGGGTGGATAGATTGACCGACTGAGGGGGAGAGGAGACAAGCTCAAAAAATCAATTCAAGAGTATTTTTCCCCTTGCTGGGCCTTTACAAAAGGCCCAACAGCGAGTGCTGAAGCCCGGTAAGAAACTTGCCGGGCTTTTTATTTGAATGTACTGATCGCATGCACAAGCACATTCGATACGGATTGAAGTTGCTGTGCTACCCGGGTGTTGTTTTGTGCAGCTTGGGTATTTTCTTCGGTCATTCTCGCCACTTTCTCCACACTTTGGCTAATCTGTACACTCACCTGCGACTGTTCCCTCATGGACACGGCAATGGTTGAAATTGCGTCTGAAACCCGTTCAGAATGGTTTTTGATGTCCAGGATAGTCATGTTCACTTGATTGGCCTGGCTCAAGCCAGCCTGAACCAGTTTCACAGAATTACCCATACTGCCGACCGCACCTTGAGTCATGCGTTGAATGTCATAGATCATGTCCGAGATCCGATGCGTTGCGGTCTTGGTTTGTTCTGCAAGTTTTCGAACCTCGTCCGCAACCACTGCGAATCCACGGCCCTGGTCCCCGGCTCTGGCAGCTTCAATGGCTGCATTCAAGGCCAGCAGGTTCGTGTGTTCAGCTATTTCAGTGATGGTTGAAATGATTTCTGAAATATCATTCGAACGTGCCTCGAGTGTTTGTACTGTCAATGCGCTTTCATCAACCGAGTGGGCGATTCGTTCAATTCCACCCACGACCATTTTCAAAGTGGCAATGCCATTTTCAGCAGCATTTCTAGCAGTGTGTGCCGTGTCGCTGGCCTGAGAAGTATTCTCCGAGATGTGCGAAATGCTGACGGTGAGTTCTTCAACTGCCGCAGCCATGGTCGAAGTGGCCTCGGCTTGTTCGTCACTGGACTTGGCCATGGACTGCGACAGGCTAGACACCTGATTTGAGTTGTCATCCAGTTCCTGTGCTGATTGGCGAATGCCGTTGATCAATACCCGAAGATTATTCTGGGCTTTGGATATCTCTTGCAACAGTGTGTCGATTTCATCTTTGCCTTGAGTGTGAACGGTGCGCCCAAGCTGACCGTTTGCCAATTCCCGAATATGCTGGTTTGCTTTGGCGAGTTTGGTTCTGAGCAATTTCCCAAGGCGAAGCATGATCATGACACCCGCGAGCAAGGACAAGACAACCACTGAACCTACCGCCCACAGAGAACTGGTGTAGGTTTGAACAGACTGGGCAGTGCGATTCTCAAGCATGGTTTTTTCGGCAGATTCAACCTGATCCAGCAAGGCCTGCATTTTATCCATGATGGGCTTGCCAGACATGGCTGCAAAGATGTCCAGAAAATCAGCCTGATCAAGTTCACCCTTGTCCAGGCTTTGACGCAGTTTGATGGTTTCATCGATCGAAAAAGTCAGCCATGGCGAATAGAGGGTTTGCAATTCCTCAACCCAGACGAATGATTCTGGCAGTTCATTTTTGCGTTTTGACAGATAAGCAAGTTCTTCCTGATAGCGTTTTTTGCCAAATTGGTATGTCGACAAATAGGAGTCATCGCCAGTCAGCAAGTATCCCCGTTGGCCCGATTCAATGAAAACCAGACTCTCACGAATGGTGCTGACATGTTGCAGTGTTTTGAAACTGTCGGTGTTGTTCAGCCCACTGACTTGAATGCGTTGCATGTTCCACAAGCCCAAGCCCCCTCCAATGGCGACGCAAACGATCAACAAGGCGAAGCCCAATACTATTTTTGACTGTATGGTTTGAAGCATCGAAATTCCTGAATGACAAAGATTGAAATTTTGTCAATTATCAGCAGTTCGGTTGACTTTCAAAACCTTGAAATGCGGGGTGGTTCTGAACCCCGCAATTCAAGCAAATTCACGAATTTGAAACAAAAATCAATTAGGCGTTTGAAGGCTCTGGCCGGGTTTTGATGAGGTCGTGAACAATGGCGTCGCTCAATGTGTCTTCCCAGCGGTATACATGTACATCGGGCAGGGCACCCAGCATTTGTTTTTCCTCTTTCGAGTACGCCTGCACAAAAATCTGAATTGCCGGGTTCAGCATTTTGGCGTTTTCGATCATCTGGCTCAGCCCCGGGGTATCGCCAGTGGCAATAACAAGGCTATTTGCATTGGTGGTGTGCGCTTGAACCAGGGTCACCGGGTCTGCATATTCGCCAGACACGGCAGCCTGTCCATTCTTTCTCAGTTTGGCCACTACTTCACGGCTGGTGTCGACAATCACCAACGGTACATTTTTCTTCTTTAGTGATTTCGCAATTTTTTTGCTCAGTTCGGTGTGCCCCACCAGCACCACGTGTTTACCAAGGTACTTGCCATCCGTTTGCTCAGGCAGTTCTTCCATTGTGTGGCTGCGCGCATTCAAATTGCGAACCCATTGAAACCGTTTCACCATGCCATCGTTCAGTTTCGGGATTAAAGAGAACACCACCGGGTTCAGGGCAATCGACAAGATTGCACCCGACACCACCAGGCTTTGCACTTGAAGATCCACCAGCCCCAGGTACAAACCAAGTCCAATCAGGATGAATGAGAACTCGCCAATTTGTGCAAGGCTGGCCGCAATGACCAAGGCGCTCTTGAGGGGGTATTTGAACAGCAGCACCAGTGCTCCGGCGGCCAGCGATTTGCCCAGCACGATGATGGCTACCACAGCGAGTACGCGCAGGGGATATTCCAGAATAACGTCGAATTGAAACAGCATGCCCACTGACACAAAGAACAGCACAGCAAATGCGTCTCGCAAAGGCAGGGATTCCTCTGCTGCACGGTGGCTGAGTTCCGATTCCCGCATTACCATGCCGGCGAAGAAGGCGCCGAGTGCAAAAGACACATCGAACAGCCCTGCGGCAACGAAAGCCAAGCTGATGGCCAGTGCAATGACTGAGAGTGTGAACAATTCACGGGAGCCTGTTTTCGCAATGTGCCAAAGCATCCAGGGAATAACACGCTTGCCCACAACCAGCATCAAACCCACGAAAAGCGCCACCTTCACCAAGGTGAAACCGATGTCGAAGATCAGATTGGTTTCCGGGTCCAGGGTTCCGCCTTTCAACAAACCTGCCAGTGGCGGAAGCAAAACCAGAATCAGTACCATGGCCAGGTCTTCAACCACCAGCCAACCCACTGCAATTTGACCGTTTGCACTTGTTAGCATGCCGCGGGCTTCCAGGGCTTTTAGCAACACCACCGTGCTGGCCACCGACAAAGCTAGGCCAAACACCAGGCTCTGGCCCATGGGCCAATCCCAGAAATAGGCCACTCCCATGCCCAGTAGCGTTGCAGCCGTCATTTGAACGATGGCGCCCGGCACGGCAATCTTCTTCACGGCCAGCAAATCATTGAGCGAAAAGTGCATGCCCACACCGAACATCAGCAGCATCACACCGACTTCGGCCAATTGATTGGTTAGTGCGGGGTCCGCTACAAAGCCAGGGGTGGCTGGGCCAATCAGGAATCCGGCAACCAAATAACCCAACAAGGCGGGAGCCTTTAGTTTTTCTGCGATAAAACCGAAGATGAGCGCAAGGCCAAAACCAAATGCCAGGGTGGCAATCAGGGAAACGTCATGGGGCATGATGGGGGTATTCCAAATAGTATTGTTCTAATGATAACAAGTGCGTATGGAACGCACTTGATTCATAGACAAAGACTTTGCCCCAAAGTTGCGTAGAGGAATGCGGCTTATTCTGTTTTGAATACTTTGACCGCATTCATCATCGATTGCGACACGCCAGACAAATGTGCAGCCACCTGTGTATTCTGCTGCGCGGCGGCTGTATTTTCTTCCGTCATCTGTGCAACACGCTCTACGTTGCGGCTGATCTCGATGCTGACATTCGATTGCTCTTTCATGGACACCGCAATCGCTGCAATCGCCTCTGAAACCCGATCCGAGTCAGACTTGATTTTCTGGATGGTTGTATTCACCACATCGGCTTGGTTAATTCCTTCCTGTACCAGTTGTACCGAAGTATCCATGGACTTCACTGCGCCTTGTGTGATGTTTTGAATTTCAAATACCATGCTGGAAATTCGGTCGGTGGATCCCTTGGTTTGTTCAGCCAGTTTGCGTACCTCATCCGCCACCACGGCAAAGCCCCGACCCTGTTCACCTGCCCGGGCAGCTTCGATGGCCGCATTCAATGCCAGCAGATTGGTGCGGTCAGCAATCTCGGTGATCGTGGATACGATTTCCGAAATGTCTGCCGATTGTTTCTCCAGTGTTTGAACCGCTTGCGCACTGGTTTCTACGGCCTGTGCAATTCGCTGAATGCCTGCAACCACCTCACCCAAAGTCACCATGCCATTGTCGGCCGATTCGCGTGCCGCATTGGCGGTGGCTGTTGCGTCGTTTGAATTCTCGGAAATTTGAGAAATACTGACGGTCAATTCTTCAACCGCAGCAGCCATCGACGAAGTGGCGTCGGCTTGTTCCACACCCGCATTGGCCATGGTTGTTGAAGACTCTTGAACTTGTGTTGCGCTGCTGCTGAGCTCAAGTGCCGATTGGCGGATGCCATCAATCAATTTTTTCAGGTTGCCCTGTGCTGTGGCCAAGGCGGCCAGCAATTGGTCTACCTCATCCTTATTTTGGTGTTGGATGGGGCTGTTCAATTCACCATTGGCCAAAGCATTGATGTGTTTGCCTGCAGTGCCCAATTTGTTTTGAAGCAGCTTAACCAGACTGATGGTGGCAAAAACGCCCACCACGAAGCTTGCAATCAAGGCCGCTGCCACTGACCACAAGGCTGTTTGATATGTTGCCTGAGCCGCTTGTGTGCGAGTTTTCAGCAAATTCAGCTCTTCTTGTTCAATCTGCCCAATCAGCTCGCGCATTTTGTCCATGATGGGTTTGCCAGACAAGGCGATGAACCGGTTCATGAACTCGGTCTGGTCGATCTCTTGATTGTTCAGCGATTGGCGCAACTCAATGGTCTTCTCGATTGAAAGATTCAGCCAGTTCGAATACATCTCCCGCAGTTGCTTAAGTCTTTCGGTTTGTGCACGATTGTCTGAAGTGAGTTTGATCGCTGCTGCAAAGTGCGTGTCGATTTCTTTTTTGCCCTCGGTGTAGGGCTCAAGGTAGGTGGGATATCCAGTGACCAGAAACCCGCGTTGCCCGGTTTCAATATTGGTCATGTTTTCCCGAATAAGGCCAACTTCCCGCAGCACTTCGTGGGTGTGCTCGTTGGCCTGAGCCCCATCCATTATTTCTTTGGCGTTAATCAACCCGAGCGCACCTGTCAGCAGGCCCAGGGCAATCACGAGAGCGAAGCCAAATCCCAGTTTGGCACGTATGGTATTGAACATGGCACTTCCTTTGTGGTGGTTTGCTTGTTGTAGTTCAGCAAGTATCACCAATGTTCACAAAGTGAAGTATCTCTAGTTTTGGGGGATTCCCCTTTTGAGTGTTTTGATATTAAAGCGATTTTGTGGATTGTTGCCCTTGAATATCCAGCAGTATCCGAATCAGGGTCTCTTTCTTGAATGGTTTGATGACGTGCTCGCACATGCCCGCATTCAGAATGTCCATTCGATCCTGTTCGCTGGCTGATGCAGTCACAGCAACAATGGGTGGTGCCGCATTGCCCAGTTCTTCAAGAATCCTGGCAGTGGCTTCATAGCCGTCCATTTCCGGCATTTGCAGGTCCATCAACACCATGTCGTACCGTTCAGAAACGCACGCTTGCACGGCCTCCTTGCCGTTTTCCGCCAGGTGTACCTGCGCACCCCATTTTTTCAACATCTCCGAGGCCACCATGCGGTTCAGTTTGTGGTCATCCACCACCAGCACACGCTTGTTCAACATCGGTGGAACTGCTGGTCCAGTGTCAGCGGGTGCTGCCAGCGTTTGCAATTTCAAGGCCTGCTGGTCTTCAGCCCTGATCTTGAATTCCGGCTCAACGCAATTGACCGTGAAATGGAAAGTTGTACCCACACCGGGCGTGCTCTCCACCCAAATTCGACCACCCATCAGTTCTACCAGATTCTTGCAGATCGACAGGCCCAGTCCGGCCCCGCCGTAGCGGCGCGATGAACTGTCATCCACCTGGCTGAAAGGCTTGAACAGCGCTTCACATTGCTCCTTGTTCATGCCTATGCCGCTGTCTTTCACACTGAATTGAAGTTGCTTGCCATCGGCTACGCTTTGTACCTGCAAATGAATACGTCCTTTCTCTGTGAATTTCAGAGCATTGGACAACAGGTTGTTCAGAATTTGTGCCAAGCGAAGGCGATCGCCTTTCAGGCTGACTGGGCAGTTTGCATCTTTGGTGCAGTACAACTGAATCGCTTTTTCTTCTGCACGGTAAGCAAATAAATCGGTGGCCTTGCTAAGGACCTGGTCCAGCAGAAAACGATTGTGGCTCAGTTCCAGCTTATTGGCTTCAACCCTTGAAATATCCAGAATATCGTTCAAAACGTTCAGCAATACATCAGCAGCAGAGCCAATTTTGCTGAGATAGTCGCGTTGTTTGGCCTGCAGGTCGGTGTCTTCCAGCAATTGCAGCAAGCCCATGATCGCATTCATGGGCGTGCGAATTTCATGACTCATATTGGCCAAAAATGCACCTTTGGCCTTGCTTGCTGCTTCAGCTTGTTGGGTGCGCTCGGTCAACACATGGTTAATTCGTTCAAGTTCACGTTGTTGCGCCTTGAAGTCGGTAATGTTGGTTGAAATCGAGAAAAAGCCTTCAACCTTGCCGTACAGTACATCCGGAATCAAATGCACCAACATGTCGGCATAGCCGCCAGAGGGCAGTGGTTTTCTGCGTTCGAAACGCTGCTTTTCGCCTTTCAGTACGCCCAGCACATAGTGGTGGTCATGAATAAACAGTTCTTCACCCAGCACCTTGCGCATGTGTTGCCCACGCATTTTGTCTGCTGGAATGCTCGACCATTTTTCATGGTTGCGGTTGGCAAAATGGCAACGCAAGTCAGTGCTCCAGTACGACACCAATCCCGGTAAGCATTCAGACAGGGTTCGCAGAAAATGTTCCCGCTCAATCAGGGTTGCCTCATTGCGCTTACGTTCAGATATGTCCTGGATTTGGGAAATAAAGTAGATCACCCGGCCTTTGTCATTGCGTACAGCCGACACCGAAAGATGCACCCACACCACATGTCCTTCCTTGTGTATGTAGCGTTTTTCAAGTTGGTAGTTGTGGCGGCGTCCCTTCAGTACATCGCGTACCAGGTGGGTGTGTTGCATGGTGTCTTGCGGGTGGGTAATCGCATCAAAACTAAAGCCCAGCAACTCCTCTTCGCTGTATCCCAGAATTTCTGACAATGCCTTGTTGACTTGCAGGAATTGACCTTTGAAGTCCAGCATTGCCATGCCAATTGCCGCCCATTCAAACGAGGAACGGAATCGGGCTTCTGCCTCGCGCAAGGCATCTTCAAATTGGCGTTGTACAGTCACATCCACATTCACCCCAATCATTCTGAAAGGAATTCCTTTGGCGTTTCTGTGGGTTTTTGCACGGGCTTGTATGTGGCGAATACGCCCGTCACTTGCCCTGCGAATGTTGAAGTTGAATTGAAATGTGTCCTGGTTCTTCGAGGCCTCGAGCAACACGGTGCCCAGTTTATTGACATCCTCTGGAAGCACGTAACTCAGCCACTCTTTGTAGGACACCAGTTCCTGTTCATCTTTTACGCCGTAAATTTTGCGCATGGCGCTGTCCCAGCGAATGAACTTGTCCTGAATGTTATATTCCCAAACTCCAATACCTGCACTCTCGGTGGCCAATTGAAAGCGTTCGTCGTTGAATTGCTGGTCAGCCTTGGCTTTTTCTTTCGCCAAAACCTGTTGAACCTGATAGGTCATGCTGGCCTTCACCATCAGCACTGCCAGTATGCAAAAGGCCAGGTAACCCAGAAAAAGGCTAATGGTTTGTTCTCGCCACTGGGCTTTCATGGGCGCCGCATCGGCCCAGGTGATCAGGTACAGGGGAATGGGCGTATTTAACTGGTCGGAATTTGCCAGTGACAGGCTTGCGAAATAATGGTCTTTGAACAAGCCGTGTTCAATCAAATTGCTTGCCGCCTGCGTTTGGTCTGCCAGCGTCCGGAGGGACTCGAAATAAGGCAATTGTTTGCCCACAATTTTTTTGAACTCAGGTTGCACAAGTAGCACCGTGCCATCTTTAAAGGCAATACCGCTGCGCATGTGTTCGCCCAGTTGAAGCGAGGCCACTTTGCGCTCCAGGTACCGTGCATTGAGTCTGCCTTGAATTACACCCAGCATTTCGCCTTGCGCGTCTTTAACCTGGTAGTTGATCACCAGCACCAACTGGCCGTTGGCATTGAAAGAGTTTGAAAAGGATACGAGCCTTTCGTTGTGCAAAAGTCTTGCATTGGGTGTGAAAGCGGCTTGGGTGTTGATCAGGTCTTGGTCTACCCTGGTTTGTCCCACGATGTTGCCAGCAGAATCACGGGCCACGATGGTCTCCATGGCGGGCAGCGCACTTTTCAGCAATTCAAGGCGCTTGTGAATGTTGTTGCCGTTGTTGATATCAATACTGTCCGCCAGCTGCAGGGTGGCTTCGTCAAATGATCGAACAACTGCACTGAATTCGTCGTGCAGAATGTCGTGAAGCAATCGAAGCTGGGTTTGGGTATTTTGTTCAGCCGAATCATTGATACGGCGCAGGTCAGCAGCAGCCATTGCAAGCAAGGCAAGGCCGAGCACGCAGAGCATGGCTCCGGCGAGAATCCATTGATATCGGATTTTGCTTGTAGTCACCTGATACAACCTGTGGCAAGTGGAAAAAGTAGAGCTGATTGTTCGGGGCATATCACCCCACAGCTATTTTGTTACACCTGCCTGCGCATCAATTTGTGGATTAAAGGGGCCTTTTCGCGGTTTATTGCACTCAAGTTTCAGGTATTCCAGTAAGAGTCAATGCTGTAGCGGTGCTTGAGAAAATCGATCCACAAGCGCACGCGCAAGGGCAGGTGCTTCCTTTGGGGGAACACCGCGTAAATTGCATTGGGTGGCGCAATAAAATCGTCCAGCACGGTTACCAACTTGCCACTGCGCAGGTGTTGTTGTACTTCCCAGCGGCTGCGCCAGGCCAGGCCCGCATCGTTCAAGGCCCAATCGAGAATGGACGAACCGTCATTGCATGCAAGGCTGCCGCTCACCCTGATTGGAGTGGCTTCACCCTGAATGGTAAACAGCCAGCCACTCGGGGCGCCCGAGCTCACCAGGTTCAGGCAGTTGTGATTGGCCAGGTCACTTGGATGCTGCGGCCTGCCGTGCCGTTGAAGGTAGGTGGGCGTGGCAACCACCAGCCGCTGGTTGTCAGCCAGTTTCACACCCACCAGGCTGGAGTCGGGCAGCACCCCAATTCTTACAGCGCAGTCCATGTTTTCATTCAACAAATCAACAACCCGGTCTGACAGATCCAGTGACACGGTTACTTCAGGGTGCTCACGTACAAAGTCATGCACCAGAGGTGCCACATGCTGCCTACCGAACCCGCCAGGTGCAGACACGCGAAGGTGCCCGCTGGCCTTGATGCCGCCCAGGCTGACACTGGCCTCGGCGTTGGACAGGTCGTTCAATATTCGCTGACAGTCCTCGAGAAACGCCGAGCCTTCATAGGTCAGGTTCAAGGTCCGGGTTGTGCGAAGCAAGAGCTTGACCCCCAGTCGCTCTTCCAGCGCATCCAGGCGCCTGCTAATGACGGCTGGTGCCACACCTTCTTCTCTGGCAGCAGCAGAAAGGCTGCCTTTGGTCGCCACCGCAGCAAAGGTCGTGATTTGTTTAAAGTGGTCCATGCTTTTGCTTAAAAAGTAAAAATGTCTTCAATTAATTGGAAGAGTATGGTGGTTTTATTCAATAAACTAAAGACTACTCAATCTGTAGGGCGAGGTGTAAGGAATGGCGACTCCAAAATTGGTTCTTTTTGATGCCTATGGCACCTTGTTCGATGTGTATTCTGTGTCAAGCACTGCCGAGCAGATTTTCCCCGGGCACGGCTCGGCCCTCTCGGTGTTGTGGCGTGATAAACAAATTGAATACACCCGCCTGCGCGCCATGGCGGGGCGCTACAAGCCTTTTTGGGACATCACTATTGATGCCTTGCGTTATGCCTGCGAGGCACTCAAGCTCGATTTGACGGAGGAGCGGCAACGTCGGCTGCTGAATGTGTACTCAAGCCTGGCTGCGTACCCTGAAAACAGGGCAGTGTTGCAGGCATTGAAAAGCCGCGGCATCAAAACTGCGATTCTGTCCAATGGCAATACGGAGATGTTGAATGTGGCCGTGCGTGGTGCCAACTTTCAGGGCTTGCTGGATGCGGTGTTGTCAGTCGATGCACTGCAAACTTTCAAAATTCACAGTGCTGTGTATCAAATGGGTTTGAATCACTTCGGCGCAAAGGCCTCGGAAACCCTGTTTGTTTCCAGCAATTGCTGGGACGCGTGCGGAGCCACCTGGTTTGGTCTTCCAACGCTGTGGGTGAACCGCGCCGGTTTGCCTTTGGAAAGGCTGGACGTGGAACCCATGGCCACCGGTCGTAATTTGAATGATGTTTTATCCCTCGTGTGAGGGAGTGAGAGCTCTGGTTTTTGCCAGCTGACTTGATTCGTGTCACCTTAATAAAAAAACACTGTCAGTCCTTGTCTTGAATTCAAGCAAAGGAAGTTGTAATGGCTGGTTCTCCACCATTGGTTTTAACCCATACACACGCAGTTGCGCCTGTTGAATTAAAATACACGCCCGCGACAGACAATTTCTCTTTGCCAAATTGCCGGGCCCACACCATTCGCAAGGCGAATTACAAATCGCTTGGCAATGGGCAACTGGTTCGCACAGGCTGGCAATCCAGGCTAAGGGCCTGGGTTGAGGGCAACAATGCAGACCAGCGCTACCACCGGGCGGCTTATGAAAGCAGCCAGCGGGTGTCGGCGGCACTTTTCTCGGAACATTACAAATGCGCAGTCGAGGGTAAACCGGAGAATGTCTCAGACAGCCCTTTGGTCAAGGCGCGTTTTTACCGGCAAGACAATTTGCGGTTTAATCCGCAGCTGCGTGATCCACGGTTTGGTTTGTCCAAACAGGATCAACGCGCAGTCAAGCTCTCCAGATGGGCCCATTACGCCAATGGGGTTACCGAACTGGGCGCAGCACCCACCGGGTTGTTGCTCAAGGTCAGCAAAATATTGTTCACGCCAAAGCGCGATGACAAATCATTTACAAGCCAATTGCGTGTTCTTGCGGTATTGCCCGTGGTCGCGGGCATTGTTGCGCTCTTCTCCCGCGGGGTATTCACTGAAGGCATGCACAGGGCCTTCAACAATGTGAAACAGGCTTTGCAAACCGACATGCGCGCGCTGGCTTGCAGCTTCAGTGCCATATCCGCGGTGTCTGCTTTGGTATCGCTGGCCTTGGGGGCAAGCAGTTGCATGGTCGGTTCCAAATCGAAATTGAGCAGTGCGATAACAAACCTGATTCAGTTCAACAAGGACAAGCACCTTCACCGAATTTATCTGTTGCTCAACGACGTGAACAACAAACCCGGTGCGGTTGCTGTGCTTTCAAGGGCTTTGCGGCAAAAAATTGGGCAGAACCATCGCACGGCCGAGGGAACTCCAATTCTTCTGGATCGTTTGTTGAACGATGTTCATGGCAGACAAAATGAAGTGCAAATCAAGCAGGCCATTGAAAAGACGATTGGGTCTTATCTGACAGAATTTAGCCCCTCGGGCAGCACGCAAGGCCGTTTTCTGAATCCCAAGTCTGACAAAGCCGAACTGTTGGCCCGTGAGAATCATTTTCTCGCTTTGACCAATCTGATTGAGCATTCTGCCATTCATGCTGATCCACATGACAATTTCAAGGACATGCGCCATCACATTGAAAGTGGGGCAGAAAGTTTTCGAAAACTTGTTTTGAAGGGGACTGGTAATTTGCTCAACGTGCTTGCTTGTGCACGGAAAGACACACAGGATTCAGGCTCTGTGTTGAAGCACCCAGCGACAGGACTGCGTTACAGCGCAGAGAACATGCTGAACAACGCGCACCAATATGGGCCTTTAACCCGTGGCTTGGCCAGGTTCTCAGAGGGCTTGCGGGTTTTTAACCACGGTGTATTGTTGTCTCTTAACTACCAACTGACTCGCCCAATCGCCAAGCTGGCGGGATACATCACCGAGGCCGCGCTGAAACGGCCCAACTCCCGTGTAACCAGCTTTAGCATTGGCAGGGCAATCGCCAGTTCGATCTGGGCCGCTGTCGATGCGTTCTTGATACTTTCTCTCGCAGCTGGCAATGGAGTGGCTTTCGGCGGGCCCGAGGCAGGAACCAAATTGAAGTTTCCGCTAAACATACCGCTTGGGTCTTTCAGCTTGGGAATTTCCATTATCAGCACGGCTGCACAAATGCTGGTGGTGGCTATACCTGCCGCTATTTTGATGGGTGCTGCAAAAGGCGCTTGCTATATCGAAGGGTGGAATGGCAATGTGGCACGGCCCCTAGAATTGTCTGGAAGCAAGAGAAAAGCCGTGCAGTGGGCATAAAAAAAGCCGCCCTGGGGCGGCTTTTTCACGTAGGCGCGAGTATTACAGCGCTGTTACGTTTTCAGCTTGTGGGCCTTTCTGACCTTGAGTCACAGTGAAAGACACTTTCTGGCCTTCAGCCAAGGTTTTGAAGCCGTTGCCCTGAATGGCGCTGAAGTGTACGAACACGTCAGGACCGTTTTCACGGGAAATGAAGCCAAAGCCTTTGGATTCGTTGAAAAATTTAACTTGACCGGTTACGGTATCAGACATAGCAATATCCTGGATTTCTGAATTGAACAAAATAGCTAAAAAACTGGGTGAAATTCGAGAAACAGAACTATTGCTTAAGCGGTTTGCCTGAATTGAACTGACCTGAAGTAGCGCCAAATTTTTTTTGCTGAAGTCAGTTTAGGCTTTTCCTCAGGCTTGTCAAGCAACATTTTCAGTTCAGTCACCTTTTCTTCATATTTCTTTTATAGCTCTGTCACATGCAGTCCGTACATTTCGTGTCATCGAAATGACAAATGGACCCTTGGATGGAAGCGATCAAGCACGATGTCACCAAGCAAGATGCCTTGAGAAATGCCTTGTACCTAAGCACGCCCGCGCGTGCACAGGCCCCTTCGTTGGAGGTTTGTCTGGCCAAAACAGCTGCTGAGGTGCTGGAAGCCCAAAAACTACGTTTCAATATTTTTTCTGAAGAATATGGTGCAGATCTGGGTAGTAACGGGATTGATCATGATGTGTTTGATGCCTACTGTGATCACCTTCTTGTAAGAAACAGCCAAACCGGCGAGGTGGTGGGTACCTACCGCATTCTCGCGCCAGAAAATGCGGCGCGCTTGAAGTGCTGGTACTCTGAAACCGAGTTTTTCATGAATCGCATTGAACGGCTTCGCAAAACAACGGTGGAAGTGGGCCGCTCCTGCGTACACCCCGATTACCGCAATGGCGCGGCCATCATGTTGTTGTGGAGCGGTATTGCGCAATACATGAAATTGGGCGGTTACAAACACCTGATTGGTTGCGCCAGTGTGAGCCTGCGGGACGGTGGCCACCAGGCTGCCAGCCTGTTCAAGCAGCTTGAGCCGCACCTGGCCGAAGCCAGTTGCCAGGTATTCCCCAAGAACCGCTTGCCAGTGGAACGCTTGCGTTGCGATGTGGAAATTGAACCACCACCCTTGGTGAAGGGTTACTTGCGCCTTGGCGCAGTGGTGTGTGGCGAGCCAGCCTGGGATCCCGATTTCAACACCGCTGATTTCATGATGTTGTTGTCGATTGACCGCATGAGCCCACGTTACGCCAGGCACTTCGGCTTCATCTAGGCGGGTTTGAAGGGCCCGGCCTAGCGTCGGGTCAATAATTCAAGTTGCAGCCCGATTCGTTGCCACTGTTCAACCTCGGTTTCAAGGCTGTATTGCGTCAAGGGGTGGGTGATCAGCCAGTTTTTCGGCACGCTCATTTGAATGCCTTGTTCAAGCAGTTTCACCTTGAGCTCTGGCAAAGCCTCGACTTCCCGGCGGCGCAAAAAAAGCGCGGCAAGGCGCAAGCACATGGGCGCAGCCCAATGTACAGCGGTATTGGCAAGGTCGCTGACCTTGCCCAGTTTCCCGTTGTGGGCCAATACCCAAGTGGATAGCAGCTGTTGTTCCCGTTTTGAAAACCCGGGCATGTCCGCATTGCTGAGAATGTATGCCGCATGTTTGTGGTGGCCGTTGTGACCAATCGACAAGCCAATTTCATGCAACATGGCTGCCCAATGCAGCATGGGCAGTTGTTCTTTCAACTCGGGCAGTTGCTTCATCAGTTGCTTGAACAACAACTCGGCAAGTACTTTGACTTTGCCGGCATGTTTGCTGTCAATTTTGTAGCGGTGAAGAAACTGGGCCACTGTAATTTCGCGCATGTCTTCGTTGTGCTGGCGGCCCAACATGTCATAGAGCAAACCTTGGCGCAGCGCGCCGTCAGTCACATCCATGTGCTCGATTTCAAGTTCTTCAAATACTGCACTCATCACAGCCAGGCCGCCAGGCATCATGGGCAGGCGATCTACTTTCAATCCCTCAAGGGTGATGTTGTCGAGGTGGCCTGCGGCTGAAACATGTTCGCGAATCAAGTGCAAACCCTCGGCAGACATGCCATGTTGCGTAAATCCGTTGGATACACATATTTCAGCCAAAGCCCTTGCTGTGCCTGAAGAACCAATAGCGTGGGTCCAGCCCATGTCCAGCATCTGGCGGCGCAGCACAGCCACTTCCTTGCGGGCTGCCATCACCGCGTTTTTCATGGCGCGGGGGCTGATACTGCCGTCAGCGAAGTACTGTTGTGCCGTGCTGACACAGCCAATGTACAAACTCTCCATGGCCTCGGGTTCATAGTCTTCACCGATGATGAATTCTGTAGAGCCACCACCGATGTCGACCACCAGGCGTTTGCCCTGACCGATTGGCAACTGATGGGCCACGCCGCAGTAAACCAAGCGGGCTTCTTCCACGCCTGAAATGACGTCAATCGGGAAGCCCAAGGCCGCCTCGGCCTTGCCGATAAATTCCACAGCATTGCGAGCCACGCGTACCGCGTTGGTGGCCACCGCGCGTACCTCTCCGGGTTTGAAAGAGCGCAGGCGTTCTCCAAAGCGGCTCAGTGCACCCAGGGCGCGTTCTTGGGATGCATCGTCCAGGTACTTTTGGGCGTTTAGGCCCGCACCCAAGCGGACGGGTTCGCGCAGGGTGTCGATGATGTAAATTTGAGATTGACCGTTGAGTTCTTCTACGCGTGCAACAATCATGCGAAAGCTGCTTGAACCCATGTCTACGGCTGCAATCAACTGGCGTTGCTTGGACATTGTTTGTTCTGTGTTTCAGGTCAGGCGCTAGGATGCCACAAATGCAGCACACTGGCTTTGTTTGTGGTCATTTGACCACTTTCAAATGTTTGTCACAATTTTGAAATAACATTTGAAGAGTTTCACTTATACATGGAGTATTGCTTGAAAGTTGCCGCTGTCTCTGATGTAGCACCGAACAAAGAACTGTATTTAAATCGCGAGTTGGGTGTTTTGGCGTTTAACCGCCGGGTTTTGGCCATGGCAGAAGACCAAAGCGTGCCTTTGCTGGAGCGTTTGAAGTACTTGTGTATTGTGTCCAGTAACATGGATGAATTTTTTGAGATTCGGGTGTCGGGTTTGCAAGAGCAGATTCGTCAAAACCCTGAGTTCATGGACAAGGATGGCCTCAGCGCACTTGAAACCCTGCACAAGGTATCCACTGTCTCGCAAGAAATTGTAGAACAGCAGTACCGTTTGCTCAATGAATCGGTGTTACCAGCCATGCGGGACGAGGGCATTGCCCTGATGACCCTGGCCACCTGGAATGAAGAGCAGGCCCATTGGGCCCGCCAATATTTCAGGCACGAAGTATTGCCGGTGTTGACGCCCATCGGGCTTGACCCAGCTCATCCGTTTCCGCGAGTGCTGAACAAATCCCTGAACTTTGCCGTTGAATTGACGGGTCATGACGCATTCGGGCGCGCATCGAATGTGGCGATTGTGCAGGCACCCAGGGCTTTGCCACGTCTGGTTCGAATGCCATCAAACCTGTCTGGTTACCAGCATGGTTTTGTGATGTTGACCTCAATTTTGCAAGCCTTTATTCCAGAACTGTTCCCGGGCATGGAGGTGCATGGTGTGTATCAGTTCCGTGTCACCCGAAACAGCGACTTGTATGTGGACGAAGAAGAAATCACCAACTTGCGTGTGGCTTTGCAGGGTGAATTGTCGCAACGACACTTTGGGGATGCGGTACGTCTGGAAGTCAGCGATCAAACTTCGCCCGACATGACTGCCCGCTTGTTGAAAGAGTTTGGACTGCCCGAACAGGCCCTCTACAGGGTCAACGGCCCCGTGAATCTTGTTCGGCTGATGCAGTTGCCCGATTGGGTGGATCGTCCCGATTTGAAATTTACGCCATTTGCTCCGGGTCGCCCCGACGCGCTGGTGAAGCAGCCCGATATATTCAAGGCGATTCAAAAAGGTGATGTGCTGTTGCACCACCCCTATCAAAGTTTCAGCCCAGTGCTGGAATTCATCAAAAAAGCAGCGACCGACCCCGATGTGGTCGCGATCAAGCAAACCATTTACCGCACCGGCACTGAATCGGTACTGATGGACAGCCTGTTGGCTGCCGCGCGCAGTGGCAAGGAAGTGACAGTGGTGTTAGAGCTGATGGCCCGTTTCGATGAAGAAGCCAACATCAACTGGGCCTCGAAGCTGGAGCGCGTGGGTGCACACGTTGTGTATGGCGTGGTTGGCCAGAAAACACACGCGAAAATGTTGATGGTGGTTCGCCGTGAAAAAACTGAAACTGGCAAGGTGATGCTGCGCCGTTATGTCCATTTGGGTACAGGCAATTACCACCCAAAAACGGCACGTTTGTACACCGACTTCGGCTTGTTTTCCTGCGATGAATCGCTGGGCCACGACGTGCACGAGGTGTTCAATCACCTGACGGGTTTGGGCCGTGCCCGCAAACTGAACAAAATATGGAATTCACCATTCAACCTGCACAGCAATGTGGTGATTGCAGTGCGCAAAGAAGCCGAACTGGCCAAGGCCGGCAAAAAGAGCAGAATCATGGCACGCATGAATGCCTTGCTGGAGCCGCACTTGATCAATGAACTGTACGCCGCATCACAGGCTGGGGTGAAAATTGATCTGATTGTTCGGGGAGTTTGTGCGCTGCGCCCAGGCGTACCGGGCTTGAGCGACAACATTACCGTGCGTTCAGTGGTTGGCCGTTTGCTGGAGCACAGCCGCGTATTTTACTTCAGCAACGATGGTGAAGAAGAGGTGTACATTTCCAGCGCGGACTGGATGGACCGAAACTTCTTCCGGCGCGTGGAGCTGGCAGTGCCAGTGACCGACAAAAAATTGAAGAAGCGGGTAATTGATGAGGGTTTGAAGGCTTTACTGGCGGACAACATTTTGGCGTGGACCATGGACTCCAACGGCAATTATGTCCGCCGAAAGCCGACAGGCGCACGTCGAATGAATTCACAGAATTATTTGTTGAGTACACTTGCGGCCAGTTTTGTGGAGCAGAGCGAACCTGTTTCAAGCAATCCTGTTTGATTGATTAAATTAAATGGAACTACGTTAAAACAAAACGTTACCGAGGAGTCCTTTTTACCTAGTTAAAGGACATCCAAATGACCGCAGTTTCAAGCGTGAATATATCTTCTCAATCGTCTGTTGACGCCCGTAGTCATACGGCTCAAAGTCGATCGGCTCGTTCTCCGAGTCTGTTGCATTTGGTCAAAGCCGCGGGTGTTTTAGCGCTCGCTTTGTCTGGTGGCGCACAGGCCGCTGGTGTTCGGAGTTTCCCGAATGACCGGCGTTTGCTGCAATCGGCTGACCAGCCAACCGTACCGGAGCCTTACGATTACGACTCGATTTGTAAGTCAGGCATTCTGGATTCCTATGCAGAGGGTTTGAATTATGAGGATTGCATCACACAGGAAAAGGCGTCGATTGATTCAATTGAGAAAACAAAGCCTTTGGCAACACTCAAAAAGTGTTATCAAGTCAGTGGTTACCTCGCGGCGGCATTGATGGGTGTTGGTTTGCTTTCATCCATGACATGCAGCAATGCGGGGACTATAGTCGGCAGTGTTAGCGGTTCACTGGGCATTACGGCATTAATTCCAACTGCCGTTTGCGGCGGTATGTATGCTCATATTGACGGTCGTTTGAAACAATCCAGGGAAGTCGCTGAGAAATGTTGTCGTTTTTTCCCGAAAAAGGCGGACATCAAAGCAATGCAACCAGCACCCGCACCCAAGCAAGGTTTGCCTTCTCCTGAGGGTAATAAGCCCTGATGATTTATCGGATTGGCATTGTGGGTACTAACGCCGCCGTACTTCAAACACCCCGTTGATTTCCAGCAGGTGAGTCAGTGCCCCACGCAACTGCTCACCGCTGCTTACCTCGGCGGTGAATTGCATTTTGGCAATGCCGCGTTGGGTTTCAGTTTGTACGCCAATCACGTTGATTTTGTCTTTTGAAAATACTTCTGTGATGTCGCGCAACAAACCCTGCCTGTCGTTCGCGGTTACTGCAATGTCCACGGGGTAGTGCAAACCCGAGGACTCTCCCCAAGTGGTTTCAATCAGCCGTTCGGGTTGGCGGCGCATCACCTCGGCCAGGTTGGAACAACCCAGCCGGTGAATAGACACACCTTTGCCGCGGGTAACAAAACCAATAATCGGATCGGGTGGGGCAGGGCGGCAGCATCGCGCCAGGTTGGTCATTAGTGTGCTGACACCCACCACCAGCACACCCGATTCCTTGCCTGCGGAGTTACCAGAAGAGCCCGGTTTGCGTTTGTTGAGTATTTCAACCTGTTCTTCCTCGGACAAAGGTCCGGCGGGTTGCAGGTCGGCGCGCAATGCGTTTTCAATGGCGCGGGGCCGTATTTCCTCTCGGGCCAAGGCCACATACAAATCATCGGGTTTTTCGTACCCCAACTTCTGGGCTAGCAGTTCCAGGTTTTGTGCGGTCTGCCCGATGCGTTGCAGTTCACGCTCGGCAATCGCACGGCCGCGTTCAAGTGTTTCCTTGCGTTCTTGCTGGGCGAACCACTGCTTTACCTTTTGACGAGCACGGTGGCTGATCAGGTACTTTTGCGTGGGGTTCAGCCAGTCGCGCGAGGGACCGGTGGCCGCATCGCCGCGAGCACTCACAATTTCAACCGTTTGGCCATTGTCCAGGGGCGTGTTCAGTTGCACCATTTGCCCGTTGACCTTGGCACCGCGGCAACGATGGCCCAATTCGGTGTGCACGTGGTAGGCGAAATCCAGTGGCGTGCTGCCAGTGGGCAATTCAACCACTTTGGCTTGCGGTGTGAATACATACACGCGATCGTTCAGCGCGCTGGTTTTCATTTCCTGCGCCCAGTCGCTGGCTTCACCCATGGTGTCGGTGACGTCTTTTTGCCAGGCCAACAGTTGGCGCAACAAGGCAATGCGCTCTTCAAACTGGCCCTCTGCCCGGCTTTCGCCGGTGTAGCCGTCCTTGCCCGATTCTTTGTAGCGCCAGTGCGCCGCCACACCATATTCAGCAAACTGGTGCATGGCTTCTGTGCGAATTTGCACTTCCAGCGTTTTGCCTGTTTCGTCCTGTACCACGGTGTGCAGGCTTTGGTAGCCATTCGGTTTGGGCTTGCTGATGTAGTCGTCGAATTCTTCAGGTATGGGTGTCCACAAATTGTGAACAATCCCCAATGCGGTGTAGCAGTCATCGACTGTGTCTACAATCACACGGCATGCGCGCACGTCGTACAGCTTGTCGAAGCTAATGCCTTTACCGCGCATCTTGTTCCAGATGCTGTAAATGTGTTTTGGACGCCCGCTGATTTCACAATGAATACCAGCCAGCAACAAATTTTCCTTGATGCTGGCCATGGCCGATTCAATGAATGCTTCACGTTCGACGCGCTTTTCATCCAGCATCTTGGCCACGTTTTTGTACGTGTTGGGTTGCAAGATGCGGAACGACAAATCTTCGAGTTCCCACTTCAACTGCCACAGCCCCAACCGGTTGGCCAGGGGGGCGTAGAGATCGAGGGTTTCCTGCGCATGCGACACCGCATAAGGCCACAGAGGGCCTTTCTCGTTTTTGATGTCCTCGTGGCTGGTGAAGTGCCTCAAGGTTTGGAGCCGGGAACACAAACGGATCATGATGACGCGAATGTCAGTGGACATGGCCAGCAACATTTTGCGCAAGGTTTCAATTTGGTCGGCCCACCGCAGGGTTTCAATGGTGGTGCGCGTGGCGCTGGGCCCTACCATGGATCGCATTTTGAAAAGCTTGCGCAGGCTGGCCAGCATGCGGCCCACCTCATCACCAAACTTTTTCTCCATTTGGCTTTCAAGGTGTTTGTCAAAAAACACCAGTGGCCCCAAGGCACCTGCAATGCGGGTGTTGGCATCGGCACGCAACTCCGCCAACAGGTCGGCCACAGCCAACATGTGTTGAATAGCGGGTTCTTGGGTGTCCAGAATATGGTCAGCCGCGTGAAGCCTTGCGTAATTCAGTGCTTCTTCGACTCGGGCCGCGTCAAATTTGTTCAACAACACCAGGGCTGGCGCAGAAGCGCTGCCTTTTTTCTCGGAGCCCAGTGTTGATGAAACTGAAACCATGTGTATTTGGGTGGATTCGTTAAGACCAGTTTAAAACAAAAAATCGCGAACAATATTAATTTGCTCGTTCTGCATGAAAGTAGGGGCATGACCAACGCCGTGCACCTCGATAACGCGTGGCTTGGGACCACGTTGACTCATTTCCGCCACGGTCTGTTTTGACAGAAGATCAGAATGTTCTCCGCGCACCACCAATGTGTCGGCCTTGATGGCGTCAAATGCAGCCCACAGGGCTGTTTCATGCAGCAAGGTGGTGGATTCTGACAGGTTTTGAAACGCCTGGCCGATCGCTGGGTCATAGTGGGGTTGCCAATGTCCGTTTTTTTCGAGCAGTACCGAGTCGCACAACTCATTCCATTGCGATTCAGTGTGGGGACCAAAAGGTTGCGATATGGTGCGAATGTATTGCCTTGCCTCTTGAAGTGTTTGAAATTCAACGGGTTTCCCCACGTAGTCGCCAATGCGCTGCAGCGCGCTAAAGTTCAGGCTCGGGCCGACATCGTTCAGTATCAGTTTTCGAATGGGATTATTGGGCAAGCTTGTGTAAGCCATGCCGATCAGGCCGCCCATGGAAGTGCCAAACCAATCCAGCGTACCGGCATTCAAGCGGGCGACCAGGGCCACGCAGGCATTTACGTAGGTGGGCACGCCGTACAGGGCAGCATCGGACAGCCAATCGGATGCTCCCCGACCGGGCATGTCGGCAGCAACCACGCGCAGGTCTTTTCCAAGGTCCTGGGCCATTGTTTCAAAATCAGCACTGCTGCGGGTTAGGCCATGAACACACAACAACACATGTGGGTTGTCGGGATCGCCCCATTCGCGGTAGGCTAATTTGTGTAAACCATGTGGACTTAACCATTGAACCGTGTGCAAGCGCGCTGTCAGCATTGTTCAATACCCTCCATTAAATTGTTTTAATCAGTATTTCAGAGTTTCATTATCGAAAGAGGTTCATCCGTGGATTTTAAGAACATGAATGCGTTGGTCACCGGCTCAACCAGTGGTATCGGTTTGGGCATCGCCCAGCGTTTGGCGGCCAAGGGTGTGAATGTGATGTTGAATGGTTTTGGCACACCAGAGCAAATTGAAGCGGCCAAACAAAGCGTTGCAGCGTACGGTGTGAAGGTGGGTTACCACGGTGCCGATTTAACCAAAGTGGCCGAAGTGGAAGACCTGGTAAAAAGCACTGAGCAGTTGTTTGGCCAAGTGGATGTGCTGGTAAACAACGCAGGTATTCAGCATGTGTCCCCGGTTGAAAGTTTTGATCCTGCCAAATGGGATGCGGTAATCGCCATCAATCTAAGTGCGGCATTTCACACCACTCGCTTGGTGTTGCCGGGAATGCAGGCACGCAACTGGGGGCGAATTGTGAATATTGCGTCGGCCCATGGTTTGGTGGCCTCGGCCAACAAGTCGGCCTATGTCGCAGCCAAGCACGGTATCGTGGGGCTGACCAAGGTAGTCGCTTTGGAGAATGCAAAAACAGGCATTACCTGTAACGCGGTGTGCCCAGGCTGGGTACTAACACCCTTGGTGCAGGCACAGGTGGATGCACGTGCGGTGCGGGAAGGTGTCTCTGTTGAAGAAGCGAAAGTAGGTTTGTTGAGTGAAAAACAACCTTCGCAAGAGTTTGTAACGCCAGAGCAGTTGGGTGGTTTGGTGGTGTTTTTGTGTTCCGATGATGCGCAGGAAGTGCGGGGCGTGGCGTGGAACATGGACGGCGGGTGGGTGGCGCAGTAAGCGTCGCGTTTTTTTACCAACTCGGCATGGGTTACCTGTTCCGCACAGAAAACCGCTTGATCCCTTTTTGAATTGATTCTTGCTCACCGAGCTCGGCAAAAGTGCGGGCCGAGTCTCGGTATCGGCATGAAGCCGACCGCCGCGAATCCACTCAAACGGGGCGGTTTTCTTGAAGTGCGCCCCAAGCAATCCCACTGCCGAGTTGGCTCAAACCCGCAGAGTGCGCCCATCTGCAAGTTCAGCTTCAAGTCACCCGGTCAACGCTCTGCCACCACCACGCAACTCGCAGCTGTGTTTAGCGCCCAATCGGCGGAGGTGTTTCGATCGCCTCGCCTTCAAGAAAACCTGCCCGTTTGAATTCACCTGCCACGGTCGGCCTTAGGCCGGCACCGAGACTCGGCTCGCCCTTTTGCCGAGCGAGGTGAGTCAGGGTGAATATCAAAAAGGGAAATACAGGTTTTCTGGCGAGAGATCGGAACCCAAGCCGAGTGGGCGATCAAGAACGACGAGAGATGCGAACCCAAGCCAATCAGTCTATAAAAAAACCAGCGAGTGATCTAGCCAACCCGTTCAATGGTTACTTGCACGTCAAGGGTCTCTTGCCCACCCCCGGTGCGAATGCCACGAATTGGAGAGGCACCTGTGAAGTCTTTGGCCACTGCCAGGCGGCAGTGATTGCCCTGCACCAACGATTTGTGCGTTGCATCCACCCCCAGCCACTGCTGGCGGTTTTCATCGAACACTTCGACCCAGGCGTGGCTGTCGTGCTGCTCCACATTGGGATTGAAAAAGTAGCCGCTCACGTATCGCGCAGGAATGCCGTGTGCACGCAGGCACGCCAGCATCACATGAGAATGGTCCTGGCAAACACCTTGTCCATTTTCAAATGCCTGCATCGCCGAGTCTGCCACAGTGGTACTGCCTTTGGTGTACACAACTCGGTCCGCCACTGCATGCGCCAGGGTGAGTATTCGATGGGCAAACGGAATGTGAGTGTCAGCGACGAAGCTTGCGAATTCGCGCATTTCATCGTTGAATTGCGTAAGCTGCGTGGTAGGTGTGTAGACCAAAGGGTGAAGTGAAAAGGATTGATGTGGGGTGTAGCCATCATCGAGCGAATCAATTTCAACATGGCCATGGGACTGCACAGTCAGCTCCCGGTGTTGCTGGTTCACCGAGAATGTGTGCACTGCATTGCCATGGTGATCGCAGGCGCTGTGGTGTTTGGCTGGTGTTCTTATTTTCCAGTCAAGAATGCGTTGTTTGATGTCCTGTTGCGGGGTAAGGCGCACGTGCTGAATGCTGTACAGCACGGGCCAGGTGTAGCGGTAGGTGGTGTGGTGTTGAATGCGCAGTTTCATGCCTCAAGTGGCACCAGGAAATCTTTGCTGATCCGGTTGCCCAAATCATTGACTCGTTCAAGAAAGTTGGTGAGGTAGGCGTGCAAACCCATTTGCAAAATGTCGTCGATTTGGCTGTACAACAGCTCAGCGCGCAGCTTGCCAGCACGCCGTTCGGTGTTGGCCGAGTAATCGTTCCGAATCATTTCAAGGTTGGCACACACTTCATTCAATGAAGCCAACAGAGAGCGTGGCATGTCGTCGCGCAGGATCAGCAATTCAGCAACGCGGTCGGGCGTGATTACATCCCGGTATACCTTTCGGTAAGTTTCAAAAGCAGACACCGAGCGCAAAATGGCGGCCCAGTGGTAATAATCGGCATGGGGGTCAGCAGTGCTCAAATTGGCCAAGGGGCTAAAAGGCATGCTGTGAAACTTCACATCCAACAATCGTGCGGTGTTGTCTGCACGTTCCAGAAACGTACCCAAGCGAATGAACCGGAATGCATCGTCTTTCAACATGGTGCCAATGGTGACACCACGGGACAAATGACTGCGAAATTTCACCCACTCAAAGAACTCAGAGGGGTCGCGTTCAACCGTGCCGTCAGCCAATACTTTCTTTAGTTCAAGCCATGTGGTGTTGTTGGTTTCCCAAACTTCGGTGGTCAACGCACCACGCACGGCACGTGCATTCTCGCGGGCACCTTGAAGGCAGCAGTAAATGCTGGAGGGGTTGTTGGGGTCTTTTACCATGAAGTCGATCACGGCCTCTGCGCTGACCTCATCGTGTTTTTTTGCAAATGCTTCGGTCAGTTCACAAATCGACAGCATGGCTCGCCAGCCTTGTTCTGCATTCTCAGGATCTTGCGGAAGCAGGGCGGTTTGCACATTCACATCAAGCATGCGGGCGGTGTTCTCGGCGCGTTCAATGTAACGGGCCATCCAGAACAAATGGTCAGCAGTTCTACTCAGCATGGTGTTTGCTCCTTATCGTTCCAGTACCCAGGTGTCTTTGGTGCCGCCGCCCTGGCTGCTATTCACCACAAGCGATCCTTCTCGCAGTGCCACCCGGCTTAGTCCACCAGGGATCAGGCTGACTTTGCTGCCCGACAATACAAACGGCCGAAGATCAATGTGGCGGGGGGCCAAGCCCTGTTCTACAAAAGTTGGGCAGGTTGACAATGCCAGTGTGGGTTGGGCAATGAATTTTGCAGGGTCTGCAATCAGCTTCTGGCGAAAGTCTTCAATTTGCGCCTTGGTAGATGCCGGGCCCACCAACATGCCGTAGCCGCCTGCGCCGTGCACTTCTTTTACAACCAACTCGGGTAGTTTGGCCAATACTTCTTTCAACTGATCTGGTTTTCGGCATTGCCAGGTAGGTACGTTTTGAATAATGGGTTCTTCGCTCAAATAAAAACGAATCATGTCGGGCACATAGGGGTAAATCGATTTGTCGTCGGCCACACCGGTACCAATTGCATTGGCAAGGGTCACATTGCCTGCCCGGTAAACAGAAAGCAGACCGGGCACGCCAAGTTGTGAATCTTCGCGGAATGCCAGTGGGTCAAGAAAATCGTCATCCAGCCTGCGGTAAATAACATCAACACGTTTGGGACCTTGTGTAGTGCGCATGTAAAGCACTTCTTCATCCACAAACATGTCTTTGCCTTCCACCAGTTCAATGCCCATTTGTTGAGCCAGAAATGCATGTTCGAAATAGGCCGAGTTGTACATGCCCGGTGTCAGTAACACCACGGTGGGGTCGCTGCTGTTTTGGGGTGAAACCGAACGCAGGTTTTCAAGCAGATTGTCGGGATAATGTTCAACCGGGGCCACGCGATTGCGTGCAAACAGTTCCGGAAACAGGCGCATCATCATTTTCCGGTTTTCGAGCATGTAGCTAACGCCTGACGGTACGCGCAGGTTGTCCTCGAGTACGTAAAACTCACCCTCACCGGCACGCACTACATCAACGCCCGCAATGTGGGCGTAGATGTCGCCTGCCACTTTCACACCCTGCATTTCCGGGCGGTATTGTTCGTTGTTGAAAATCTGTTCAGGCGGAATAAGCCCCGTGCCCAGTATTTTTTGTTCGTTGTAGATGTCTTTCAAAAACATGTTCAAGGCTTGAACACGCTGGCGCAAGCCTGCTTCAAGTGTTTTCCATTCAGACGCTTTAATTACCCGCGGCACAATATCGAATGGAATTAACCTTTCGGTACCAGATTCTTCGCCGTACACGGCAAAGGTAATTCCGACCCTTCTGAAAATAAGGTCGGCTTCCGCACGCTTGTTCTGCAATTTTTCAGAGGATTGCATCTCAAGCCAACGCGAAAAGTCCTGATAATGCGGGCGAACTTCACCGCTTGGCGTGTACATTTCGTCGAAGGGTGTTGATGACATAAGTTGATTATTCCTGTTCTGTGTAGTCTTGAAGTAACAAGAAGCATGCCAAGCGCATGCAGGCTGATTGTGTCGCGCACAGCCATAAAGTTAACAGTCTTAACGACCTTTTGCACCGCTTTCGTGCATGTGCCAGTAACGCTGACGTAGCGCGTGTGCATTGTCCACTTCGGGTTGGAAGTCCAGGTGCTTAAACCTCCATTTCATTGCACCATTTTGGGCGGTATTCGACCATTGGACGCCCATGGCTTCGTATCGTTCAATCACGGCCTTGTGCGGGTGACCAAACTGGTTCTCCCAGCCTGCTTGTATCAGTGCATATTCAGGCCGCACGGCTTGAAGAAAGGGCATGGTGGAGGAGGTTTTGGAGCCATGATGCGGCACAATCAGAACACGTGATTTCAAGGCATTTGCACCGTGTTGGGTTAGCAATGCTATTTCTGAAATCGCTTCAATGTCGCCGGTCAGCAGCACACTGTGATTCGCATTGCTGACTTTTAACACGCAACTTTGATTGTTCTTGGCCAATAATTTTTGGTGTGAATGTGCGGGCGTATCAAGCCCGATTGGTGTGAATGTGACGCCATCCCAGGTCCATGGCTTGAGCACGTGGCATTGCGCTGTGTCGCTTTTCAGGGTTTGCGCGAGCAGGTTTAAGCTGTGTTGTTTGTTGATCGAGGACGCGAACTGTACGGGCGGTGCCTTTTGTAGCAGCAGGGGCGCGCCGCCTGAATGGTCTGCATCATCATGCGACAGCATGAACATATCGGCCCGCCGATAACCATGCGCTGCCATCCAGGGCAGCACTACACGCCGGGCCGAATCAGCGCGCGCGTTGAACGCAGGGCCTGCATCGTAAATCAGCAGATGGTTTTGGGTTTGAATGCTGATGGCCGTACCTTGACCGACGTCCATCAAGGTCATCCAGAAATCATGGTGTTCGGGCCTTGGCGGTGGAAGTAGAAGCAGGGCAATCAGCGTGATTCCTGTCCACCTTGGAATCAGCCCCGCCGGCAGAATCAAAATCAAGCAACCCAAGCCCACCAAGCCATTGACCCACCATGGCTGGTTGTGTATCGGCAAAGTGGCCCAACTCAATTCATTGAAGAACACAAGCCACTCGCGTTGCAGCGAAAGACTGTTGCCCGCAAGCCAAAGCAACACGGGCTGCTGTGTAAGCCCACCGAGCAGAGCCAGTGGCGTGCTCACGAAACTCATCCATGGAATGGACAGGGCATTGGCCAAGGGGCTGATCAGCGACTGCTGGTTAAACAGCATCGCGCAGGGCAGTACCAATCCGATGGTCACCGTGTATTGGGCTTTCACTGCGTTGGCGATGAATTCATGCTTCGGTTTGATGAAGTGGTAGTGTCCCTGTGTCACGAAAATAAGGACTGCCACGGCACCGAAAGAGAGAATGAAGCCCGTATCCAGCACAGCCCAGTTGTCAAAGGCAAGGGTTAAAAACAAGGCGAGAAAAAAGGTGTCCCAACTGCTTTGCATGCCACCACGTACTTGCCCAACAAACAACGCAAACAACATGAACACCGTGCGTTGGGCTGGCACTCCCCAGCCTGCAACCAGGCCGTACAACACTGCAAACAGCAATCCAAATGCGCTACCTGCCAAAGGGGCCGGTACGCGAAGGCACAACCGGGTTGATCGACGCCAAAGCGCGCCGAAAAGTTTGCCTGCAAGCATGGCGAACAGGGTAATGTGCAAACCGGAAATGGCAACCAAATGTGCAATGCCAGTGGCGCTGAACATTTCCCGATCCTCTGGGCTGATCAGGCCTTGATCACCCACCACCATTGCTAGCACCAAGGCTTGCTCAGGGTGGCTTTGTAAAGCAGTGACGATCGTGCCTGCAATCTGTAGGCGTGCCCGTTCCATCCAGACCAGCGGGTTCAATGTGGTTTGTTCAGGCAGTTGTTCAAGCTTGCTTTTGAATTGAGCTGTGCCCGCAATTCGGTTGGCAAACCAGTGGCGATGAACATCAAAACCTTCCAGTTGCAAAGGCGCCTTGGGCGATTTGATGCGAACGGTTGCCCGAAAATACTCGCCTGGCTGAAGCGCTCGATACGTAGATACCGTTTCGACAAAATTTTGCAAGCGTGCACCTGTGACCAGGCATTGTGTCGCAACCGCATGGTCTCGCGGCGTGTGTTCGATCAACCAGGTTTGTGCGTTGTTGTCGCGAAACGCTTTTTCAAGAAGCCGAAATTCAGATTGAATGGTTTGCTTGTTGCAGGCCAGGGGCACTTGCGCTTGTTGATGTGCGGCGGCCTGAATGCCTGTACAAAGCTGCGCCATCGCAAAACCCAGAATGAACCAGCCTAGTTTTTCAGTGGCTTGTCGACTGACTCCGCCCCGAATACCCAACAACAGGAAAACTGCCGACCAAGCGAATAAAATGACGCTTTTTTCGCCGAAAGTGTCAAAGGCCATGCTCCAAATCCATGGCAGCGTGGCTTGGCCGTGAAACAGCAAAAGGCTAAGCAGGTAGGCTGTGGTGAACAGCGGCAGGGAAGGCACAACTTGAATTTGATGTGGACGCAGTTTTGCAAGCGTGCACCAATGCGCGTACGTTCACCAATGATGAACACGACCGGGTGATGCCTTTGGTTAGCCATGAAGGGCCAGGGCGGGCAAAACCCGCTGCGCGTTCAATTGTGTTTGCCTGGAGAGTACTTCCACGCTTGACTGACGCAGTTCAGCGATTGTTTCTGCAATTCTTGGCAAATGTTCGGGCGCATTGCGTTGTTTGTTGATCCACTCCGGCGCAATGTCTGGCCCATCAGTTTCAAGTACCATGGCGTCTTCTGGCAGTTTGGCGGCCAATCTACGCAACTGTAGTGCCCGAGTAAAGGTACTGGCACCGCCAAATCCAAGACACATGTTCAAGTTCAGAAAATGATCCGCTTGCTGAAAGCTGCCGTTGAATGCGTGGGCAATGCCGCTGCGTGGTTTGTAAATTCGAAGGCCTTTTAAAACGGGGTCTTGCGCTTTGCGAACATGCATCACTACCGGCACATCGAAATCACGGGCCAATTTGAGCTGTGCATGAAAAAATTGAACCTGTTTGTCCCAGTTCAAGCCAGGCACAAAGCCATCGAGTCCTATCTCTCCCAAACCCGCGAATTTTGAGTCGTCGATCGAGGCCTGAATTTTTTGCTTTAAAGTCAGCAGGTCTTCTTCTTTGGCTTTGTCGACAAACATGGGGTGTATACCTAGGCAATACACTGCACCCGGGATGCTGTGAGCCAGGCTTTTTACCTCATCAAAATTGAAAGCGCCCACGGCGGGCAATACAAACCGGGTAACATGCAATTCACGCGCACGTTGAACCACCGCGAGGCGATCGCTGTCGTATTCAGAAGCATCAAGATGAAGGTGCGTGTCGGTCCACATACTTTAAAGTTTGCCATGTTTCGTCGGAAAATTCGCAAGTACCTTCCCACTGTCGACCACTTCGAGCGTTTGCCTTGGGCTCGGCCGTTCAAGCGCTTCCTCGGGCATCCCAATATTTGGGCGTTGAATCGAAAAAGCATTGCGGGCGGGGTGGCTGCGGGTTTGTTCTGTGGGCTAATTCCCGGACCCTTTCAAATTTTTGGCTCTCTCATTTGGGTGTTGGTTGCCAAAGTCAATTTGCCGGTGGCCTTTGCGGTTACCTTGTACACCAACCCGCTCACCATTGTGCCGCTGTATTTGATCGCTGTTGCTTACGGACAGTTTTTATTAGGGGAAATTGGCGAGGCCAATATGCAGCCCTTGCCGCAATGGAACTGGTCAGCGTGGGGTGATTCCACCCACGCGATGGTGGACTGGATGTTGTCTATGGGCCCTTCGCTGGCGGTTGGTTTGCCCGCACTGATGGTGACTTTGTCGATACTCGGATATTTCAGTGTGCGTTTGGCCTGGAACATTGGTGTTCGAATTGCTGTGGTTCGCAGGCGCAGGCGGAATCTCTCCGCCATTCGCTAACCCAGCTAATTCATTCCGCTTTCAGTTCACCTTTCTCAAGACGCAACACCTTGCTGCATTTGCGGGCCAGTTCCATGGAATGCGTCACGATAATCAAGGCTGATTTGTTGGCCGCCTTGCTGTGAATCAGGCTTTCAAACACTTGGTCGGCGGTGTCCTGGTCCAGATTACCCGTGGGTTCGTCGGCCAAAATGGCTTTCGGATTGGTCACCATGGCGCGGGCAATCGCCACGCGTTGGCGTTCACCACCGGACAATTCCGCGGGGCGATGGTTCAGCCTGTGCTCCAAGCCAAATTGTTTCAGCAGCACCGCACTTTTTTCACGGGCCACCTGTTTGTTCTCACCGCCAATGCGAAGGGCCATGGCCACATTGTCCAGCGCATGGAATTCGGGCAGCAAATGGTGAAACTGGTAAATGAAGCCCAGGGTTTTGTTGCGTTCCATGCCCAGTTTGCGAACAGACCATGGCTCGATGGCCTGGCCCGCCCAAAGCACTGAACCGCTGTCGGCTTTTTCAAGACCACCCAGCACATGCAGCAAGGTACTTTTACCCGCACCAGAGGCACCCACAATCGCGACGGTTTCGCCAGCCTGCACTTGAAAGTTCAGGTTTTTGATGACCTGCGTGGCTTGGTCATTCGCAGTGATCCCCTTGAATGCCTTGCTGAGGTTTTTGGTTTCCAGAACAACATTACTCATAACGCAGGGCCTCCGCAGGTTCGGCACGCGATGCACGCCAGCTTGGGTAAATGGTGCTGAGCACGCTGAGTACCAAGGCCACGGTTACGATGGTGACCACATCGCTTGCGCGAGGGTCGGAAGGCAACTGGCTGATGAAGTAAATTGATTTTGGCAAAAACTCAACGCTGAGCGCCCGTTCAATGGCGGGCACAATTGTGCCCAAATTAATGGCAAGCAACCAACCTGCTGTTACACCCAAGAAAGTACCGATCCAGCCGACCAGTGCACCTTGCAACATGAAAATTCGCTGAATGGCAAACGGACTGGCGCCCAAGGTACGCAGAATGGCGATTTCCCCGCGCTTGTCTTTCACGGTCATGACCAGCATTGACACAAGGTTAAATGCGGCTACCGCAATAATCAGGGTCAAGATAATGAACATCATGCGTTTTTCGGTTTGTACCGCGGCAAACCAGGTGCGGTTTTGCACCGACCAATCGCGAACCCACACCGTGGGTGGCAATTGGCGTTCAATGTCGCGGGCGACAAACGGCGCTGCATCCATGTCGTTCAACTTCACGCGAATACCGGTTGGTCCAAGGCTGCGGTAAAAGCGGGCAGCGTCGTCGAGGTTCATCAACACCAGGCCGCTGTCGTACTCATAGTGGCCGGTGCTCACCAATGCGGTAATTTCGAATGCTTTCAGGCGCGGAATCATGCCGGCGGGCGTCATTTGGCCGGAAGGAGCAATCAGCGTGATGCGGTCACCCACGCTGACTCCAATTTGTTTGGCCAACTCGATCCCCAGCACCACGCGGAATTCGCCTGCTTGCAAGTTGCTCAGGCTTCCGGAAATGACTTCTTTGAAATCAGATACTTCGCGTTCCTGGGCAGGGTCGATGCCACGAACAATGGCAGGGCGCAGAAGATCGCCGTGCGCCAGCATGCTTTCGCCAGCGACATAGGGCGCAGCACCAATCACTTTGGGGTTGGCCGCCTTGATTGCACCGACCAAGGCCTCGGGGTTGTCAAAGCCCTCTTGGGGCGCCAGTACCTCGATGTGTGCAATCACCGACAGCATGCGATCGCGCACCTCTTTTTGAAAGCCGTTCATGACGGACAACACCACGATCAGCGCTGCGACACCAAGCCCAATGCCAGCCATGGACAATCCGGAAATAAAGGAAATGAATTTGTCACGGCTTCTATGGCCACCACCGCGCACATAGCGCAGTGCAATTTCAACATCAAAGGGTAAACTAATCACAAATTGTCCCGAATTGTTCAAATGCGCTCTTGAAGTTTCAAGGCGCTCTCATTGTAGTGTGAATAAAACCGTGTCCAAACCTAGCAATGCGCCTTTGTGGGTGTTCGTTCCCAACATTCTTGTGCCCGAAATGGCGCTGGAACGCCTGTCTGCCAATTCGCGGGCCCAGTCTTTTGCGGGCCTGCCAGCCGGTTTGTTACAAACCATGGCCCGAAACGCTGCGCCTGAATATCAAAATGCCGATGGGCTGGACCGTATCGAAGCCTGGCTGATGCGCTACTTGGATTCCCAAGCGCAAGCAAAGTTCGACCAGTACCCGGCCTGGGCCATGCTTGAAATGCCCAAGCTTGAGGCCGACGCAGCGCAAGTAACGCCTTTCACCCGGTTTTGGAGCACGGTTGGGTGTCTTGAAATTGAGCGGGATGGTGTGCGTTTTTCGCCGCCCGAGGTATTGCTGGTGGGCCAGTCTGACCTGGATGCCTTCTGGAACGTGGTGATGCCCCTGTTGCAGCAACACGGTTGGACATTCAACACACCGGCAGGTTTTCACAGCCTGCTCAGCAACCCGACGCCAGTGCCTATGGAACAGGCGTCGCCCTGGTCGGTGCAGGGTATTCGATTGACGGACTACCTGCCCATGAACCATGAATGCAGCGACTGGCGGCGCATGTGGCTGAATATGCAGGTGGAGTTGCACAACGCCGAATTCAACAAGGTTCGCGAAGCCAAGGGTTTGAAGCCCCTGAATGCGTTGTGGTTTTGGGGTGGCGGTGAGGCTTGGCAAACCGATGTCGCCTTGCCACGTGTGAAATCCGTTTCCGAAGACGGTGTATTTGATGCCGTAAAAATGACCGATGGCGCAGATGAGGCCGTGAATCGATTTGTGTTCTGGACCCAACTGTTAAGTCAGCTTGGTACGGGCACGGATGTAAAACCCGACCATGTCTACTGCGTGAACTTTCAAGGTTGGGGCGGCAATATTGGCGTGTTCAAACTGCTGGAAAGCGAGGTGCTGCAACCCATGCGCCTGGCCGGTCTGGCCTTCAACTGGGTGCTGTTGGGCAACAATGGCTGGAAAACTTTAAAAAGCAACTGGATGAATCGATTCAAGTTTTGGCAAAACAAACCCGATTGGGCCTTACTGGGCGAGCCTGAAATGCAGGAAGGTCCTTCCGAGGAAGACCTTCAAGCCGCTTGGCAACAGGGTCAGCGAGACCAAGACAGCATTCAGGCTGAATGGGAGGGCCGGTAATGAATACCAATATAGTTCAGCACCGGGTTAGAACCCCTCGCCCTCAAGTTGAAGCAGTACTTCGCAGCCAGGGCATGCACCCCTTGATGGCACGCCTCATGGCAGCGCGGGGCGTGGATTCTCAGGCCGAAGCTGAAACCCGGCTGGCCGATTTGATTCCACCGGCTCAGCTCAAGGGCATTGAGCAGGCCGCAGAAATTCTGGCAGACGCGCTGGAAGCTGGAGCCCGCATTGTGGTGGTGGGTGATTACGATTGCGATGGCGCCACAGCCACGGCGGTGGGTGTTCGTGGTTTGCGCATGTTGCTGCAAAGCCTGGGTGCTGACGAAGAAGCCGCCAAGTACCACATCGATTTTTTGGTGCCCAACCGGTTTGAATACGGTTACGGCCTGAGTCCTGAAATTGTTCAACTTGCTGCTCAGCAGTTTGAGCCCGATTTGCTGGTGACCGTGGACAACGGCATTGCCAGTGTGGAAGGCGTGAACGAAGCCAATGAACTGGGCATTGGTGTCATTGTGACCGATCACCATTTGCCCGGCGACCAGTTGCCCCAAGCACTGGCCATTGTGAACCCCAACCAGTCTGGTTGTGAATTTCCGAGCAAGTCGATTGCCGGGGTGGGGGTGATGTTTTATGTGTTGTTGGCCACCCGTGCAGTGTTGCGTGAGCGTGGCGTTTTTGATGCGGCCACTCAGCCCCGTATCGATTCTCTGCTTGATTTGGTGGCTTTGGGCACTGTGGCTGATGTGGTGAAACTGGACGCCAACAACCGCCGTTTGGTGGCGCATGGTTTGCAGCGCATCCGTGCAGGCCGTGCCCAGCCTGGCATGTTGGCCTTGTTTCACGAGGCTGGCCGTGACCCCCGCAAGGCCACAGCCGCTGACATGGGCTTTGCCCTGGGCCCGCGCTTAAATGCAGCTGGCCGTTTGGCCGACATGGCCATTGGTATCCGTACCCTGTTGGCCGACGACGCAGGCGAGGCCGGCGCTTTGGCTGCCCAGCTTGGGAAAATGAACGAAGAACGCAAGCGCATTGAAGCCGACATGAAACGCGATGCCTTGGAAGACATCGAAAAATTCATTAGTCAGGACGAACCTGCAGCCGGCATTGTGGTGGCGCACAGCACCTGGCACCAGGGGGTAATCGGTATTTTGGCCTCACGAATCAAAGAGCGCCTATACCGCCCCACCATTGCACTGGCCCCGGGCGATGACGGTTTCTGGAAGGGCAGTGGTCGCTCCGTGCAGGGTGTTCATTTGCGCGACGTACTGGATTTGGTGTGCAAGCGACTGCCTGAAGGCAGCATGCCCAAGTTTGGTGGCCACGCCATGGCGGCGGGTTTAACCATTGCGGAAGGCGCGATTGAACAGTTCAAAATTGAATTTGCCAAAGCGATTCTGGATTTGAGCGATCCCAGCGCGCTGACGCAGGTGGTAGAAACCGATGGTTCAATTCCCGCCGACTACATTGCCGCCAGTGCTGCTGATCTGTTGGAAACACAGGTGTGGGGGCAAGGCTTCCCGGCGCCCTTGTTTTGTGATGAATTTGAGGTGGTCGAGCACCGTTTGCTGAAAAATGCCCACAGCAAGTTTACTTTGCGCCGCGACGGCAAAACCTTTGTGGCTTTGCGCTGGCGCGCCGTGGAAGCCCTGCCAGCCAAGGTAAAACTGGCTTACCGGTTCGAGCGGGACACGTTCACGGGTGGCGATGCCGTGCAAATCATTGTGGAGCATGTGTTGTAGGGTGGCTTGCGTTACAATATCGGGTTACGCACATTGAATTTGTTAGAGAAACATGGAAGCCGAACGCCTGAATGCCATCATCAACGCCCTGACTGACCTTGCCGACCGCGCTGGCCAGTTGCGGAGGTATCTTTGACGTCGACCGCAAGGCCGAACGACTCACGGTAGTTGACGCCGAACTGGAAGATCCCAACGTTTGGAACGACCCCAAACATGCGCAGGAACTGGGCAAAGAAAAAAAGATGCTCGATGGCGTGGTAGTCACCATGAACACTGTGCAAGCCAACATTAGCGACGCGCAAGAACTTGTTGAAATGGCGCAAGCCGAAAGCGACTTCGACACGCTTGAAGCAATTGAAAGCGATGTGGCCGAATATGAAAAGATCATTGCCGATCTGGAATTCCGCCGCATGTTCAGCAACCCGGCCGACCCGGCCAATTGCTTTATCGACATCACCGCAGGTGCAGGAGGCACGGAAGCCCAAGACTGGGCCAGCATTTTGTTGCGCCAGTACCTACGCTACTGCGAACGCAAAGGCTTCAAAGTCGAGGTGATGGAGCAATCGGACGGCGATGTGGCGGGTATCAAATCGGCCACAGTCAAAGTGGAGGGTGAATATGCTTTCGGCTATTTGCGCACCGAAACGGGTGTGCACCGCTTGGTTCGCAAATCACCTTTCGATTCCTCCGGTGGCCGCCACACCTCTTTCGCATCGCTGTTTGTGTACCCGGAAGTGGATGATTCTTTTGAAATCGAAATCAACCCGGCCGATGTTCGCACCGACACCTACCGCGCCAGTGGTGCAGGTGGCCAGCATATTAACAAAACCGATTCTGCGGTTCGCTTAACCCACATTCCAACCGGTATTGTGGTGCAGTGCCAGAACGACCGTTCCCAGCACCGCAACCGCGATGAAGCCTGGGGCATGTTGAAAGCCAAGCTGTACGAGTTTGAAATGCGCAAGCGCATGGCCGAGCAACAGGCCTTGGAAGACACCAAAACCGATGTGGGCTGGGGCCATCAAATTCGCAGCTATGTGCTGGACAACAGCCGCATCAAAGACCTGCGAACAGGTGTGGAAATTTCCAACACCCAGCGCGTACTCGATGGCGACCTCGACCCATTCATTGAAGCCAGCTTGAAGCAAGGTATCTAAACCATGAACGACAAAATACAAGCCGCTGGTGACGAACAGCCAGTTGACGAGAATCAGATTATTGCCGAGCGCCGTGGCAAGCTGGCCAAATTGCGTGAGAAAGGCCAGCCTTTCCCCAACGGCTTCAAACCTGAGCACCGCGCTGCCGATTTGCATGCCAAATATGGCTTGCTGGACAAAGAAACCCTCGATCCGCAGGGCATTGAAGTGTCTGTTTCTGGTCGCATGATGTTAAAGCGCGTGATGGGCAAGGCCAGTTTTGCAACCGTGCAAGATGGCACCGGCCGCATTCAGTTTTACATCAACAATGAAGGCGTTGGCGAAGACGTTCACGGTGAATTCAAGCACTGGGATTTGGGCGATATTATTGCGGCCAAAGGCAAGCTGTTTAAAACCAACAAGGGCGAGTTGAGCGTGCACTGCACGGAAATTCACTTGCTGGCGAAAAGCCTGCGCCCGCTGCCCGACAAGTTTCATGGCTTGGCCGATCAGGAAATCAAGTACCGCCAGCGTTACGTGGACTTGATCGTTTCCGAGCAAACACGTGACACCTTTGTTGCGCGTTCACGGGCCATGTCGTCTGTTCGCAATTTCATGGCAAACCACGGCTTTCTTGAAGTGGAAACGCCCATGTTGCACCCCATTCCTGGCGGTGCATCGGCGAAGCCTTTCATTACCCACCACAATGCACTGGACATGGAAATGTACTTGCGCATTGCGCCCGAACTGTATTTGAAGCGCCTGATTGTGGGCGGTTTCGAGCGTGTGTTCGAGATCAATCGCAATTTCCGCAACGAGGGTGTCAGCCCACGCCACAACCCGGAATTCACGATGATGGAATTCTATGCGGCGTACTGGAACTACCGCGACTTGATGGACTTCACCGAGCAGGTGATTCAACACGCTGCCACCACTGCGACCGGCAGTGCGAAGTTGACTTACCAAGGCCGCGAACTGGATTTGTCCAAGCCTTTTGCACGCCTGACAATTGTTGAAGCCATTCAAAAATACTTCCCGGAATATGGCACGGAAGACTTGCAAAACATCGACTGTCTGAAAAAGGCCTTGGCCAAGAAAGGTGTGCATGTGGACAAAGAGCCTGCGCTGAAAAACGCGGGCATCGGTGCATTGCAGTTGGCCCTGTTCGAAGAAACCTCGGAAAGCCTGTTGTGGGAACCCACTTTCATCGTGGACTACCCGGTT
The DNA here is from genome assembly GCF_013004065.1 of Limnobacter sp. SAORIC-580. GTDB lineage: Bacteria > Pseudomonadota > Gammaproteobacteria > Burkholderiales > Burkholderiaceae_B > Limnobacter > Limnobacter profundi. The sequence continues at coordinate 1,112,012 of NZ_CP053084.1, forward strand.
GAAGTGTCACCCTTGGCGCGCGCATCCGATGCGAATTCACAAATCACTGAACGATTTGAATTGTTCATCACTGGCCGTGAAATTGCCAATGGTTTTTCTGAGTTGAACGATCCGGAAGACCAAGCCGACCGGTTCAAAAAGCAGGTTGAGGCCAAAGAAGCGGGCGATGATGAGGCCATGTTCTTTGATGCCGACTTTATTCGTGCGCTTGAATATGGCATGCCACCCACCGGCGGTTGCGGCATTGGTATCGACCGTCTGATGATGCTGATCACCGATAGCCCCAACATTCGCGATGTGATTTTGTTTCCCCATTTAAGGCGCGAAGACTAATCAAGTTTGACTCACCGTGCATGCGTGTTTACAGCACCGTGCGCGGTTTGTATTCGATGTACTTGTTGGTTCTCCCCACTTGTAAGTTCACCACACGTGTCGCACCGTCCCGCCAAGGCGGGCTTTTATCCCTTCTTGATTGCTGCCTCGGTTCATGCGAAACGCAAAAGCGTGTTCGCATCGATTGCTTTCGCAATCGCCCCTCGCTGCGCATCAAGCGGGAAGCCCACCTGAGATCGGCGGAACGGCGCGACACATGCGGTGAATCTACCCCCGGGTGATTCAGAACGGGGTATGAGTTTGGTCGCCTAAACACACTTCACTAAACTCCATTTTTATTTTTGGAGGTTTAATCATGTCCAACATTGAAAGTACCTTGTTTTGTTCACCGACCGGGTCAAATACAGTGCGAGGGACTGATTCTTTCGGGCAAGGGCGATTTGCCGCCTCACGCGGAGCGAGGCTCCACAGTGGAGTAGATTTTAATGTTAAGGCTGGTGACGACGTTTATTCTCCAATATTTGGAAAAATTGTTCGCGTAGCTATTCCTTATAAGTCCGATGAGAGATTTAGGGGTGTGGTGATCGAAGGTATCGGACGATACGTAGGCTATTCGGTCAAACTCTTTTATCTCGATCCGCTTAAAGAAATTGTGGGAAGAACTGTGAAGCAGGGCGAATTGATTGGAACGGCTCAAGATTTGACAATCAAGTATCCCGGTATCACAAACCATATTCACTTTGAGATCACCTTCAAAGGAATCCAGATTGATCCCTCGCGCTTTTTGGAGAAAGAAGAATTATGCAAAGTTTGAAAATTTTTCTCGCTTTGATCTTTATCCAGATATCGGTGGCATGTTCAAAATCTAATGATTCGTCGCTGGTTCGATTACATCTACAGTCGAAAACTGATTGTGAGTTGGTTTTCAAGGCTGAAAATTTTTCGGTGATCGAGAATTTTTGCAGTATCGAAGGAAAACCCATTTTGATCAGGGTGGACGATCAAGAAATCAGGTCTGACTGGATCGATGAACGGACTAGCCGCTTTCTCTTTCAGGAAGGTTGCGCCAGTTCAGATGAATGTTTCTATGAGCTGAGTACAAACGAAGTCGGGGTGCGTGGCCGCTTCTCATATCGAATCAATATGACAGAAGGTGAATACAGCTTCGAAGTCGATAAATCTGGACAGTCGAAGGTGTTCAAGCAGTCATCCAAGGATATTCCATCTTGAAAGGATTATCACAGGCTTTTTTAAGTCTCTGCGCCTGTTGCTTCATCTCGCCGATTTCAGGTGGGCTGCCCGCTTGATGCACAGCGAGGGGCGCTTCCGCCAGGAAGCGATGCGAAGACGCTTTTGCGTTTCGCATGAACCGAGCCAGCAATCAAGAAGGGATTCAAGCCCGCCAAGGCGGGATGAAGCGACATGCGCAGAGGCCGTCAAGAAACCGGTGGGATGTGAAGCAACAGGCGCATAGGCAATCAAGAAACTGGCGATGTCTAAAAAACCGTCACCGCCACCTTCAAGGTATGTTCCCCACCACCATGCACAACTCCGCGCATCGGCGGCACATCCGCGTAGTCTCGCCCAACTGCCACAGTCACATACCGGATATCCGGCAACTGGTTGTTGGTCGGGTCGAAGTCTACCCACCCTACATCAGGACCACACCAAAGCGAAACCCAGGCATGACTGGCATCGGCACCCAACAGCTTGGGTTGCCCGGGCGGTGGTTCCGTCAGCATGTAGCCACTCACATAGCGTGCAGACAAACCCAATGAACGCAGAACACCCAACATCACGTGTGCGAAATCCTGGCAAACGCCCTCGCGGCTTTGCATCACTTCTTCCACAGTGGTGTGGATGGTGGTGGAACCACTCTGGTAGGTGAATTCCCGAAAAATACGCTGCATCAAGGCCTGCCCGGCGTGTACCACCTGGCGTCCGGGCCAGAAATCAAGACTGCCATAGTCGCGCAGGGAATCGAGCAAGGGCACATGCTTGGATTCAAACCTGAACTGGTAATCGTCGGAAATTGCTTGGCCAGCCTGGTAGCGCAGCTGGTCCACCAACTCATTCCAGCTTGGGCTGATCAAATCATCAATTGGTCCCGTGTGTAAAAAGCTGCTCACCTCGACTTCGCTTTCGCTGTGCACTTCGAGGTGATCGTGTGGGTAATTCATCTCGAAGTGATGAACGACATTGCCGAATGCATCGGTGTTGCTTTGTACGGTCGACGGATTGGGGCGAATTTTCAAGGTGTGCGAAATCAGCCTTTGACCCTTGCGCAAAGGCCCGGCTTCCATGCCTTCGCCTTCTTGCGGCTGCAAAATACAAATTTGCTGCGAACATTCCGCAGGCTGTTGATAATCGTAATCGGTGACATGGGTCACCTTTCTTCTTTCCGAGAAGGGCATTGATTTATCTTCCCTGAATGACCTGGTCGGGCAACTCTGCCAGTCTGAAATATTGGGCACCCACAAGGTCTGAAACTTTGTAGGCCGTGTCGAGTAATTCTTGCAGCCAAACGCGCAATTTGCGCCCGGTATCGGCCGGGAAGGGCGGTTGCAGTCCCTCCAGGCTCAGGCCGTCCGGCATGTCGCCATTGCGGTACACGCTGTTGAACAGTTGTCGAATCTGGCTGGTGTCGCCGGGCAAGCGGTCAATCACAATGTCCAGCTTATACAGAATTCGGCGAATGGCATAGGGCGCATCTTCGTCAAAGATCAACAGGTCGAGCGTGGGCAACCACTCAAAGCGGTGTTGATAGCGCGACCTGTAGGTGATGGTACTGTCGGCCAAAGCGATGGCCAAAGCCAGACCGTGTTCGCCCGCGCGCCCTGGCATGCTGGTCAGTGACAGCAAACAATCGCAGGCACCGCACAAACGTTCAAGCTGACGGCCCAGCTGCAAAAAGCGCCAACCGTTGTCGCGGGTCATGTGATCGCTTTGTTCGCCGTGCATGGCCAGCAAATACAACTGAACCTGCTCCAGCGAAGCGGTGGGCAAGCTGCGTTGAAAACGTACCCACTCAGGCTCGATCAGCACTTTGGCGCAATCGTTCAGCAATCGCCAATGGCCGCTGCTCAAGCGCTCCCGCAATTGGCCAGCCACATTGGCCAAACCATTCAATTGCCCAGCAAGGCCCACCGCTGCGGGTTCATCTAGGCCAGTTTTGTACCAAAGCCTCTCGAGAATATTGGCCTCAAGTTCATCTTGGGTCAGTGGTTCGGCCGGGTCAAATTCGGTACTCAATCCCTGCTTTCCACACAATTCATGCAAGAGGCCCAGAGTAGTTGTGTCCAGGTACTCTTCTTCGTTCAATAGCAACTGGGCACGCAGTAGCAAACGCAATGAAAAACTGGCCCGCTCGGTGTAACGGCCAAGCCAGAACAAATGCTCCGCCGCCCGGCTAGACACTGGCCTGCGCAGCGCCTGTAAATCTTTGGCTTGCAGTTTTTCTTTCAGGTTGGTGGTGCGTTCGACAGGTTCGCCACTGCGCACCCAGGTGTCCAGGCTGGTGCCACCCTTTTGCATGCTCACAATGCCGTGTTGGTCACCGGCCACGCGGGTCAGCCCACCTGGCATCACGGTGTAGTTGCCTTGTCCATCGGTTACAGCAAACAGGCGCAGCATCATGGCGCGTTCTTCAATGCCGCCCGCACCAGTCCAAATCGGTACGCGCGAAAGCGGTATCAATTCCTGAAGGGTGTATTGCGAGGGTCGCTGGCTGATCTTGGACAACCAGGCGCGTTTCTCTATTTCATCCAGCTCCGAGCCCATGATGGAATCCATGGTACGTCCTCGGCGGTTGGGTCCAGTGGATTTAATCACCAGGTTGTTCAGCCGTTCGCTGGCCTGCGCCCATGCGGGTGATTCGCCGCACCACCAGCTGGGCACGCTGGGCAACAGCAAATCTTCTTGAAGGTAGTGTTGGCCCAGCCCCGGCATAAAGCCGTGTATGGCCGGGCTTTCCAACCAGCCTGCGCCGGGCATATTGGCCATAACAACCCCACCGGTGCGAATGGCCTGCAACAGGCCAGGCACGCCCAGTTGGGAATCCTCGCGCAGCTCGAGCGGGTCTAGCCATTGGTCATCCGTTCTGCGAATCAATCCATCGATTGGCTCAAGTCCATTCACGGTTTTTAGAAACACATTGTTGTTGCGCACAGTCAGGTCGCTGCCTTCAACCAGCGAAATACCCAGGTAACGCGCAAGGTAGGTGTGTTCAAAGTAAGTTTCGTTGTAGGGGCCAGGGGTCAGCAGGGCGATGCGTGCATTTTCACCCTTGGGCGAAAGCCTGCGAATACCATCGATGTAGTCGCGGTAAAAACCGGCCAAATGCTGAATGTGCATTTCTCGAAAGCCGCGTGTAAAACTGCGCGAAATACTCAGCCGGTTCTCAAGTGCATACCCAAGCCCGGAGGGAGCCTGCATGCGATGGGTGATCACCCACCATTTGCCATCCGGGCTGCGGCCGAGATCGAACGCCACCATGTGCAGCCACACCTTGTTAGGTGGTTCCGTGCCTTGCATTTGTGGCAGGTAGCCTGAATGCCCAAAGACCAGGTCTGCCGGGAGCAGACCTTTGGAAAGCAATTCGCGCTTGCTATACACGTCGGCCATCATCGCATTCAACAGGCGCGCACGTTGGGCAATGCCTGTTTGCAGTACCGCCCAATCAGCCTGGTCAATGATGAAAGGCAGCAAGTCGAGCGACCAAGGGCGCGAGGTGCCCTGTGCGTGGTCGGCGTACACATTGTAGGTAATACCGTTGTCCCGAATTTGCTTGGCCAGGGCATTGAGCTTGCTGTCCAGATGGTCGCTAAGCCCAGTGGTGGGTAATCGGCTGACGAAATCTGCCCATGCCGGGCGCAGAACACCTTTGACCGCCAGCTCGCTGTAGTACGCGCTGGTGCCTTGAAGGATGCTCTGCTGCCAGGGCACCTCGACATTTGCTAGGGTGGTGTTCGGGTTCGCGCTCAAAGCGGTCACTGCCTAAAGTTCGGTGCCCTATTGTAAATGCCTAACACCATCTTAGGTCTAGTGTGATGGGGAACTCGGGTCTTCCACTTGGGCTTTTTACACTAACCTTGCCATGGGTATGGCCCATGCGGAAGAAGCGGGTTAGACGTCGGCTTTCTGCTTCGAAGGCATTCACCGGGAATAGGTCATAATTGCGCCCGCCCGGGTGGGCTACATGGTACTGGCAACCACCCAGGCTGCGGCCATTCCATGTGTCGATCAAATCGAACACCAAAGGGGTGTGTACGCCAATGGTGGGGTGCAGGGCATTGGGTGGTTGCCAGGCCCGGTAGCGCACGCCAGCCACGTATTCGCCCTCGGTGCCCGTGCTGTGCAGGGGCACTTTTACACCATTGCAGGTCAGGGTGTAGCGTTCATCGACAAAGTTTTTCACTTTCACTTCCAGGCGTTCAAGTGAGGAATCGACATACCGCACAGTGCCACCGGGCGCGCCTTCCTCGCCCAATACGTGCCAGGGCTCTAGGGCGCTGAATAACTCCACCTCAACACCACGGCTGGAAAAGTCGCCCATCTTCGGAAAACGGAACGCAAAGTGCGGTGCAAACCAGTCCATCTGGAACGGGAAACCGGCAGCATTCAGATCGGCCACAACATCTGCGATGTCGTTTTTGACGAAGGTGGAGAGCATGAACTGGTCGTGCAGGCGGGTACCCCATTTCACGAGCCTTGCCGTGTAAGGTGTTTTCCAGAATTTAGCGATCAGGGTGCGCAGCAGCAGTTGCTGCGCAAGGCTCATTTGAGCATTGGGTGGCATCTCGAACGCACGCAACTCAAGCAGGCCCAAGCGGCCTGTGGAGGTGTCTGGGCTGTACAGCTTGTCGATACAAAATTCGCTGCGGTGGGTGTTACCTGTCGAATCGATCAGAATGTTGCGCAAAAGGCGGTCGATAATCCACGGTGGCGGGTTGCCTCCGTGCTTTTGCATTTGCCGATCCAGCTCAGTGAGTGCCAGTTCAAGTTCATGCACTTGGTCGCTGCGTGCTTCGTCTACGCGCGGGGCCTGGCTGGTCGGACCAATAAACAGGCCTGAGAACAAATACGACAAGCCAGGGTGGTTGTGCCAGTAACGAAGCAGGCTGCCCAGCAAATCAGGGCGGCGCAAAAAAGGGCTGTGTTCGGGGGTTTCACCGCCCATCACGAAATGGTTGCCACCACCCGTGCCGCTGTGTCTGCCATCCAGCATGAATTTCTCGGTAGAAAGGCCAATGAGTCGCGCTTCCTCATACAAATTCGTGGTCAGGTGCAATAGTTCACCCCAGCTTTTGCTGGGTTGAACATTCACCTCCAGCACGCCTGGGTCGGGTGTAACTTGCAACATGGTCATCCGCTTGTCGCGCGGGGGCGGGTAACCCTCCAGCACCACAGGCTGATTCATCGCGTCGGCGGTGTCTTCAATTCTGGCTACCAGTTCAAGATAATCGTCGAGTACCTCGAGTGGGGGCATGAACACATACAAATGTCCGTTGCGTGCCTGCACACACATGGCAGTTCGTACAATGTGGGTGGCTGACTCTTTCAGCACAGGTGTTGTGTCATCGGCCTGGCTGGTTTTCACGCCCGGTTTTTGAAGGGCCACGCGTGAAGGAGCAGGGGGTGCGAACGGGTCGGCAGGAATGGTGTATGGATAGTCCTTTTTAGCCACCCAGGGTTGTGAATCCAGCGGCAGGCGATAGCCCATGGGTGAATCGCCGGGAATCAGGTACATGCGTTCGTCGCGCAGAAACCATCGCCCTGTGCGCCATCGGCCTTTGGCCGACTGAATGGGCAGGCAATAGCCCACTTCCTCAGTTAAACCCTGAGTAAACACCTTGTTCAGGCGCTTGCGCTCAAGTGGGTCGTCCAGCCTTGAATCGAATGGGTCCACATTCACAGGCAGTTTGCGCTCGCGCCACATGTAATACCAGGCGTCTTCGAAACCAGGCATCACGTAGCGCGGGTGTAGCCCCAAGCGGCCGCACAACCCTTCCATAAACTGTTTGGCGGTGGCGTTGTTGGATTTGCCGTCCGCTTGTTCATGGCTGAGCAGTTGCGGGTTTTTCCAGATTGGCTCACCGCTTTTCAGCCAGTACAGCGAAAGTGCCCAACGCGGCAACTGCTCGCCGGGGTACCACTTGCCTTGACCAAAGTGATACAGGCCGCCCTTGCCATAATATTTGGCGAGCTTGTTCAGCATCTTGATGCCGTAATCGCGTTTGGTGGGCCCCAGTGCATCAATATTCCACTCAGCAGCACCCCGGTCGGTGTTGGCCACAAAAGTGGGTTCGCCACCCATGGTCAGGCGTACATCCAGTGCGTCAAGTGCTTTGTCCACTTCAAAGCCCAGTGCTTCAATGCCCTTCCATTGCTCATCAGAATAAGGTTTGCTGGTGCGTGGCGATTCATACACGCGCTCCACGCTCATTTCATGTTCAAACTCAACTTCGCATTCATCCAGCGTTCCGGTGATGGGTGCTGCGCTGCTGGGTTCAGGTGTGCAGGCCAATGGGATGTGGCCCTCTCCGGCCAATAAGCCTGAAGTGGGGTCGAGGCCAATCCAGCCAGCACCGGGCAAATACACTTCGCACCAGGCATGCAGGTCCGTGAAATCTTTCTCTGGGCCATCGGGGCCGTCGATGGCTTTGACGTCGCTGGTCAGTTGAATCAGGTAGCCCGAGGCAAACCTGGCCGCCATGCCCAGTCTGCGGAAAATTTGTACCATCAGCCATGCGGTATCTCGGCAGGAACCAGAGCCATTGCTCAGTGTTTCATCGGGTGTTTGTACCCCTGGCTCCATGCGGATCAGGTACTTGATTCGCTTTGCCAAATCCTGATTCAGGCCGACTAGAAAATCGATGGTCTTAACCCGGCTCAAGTTCATCTCGGCCATGTAGGCGTTAAAAGCCTTGCCTGTGTGGCAGGGCACCAGGTAAGGCGCCAGTTCCTGGTCCAGTGATTCGTCGTATTTGAAGGGGAAGAATTCGGCCGCTTCTTCGAGGAAAAAATCGAAGGGATTCAGCACTGACATTTCAGCCACAAGGTCCACCGCGATTTCCAGCATCTCGGTGCGCTCTGGAAATATCAAGCGCCCCATGTAATTGCTTTGCGGGTCTTGTTGCCAATTGATGAAGTGGGTTTGCGGCAACACCTTCATGCTGTAGGAGAGAATGCGCGTGCGGCAGTGCGGGGCTGGGCGTAAACGCACCACTTGGGGGCCCAGGTTGATCAGGCGATCGTAGCGGTAGCGTGTAATATGGCGCAGAGCAACGTGAATAGACACTGTGTAATCCCAAAAATGAAGCCGAACAAACAAAACCCGTTTACAGCATGGAGAGAAGCATGAACCATGCCGAAGAAATCTGGAAAACTTTGGTGCGCGCCACGGTGGACAAAAAACACCCTTGGCGTGTCGTGGGTTTCAGCACGGCAGGCCCGAAGGGACCCCAAGTGCGCTCGGTCATCTTGAGGGCAGCAAACACGGACGATCATCAACTGGTGTTTTACACCGATCGCCGAAGCCAGAAAATGGCCGATATTGCCCACGACTCACGTGTGGCGCTTTTGTTTTGGAACCCACGCAGCAACACCCAGCTTCGAGTATGTGGCATTGCAGCGCCGCAGACCAGTGAATTGATTGTGAACAGTCTTTGGGCACGTATCCCCGAATATGCCCGAAAAGACTACGCAACCCTGAGCGCCCCCGGTGACGCACTCACTGGGGGCGATCTGGTGTACGACCTTGATACAGCGCGCGCCAACTTTGTGGTGTTGAACGTGAAAGTATTGAGTCTTGAACTGCTGGAATTGAAACGGGAAGGGCATGTCAGGTTTCGTTGCGATCTTGACGAAACCGGACACTGGATTCATCAAAACATGATTCCCTGAGGGTATCCTAAACTTTGGATTTTTTTGAGCAGTCAGCAAAGTGAGGTTTTAGCCATGAGCGACACGAAATATACACCACCCAAGGTTTGGGTGTGGGACAAGGAAAGCGGCGGCAAGTTTGCGAATATCAATCGCCCGATTGCCGGTGCCACGCACAACAAAGAATTGCCAGTTGGCGAGCATCCCTTGCAGCTTTATTCTCTGGCCACTCCCAATGGCGTGAAGGTCACTGTGATGCTGGAAGAATTGCTGGCTCTCGGCCACACAGGTGCTGAATACGACGCCTGGTTGATCAATATTTCCAACGGCGACCAGTTCAGCAGTGGCTTCGTGGAAGTGAACCCCAACAGCAAAATTCCAGCCTTGCTGGACCGCAGTATCAGCCCCGCTACGCGAGTATTTGAGTCGGGGTCTATCCTGTTGTACCTCGCCGAGAAGTTCAGGGCATTCTTGCCCACCGACCCAGCCAAACGAACAGAAACCTTGTCGTGGCTGTTCTGGCAAATGGGCAGTGCGCCCATGCTGGGTGGTGGTTTTGGACACTTTTACGCGTATGCGCCCGAGAAGTATGAGTACCCGATCAACCGCTACGCGATGGAAGTGAAACGACAACTGGATGTGCTGGATCGTCAGCTGGCCGACCACGAGTACATTTCTGGCAGTGAGTACACGATTGCGGACATGGCCATTTGGCCTTGGTACGGTGCATTGGTCACCAACAAGGTGTACGAGGCTGCCGAGTTTCTGGAGGCCCACACATACACCAATGTGCTGCGCTGGACCCATGAAATTGCCAAACGGCCAGCGGTTATTCGTGGGCGAATGGTGAATCGCGCTTGGGGTGAGCCCAATGAGCAGGTGCTTGAGCGGCACAGTGCCAGCGATTTCGACGGCAAAGCCATTTAACGGCCGCCGGCTGGGGCACAATGTGCCCTTTCTTTGATTGGCAGTGGAGTTTTATTGTGTACAAACTTGCGTTTGCATTGGTAGTGGCTGGTTTGGCGGGTTGTGCGTCAACCCATGATTTGTCCAAAGGCAGCAACATGCTGGGCGGTGGTTACAAACAAGAGGAAATGGGTCCAGGCTTGTTTTACATTTACGCTCGCTCAAACCACGCCCCTTGGACCAATCTTGAAGCCGCCCGGACAACATGGCGTACCGGAGCGGAGCGGGCTTGCGCGTCTGCTGAGTATGATGAACTCGCCATTGAGGAAAAGGAGAAAGACACCGGTCTGCAAAACAGCGCAGGTGTGCGTTATCTGGTGACTGAGCGAACCGGGTATGCCAAATGCGATTCATCGACCTTAAGCAACAGCGAAATCACCAATATCATCAACAAAGATTCAGCCATCCGTTGATGGCGCAGATTCGGTCAAAGACCTTCCATGGAGCGGTTCTTTTATTCCTTGGGGTCTTTGCCTTTTGTTCTGCTTGGGCCAACGACTCCCCGATTCCACGCTATGTAGAACGCACAGATTGGCAATCGATATTTGATCAGTATCAAGCCAAGGGAACGATTGTGGTGCTGGATGCGCGGGGGGTTGATCCCGTCTATCAGGTATTCAATACTGAACGCGCAAAAACACCTTACCTTCCAGCGTCCACATACAAAATTCCACACGCCTTGATTGCGCTTGAAGAAGGCGTGGTTAAGGATGAATTCCAGATTTTTGAGTGGGATGGTACAAAGCGCGAGTTCGATCTCTGGAATGCCGACCAGAATTTGCGCTCCTCCATGCGTGGTTCCGTGGTGTGGGTGTACCAGTGGATTGCCCGACAAATTTCTGAAGACAATGCACGCCGGTACTTGCGTTTGTCTGCTTATGGGAATGCGGACCCCAGTGGTGGTAAGGACGGCTACTGGCTGGATGGCAACATTCGAATCAATGCATTTGAGCAGATTGCGTTTCTTCAAAAGCTGTACGCCAATCGCTTACCATTTAAAGTAGAACATCAAAGGCTGGTGAAAGACATCATCGTTCTCGAGGCCCAAAAAGAATGGATCCTGCGAGGCAAAACCGGCTGGGAAGGTCGGTTCGGCTGGTGGGTTGGGTACGTTGAGTGGTCCAGTGGCCCAGTCTATTTCGCTTTGAATATGGACACACCCAACCGGGTTCAGGATTTGTACAAGCGCGAGGCCATTGGGCGGGCTATTCTTCACTCCATGAAGGCGTTGCCGAAGCCTTGAAATGATTAGGTCGCCTGCCTGTGCCAGAGTATATTGGTGCACACGTCAGATGATTGGCGATAAAAACAAAGGCGGTTTCAGCTCTCGCTGAAAATACCGCCCACAGGTCGGGCAAACATGTTCAACACCGTGAAATTCTCACTGATTGCATTGCTGCTGGCGGGGTTTCTGCAAGGTTGTGCCTTGCCCCAGCTAAGCGACCGTACCCAATCCAGCGCGCTCAGTCCACAACTGGCCCGCGAAACGACACTTGGAAAATCCCTGGCTGACCGGTTGGCACAGAATCGTGGCAAAGCCGGCATTTACCCCATTCAAGATCCCAAGCAGGCTTTTGCCAGCCGTGTTGCATTGGCGCGCGCTGCGCAGCGAACCATCGATATTCAATCGTATTTGTGGCGCAACGACACCACCGGCACCTTGATGTTGAATGAATTGTTCGCAGCGGCGGAACGCGGTGTGCGCGTGCGTTTGTTGCTTGACGACAATGGCATCACCGGCCTGGACAATCAGTTGAATCGGATTGATCGACACCCGAACATTGAAGTGCGTCTGTTCAATCCGTTTGTCATTCGCAATCCAAAGTGGCTTGGGTACATCACCGACTTTTCACGAGCCAATCGCCGAATGCACAACAAATCATTCACCGTGGACAATATGGTGACCATCTCTGGCGGTCGCAACATCGGCGATGAGTATTTCGGTGCCACTGATGCAGAATTGTTCACCGATCTCGACATGTTGTGTGTTGGCACGGTGGTTGACGCTGTGTCTCGCGATTTTGATTTGTACTGGAAAAGTGATTCTGCTTATCCATCGAGCAAAATTCTATTGCCCACCGAATCCACAGTGTTGGATCAACTCGACAGCGAGAAGTTAAGCGCAGAGCAGCAAGAGCGTGCTGCGGTTTACACGACACAGGTTCGCGAATCGGTGTTTTTGCAGGAATTTTTGAGCGGAAAATTACCTCTGCAGTGGACCGAAGTACGCATGGTCAGCGATGACCCTGCCAAAGGTTTGGACGAAGCCAGTCGGGAGGACTACCTGGTCGCGGAGCTTCGGGATTTCATCGCCGAGCCGAAATTCAGTTTGAGTGTGGTGTCGCCGTACTTTGTCCCCACTGAGAAGGGCGTGGCTTTCTTTTCGCGCTTGGCCAAGGCTGGTGTGAATGTACAGATTTTGACGAATTCTCTGGAGGCCACCGATGTGGCTGCAGTGCACTCGGGTTACGCAAAAACGCGCGTGGAGTTGTTGAAAGCCGGTGTTAAGCTGTTTGAATTGAAAAGCAGTGCAGGGGTGCAAAACAAGCGGCAGGGTAAGCGCAATTCGATGCTTGGAAGTTCTGGTTCGAGCCTGCACACTAAAACTTTTTCAGTGGATGGTTCGCGTGTGTTTGTGGGGTCGTTTAATTTTGATCCGCGATCAGTGAACCTGAATACCGAGATGGGCTTTTTGATACAGAGCACGGCATTGGCCACGCAGATTGATTTGGCATTTCAGGCTTTGCCAACCATGGCCTATGAGGTGCGGCTTGATGACGATGACTCGTTGGTGTGGATAGAGCGGGATGGTGGCCAGGAAATTCGGCATGACCTGGAGCCCAAGGCCACCACATGGCGCAAAATCGTCGTGTTTTTCTACTCTTTGCTGCCCATCAACGATTTGTTGTAATCAGTCCTGCTCTTCAATCCAGGTCATCTGGATGGCTTCCAGAATTTTCTCATTGGACTTTTCCGGATCGTCGTTGAAGCCGGGCAAGGCGCAAACCCACTTGTGCAAATCCGTGAAGCGAATGTACTGCGGGTCTACATCGGGATGAGCGTCAATCAGTTCCAGTGCAATGTCCAGGGTATCGGTCCATTTCATGTTGCTATTCCCTTGATCAATGATTTTCGCGTGCGTGGTTGATGGTGTATTTTGGCAATTCAACAACCAGGTCCTTGTCGGCCACTTTCACCTGGCAAGACAACCGGCTTTGTGGTGTCAAGCCCCAGGCCATGTCCAGCAAATCGTCTTCATCGTCGCTGCTTTCAGTCAGGCTGTTGAAGCCTTCCTTGATCACCACATGGCAAGTGGTGCAGGCACAGCTCATTTCGCAGGCGTGTTCCAGCGCAACGCCATTGGCCAGGATGGTTTCACACAGTTGTGAGTCGGTTGGTGCTTCAAAAGTTTTGCCTTCCGGGCACAAACTTTCATGGGGCAAAATTTTAATGATGGGCATTTCTTAATCTCTCGTGTTCGGTTAATGCGCTTCTATTTCGAAGCACCGCCCAGCGTGGTGCTGACGGTTTCAATGGTTTTACCGGTCAAGGCCTTGCGAATACCCGCGTCCATTCGGCGAGCAGCGAAGTCTTCGGTCAGGTGGCTCAAATCTTCAATGCCTTTTTCAATCGCGCGCAAGTCATCGGTTTGCGCCAATTCTCGCAAGGCATTCACGCTGGCATTAATAGTTTCAAGCTCGCTGGCGTCGAGCAGTTCACTGTCTTTGCCAATCGCTGCTTCAACCGATTCCACCAAACGCATGGCTTCAACTTGCTGCTCGCGAAGCTGACGTGCATTCATGTCTGCTTCGGCGAACTCAAAGCTGTTTTTCAGCATGCCTGCAATTTGATCATCGTCCAGCCCATAGGAGGGTTTCACTGTGATGTTCGCTGAAACACCTGAGCCTGTTTCCATGGCATTCACAGCCAGCAGGCCGTCGGCGTCCACTTGAAAGGTCACGCGAATGCGTGCAGCACCAGCCACCATGGGTGGAATGCCGCGCAGCTCGAATCGGGCCAGTGAACGGTTTTCAGAAACAAGTTCACGCTCGCCCTGAACCACATGAATGGCCATGGCAGTCTGACCATCTTTGAAGGTGGTGAATTCTTGCGCACGCGCCACAGGAATGGTGCTGTTGCGGTTGATCACGCGCTCGGTTAAACCACCCATGGTTTCAAGTCCAAGGCTCAGCGGAATGACATCGAGCAGCAACAAATCATCATCGCTTCGGTTGCCAGCCAGCGTATCTGCCTGAATGGCAGCACCAATCGCAACCACCTCATCCGGATTCAGATTCACCAGCGGGTCTTTGCCAAAAAATGCTTTCACTGCCTTGCGAATGACTGGCATGCGGGTAGAACCGCCCACCATGACCACACCGTCAATTTCCTCGGTACTTAAGCCAGCATCTCGAAGGGTTTTGCGTGCGACCTGAATGGTGCGTTTCACCAGCGGTTCAACAATGGTCTCGAATTGCTCGGCGGTCACTGTTTCAGCGATGGTCTCACCGCTTTTGAATTCAACACTGAGAAAGGCAGTGTGCTCATGCGAAATTTGTTCCTTCACTCGGCGGCAAGCCATCACCAGGCGTGAACGCTGTTGCGGGTTCAGTTCCTGAAACCCGTGCGTCGCGATGAAGTGATCGGCCATGGCCCGGTCGAAATCGTCGCCACCCAAGGCAGAATCGCCACCCGTGGCGAGCACCTCAAATACGCCTGCTTGCAGGCGAAGAACGGACACATCGAATGTGCCACCACCGAGGTCGAACACCACAAATTGCCCTTGCGCTTTTTGATCAAGCCCATAAGCCACGGCGGCGGCGGTGGGTTCGTTGATCAGTCGCAGTACATTCAAGCCAGCCAGCTGAGCGGCGTCTTTGGTAGCCTGGCGTTGAGCATCGTCGAAGTAAGCGGGCACAGTTATCACAGCGCCCACCAGCTCACCACCCAAGGTGGCTTCAGCGCGTTTGCGCAAGTTGCGCAGAATATCCGCAGACACTTCAACCGGACTTTTGGTGCCGTAATCAGTTTCAATTTCAACCATGCCGCCTGAATCTTTCACGCGGTAGGGCAGGTTCAAGCCTTGTACATCAGCATACCCGCGACCCATGAGTCGCTTCACTGAAAACACCGTATTGAACGGGTCAGTGTCGGCACAAGCCAATGCGTCTTCACCCATGTTTTTTACGCCGGTTTCGCCATAGCGAACCACGCTGGGTAAAATTACACGGCCTGAAGAATCAGGCAAACATTCAGCGCTGCCGCTTCGCACGCTAGCCACCAGCGAGTGCGTGGTGCCCAGGTCGATGCCCACAGCAAGCCTGTGCTCGTGGGGCGCAGTCGACATACCGGGTTCGGCAATTTGTAACAAAGCCATTAGCTGGCGTCCTCCAGTTGCTCCAATTTTTTGGTCAACTCAATCATGAATTTGTCGATGAACAGCAAGGCTTGCGCTGTGGCATTGGCCGCTTGCGCATTTTTCTCGCTGTCAATTTGCTGCGCAATTTGCGTCAAGCAACGTTTTTTTTCAGCGGCCACCTCATCCAGCAACTCTTCGAGTGCCTCAGCGCCGTCAATTTCTTCCAATGCCTCGCGCCATTCCATTTGCTGCATCAAGAGCGCTGGTGGCAAGTTGCTCTGCTGCCCACGCGGGTTTTCACCGTTCAGTTCACACCAGTAGATGGCGCGCTCCATCGGGTTTTGCAAGCGCTTGTATGCTTCATTCACCCGTGTGGCCCACTGAACAGCCAAACGTTTTTCCTGTGCACTTGAATTTGCAAAACGGTCGGGGTGGGTTTGACTTTGAAGGCGCAGGTAAGATGCAGAAAGGGCTGCGCTGTCCAGTGAAAACTGGCAGGGCAACCCAAAAATTTCAAAGTCATTGTCGCTGAGCTTAATTGCCGAATTAGCCATTACACAGTGAAGCTTTCACCACAGCCGCAGCGCGCCTTTTCGTTCGGGTTGTTGAATTTGAAGCCCTCATTCAAGCCTTCGCGGGCGAAATCTAGCTCGATTCCTTCCAGATAGGGCATGCTTTTCGGGTCAACAAACAGTTTTACACCATGGGCTTCAAATACATTGTCTTCGTCGGCAACAACATCCACGAATTCAAGCTTGTAGGCCATGCCGGAACAACCGGTGGTGCGCACACCAATGCGCAAGCCAATTCCCTTGCCGCGTTTGGTCAGGAATTTGCTGATGTGGTCGGCGGCGCGTTCTGTCAATGTAATCGCCATGGTGTCAACTTCCTTCATGAATTAAGCGTGCTTCTTTTTGTAATCTTCAACTGCTGCCTTGATGGCGTCTTCAGCCAGAATGGAACAGTGAATTTTTACAGGTGGCAATGCCAGTTCTTCAGCGATGGCTGTGTTCTTGATTTCCAAAGCCTGGTCCAGGGTTTTGCCCTTGACCCACTCTGTTACCAATGAAGAGGATGCAATGGCTGAACCGCAGCCATAGGTTTTAAACTTCGCATCGGTGATCACGCCGTCTTCACCCACCTTGATTTGCAGCTTCATCACGTCGCCGCATGCTGGTGCACCCACCATGCCTGTGCCTACTTCGTCGTCGCCCTTCTCGAACGAACCGACGTTGCGGGGGTTTTCATAGTGGTCTAAAACTTTTTCGCTGTATGCCATGGTACTTCTCCTCAATCTTTAAATATTTCAGTGCTCAGCCCATTGAACGGTGCTCAGGTCGACGCCGTCCAGGTGCATTTCCCAAAGGGGCGACAATTCTCGCAACTTCGCCACTTTGGTTTTCATCAATTCAATCGTGAAATCAATGTCGGCTTCGGTTGTGAAGCGGCCAATCGAGAAACGAATCGAGCTGTGCGCCAGTTCGTCGCTGCGACCCAAGGCGCGCAACACATATGAAGGTTCCAGAGAGGCCGATGTACAGGCCGAACCTGAAGACACAGCAATGTCTTTCACAGCCATGATCAGCGACTCGCCTTCCACAAAGTTGAAGCTCACGTTCAGGTTGTGTGGAACACGCTTTTCAAGATCGCCGTTCACGTAAATTTCGTCGATGGCTTTCAAGCCGTTCAGCAAGCGATCGCGAAGTGCTTTCATGCGGGGCAGTTCGCTGGCCATTTCTTCTTTGGCGATACGGAATGCCTCGCCCATGCCCACGATTTGGTGCGTTGCCAAGGTGCCTGAGCGCATGCCGCGCTCATGGCCGCCACCGTGCATTTGTGCATCGATGCGAATGCGGGGCTTGCGGCGCACATACAGTGCACCAATGCCCTTGGGGCCGTAAGTTTTATGGGCGCAGAAACTCATTAAATCGACTTTCAGCTTTTGCAGGTCGATTTCAACCTTGCCAGTGGCTTGCGCGGCATCCACGTGGAAAATAATGCCTTTCTCGCGGCACAGTTCGCCAATGGCGGGAATATCTTGAATTACGCCAATTTCGTTGTTCACGAACATGACTGAAATCAGCACTGTGTCTGGGCGAATGGCGGCCTTCAATGCTTCCATGTCGACTAAACCGTTTTCCTGAACGTCCATATAAGTGGCTTCAAAGCCATGGCGTTCCAAGTCGCGGAAGGTGTCCAGCACGGCCTTGTGTTCGGTTTTCACGGTAATGATGTGCTTACCCTTGGTTTCGCCGTAAAACAGCGCTGCACCTTTGATGGCCAGGTTGTTCGATTCAGTAGCACCCGAAGTCCACACGATTTCACGTGGGTCTGCGTTGACCAGGGCTGCAACATCTTCGCGGGCCTTTTCAACGGCTTCCTCGGCGGTCCAGCCATAGGCATGGCTGCGAGATGCCGGGTTGCCGAAGCTTTCACGCAGGAAAGGGATCATGGCGTCGGCTACACGCGGATCCACAGGTGTGGTGGCGCTGTAATCGAGGTAAATCGGCATCTTCATAGTGTGTGTGCTCCAATCAACTGCTGTTTAATGTGTGTGCTGTGCGGCCGCTGCATTAGATGCTGCTGGCCTTTCACGAAACTGAATGGTTCGTTCCGCGTCTTTCTGTTTGTGCTTTTCAACCAGGCATTGCAAGGTTACTGAGCCCAGGTATTCAAGCATTTTCGTGTTCAGGCTGCTCCACAGGTCGTGCGTCATGCACTGGCCTTCGTCGGTGCAGTTTTCCTTGCCGCCGCATTGCGTCGCATCCAGGGGTTCATCAACTGCCAATATCACGTCGGCAACACTGACTTCTTTCAGGGCGCGGGCGATATGATAACCGCCGCCCGGACCTCGAACGCTTTCAACCAACTCGTGGCGACGTAACTTGGAGAACAATTGCTCCAGGTACGACAGGGAAATGTTCTGGCGCTGGCTGATACCAGCGAGCGAAACCGGGCCTGTGTCTTGCTGCAAGGCAAGATCAATCATGGCTGTGACGGCAAATCTGCCTTTCGTGGTCAATCGCATGGCAACCCTTTTTAATTCCTACTATTTTGGTCAAGTATAGCAAAGTTGACTGTTTTACTCAAGTATTCGGGGGATTGTTTGGTCTAGGGGAAACCTTGATCTGACAAAGAAAAACCGCCAGCCAAGGCCAGCGGTTTTTGACTTCAGCGCCCGCCCATGGCGGGTTGTGCCGGTTTATGCAGCAGCGAACTGAAACACGCGCTTGCGCAACACTTCCAACAAGCCTGTGCAGCTGTCTTCAATGTAGTTCAGTACGGTGTCGAAACCATCGGGGCCACCATAGTAAGGGTCGGGCACGGTGGCTTCATCATGTTCCGTGGCGTAGCGCATCATCAACTGGATTTTGTGCGCGTACTGGCGTGGGCACTGCTGTTGCAGCAGGCTCATGTTGTCCCAGTCCATCGCCAAAATCATGTCGCTGTCGCGGAAGTCGTCCGCAGTGACCTGGCGTGAAATCAGGCCGGAAATGTCGTAACCACGCTTGGCAGCAGCAGCCACCGCGCGGGGATCGGGCGTTTTGTCCAAATGGTAGGCATGCGTGCCGGCTGACTCAACAGAAATTTCATGGTCAAGACCCGCTTCGCTTACCATCTGCCTGAAAACGCCTTCCGCTGTTGGTGAGCGGCAGATGTTTCCCATGCACACAAACAAAACTTTGCTTTTCATATTGGCTTCCTATTGTCCTGAACCCATTAAAGTAAAACTCTTAAAACCTAAGCACTGCGCTTGGCATCCAGCGATGTCACGTTGGAATCGCCTTTGCTGCCAAACAACTGTTCTTTCAACAAACCCAACTGGTCGCGGGCCTGGGCCGCTTTTTCAAACTCCAGGTTCTTCGCGTGATCCAGCATGAGTTTCTCAAGCCGTTTAATTTCTTTCGCCAACTGCTTCTCACCCAGCGGTGCAACTTCCATGGCCTTGTCGGCCTTGCGCTGCCTGGAAGCATTTGGATCGAATACGCCGTCAATAAGTTCCTTGATCTGCTTGTTCACGCCCCGTGGGGTAATACCATTGGCCGTGTTGAATTCAATTTGCTTGTTTCTGCGGCGGGTGGTCTCGCCAATCGCCAATTCCATGGAATTGGTAACCCGGTCTGCATACAAAATGGCTTTGCCGTTCAAATTACGGGCCGCGCGGCCAATCGTTTGAATTAAACTACGTTCGCTGCGCAAGAAGCCTTCTTTATCAGCATCCAGTATTGCAACTAGGGACACTTCCGGAATATCCAAGCCCTCGCGCAACAAATTAATTCCAACCAATACATCGAATTCGCCCAAACGCAGGTCGCGAATAATTTCAACGCGTTCCACGGTGTCGATGTCAGAGTGCAAATAGCGCACGCGCACGCCATTGTCGCTGAGGTAATCAGTGAGGTCTTCGGCCATGCGCTTGGTCAACGTTGTGACCAATACTCGATCGCCAGCGCGAGTTCGTTCGTGAATCTCGCTGAGCAGGTCATCGACCTGGGTGGTGGCAGGGCGCACCTCAATCACAGGATCAATCAGCCCTGTGGGGCGCACCACTTGTTCAACCACTTGGCCAGAATGCTCTTTCTCGTAATTCGAGGGCGTGGCTGAAACAAACACTGTTTGCCGCATTTTGGACTCGAATTCCTCGAAACGCAAGGGGCGGTTGTCCATGGCAGATGGTAGACGAAAGCCGAAGTTAACCAAAGTTTCCTTGCGGGAGCGGTCTCCACGGTACATTCCGCCCAGTTGGCCAATGGTGACGTGGCTTTCATCAATGATCATCAGCCCATCCTTGGGCAGGTAATCAATCAGCGTGGGGGGCGGTTCGCCTGGCGCTGCGCCCGACATGTGGCGGCTGTAGTTCTCGATGCCTTTGCAAAATCCAAGTTCTGCCAGCATTTCAAGGTCAAACCGGGTTCTTTGCTCCAGCCGCTGGGCCTCGACCAGTTTCCCGGTTTTCACGAAGAAATCGAGCTGTTCGCGCAATTCTTCCTTGATGGTCTCAATGGCACGCAGTACCGTTGCACGGGGCGTTACATAATGGCTACTTGGATAAATCGTGAAACGGGGCAGCTTTTGACGGATTTTGCCGGTGAGTGGGTCGAACAGCTGGATGCCGTCAATTTCATCGTCAAACAGGTCAATTCGAACTGCCAGTTCCGAGTGTTCGGCTGGGTATACGTCGATCGTGTCGCCCCTAACACGGAAAGTGCCCCGTGTGAAATCGAGGTCGTTGCGTTTGTATTGCATGGCAATCAAGCGCTTCAGAATGTCGCGCTGGCTCAGCTTGTCGCCATGGCGAATGCTCAAAATCATGGCGTGGTAGTCGGATGGATCGCCAATACCATAGATGCAGCTCACGGTGCCAACAATGATGGTGTCGCGGCGTTCCAGCAGGCTTTTGGTGGCTGATAGCCGCATTTGTTCAATGTGCTCGTTGATCGAGCTGTCTTTTTCAATGAACAAGTCGCGGCTGGGCACATAGGCCTCGGGCTGATAGTAGTCGTAATAGCTAACAAAATATTCCACCGCGTTTTTGGGGAAGAACTCGCGCATTTCAGCGTACAGCTGGGCGGCCAGGGTTTTGTTGGGTGCGAGTACCAGGGCAGGGCGGCCGGTTTGGGCAATGACATTGGCCATGGTGTAGGTTTTGCCCGAGCCTGTTACGCCCAGCAGGGTTTGAAATACTTCGCCGTCATTGACCCCCTCAACCAGTTTTTCAATCGCAGTCGGCTGGTCGCCAGCCGGTGGATAGGGCTGGTAAAGCTCGAACGGACTGTTGGGGTAACTGATAAATCCAGGGGCCATGTTAAACTGCAAGTCTTGATGCGAGGCAACCACAAAGCACACAGGTTTTAGCCAATGATTAACCCAACGGGTTGAACCTTCTGGCCAATCCCGTAGAATTACGGAGTTGCATCATTGGGCTGATGGCTGCAGAAATTTCGCAGCGTTTTGTGATAAGCCAATCCTGCATTATCGTCGGAAACTAGTTTTATTTCCAGACTTGACTTTTTCTTTTTTCACTCCCAGACAACGGAATCATGCTTTCAAATCGCGCACTTACGATCAAACCTTCCCCTACACTTGCCGTGACAGCCAAGGCGGCCCAACTGAAAGCCGAGGGTAAAGACATTATCGGCTTGGGCGCTGGTGAACCCGACTTCGACACCCCCGACCACATCAAAGAGGCTGCCAAGAAAGCCATTGATGCCGGCTTTACCAAGTACACCGCTGTGGGTGGCACGGTTGGTTTGAAGAATGCAGTGATCGCCAAACTGAAGCGCGACAATGGCCTGGAATACAAGCCCAATGAAGTGGTGGTGGGCGTTGGCGGCAAGCAATGTATTTTCAATATGATTCTGGCCACCATCAACGATGGTGACGAGGTGGTTATTCCTGCCCCTTACTGGGTGAGCTACGCGGACATCGTTGAAATTGCCGGTGGTGTGCCCAAGCTGGTGTTTGCCGGCATTGAACAAGGTTTCAAAATGACAGCGGCCCAATTGGAAGCTGCCATTACGCCAAAAACTAAAATGTTCATGATCAACAGCCCCAGCAACCCCACAGGCGCTGTGTACACCAAAGAAGAACTGGCTGCCCTGGGCGAGGTGCTGTTGAAGCACCCCAATATCTTGGTGGCCACCGATGACATGTACGAGCACATCAACCTCACTGGTACACCGTTTGTGAACATTGTGAACGCCTGCCCAGCCCTGAAAGACCGCACCATTGTGTTGAACGGTGTTTCCAAGGCCTACAGCATGACCGGCTGGCGCATTGGTTTTGCGGCTGGCCCAGCCAAGCTGATTGATGTGATGACCAACCTGCAAAGCCAGTCCACTTCCAACCCCACTTCAATTTCACAAGTGGCTGCGGAAGCTGCCTTGAATGGTGATCAGGATTGCTTGAAGCCCATGGTGGCTGCATTCCGTGAGCGCAACGAGTTTGTGACCAAGGCTTTGAACGCTGTTCCCACCATTCAGTGTTTGAAAGCGGAAGGTGCTTTCTACGCGTTTGTGGATGCGCGCAAGGCAATCGAAAAGCTGGCTGCTGAAGGCAAGATCAAGGCGGCAAACGACCTGGAACTGACCGCATACCTTCTGGAAGCCGGTGTTGCAGTGGTGCCCGGTTCTGCTTTTGGTGCCGAGGGTTACTTCCGCATTTCATTTGCAACGAGCATGAGCAACCTTGAAAAAGCCTGTGAACGCATTGCGAAAGCATTGGGTTAAACAGGGGTTAATCAATAAGTTGCCTAAGGTTTAAGCAGGCAGCGGGGTTTTTGTAATTCATTTGTCCAATTTCGGACTTTAGGGTTGCACAAAAAAATTTCGCTGCTATAATCTCGGCTCTTTCCCCGATAGCTCAGTCGGTAGAGCGACGGACTGTTAATCCGCAGGTCCCTGGTTCGAGTCCAGGTCGGGGAGCCAAATTCAGTAAGCATATAGGCCAACTTTAACGAGTTGGCCTTTTGTTTTTATGCTGTCATGTAACAACCATGTAACCAGATCAGATCAATTTGGTTACATGTGGATCACCTCCAATCAGCTATTTCTGTTATTCAGAGCCAATTCTGTTCGGTAGCTGTAAATGTTCTTGGTGAGGGGTGGTTAAAACTCGTTCGAGAAGTTCGTCGGTTGAAGATCCTTCGTATCTTTCGGCTAGGACGCTGCGAAGTTTTAATAAACGGACGTTAGCAGTATCTACGAGTGTGTTGAAAGTAGTCGCCCTGATGCGCCCGTATTCAGGCTGGCCAAGCCGCTTTTCACGTTCTACACCTTGCGCGATTCTCTCACCTACAACCCATGCTGAAATGTAGGGTCTACCAGCTAGGGCTCCAGACGCAGAAATATCCTGAACATAGCTATCGGCTTGGTTAATTTCTTTTCGAGTTAATTCGAAACCACCTTTTTTCAGCTCAATCAGAAGAATGTTTTGGATTTGAGTGAGTGTGGAGTCACTTGGATCAAACGACTCTGTGCCCGTCATTTGCCAAGTAGTTTTCTCTGGCAAAACAACAATGTCGGGTCGGTTGCGCTCATTGATGAACTTTGCGTAGGTGCTTTTGAACAGTTGTTTTGCAATTGTTTGAAGGGTGGAGTTCGAACAATATTCCTGCGATTCGAATTCCGGGCCAAACACCCAACGCGAACGCAAAATAAGTGGGTGTAGTGTGTGTAGTTCATCAGTACTGTGGTCGTTGGCTAAACGTCTAATGGTCTCAGTAACGCTGATTCTTGAATCAATTTCGTCCAGTACGCGCAAAGCATCTTTTACTGTCCACTCTGTCAAAAGTCTATCCAAACCATCAAGGTCACTGGGCTCTAAATTGGCCAACTTCTGAAGCAGTGAAGCTCCACTCTTCGTTTTTTCTAGGTTGATTACAGCTTTTACAGCGGTTGCAAGAAAGTCTGGTGAAACGGTGGGGTGTGTTTGGGCAATTGCCTTAGTAAATTCTGCAACCTCCAAGCGAGCACCTTGTCCCAGCATGGCCAAGTCAGCTTTATTTTGAGTTAGGGCATCCTCCGATGTTGCTTCTACGATTTCAGCAGCTAGATCCTGAGCAACCTTTTCGATGTGTTTCGCAGCGGCAAGGAATAGTTCATCTACAGATTCTGTGGATCGAAATGAAGTCCAATCTTGCGTGACATCGGCCTCGTACCCTTGTGTATCCACAATCACCTTGTAACGTCGCGCAAAGCGAGTTCGCCCGTCAAAGTTAGCTATTTGACCTATTGCCCATGAAGGTGAACCAACCAAGCGGCGTTGTACCCAGAAGGCAATACCTTGATGCACAGAAGAATGATTCAAGCGGGTGGAGTCGATTACAACTACAGTTGCCTTTCGGTTACCTGATAGTTCAATGGTCTGCTCGCTAACTCTTCCATCGATTTGACTGAAAGTGCGTTGTGAACCATTCACGTAAATTTGAAATTCGGGATCATGTATAAATCGAGCTGCGAGAACGGTCAAAATTTCGTCGGCATCAGGTAATTTACGCGTCACAGTGACCGACAGTTTTGTTCCACTGCCAGTTCTTTCGCTTTGAATCTCACTGCGCAGCACGAAAGGGCTTGGACCTGATTCAGTGGCCACTACAAAGGTAGACAAAATGCCATTTCGCCAAGTTTGTACTTCGTATTCATCACCAAAACACAATAAACCATGTCGTCCAACCCCATTTCGACCATAAGCCTTGCGCGCTGAAATCGACCTACCTTCTGGGAACTCTACATTGGAGCCTTGATGTCTATGGCGATCGTATCGCAATGTCATCCAGCGCTTTTTGAATTGATGTGATGTCATTCCGTGGCCGTCATCTGTCACGGTTAAAACACCATTTAAGGATGTTGGAAGCACAAGATCAACCCTTGTTGCCCCTGCATCCCATGCGTTGGCAACCAACTCCGTTAATGCTACCTGTGGCACGTGAGCAACTTGACCAAGTTCTCGTAGCAAGTAGTCTTCTTCGAATAGGGAGGTTTGAAGGGGTTGATCAGGCATTGGATGACTCCTAATGATTCGTATGTTTAATTATTGACTGTTTTTACCTGAGGCTTCTCCTTTGCACATGTAAACGGATCGCACCCAGTTGCCTTATCTCTTGCGTCAAAAGTGATTCTTAAACAAATTATTATGCAGTAAAGATGATGATGCAAAATTTTCTTGACTTTTGAGTCACCATGATTAATTATTTATGCATCATAAGCGATGAAAAGAGAAAAACTTGAAGCTTAAGCAAATTGCAACCATCCGCGCAGGCTATCCATTTCGCGGAAAGATTCCTGAGGTGAAAGACTCCGCCGTGGTCGCGGTTCAAATGAAGGATATCTCGTTAACAGAGGGAATTCTCTGGTCAGGTTGTATCGAAACAGAATTAACTGGCAAGCGTGAACCCGACTACCTCACCGTAGGCGATATTTTGTTGGCCGCCCGTGGCAGTCATAACTATGCAGTTCAAGTTGATGATTCACTTGTATCAACAGGTAAGCGGGCCGTTGCTGCCCCCCACTTTTTTATGATCAGTCCAAGGCAGAACAGCATGCTTGCGGAGTTTTTGGTGTGGTTACTGAATCAGGCACCGGCCCAACGATATTTTGAACAGAATGCAGAAGGCACTTTAACAAAGAGCATCCGCCGCAGCGTGCTGGAAGACACCCCCTTGGTTGTTCCGCCTTTGGCAAAGCAGCGTGCCATTGTTGCCTTAGCTAATACGCTACGTGAAGAGCAAAAACTAATACAAAGCTTAGTGAGCAACGGTGAGCGCATGATGAGCGCAATTGCGAAAGACCTTTTTGATAACAAGGGGGCACGCTGATGAGCGAGCAACATCAACTGTTTGAGCAGCTCAAGCAAATTGACGAAAATGGCACCGAATTTTGGTCGGCCAGGGCCATATCCAAGTTATTGGGCTATTCCGAATACCGGCATTTTCAACCCGTTATCGCCAAGGCAAAAGAGGCTTGTGCAAACAGTGGGCACCCAATCCAAGACCATTTCGAGGACATACTCGGAATGGTCGCAATTGGTTCAGGGGCACTACGAGAGGTGCCTGATGTCAAATTGTCTCGCTACGCCTGCTATTTGGTTGTGCAAAACGGTGACCCAAACAAACCGGTGATTGCTGCTGGTCAAACTTACTTTGCGGTACAAACCAGACGGCAAGAGCTGGCCGATGACCGGACGTTTCAGCAACTTAAAGAAGACCAGAAACGACTTTTTCTGCGCAACGAGCTTAAAGAGCACAACAAGCAACTTGTTGAAGCCGCTCAGCAGGCAGGTGTTGAAACCAACCTTGATTTCGCTATTTTCCAAAACCACGGTTACAGGGGCTTGTACGGTGGATTGGATCAAAAGGCCATTCACGCCCGAAAAGGGCTCAAGAAAAGCCAGAAGATTCTCGACCATATGGGGTCAACGGAACTGGCTGCAAATTTATTCCGTGCTACCCAGGCAGAAGAAAAGCTGCGCCGGGATAATGTTCAAAACAAACAGCAGGCAAACCAAACCCACTATGAAGTGGGCCAAAAAGTTCGCCAAACCATTGCGGAGCTGGGCGGTACCATGCCAGAAAACCTGCCTGCGCCAAAGAGAAGCATTAAGCAACTAGAGACTGCTGCAAACAAATTGAGCGACAGCAAAGATAAGGACAACGAATAATGAGCGACAAGATTAACCAAGACAGCATCAACAAAGCGCTGTGGGGCGCTTGCGATACCTTCCGTGGCACCATCAGCGCCGATACCTACAAAGACTTCATCTTGACCATGCTGTTCCTGAAGTACATATCCGATGTATGGCAAGACCACTACGATGGCTACAAAGCCAAGTACGGAGATGAGCCCGAACTGATCGAAGAGATGATGAAAACTGAGCGCTTTGTATTGCCCAAGGCGGCCAGCTTTTATGCGTTGTATG
The DNA here is from genome assembly GCF_013004065.1 of Limnobacter sp. SAORIC-580. Classification (GTDB taxonomy): domain Bacteria; phylum Pseudomonadota; class Gammaproteobacteria; order Burkholderiales; family Burkholderiaceae_B; genus Limnobacter; species Limnobacter profundi. Next base: position 1,138,968 of record NZ_CP053084.1, read on the forward strand.
AACGCCGCTTTGAAGCTGGCAACGGCGAGCGCATAGACCAGGCACTGCACGCCATTGAAGAAGCAAACGGCACCAAACTGAAAGACGCCGGTAAAAGCGTGTTTCAAGACATCAGCTTTAACACCGACAAGCTGGGTGAAGAAAAACAAAAGAACACCATTTTGCGCCACCTGCTGGAAGACTTTGCCAAGCCTGAGTTGAACTTGAAACCCAGCCGTGTGGGCACGCTGGATGTGATTGGTAATGCCTACGAATACTTGATTAAAAACTTCGCGGCCAGCGGTGGCCAAAAGGCGGGTGAATTTTATACGCCACCCGAAGTAAGTGACCTGATTGCCGAACTATTAAACCCGCAACCAGGTGACAGTATTTGCGACCCGGCCTGTGGTTCAGGTTCACTGCTGATGAAGTGTGGTCGAAAAATTGTGGCCAAGCACGGCAGCAAACAATATGCCTTGTATGGTCAGGAAGCCATTGGCTCCACCTGGTCGCTGGCAAAAATGAACATGTTTTTGCATGGTGAAGACAACCACAAAATTGAATGGGGCGACACCATACGTAACCCCAAGCTGCTAGATAAAAATGGCGATTTGATGTTGTTTGATATTGTGACCGCCAACCCACCCTTTAGCCTGGACAAATGGGGCCACGATGAAGCAGAGAACGACAAGTTCAGCCGCTTTCGCCGTGGCGTGCCGCCGAAAACCAAAGGCGACTACGCTTTTATTCTGCACATGATTGAAACGCTTAAACCAAAAACAGGCCGCATGGGCGTGGTAGTGCCTCACGGTGTGTTGTTCCGAGGCAGTAGCGAAGGCAGTATTCGCCAAAAGTTGATTGACGAAAATTTACTTGATGCGGTGATTGGCCTGCCAGAGAAACTGTTTTACGGCACGGGTATTCCAGCGGCGATTTTGATTTTCAAGAAAAGTAAGAGCAGCGACAAGGTAATGTTTATTGACGCCAGCCGCGAATGCAAAGCCGGTAAAAACCAAAACCTGCTGACTGCAGAGAACATTGCAAAAATACTGGCTACCTACAAGGCTGGTGAAACCATTGATAAATACGCCTACGTGGCTAGTCTTGATGAAATAAAAGAGAACGACTACAACCTGAATATTCCCCGCTATGTGGACACTTTTGAAGAAGAGGAGGAAATTGACTTGATGGCGGTGCGCCGCGAGCGAGAACAATTAAAAGCGCAGCTGACTGAACTGGAAACCGAGATGGCCAAGTATCTGGCGGAGCTTGGTTATGGCGCGTAGTTTAACTAAGGACGGTATCCCAACTGGGTGGAAGTACGACCTGCTGGACAAGTTTGCAACCCGATGCAGCGGTCATACGCCGAGTAAATCTTTTCCTGAATACTGGAATGGAGGGATTAAATGGATATCCCTAGCAGATAGCTTTCGCTTAGACCAAGGGTACGTCTACGAAACTGACAAGAAAATATCTCAAGTAGGAATAGCGAATAGCTCCGCTGAGTTACACCCGGCAGAAACTGTCGTTCTATCGCGTGACGCAGGCATAGGCAAATGCGGCGTTATGGCTGAACCTATGGCAGTCAGTCAGCACTTTATCGCTTGGAAATGTGACAATTCAGAAAAGCTTAACAGTTGGTTTTTGTATAACTGGCTTCAGTTGAATAAGGTTGAATTTGAGCGTCAGGCCGTCGGTTCAACCATTAAAACAATCGGATTACCGTATTTCAAGAAGTTAAAAATCGCGGTACCCCCGTACCCGGAACAAAAGAAAATCGCCCAAATCCTCTCCACTTGGGATAAGGCAATCGAGGTCACTGAACAACTGCTCGTCAAAAGCCAGCAACAGAAAAAAGCGCTAATGCAACAACTGCTTACCGGCAAAAAACGTTTGCTGGATAAGAATGGAGTGAAGTTTAGTGAGAAATGGGAGTGGCTTAGGGCAAGCGAGCTATTCAAAACAGTTTCCCGGAAAAACAACTCCAAAACTGAAGAGTTATTGGCAGTCACCCAAGATCAAGGGGTATTGCCTCGGTCAATGCTCGAGCGGCGTGTCGTAATGCCAGATGGGTCTACCCAGGGTTATAAATTGGTTGTACCGGGTAATTTCATTATCAGCCTTCGTTCGTTTCAAGGAGGTTTGGAGTATTCAAACTATCGAGGTTTAGTTAGCCCTGCATATACAGTATTGGAGCCACTCAAATCTATTTGCGACGAATTTTTCAAGCAATATTACAAGTCCTACGACTTTATTGGCCATTTGGCTGTTGCCGTCATCGGTATTCGTGATGGAAAGCAGGTCAGCTATGAAGACTTTTCATTTTTGAGGCTTCCATATCCGAGCTTGGCGGAACAAGAAAAAATAGCAAAAATTATCTCTGTAAATATTCAGGAAATTGAATGTCTGCAAAAAAAACTCGAAACCCTAAAGCAAGAGAAAAAAGCCCTGATGAAGCAGTTGTTAACGGGTCGGCGCCGGGTGGAGATTGAGGAGGCCAGTGAATGTCAGTAGCCGATATGTTTGAAGGCTTTTTGGATAACTTGAAAGTCGATAACTCAGAGCAAGTATCTCTCCGTTATGGGGAAGTAACCAAAAGCTTGAATCAGAAATTTCGAGACTCGGATTCCACCACAGCAAACTCACTACAGGTTGGCTCATATGGTAGGTATACAGGTATAAAAGGCATTTCTGACCTAGATATGCTCTACATAATGCCGAAGTCCAAATGGGAGACTTATAAGTCTGGGAAGCAATCGCAGCTTCTCACTGACGTAAAAGACGCTATCAAAGATCGATACCCAAAAACTGACGTTCGAGTTGATCGCTTAGTCGTGACCGTGACTTATACCAACTTCCATATAGAGGTTCAGCCCGTATTTGAAGAAACTGACGTTGAGGGAAATGGCTACTTCCAGTATCCCGATACACACGACGGAGGTACCTGGAAGATCACGAAACCCCGTCAGGAAATGACTGCGGTAAGAGAGCTGAACGACAAGAGGAATAAAAACCTTCGATTGCTTTGCAAAATGGCTCGAGCATGGAAGAACAAACATGGCATAAATATGGGAGGCCTGCTCATCGATACGTTGGCATATAATTTCATGAAGGCGACGACAACCTTCGACAATAAGAGCTTTTTGTACTTTGATTGGCTAAGTCGGGATTTCTTTAAATTTTTATCAGAAGAGCCAGACAAGGATCACTATCAAGCTCCTGGTAGCAATCAAGATGTAAAAGTAAAAAAGAAGTTTCAAAAGCAAGCTAAAACAGCTTACGAGCTTTGCCTAAGAGCCATAGAGGCAGAAAAGGAAAGTAACGTGAATGACAAATGGAAAAAGGTCTACGGCCGTCAGTTTCCTGCGTCTGCACAAGTACAAAAATCGCTCACCGAACAGGCTACATCCTGGCGAGACACAGAAGAGTTTATTGAAGATTCTCATCCTGTCGATATACGTTTTAATTTGAAGATAGACTGCGACGTCTTTCAAAACGGATTTCGAGAACACTCACTTGGCTACATGTTGTTCAATAGAATCCAGTTGCTGGCTAATAAAAGCCTGATGTTTCATGTTGTCGATTGTGACGTACCCGGAAGCTACACCCTCAAATGGAAAGTACTGAATAGAGGGGCAGAGGCTCAACGGCGCAATGAAATAAGAGGCCAGATAGTTGTCGACGATGGGTCACGGAAAAGGAAAGAAACAACTAAATTTAAGGGCGAGCACTTCGTCGAATGCTATGCGGTAAAAAATGGTGTTGTGGTTGCTAGAGCAACTATCGATGTTCCAATTCAATAGAGCCTAAAGATGAATAAATCAGATTTACTTCAGAGCATCGCGGAAAAAGGCTATGACGTTGGTTTTGGGGCAAAAAAGCACTTCGCTACCTATGACATTATCGAAAAGGCCCCTGGGCTGATTAGCTTTTCATCTATTGCATTTGGTATTTTCGCTTTGGCATTTAATGAACTCTCAAGTGCTTTAACCTCTGCAACGTTTATTGTTTTAGGAGTTATCGGGCTATATATCAGCCTGAATGATCAGATGAAGGCTTCGTATGAGCAGGCTGGTGTCGCATTGACTCAGCTTTATAACGAACTGAAAGCGCTTTATTTCAAAGTCAAAAATCTGGAAGAAGATGCCGATTTTTCAAACATGCAGGAACTACTCTCCGATATTGAAGACCGATTTTATTCAGTGAGTATCAGCAAGCAAATTTTGTTCAGCAACTGGTATGCGCATTACAAATTTTATTGGGAACATCAAATTCACTGGATAGACGAGCAGCTAAAGTTCGGTTTTTTTCGGGATAAAGTACCGCTCTCTCTTTGGATGACAGTACTCATTTTTATTGTCGGTTCGATATGGGTATTTTCAGATGTTGCTGCAATAGTTTGTAATTCGTAAAAATCACAAATCAAAGCCCAACTCGGGCATCAAGTGTTGAAGAGAGCAAACGAATGACGCAATATACACCCAAATTTCAGGAGGAATACAGCGCCAAGTTACCAGCACTGGCATTGTTGACCAATCTTGGGTGGTCGTTCCTGTCTCCTGCGCAAGCCCTGGCCGCGCGTGGTGGTAAAACCGATGAGGTGGTTTTACGCCAAGTGCTGCGCGGTGAACTTAAAAAGCGCATTTTCACCTTTGCTGGCAAAAGCTATCCACTCTCTGAAAAAGCCATCGACAACCTGGTTGCCGAGGTGTGCAGCCCTGCACTTAACGAGGGTCTTTTAACTGCCAATGAGCGCCTTTACAACCATTTGTTATACGGCATCTCGGTTACTGAGTTTGTGGATGGCAAAAAGGCTAACCCAACAATTGCTTTGATCGACTGGCAGAACCCTGCCAACAACAGTTTTGTGTTTAGCGAAGAATTTACGGTGACCCGTTCAGGTGCTGTTGATAGCCGCCGCCCCGATATTGTGTGCTTTGTGAATGGCATTCCACTGGTAGTAATTGAGGCCAAGCGCCCCAATGGCAATGCCAAAAAAGGCCCCACCATTGAGGAAGGTATTTCGCAAAGCCTGCGTAATCAGCGCCATGATGAAATACCTTTGTTGTTTGTCTATACACAAATGTTGCTTTCCATAAACGGCAATGAAGGCCGTTATGGTACCTGCGGTACTCCCGCCAAGTTTTGGGCTGCCTGGCGTGAAGAAGACATCGCTGATGTCGACATGTTTGCCATTAAGAATAAAAAGCTGAATGGCGAGCAGCTGGCAAGCCTGTTCAGCCACCGGCCTGCAAAAGATCTCGATTGGTATAAAAGCCTGACTGATGGGGGCGAGCTTGCTGTAACTGGGCAAGATCAATTACTGATCAGTTTGCTAAGCCCAGCCCGGCTGTTGGAAATGACTCGTTACTTCACGCTGTTTGATAAAAAGGCTGGCAAAATCGTAGCCCGGTATCAACAGGTGTTTGGCATTAAGCGGCTGATTGAACGCATCAATACCCGCAGCAGCAAGGGTGGCCGTGAAGGGGGCGTGATTTGGCATACCACAGGTTCGGGTAAATCATTCACTATGGTGTTTTTGAGCAAGGCACTGATTCTGCACGAAAGCCTGAAGCAATGCCGTATCGTGGTGGTAACAGACCGGGTTGATCTGGAAACTCAGCTCAGCAAAACCTTTGCCAGTGGTGGCGAGCTGGCAGGTAAAAAAGACAAAGAAGCTGCAATGGCTACCAGCGGCAAACGCCTGGCTGAACAAATTGGCAAGGGTACAGAGCGAATTATCTTCTCGCTAATTCAGAAGTTTAATACCGCCACCAAAATGCCGGAATGCGTGAACCACAGTGCTGACATTGTTGTGCTGATTGATGAAGGCCACCGCAGCCAGGGCGGTGAAAACCACATTCGTATGAAGCAGGCGCTACCCAATGCCGCTTTTGTTGCATTCACTGGCACGCCACTGTTGAAAGACGATAAAACCACCAATAAGTTTGGCCCCATTGTGCATGCTTACACCATGCAACGCGCAGTGGAAGACGAAGCCGTTACCCCGTTGTTATACGAAGAGCGCATTCCCGACCTGGATGTGAATGAAAGGGCAATTGACAGTTGGTTTGAGCGAATTACCGAGGGGCTTACCGATGAGCAGAAGGCCGACTTGAAGCGCAAGTTTGCCAAGAAGGGCCAAGTGTACAGTGCGGATGATCGTATTCGTTTAATTGCTTTGGACATTGCCAACCACTTCGCAAAAAATATCGACGAGGGTTTAAAAGGACAGTTGGCCTGTGACAGCAAGGCCTCTGCCATCAAGTACAAAAAATACCTGGATGAAGCGGGCTTGTTTGAATCGGCCGTAGTAATGAGCCCGCCAGACAGCAGAGAAGGTAACACTGATGTAGATGAAGCCACCGCACCAGAGGTGACCAAATGGTGGAAAGACAATGTGGGTAGCCAGGACGAGCAGGCCTACACCAAACAACTGATTGAGCGCTTTGACAAAGACGATTTGCTGAAGATTTTGATTGTGGTCGATAAGCTGCTTACTGGCTTTGACGAACCCAAAAACACGGTACTTTACATCGACAAACCGCTGAAAGAGCACAGCCTGATTCAAGCAATTGCGCGGGTAAACCGATTGCATCCAAAGAAGAAATTCGGATTGCTCATCGACTATCGTGGCATTTTGGCCGAGCTGGACACGACGATTCAGAAATACCAGAATTTGGCCTCGCGTACTCAGGGTGGTTATGACATCAATGATCTTACTGGCCTTTACAACCAGATGAGTACCGAATACAGGCGCCTGCCACAACTTTACAAGCAGCTGTGGACCATATTCGATGGCGTAAAAAACAGGAACGACATTGAGCAACTGCGCCAAGTTCTGGTCCCCAAAATCGAAGAACGTGACGGTGAGCTGGTTGACGTGCACTTGAAGGTGCGTGAGGACTTTTATGAAGCGGTTACTGCCTTTACCAGTTGCCTGAAGGTGGCGCTGCAATCAGCCACGTTTTTTGAAGATACTAGCTTTAGCGATCAGGATCGCAACCACTATAAGGAAACTGCAAAGCAGTTTTCCAGCTTGAGACAGCTTGCACAGCAAGATGCTGGCGAGAAAATCAACTACGACGTGTATGCCGAACAGGTGAAAAAGCTGCTTGACAAGCATGTGGTGGGTGTAGAGATTAAAGAACCAAGTGGTGTATATGAAGTGGGCAAGATGGGTAAGAAGCAACAGCCGGAAGACTGGAGCGAAGACAAAACCCGAAACGAAACCGACATCATCAAAACCCGTGTCACCCGCATGATTGAACAAGAGCTGCAGGATGACCCTTATGCTCAGGAGGCGTTTTCAAAATTGCTGCGCCAAGCAATTGAGGAAGCGGAGAAACTGTTCGACCACCCATTGAAGCAGTACATGCTGTTTCGTGAGTTTGAAACGCAAGTCCAAGAAAGACGCTTGATCGATATTCCTGACGCCTTTGCTGGGAATCGACATGCTCAAGCCTACTTTGGTGTATTCAAGAAAGTGTTGCCGGAAGCTTTGGCTGTACTGGATCAGCAAGCGCAAGACAAGTGGGTCAACGTAGCCTTTGAAATTGACCACGCGGTAGGAACCTCTGTCGCTGAGCACTCTATCAACCCGCAGAATATTGAAGCGGATATACGCAAAAAACTACTTCCCCGTATGTTCCAGGAATGCAAAGCAATTGGTGGCGGCATGGATCATGCAAAGAAGATTGTTGAGATGATTGTTCAAATCACTCGTGTTGGTTTAAACGGGGTTTAAGCTGTGCTTGAACGGATATAAGTAGATGAATGTGCCGATTAAACCTACAGGTCAAACCATGAGTTTTCACTACGGTGAAGAGCAGATTACTTTTGAGCGAGTGAAGCGCCTGCATGCCAAGGGAAAGGTATTAATCAAGGTTCATCCAGATTGCAGGGTGATTGTGTCGAGCCCCGAGGATGCCTGTAACGAAGAGGTTCTCTCCGCCGTAAAAAAGCGTGGCCGTTGGATACACGAGCAACTCAGAGATTTTCGTAAAAAACTAGAGTTCATTTCCCCACGCCGGTACGTCAGTGGCGAAAGCCATTATTACCTGGGTAAGCAGTATGTACTGAAAGTGGTTGAGACATCTGAGCAGGTTGAGAGTGTGAAATTGCTACGCGGTAAGTTGGAAGTATCTGTAAGAACAAAGGGTGCCGATAGAGTTAGAGATCTGTTGACTGAATGGTACAAATCAAGAGCCAAGGAAATTTTCTACAGGCGATTAGATGCTTTGTTGGAGCAAGCGCTTTGGGTGGAGGTGCGACCATCACTGCGTATACTAACTATGCAAACCCAATGGGGTAGTTGCTCACCCAAAGGCCGAATAACCCTTAACCCGCAATTGGTTAAAGCGCCTCGTGAATGTATCGATTACGTGATTTTGCATGAGCTTTGTCATATCGCTGAACACAATCACAGTGAGAGGTTCTATCGGCTGATGAGTCAAGTAATGCCAAAGTGGGAAAGAACGAAAGAAAGCCTGGATGGGATGGCTAATCTCATTTTCTCAGCGTAAACATTGGAGAGACTTATGGCGGTTCAGCACGGCATCTGGAAAATTGGCGAAAAACCTTTGCCTTTGGTCTCGATCAAGTTGGATAGCGAGGCACTGTTAGAGGAGCAGATCGTCCGTGACATTTCCATTCTTAATAGTGGTTGGATGTTGATCGGTCGCCAGATTTACACCGATTTCGGCAAGTACATCGACCTACTTGCTATTGATGCTTCCGGCTCCATCATTATCATCGAATTGAAGAAGCACAAGACGCCAAGAGACGTCGTGGCGCAGACGATTGACTATGCCGCTTGGGTAGAACAGTTGCCATCAGAGAAGTTTGTACAGATTTATTCAGAGTTTGCTGAAAAGCATGCTTTTAGCGTGAAGAGTTTTGATGAGGCGTTTAAGGTTAGGTTTGGGGCCTCGCCCGTTGAAGAAGAGATTAACAGTTCTCACCAAATGGTAATTGTTGCCGCAGAATTGGACGCAAGCACCGAGCGCATCATCAATTACTTGAATGACACAGCAAGCATTGCGGTCAACGCTGTTTTTTTCTCTGTTTTCCGTGACGGAGAGAGTCAATATTTAAGCCGTTCGTGGATGATCGATCCTGTCGAGACCGAAGAACATGCTGTTAATACTCGCCAAAAAGGTGATTGGAACGGCGAGTTTTACGCGAGCTTTGGCGCTGGGCCAGGAAGTAGAAGTTGGGATGATGCTATCAATCATGGCTTCATCTCTGCTGGCGGTGGACGTTGGTACAGCAAGACGTTATTCATGCTGAAGCCTGATGACCGTGTGTGGGTAAATATTCCCGGCTCTGGGTATGTGGGCGTAGCAAAAGTAATTGGTCATGCTCTGATGGCTGATGAATTTCTTACCCCAGATCTAAACCTGAATGGAATATACAACCTTGCCGCAGATTGTGGTGAGGACGAGGCTGAGTACTTTGTACCCGTTTCATGGCTTTACAAAGTAGGACATCATCAAGCCGTAAATGAGGTAGGGCTGTTTGGCAACCAAAATTCTGTTGCCAGGCCACGTACACCAAAATGGGATCACACTGTTAAGAGGCTCAAGGCCTTGTGGAAGATCGGTTCCTGATTACTTCCCTGGCCTGAACGGTGGTGCTTTGGGAAACTGAAATACACCTGCAGGAATTTCCGTCTCGGGTGCCTTCTCGCTGGTCCACACATGGGCCATGGGGTTGAATTCAAAGGGTGGCAACAGTTTGTCCGCAGCCACACCCAACAGGCCAGTCAGTGCATCCACTGTGGCGTAAACAAAATCGTTGCACTGGCTGCATCGGCGGTATTGCTTGGGTTTGCCTGAGCCGCCTGTCATGTCAACCGCCAGAAATTCGCCTTGTGCGCATTGCTCTTCAGCTCTGAAAAAAGCGGCTTTCGCATACGGCATGCCGCTCACGGTTTGGCAATCCCGACAATGACACACCAACTGTGCGACTGGCGCTTGGGTAAAGCTGACAACCAATTGGCCGCAGTTGCACTGTGCGCGGAAGGTGTTGTTCATTAATGCATTCATAGGTTGGGGGGATTGATTCACGGAATCGGTCATATGGTATCCATTATTTCTTATCGACTTGAAATGGAGATAATTTACTGGGTGCGGGTACTGTCCATTCTATGAAGCTACGAACCAGCTTGAGAGAAATACCTGAAGCAGCAATTAAAAAGCAGAATAAGATGAATAACCAAGGGCTATCGTAGCTAAGCAAATACTTGTCGACTAGTGATTTATTTTTTGCGACTTTTGACTGCTCGAAAATTCTTGCTTGCTTGATTAGTTCTTTGGAATGCTGCTCGGATATCTTTTCGTCGGTGATCTCATTTAAGTGATGTTCGAAACTGCCTAGGTAAAGAGTGGGTGCGATTCCTTGACTGATTTCTCTTGCTACGGCGCAGACAAACTCATGACTTGCATTAATAAGCGTTGGTGATCGATCTTTAAAATTGTCACAAATTGGCATCAGGAGTTCTTTATTTGCAGTAGTGAACGCTGTCTCTGCCTTCGCCAAAGATATTGTTGCCTCGTGATCAAGATAATCCAGTCTAGTTCGTCCAGCAAATGTGAGTAGGCCGACTAAACCCACAGCAGTCAGAATTTCAGCGATAAAAATAAAGCCCTTTAAATTATTTCCGTTCAGCCAGAGTTGTCTTACAGGTCGATATATACAGATTGATATCACTGTTATCACCAAAAAGATAAATAAAAAACCCTTCAAAGGCGATGAAAGTAGTGCAATAAAGTCGTTTGGATTAAAGAGGGTCATAGTTAAATGTGAAAATATGATTTCAAAGTTCTTACTTCTTGTTCAATCGAGTGATGCAATTGATGCCACTAAATCACAGCCTGTTTAAATTGCGCAGTGGCGTAACTGGCCACCGGCGAGCGCACGCGATTACCCAAGCTGACGATTGAAATATTCGAGAACAGTTTTGGAAAGTCGATGATGTCCAGCATCACGAGTTGCTGTTTGTCTATCCATGGTTTCGCGGCCAGGTCTGTCGATGCCACCACCGTGTTGGTGTTCACCGCCAGTTGATGCAACAAATTCACGTCGTCACATTCCAGTGCCAGTTGTGGCAGGTTTCGATTACTTTGTTGAAGCAATTGCCCCAGGCCAGCCTTGAGTGGATCAGGCAACTTCACTGAGGCAATACCGTATTCCCATGCTTGCTCAAAAGTGTGCGTGCCCTTGGCCAGTGGATGACCACACCGTGCATACAAGTGGCCATACTGCCGCATCAATGGTTCGATTTGCAGGAAGGGCACGGTGCCAATGTCGCCGGTGTCAGCGACAAAAAACTCAATTTCCTCTCGCACCAGCATCGCAAGTAATTCCGCAGGGCTTGCAATCTCTGTTTGAAGGGCGACTTTTGGATATGCGTTACGAATGTTTTCAATGACACTGCGCGCCAGTGTGGCGCAGGGAAAAGGGCCTACACCAAAGGCGAGTTCACCCACTTCGCCTCGCTGGTATAAATGGATGTCGCGTTGAACAGCGCGTGCTTCCAGTATCAACTGCCGGGCGCGGTCAATCAAAAACTGGCCGGCTGGTGTGGGGCGTATTTCACCACTTTTGCGTTCAAACAGAATCAGGTTGGTTTGCCGTTCCAGTGCCTGAATGCTGCGGCTAAACGCCGGTTGGCTAAGGTGGACTTTGTCAGCGGCTTTGGCGAAATGTCGTGTGTCGTCAAGCGCCAGCAAGTGCTCAAGCTGGTTGAGGTTCATCATTGTTAATGCACTGGTTGCATTGAAAGTTCACTGATTATGCATTGGACGTATTCCTTGCACAAGGGTAAATTCTGCCCATGGTCGAATCAACGGAGACACCAGATGGACCCCATGCAGTTTCAGAACATTCTGATCGGTAGTGCGATTGTGGGTTTCGCATTGATGGAGTTTGCAACCCGCCGATATCAGGCCACGGTCAAGGCCACTGCAAATGACACCAAACTTGAGCTGTTCATGTTTGTCAGTCTGGTGGCCATCACCCAACCGCTTGCAATTTTGACCACACAGCACGCGGGGCAAACGCTGTTTCCGCAGTGGCAAGATGCCTTGGCGCACTGGTCGTGGTGGGCCATGTTTGGCGTGCTGCTGTTGGGCGACGATTTAACTCAGTATTTGTGGCACCGTGCATCGCATTCGCCTTTGTTGTGGCCTTTGCACCGTGCGCACCATTCCGCGCAATACATGAGTGTGCGAATGACCTTTCGCAACAACTTCTTTTATTACCTGATGATGCCTGGCCTTTGGATTGCTGGTGCCTTGTTGTACCTGGGTTTTGGCGGATGGGTGTATGTGACGTATTTAAGCTTGAAGCTGACCATTATCTTAGGCGCTCACTGTTCATGGCGCTGGGATGAGCCGCTGTACAAAATCAAGGCGTTGCACCCGGTGATGTGGGTGGTCGAGCGAATCATTTCAACGCCGGCCACACATTGGGCGCACCATGCCTTGACCAACAAGGATGGCATTGGCAATTACACAGGCAATTTCGGCAACATGCTGTTTTTTTGGGATGTTATTTTTGGCACGGCCCACATCACGCGCAAATACCCGGAGCACATTGGTTTGATGGATGATCGCATTCACGGGCAAGAACATTGGACACACCAAATGTTTTACCCTGTGGTGCACTCCAGGCGTGCGGATTCCGCCTTGCGGTTTGGCGGCACCATTTACGACGAAAACAAGCAGTAATCAGTGATGGTGTTGATCAGGCATTCAAATAACTGATCACCATTTCAATCAGTTCAAGTGTCAGTTCCTCATCGGTGATGAATGGATTGGGCTCGCTGATCGCACGAATCATGGTGAACACGATTGAGTTGGCAATGACAAAGCTGCGAATGTGAAGCCGTTCAGGGTTGTTCGCCAGTGGATTTTTCAGCAGGTACATCCGCATGAAGTCGAGCAGGGTGTCTTGAAGCAGGCGCACTACGTTGTGTGTGGGCAGCTTGTACCAGTTGCGCACCAGTTCAATCGCAAGGCCATCATCAGCCCTCAAGAAGGCCATGCCAAACCGCACCGAGCGGTCCACCATTTGACGAAGGTCGGTGGTTTTTTCCAGTACAAGAGCATTCAAGCCTTGTTGAAGATTGAGCGTGACATCCTCCAGCAATGCTTCAACCAGATCCTTGCGCGAATCGAAATACTGATACAGCGACCCCACGCTGACACCGGCCTGTTCGGCCACATGGTGTGTGGTGAATTTGTCCATGCCATGTTCACGAATGGCCTGTGCCGTAGCCTGAACAAGGCGTGCCACCAGTTCTTTGGATCGCTGTTGCTGCGGAATTTTGCGCATGGGTGTCAGAACTTTCCGATATAGAAGTCCCGCTGAATTTCATCTGCCCGAGCCGGGTTGTTGGCGTACTTCGCAAAATCGGAAACACCGGTTTCACGCAGCACTTCTTCATCAAGCCACGACACCTTCGAAGAAAAACGACTGCGCTGGTTGATCAACTCAAAAGCGGCATCTGCCATGATTTCGGGCTTGCGCGACACGTTCAAGCCTTCTTCGCCGCTGAACATGCCCACCGCAGCTGTAGCAATCAAGGTGGCAGGCCACAATGTTTTGACTGCAATTCCTTTGGCTTTCACTTCTTGCTGGAAACCCATGCTGAGCAGGGTCATGGCGTACTTGGTGGTGGTGTAGGGAATGAACGCACCCAGCCAGCCTTCATCCAGGTTCAAGGGCGGGCACAGATTCAGCACACTGCCTTTGCTCGTTTGAAGGTGTGGCAGGCATTCACGCATGGTGATCAGGGGCGCGCGGGTATTCAATGCGTGCATCAAGTCGAATTTTTTCGTATCGGTGATGCCCAATTGCGTAATGCCAAGAAAGCCGGCGTTGTTCACCAGCAAATCAATGCCACCAAAGTGTTGCACAGTGTCCTGAATGGCACGCTTGGTTTGTTCTTCATCGCGCACATCGGTTGCTATCGGCAGGGCTTTGCCACCGGCTTCAATCACTTCCTGCGCCACGGAATGAATGGTGCCAAGCAGTTTCGGGTTAGGTTGGTCTGACTTTGCGGCAATAGTAATGTTGGCGCCTTCGCGAGCCAGCCGCAGAATGATTTCCCGGCCAATGCCACGGCTGCCGCCGGTGATGAACACTGTTTTATTCGTCCAGCTTCCCATATTGCCCCGCAAGGTTTAATTCAAACGAGCGTTCAGTTTAATACGACTTATTGTTCGTATTCAATTCGCGTTGACAGAAACTGGGGTGTTGGGCTGATCGGCTTGTCGCTGTTGAAGTTCTGCAACGGCAATTTCTTGCGCTTTTCGGCCATGCCTTATCAACCGTGCCCACTGCCCGGGAATGATTCGCCCCAGTGCATGATGCGCAACACGGGCAGGCACAGCCAACAGCGCAATGAAGGGACCGAAAGGCGCGCGTAGCCCCAGTTTGTGAAACATGCGTGGCCCCAGCAAATACCAGGATGAACTCAAATGCTTTTGATGTGCATAGTGTTTGCGAAGTGTTTGAAGGCTTGCGTAGTTGCGGCTTAAAGGCTCACCAGCCAAAGCGCTGGTCAAACGGTGCGTGGATTCATCAGGTGGTGAATGGGTGAATAGAAACTGGCGAAGTTTCACCAGTGCCTGCTGTTCTGTGTCCACGAGCCATTCTTCCCTCACACCCATTTGCCAGCCGATCAGTTTCCACAGTTGCATCACCGCGCGTGAATTGCAAGGGGTGACCACAATGCCAATCTTCCTCAGGCCCAGCAGCATGACGGCGCTGAACCCCAGGTACGTTGCAGCCATGTCCACCTGGTTGATCGGCAAGCCCCATTGGTTCGAGTCCCAATTTGGGCTGTTTCTTAACTGGTGGCGAACCAAGGCATGCATCCAACGCACCCGCAATGTGGCCAAGGCGCCAGGCCCGCCCGCGCAGTTGGCGTTTGGATTGACCACCTTTAGCCACCACTGAGCGGTGCTCGCCAGCCTGGGGGCCGCACCTTTTTCAAGTTCACCCGTGAGAATTAGGGTTTTGTTGAAGGCCACCATCAGGTAGCCGCCCATCAGCGCCATGTCGCGCAACACATCGGTGGCAGCCCGCCCAGTGCTATGAATGAATTGCACGCCATCTTCGATCAAATTCCTATCTACCCAAGTTGGGTTTGTGCAGGTCGATTTCAAAAGGGTTTGCAGCGCGTCGCTGCCTTGAAATTCAGATGGCTTGGGCGAATGTAGAGCTTGGTGAAATTCTCGCCAATCTGGTTTTTCGGAAGATTGTTCAATGCGAGATTGAATGTAACGATCCATAACTGGGTCGCCGTCAAAAAGGCCGTGGTGCAGTTTTGCGTATTCTTCGGGAGTGGGAGCAAATGGCCTGCCCAGCAGTTGGCGAATGGGCCATGGCGTCTTGATCTGCGTGAGCTGGAATGGTCGAAGCCTTGTGGGGGCAGGATAATCAATCGTCGTCATGGAGCAAAAACACGCAGTGTGAATACCCCAGACTAAAGCGAATTTTTAATCGCATTCAAGTCGCATTTTGAAACCAGCGCTTGGCCATGGCGATCATGTCGAACTCGTAGCGATAAAACACGTAGTCCTGAGCCATGAGATCCTGTTCCAAAGCCTGCAGTTCTTCTGCGTTCAGGTTCACGATTTCAAGGTTGATGATGGTGGGTCTGAATTTCGAGAAATCGAGTTGTTTGAATACCGTGTAGTCGTAGCCTTCGGTGTCGATCTGAAACACGTCGATATTGGCCAAAGGGTTGCGCTCGATCAGGGCCATCAAGGGCATGCACTGCACCTCTTCCACAGTGACATATTGTTGATAGTCTTTCAGTTTGGTGTCACTGAAGGTGGACATGCCCTTGAGCCAGTCAGGCAGCTTGTGCTTCACTATCACTTCAGGTGCAATTCGATACAGATTTTTGGTTTCCACCTGTTCTGTAATTGCAACGTTTTCAAACACGAGGCCGGTACAGCCTTGGTAATTGTTGCGTGTGCGTTCCAGCATGTCGGGCAGGGGTTCAACCAACACACCGTGCCAGGCAAAGTTGCGAATGAAGGGGTGAATGGGGTCATAGCTGACACCGTCCATGGCTCCCACTTGAAGAAACTGAACCGGTTTTTTTTGCTGGCTGATGGCCAGAAATGCATCGTTGGGCGTGGAATAGGGAAGTTGGCCGTGGCGTTGTTGCAGTTCACGTTTGTAATCCGCGTAGGCCCCAGCAGCATGCTTCTGGTTGGTGACCACCCAGGTTAATGCGTGCTCGCCGTGATTCACATCCATTAACTGGTCGGGTGCTGTGCTTGCAAAGCGGATTCCCCATTGATGTTTGAGCGATTCGTGGTGGCAGGCTGACAGGGCAATCTGATCGAGAAACCAGAGTGATTTTCCCTTTCGCAAATTGTCTTCAATAAATGCCACCACTTGGGCAATGTAACGCTGCGCAGCCGGTGTGTTGTTCAGGTACACCATGCCAGCGGCCACATGCTCCCAGAACGGTGCAGCTTTGGGTTGGCAAACAATCACATCGCTGTTGCTGGCCAATTTGCCCATGCTTTCTTTCCAGGGTTTGCGCCACAGGGCATCGGCATCCAGCAAAATGACTGGCGCGTTGAAGTGCGAAAGCAAAGCCTGGCTGGCTGCAAACCGCCGGGTGGCGAATTCCACCACCTTGGTCGGTGATTTCAAATCGATTGTTTCCTGCGCTGCAGTAATTTCAAGTTGAGGATACTTTGCAGCCAAGTCGCGTACGTATTTCACAACGCTGGCATTGGGGGTGTACAGATGAAAGTGAACAAGCACATTGTCGTGGTTGTGTTCAAGCACCGAGTACACCAAAGCCAGGGCATGTTCATAAAAATATTTGTCGTCACAGGCGATCAGCAGCGTGGGTTTGCTGCGGTGGTTTTCTGTGGGTTTGACCAACCAGTGGTAGGGAAATTCGGGTTTGTTTGAATTGGCGGCTTGCGCCAGGCTTGCGAAATCGACAGGCTCGTCGGGTAGCGCACCCAGCTTGTACATGCAGGCCATGCTCATCAGCTTGATCAGCGAATTGTTTTGATGTGCGCCAGAATCGACCAGCTTCAGCAGGTAGGGCAATGCCTCTTCATAGCGTTCCTCCATGGTGTACACCATGGCCACAATTTGCTGAAGATGTGGCGAAGTGTCGACCACTTTTTCATTTTTACGAACCAAGGCCATGGCTTCGTCAATTTCACCAATGCGATAAAGCACCTGAATGGCGTTGATCAGGTATTTCACACTGGGCACTTTTTGCAGCATGCGCATAAGCCCGTCGCGAATCCCTTTTTTGTAAGCCGCGGGCATTGGGGTTTGAATGCCGTTGCGGTGCTTGTCCATCGACAAGTGCGATTGCGCAATCAGCATGATCATTTGTTTGAGTGCCAGGTCTTTGGCAGGCGAAAGCCCAGACTGGAGAACATGCAAGGTTTCGGCACACTGCACTGGGTCGCAGGAGTTGGTGTCGATCAGTGAGATCAGTGTGTCTTTTGGAATTTTCCCGAACTCATCAAAGAAATAGGTTTTTACCAGACTGTCGCGGTAGTACTGGTGCATTTCCTGGGTGCGCTTGAATTCCGTCACGTGCTGGGCTCCTGGCCTGTAACTTGGGTTTTGTTAACCGCAAGAATAAACTCAGCTTAAGCTCAGTCAAAACCGGAGGAAAGGGGGAATGCTGGTTCAGTGCATTAGTTCAGCAGTTGGGCCGTGATACGCCGTGCAATGGGGGCCAGCAAATAGATGGCGGGCACCGCAGCCAGGTAACCAATCAGGTATGTTTTTCCCCACGTGGCCAGAAAGTTACCGCCGAAGCCAAAATTGCTGGCGGTGGTGACGAAAGTAACGATACCCACCATGAGAAATCCCATGATGAGTGCAAAGACTAGTTGGAACAATTTTCCGGGTTGGGCTTGGGGTAAGGCGTTCATGTTGTATTGTGGTGGTGCTCGAATTTGGGCATTTTAGCGACAATTGCTGGTGGTCACCCTCAGGGTAAACACCCTCACTTTTGTGGACAGATTGGTCTTTTTGAGAAGGGTGTGGTCTTCATGGTATTTCGGGTGGCCCCGGAAAATCGAACTGCGGCGGTGTTTTACGTCGGGCGGCATGTGTTGGTGGATGCCTCAGGTGCGGGGCAGGGGCGCTACTGCATGGCAGCGGTGTGCATGGAGAATGGCGAAGTGTTGCATTTGTACAGTGCACCCTGTGAAGCCTCCAGCTCGGTGCTGGCTGAGCTAGAGGCCATTGAATGGGCCGTAAGGCTTTGGCCCAATGCCATGGTGTGGAACGATTGCATACCCGCGATTGAAGCATTGTTAAGCCAGCAACCCGCCTTGGCGGGTAGATTGTTTTGGCCCACACCCCGCATGCGAAAGCCCTTTCACGACATGGTGCATAGTCTGTCGGTCAGGGCTCGGAGTGTGGCCACCTCAGCCCAATGGAATTACGCTTTCACAACGCCTGGGTCGGCTCGTTCAATGATCGATTTCACATTCACGCCTTTGGGCAAGGCGCCATAGTTGTGGTGGCCTTGCGCCGCCAGGCGACTGGCGCAAAATGCTTCGCTCACGGCTGCGGGTGCATGGCGCACCAGCAGCGATGCCTCAAAAGCCAACGCCATTTGATCCACCATGGTTCGGGCGCTGTATTGCAGGTCATGCATATCGGTCGGGTTTAACTGCATAAATTGTTGATTCAAGCCATCCAGGTAGCGGTCAAGAATGGAATTGCCACCCCGTGCTTTGTTCAATTCTGCATTGAAGGCCATAAGCACCGCCGGGGTTTTGCCGATGGCGCGAAGTACATCCAGGCATTGCACGTTACCGCTGCCTTCCCAGATTGGATTGATCACACTTTCGCGGAACAGGCGCGGGTAAATCGAATTCTCCATCACGCCACTGCCGCCAATGCATTCCATGATTTCATAGCTGTGTTGCGGAGCGCGTTTACAAATCCAGTATTTGCCCACAGCGGTGGCCAGGCGGGCCAGGTGTGCTTCATGCTCGTCGCTGTCTTTTTTGTCCAGCGCTCGGGCCATGCGCATGGAAAAGGCCATGGCACCTTCGTATTCCAGCTGCAAATCGGCCAGTACGTTTTGCATCAACGGTTGATCGATCAGCTTGGCGCCAAACGCCGCGCGTTGTTTGCAATGGTGAATGGCATTGGCCAGGCCCGCACGCATGAGGCCCGCCGATGCACCCATGCAGTCAAAACGGGTCAGGCTCACCATCTCGATAATCGTGGGCACACCGCGACCTTCATCGCCAATTAGCCAACCCTGCGCACCGCGAAATTCCACTTCGCTTGAGGCATTGGATTTGTTGCCCATTTTATCTTTCAAGCGAATCACATTCAGTGCGTTTTTCGTACCATCGGGCAACCAGCGCGGCACGGCAAAACACGATACGCCTGCGGTGGTTTGCGCCAGTATCAAAAACACATCGCACATGGGGGCAGATAAAAACCATTTGTGCCCCACCAGTGAATACATTTGCCCGGCACCTGGCTGGTTCACAGGAGTGGCCATTGTGCTGTTGGCCCGCACATCCGAGCCGCCTTGTTTTTCGGTCATGCCCATGCCCACAGTAATGGACTGTTTTTCATCGATGGGCACGTTGCGCGGGTCGTAGCCGCGATTCAATATTTTCGATTCGAAAATGGCAGCCACTTCAGGCTGTAAGCGAAAGCTTGGAATGGAGGCAAAAGTCATGGTGACGGGGCAGCCGTGCCCGGCCTCCACCTGGCTTTGCATGAATGCCTTGGCACCGCGCACCACATGTGCGCCCTCGCGTGGGTGGGTCCAGGGCTGGCTGTGCAGTCCTTCCTCAAGGGCTGATTTCATGAGCTCATGGTAAGCACCGTGATAGCGCACGGAATCGACCCGGTTGCCAAAGCGGTCATGGGTGTCCAGCTCAGGGGTGTATTTGTTGGCCAGAAAACCCAGCTCCAGGTATTCCGGTTTGCCACACTTTTCGCCAAAAGCGGCAATTTCAGACACGCCCCAGGCGCCACCCTCGCGCTTCACACCTTCGAGCAGGGCGGCATCGGTGGTAAACAGGTTGTAGCTGTGCAATTCGTTGGCAACATTCTGTACCTGGTGGGTCTCGCCCACGATTGGGCTGGCTTGCAATTCTTTGGCGGTTTTCATGGCATTCATCCCTGTCATTCTTGGAGTATTTTCTAATAATTACTCAATTTAATCATAAATGCAAATACTTGTAATTAATGGAGTGAAATTACATCCATTCAGTGCTGGTTTTCTGTACAGCGCTATGGTAGAACGAAGGTGTGCTCACCACGGAGAAACACCATGGCAACAACGCATCAAGTTGAAATTGATCTGAACACCCTTGTGATGCTGGTCAATGAAGTTGCCAAAGAGGACCCGCTTGATTATGGGGACTTGGCCGTGGATGAAATGGCGCTGCGCCATTCCTGTTGCCTGGGTGCGCTGAATATTCTTCAAAATGCAGCCATGTTTAAGGCTGAAGACCTGATCTATGTGCTGCTCAGCTCCATGGCGAAACTCATTGAAGAAAACGTGTTGTTGCATGCGCAGAACGTAGAGCGTGGCGAGCAAATTCGAAGCGAATTGGTGGTTCAAATACTGGACTGTGCCAAGAAAGGGCACTGAAACCCAGGCCTGATAAAGCACTCAAGTTTCAGCCCAGGCTGCCGTTATCAAAGTGACAGATACGGAGAAAAACAATGGATGTTTCCCCAGCCGCCATGGTGAATGCCACGGTACAGATGCAGCAAGCGCAATCGATTCAACAGGGTCAAATTGCGGTGTTCAAGAAAACCATGGACATTGCCGAGTCGTCTGTGGCGCAGCTGATCCAGTCTATTCCTCAGCCACCCGCGCTGGCCACCAGTGGTAATTTGGGTACGAAATTGAACGTGTACGCCTGAACATCAGGCGCCACGTGACTTTGGTCACGCTTTGGTGGCCAGCATCAAGAAGCTTTGTTTTGCGGCCTGCTCAAGTTGTCTGCGACTAAGGCTTGGGTCGTTGTCCTGAGCCAATTGTGAAACCAGCCCATGTATTTGAACGACGATCATGGCAGCTCTCAACTTGTATTCTGCTTTGCTGATTTTTGGCTCCAGGCCGTAAATCAGTTTGAAAATCTCTTTTCTTTCCCGGGCGTACACAGCCTCGACCAAACGCGCTGCAAAAGGCAAGCGGTTTGACAAGGCATAGATTTCTGCCAGCACACCAAAGGTTTCAGGCCGACGAATTTCAATCAGAATCAAATCAATGATCGTTTTAAACCGCTCAAGCTGGCTTTTGTCGCTCATCGCATTCATCACTTGCGCAACCGCAGCCTGGTAGTTGTCCATCACATAGATCAGCAAGGCCTCAACCAGCGCTTCCTTGTTGGTGTAGTAGTGCTGCACGGTGCTTAGCGAAATACCCAATTGGGTAGCCACGCCGCGCATACTTAACCCTGCATAGCCCTCGCTGGCCAGTATGGCCTGTGCGGTGCGCAGTATTTCCTGCGAGCGAATGTGACCTTTGTCGGTGGTGGCGTGTGTATTCATGTGCGTACTTTAACTCAAAAATTACCCCCAATATTGACCTCATTGTTGACAAACAGGTCACGTGACCTATAATCGATTCACTGCAACCGGTCGGTTGACCTATAACTTTGAGAGTGTGAAGAGACAAATGAGATACCCCAAGCCCAGCTGGATGAATTCCGACCTCGAACTGTATCGTTCCAACATCCGCCGTTTCGTTGAAACCGAGATCAAGCCCAATCAACACAAGTGGGCCAAACAGCAACACGTTGACCGTGAACTTTGGACCAAGGCCGGAGAAATGGGCTTGTTGTCGGCAGATATCCCCGAGGAGTACGGCGGTGCCGGCGGCGATTTCACGCACATGGCCGTGTTGTTTGAAGAATTGGCCTACAGTGGGGACCGTTCATTCGGTGTGCATGTGCATGCAATTGCAGCCCAGTACATTTTGAACCACGGCACTGAGGAACAGAAACAATACTTCCTGCCCAAGATGGCCAGCGGCGAAATGATTGGCGCGATTGCCATGAGTGAACCTGGTGCCGGTTCAGACTTGCAGGGCATTCGCACCAGCGCGGTGAAAGAGGGCAATCACTATGTGGTGAATGGTTCCAAGATTTTCATTTCCAATGGTTACCTGGCCGACGTGATTATTCTGGTTACCAAAACTGACCCAAGCGCAGGCGCCAAAGGCACCACGTTGATGTTGCTGGAGACCAAGAAAGCCGAAGGTTTCAAGGTAGGTCGAATTCTTGAAAAACTTGGCCAGAAAGGGCAAGACACCTGCGAGTTGTTCTTTGACAATGTGCGCATTCCAGCCCAAAACGTATTGGGTGCTGAGGGAATGGGCTTCATGCAGCTAATGGTTGAGTTGCCCTACGAGCGTTTGATGCTGGGTGTGGGCGCCATGGCTGCGATTGAAATGGCCATTGAAATTACCCTGGAATACACCAAAGAGCGTAAGGCCTTTGGTAAATCCATTTTCGAGTTCCAGAATACCCGCTTCAAAATGGCTGAACTGAAGTCTCAAGCGGTGGTGGCTCGAGCTTTCATTGACAATTCGATTGAGAAACTGGTGGCTGGTAAGCTGGATGCGGCGACTGCATCGATTGCCAAATTGCATTTGAGCGAGCTGGAATGCAAGGTGATTGATGAATGCTTGCAGTTCTTTGGCGGTTACGGTTACATGATGGAGTACCCGATTGCGCAAATGTACGCGGATGCCCGCGTTCAGCGCATCTATGGTGGTTCTAGTGAAATCATGAAAGAGATCATTGCCCGTTCGCTTTAAGCTGTTTTGACTTAGAAAAAGCCCGTCGATTGACGGGCTTTTTTTATTGACGCGCTGTTGATCAATACTTGAACGATTATTGTGTTAAACATAATTAACAAAGTTTAGTAACAATCTTCGAATCTGAATATCCCGTCTCCGTGTATGACTTGTATCCGAAAACTTACAGGTGTACACACCATGATTGATCAAGTTCCAGTTGCGAAAATTCAAACCCCGAATGCGACCCCAACCATTACCCGCAATGGCCAGGTTGTGGCTGATGCGGAGTTGTTTCAGTGGGGCGATGAAATTTCAAACACTTCGGCCACTCCCATGGAAATCCGTATTCCTGCGCGTGGACCTGGACAAGGCGATACCTTACTGGTGCTGCAGCCTGGCGCGGCAGCGCGTCTGGAGGAGATCGATTCAGATGTAGCAGGAGCAGCTTCGCGTACCAAAGTGGTGGCGCTGACTGAGGGTGTTGAACTTTACGACATTGATGACGATATCTCATCTGCCATTCTCGAACAGGGCACAGGCGAGATGTCAGGCCTGGTTGGTGCTGGTTTGTTGGCTGGTGGTTTGGGCGGAGGTGCAGCCGCTGGCCTGGGTGCAGTGGCTGCAGGCGCATTTTTGCTCGGCGACGACGATGACAATGGTGGCGCTGGCCAAAGTGGTAGCGGTGCTGGTGGTTTGGCCGGTGGTGTCGAATCAATAGGTGATGGCCTTGAGGAAACGCCCTTGGCACCTGTGGCCGGGGCCACAGATGCAGTCTCGGACGGCCTTGGTATGGTTGGCGGCGCGATTGGTGGTATTTCGGATCAAGATCCAACCGGTTTGACTGATGTGCTTGCAGGCGTTGTAGGCGACCCCAGCAGTGGCGATGGTTCCGATGCTGGTGGGTTGGTTGGTGCTGTGAATTCAATTTCGACTGGGCTGGACAGCGGCACTGAAAACACGCCATTGGCACCATTGGTTGATCCCCTTACAGAAACGTTGGGTTCTGACTCTGGCGCTGTGGATGGCGTTGCGCAAGGTTTGGCCGATGTGGGTAACACCCTGGCCGGCGATGACAGCCCATTGGCGCCGTTAACATCGGACATCCTTGCCCCGATCGTGGGCACGAGCGACGATACCAGCGACACCAATGGTGTTCCCGGTACCCTGAATGAAGTAAGCGAAGGGCTGACTGACCTGACTGCTGAAGACGCAGCGCTTGCACCTTTGGATCCGGTCACGAGCGCCGTGGGAGACGGAGTCAATACGTTGGCCGATGGTGTTGAAACACTGGGTGGCGCTGTGGCCGATGCCTCCGCCCAAGACCCCACTGGCTTGATTGGCACGGTGGGAGAGGTGTTGGGTGGCGATAGCGTCAGTTCTGGCGATTCGGGCGCAGGTTCGGCACTGCCGACAGACGCATTGCCACTGGATATGCTGACCGGTGCCCTACCAATTTCAACTGACGGCGGAGGACTGGGGCCGCTTGATTTATTAACTGGTGCTTTGCCTGTTTAAACTTTACCGCGAGGTCCGACTTCAAATCCCCCGACCAAAACAGTTGGGGGTGAGAGTTTAAGAAAATAAGCCACCCTGGGAAAAATAATCGCGTTGGTCACGCGTGATGATTAGCCAGCCATGAATTCGTTCAGAATGCTGTGAGTAATCTGGCAGTAAACAGGGGGGGTTGTGAAGGTCATACTATTGTTAATTGGTTTAATGGGATTGATGCCCAATGGTTATGCCGGTCGCCCCATTGAAACTGACGACGCGTCGGTTACTGCCCTTCGAACCTGCCAGCTTGATTTTTGGACAGAAACATCGTTGGAGGTTCGACAGGACAATTTCAATGGGGGCTGTAATTTTTTGGGCAATGGTGAGTTTAGCCTCGGGCTTGGCGCCGTGCATGGTAATCAGGAAGATCAAACTCTGAGTTCCCTCGGTTACAAGCACATTTTCAAACACTTCACTGACAGCACTGCGGGGTATGGTCTGGCTGCCAGCCGAGAGTGGGGGCGCTTGAAATCCACGAATGAATCCTCTCAGGAAACTCTGCTCACCACGATTGCCTCTGTCCCTTTGAGTAGCGAAGATTCATTGCTTCACCTAAACCTTGGGTACTTGCAATACCGTGACCAAACCCAGCATGACAACAGTATTTTCAAGGCCGCGGCGCTCGATTATTCACTCAACGAGCGAATCGGGTTTTCGGTTGAAACTTATTCAGGTGTCGAAGACGCTTTGAGTTGGCGGATCGGTGCGCGCTACACCCTCATTCCCGATTTTTTGCAGATCGATGCCAGCTATGGCAGTGACTACGGCACTTTTCAAAATGCCAGGGCATTCACCTTGGGTTTCGGAATTACGCCTGGATTTTGACAGGCTTAAATATTCTTGATCACCATCAGAATTGCGACCACGACGCACATTGCACCAAATGCTTTTTTCAACTGGGCACTTGGCATTTTGTTTGAAACCAAGCGGCCAAACAACATGCCACACAGCGCCGCGGCTGCAAAGGTAATACCTATTTCATAGTTGAAGACGCCAGCGCCAACGCTGTTCAATACCCCGAAAGTTGAAACAATCGCAATCACCGCCAAAGAGGTCACCGTGACTGATTGAACGCTTAAATTGGTGAAGCGTTGCAAGGCGGGCACCAACACAAATCCGCCACCCACACCCAATAAACCCGATAGAAAACCCGCCACGGCACCCGAGAAAACCAGTGCCCGTGCACATGGCCAGGTCCAGATGAAGCGACCGGTTTCCGGACTTCGAATGCAAGGGCATTTACTTTTTTCGGAATCGGGTGGTGCATCAATCACATTCATTTCCGAATTGGCGGCCCCCCGAAATGCATTGAAAGCAACCCACAGCAGAACCACTGAGAAGGCCAGCCCCAGTGCCTTGGTGTCTACTTGTTGGGCCACCCAAAAACCAACTGGCGATAGCAGCAAGCCAACAAACCCCATAAGGCCAGCCGCCTTGTAACGCACCTCGCCTGCCCGCAAACCCAAAAAAGCGCCGAGTGTGGCTGCCAGGCCCACTGCCAGCAAGCCGATTGCAGACACTTCTTGCACGGGCAGCCCGGTGGTGAAAACCAGCAAAGGTACCGCCAGTACTCCTCCACCAGCGCCAGTCAGCGCCATGACTAAGCCCACCAAAAGCCCCAAAGCCAAGGTACCAATCATGCGAATGCCTGTTTCAAAAGTTGTCTGGGGATGTGTTGAATGTCGTACATTTTGACAGTGTGTGCCCGGATACAGTATTGCAGGCGACAAAAAAGTAAGATGTGTCTATTATATGCGTAGTTGCGCATATATAGAGCATTGAGGTTAAAAGATGATTTTCAAACAGCTTTTTGAGCCCGTATCCAGCACCTACACCTATTTGGTGGGTTGCGAACAAACCGGGCAGGCCGTGTTGATTGATCCGGTAGTGTCTGTGATGGAACGAGACCTCGCCGTGTTGAGTGAACTCGGTTTAAAACTGGCCTACACCCTGGATACGCACATTCACGCTGATCACATTACTGCCGCGCTTGAACTGAAAAGCAAGGTGGGCAGTAAAATTGCTGCGCCTGCTTTTGATCGTTTGCCTTGCACCGACCATGCGATCGAAGAGGGGCAGCCATTTGTGGTGGGCAGCGTGCAAATTGAACCGTTGCACACCCCTGGTCATACCGATGGCCACTTCTCTTATCGCTTGGGAGAACGCGTCTTCACCGGGGATGCCTTGTTGATTGATGGTTGTGGGCGAACTGATTTTCAGAATGGTGATGCACCCACTTTGTACAAAAGCGTGAAAGAGAAACTATTTTGCTTGCCTGAAGATACTTTGGTCTATCCTGGGCATGATTATCAAAATCGACGGGTTTCTTCGATTGGACAAGAGAAAAATCGAAATCCTCGCTTGGGTGATCAAAAAACGCTCGAAGAGTTTATCGAAATTATGGGCAATCTGCATTTGCCTTATCCCAAGTTTATTGATTATGCAGTTCCAGGCAATCGTCTTTGTGGAGTTTGTCCCAGCCATTTGCCGGAAGAGCTTGAAAAATATTGTCAGCAGATTACGGAAAGTAAACAAGGCTGATTCAATGATTGAGTTGTTCCATGGTTGGTGTTTTTGACATGAATTACCTTGTATGCTCTTGTTTTGCACTTTGGTTTTTCACATCGAATGTTATTGAACCACGAATCCAGTCAACTCGTTTTAATTGATTATCAAGAAAAACTGATGCCAGCCATACACCAGGCTGACGATGTTTACAAAAACGCCTTGATATTGGCCACGCTGGCCAAAAAGCTGCGCGTGCCTGTATTTGGTACCGAGCATATGCCCGACAAAATAGGCCCTTTTGTGCCTGCTCTTGGTGCACTGTGCAAAGCCACCATGCGTAAAACTCATTTCAGCGCCTGCCCTGAAGGTTTGATTGATTTGTTGACCAGCAAAGCACCTGCTGGCAATGCACGCAGTTTACCCAAGCATTTGCAGAAAAATAATCAGGAATCAGAGCGTCCCAGTATTGTAGTTGCCGGTGTTGAAGCCCACGTGTGCCTGCTTCAAACAGCGCTTGATTTACTGAATGAAGAAATGGAAGTTTGGGTAGTCACCGATGCGTGTGGATCGAGAACCGATAGAAATCGTGATGCAGCCTTTGATCGTTTGGCTGGTAATGGCGCAGAATTGGTGACCACAGAAATGGTCGTATTTGAATGGCTGGAAAGTGCAGAAAATGAGCATTTTAAATTTGCACTTGACCTCATTAAGTAATCAATTTAATTTCACGTTTGTGATTAACAATAAATTTAATTACAATCGGGCTTGTTAATAAACTTTTTTAAAAAGAAAAAAATGAAAAAACTAAATCTATCCGCTTTAAGTGCTTCTGAGCTTCAGCAGTTGAAGTCAGACATTGAAAAAGAATTGAATGACCGCAGCTCTAAACTGCAAGCCATTGAAGAAGTCAAGAAATTGGCAGCGTCGAAAGGGTTGAAGCTTGAAGAGCTTTTTGCTGAGTTGGGCGGATCCAAGCCCAAAGGCAAACGCGAATTGGGCCCAGCGCCTGTACGTTTCCGCCATCCCCAAGACGCTTCACTCACTTGGTCGGGTCGCGGCAAACGCCCAAACTGGATGAAAGAAGCCATGGCGAAAGGCATGACTGAAGACCAAATGCGTGTTTGATTTTGTGGTGTTGATTTATTAAAAAAGCCGCTGGTTTTAATCAGCGGCTTTTTTGTTGAGCGCTTGGCTTAATTACCCACCCAAGCCGCGTAGCAAATCTTTCTTCAAATCAGCCACATCTTCCAGGCCAATCGCCAAACGAATCAAACCTTGCTTGATACCCGCGGCTTCACGCGCTTCAGGGCTAAGCCTTCCGTGCGTGGTGGTGCCCGGATGGGTAATGGTTGTTCGCGTGTCACCCAGGTTCGCAGTAATTGACATCAACTGGCTGCTGTCAATGACATGCCAGGCCTTGGCACGGGCATCGTCCTCGTTGCTTGCCTTCACCTCAAACGACACAATGGCACCACCGGTTTTTTGCTGTTTCATGGCCAGCGCATGTTGCGGGTGGCTTTCCAGGCCGGGGTAGTACACCTTGCTGACAGCGGGGTGCGCTTCCAGCCAGCCTGCAATTTCAAGCGCCGCAGCAGACTGCGCCAGCATGCGAATGTTCAGCGTTTCAAGGCCTTTGAACAGCACCCAAGCGTTGAATGCAGAAAGCGTTGGGCCTGCCGTGCGCAGCACAGGCAAAATTTTGTCTTTCAGCAAGTCTTTCGGGCCGCAAATGGCACCGCCCAACACACGGCCTTGACCATCCAGGTATTTGGTGGCGGAGTGAATGATGATTTCCGTGCCGAAGTCGACTGGTTTTTGCAAAGCAGGGGTGCAAAAGCAATTGTCCACCACGTTGTAAATACCATGTTTCCTGGCCAGGTCGCTCAGCGCGCGCATGTCCAGAATTTCGGTCAGCGGGTTCGAAGGCGTTTCGCTGTAGAACAACTTCGTGTTGGGCTTGATTGCTTTTTCCCAAGCTTCCATACTGGTGCCGTCTACGAATGTGGTCTCGATCCCGAAGCGGGAGAGAATATTCACAAACAACTGCACTGTGGCGCCAAACAAGGCTTTGGACGCAATAATGTGGTCACCCGCATTCAACAGGCCCATGCAGGTTGTTGTAATTGCCGCCATGCCGCTGGACGTGGCCAGGCAATACTCCATGTCTTCAAGCACAGCCAGGCGCTGCTCAAACATTTGCACGCTGGGGTTCGTAAAACGCGCGTACACATTGCCTTCTTCGGTGCCGGCAAAGCGGGCTGCGGCTTGCGCTGCATTGTCGAACACAAAGCTGGATGTCAAAAACATGGCCTCAGAGTGCTCGCCAAACTCTGTGCGGTGGCTGCCCGCACGAATCGCCTTGGTGGCAGTGGCCCAGTCTGCCGGGTTGGCCTTCGGTTTGTTGTTGCTCATGATTGCAGTCCTTGCGCAATTCGAGTTTGTACAGTGTGCTTGCCCAACAGGTTCATCACCTTGTCGATTGAAGGCGTTTGCGTAATGCCAGTCAACATCAAGCGCAGAGGCATTGCAAGCTTTGGCATTTTCAGGCCATGGTTTTTAATGGTGGTTTTAACCAAACCGCTCAGCGCTTCCACATTCCATTCCACACTGTTCAAGCCTTCATTGAATTCGGCCAAGGCTGCACGCACGCCAGCTTCTTCCAGCATGGGTTTCAATTCTTCAACATTTACACTTGGCACCTTGTAGAACAGGGCGGCTTCATCGCGCAATTGCACCAAAGTGGACGCTCGCTCCAGCACTACGTCGAGCACGTCGGCCAGCTTGGGGCCTTCAAACGCATTCACACCCTCTTTCTCAAGGCGGGTTTGCAAATCCGACAGCAATACTTCCTTTGGCGCTTGCTTCATGTAATGGGCATTAACCCACTTCAGCTTTTCCGGATCGAACTGCGCGGCCGATTTCGACAGGTTGGTGGAGTCAAACCACTCAATAAGCTGTTCGCGGCTAAACAATTCATCGTCACCGTGGCTCCAGCCCAAACGGGCCAGATAGTTGATCATGGCATCGGGCAAAAAGCCTTCTTCGTGGTACTGCACCACGCTGACCGCACCGTGGCGTTTGGACAGCTTTTCACCGTCGGGTCCCAGAATCATCGGGATATGCCCATAAATGGGTTGATCGCCGCCCAACGCTTTCAGGATATTGATTTGGCGGGGCGTGTTGTTGATATGGTCATCACCGCGAATCACGTGGGTAATTTTCATCTCCCAGTCATCCACTACCACACAGAAGTTGTACGTGGGTGTGCCGTCCTGGCGGGCGATAATGAGGTCGTCCATTTCTTCGTTGTTGATCGAAATGGCGCCTTTCACCAGGTCGTCCCAAGTCACCGCGCCGCTAAGCGGGTTCTTGAAACGCACCACGGGTTTTACATCTGCAGGTGGCGTGGGCAGTACCTTGCCGGCCTCTGGGCGCCATGTGCCGTCATATCGAATACGTTGACCATTTTCCCGTTGCTTTTCACGCATTTGATTCAATTCTTCTTGCGTACAGTAACAAAGGTAGGCATCGCCTTTTTCAAGCAGTTTGTCGATCATGGCCCGGTAACGGTCCATGCGTTGCATTTGAAAAAACGGGCCTTCGTCGTAATCCAGATTCAACCAAGCCATGCCATCCATAATGGCCTGAACGGCTTCTGGGGTGGATCGCTCTACGTCAGTGTCTTCTACGCGAAGAATGAACTGTCCCTTGTGGTGGCGGGCAAAAGCCCAGCTGTACAAGGCGGTTCTGGCGCCACCCAAATGCAAATAGCCTGTTGGGCTGGGTGCAAAACGGGTGCGAACTGTTTGATTTTGGTGATCTGTTGACATGGATTAGTGACTTTTTTTCAAAGAACTCATATTATAAGTTCAAGTAAATTCTTAGGTTTCGGCTACAAGCTATGGCAATGCACAATTTCGACCGGCGTTCATTCATCAAGGCAGTAAGTACTTTGGCTGTTATTGGCTCAGTCGATACCTTTTTGAATCGGGGAGTATTGGCAGCTGGTTCAGACTTGGTGCCACCACCCGATCTGTTCGATCCAGGCTTGGTAGATCTGACTTTCTGGCTTCAACCACGCACCCTTGAAATGGTACGCCCACAATCGGGCGAGCGCTTGAACATTACCTACTGGAAAGACGGACATCTTAACCCAATCGCCTATGAACAGATTTGTGGTTTGCTTCGAGACGTGCAGGCAAATCAAGTTTTCCGCATGGACACGCAAATTATCGACACACTGTGGGCTGCACAGGCTTTCGTGCGTCGTTATGGCTTTGTGGCACCGGTTGAAATTACTTCGGGTTACAGAAGCCCAAAAACAAATGCCCGTTTAATCGAGAAAGGCTTGCCCGCTGCCCGCAATTCCCTGCATCTGAAAGGTCAGGCTGTTGATTTCCGTTTGCCTGGCCTGCATCCCAGGGTGCTGGGCGAATTGGTAGAGGGTTTCCGCGCCGGTGGCGTGGGCTTCTACTTCCGTGTGGGCGCAAAAGGTGGCTGGATTCACGCTGACACTGGTCCGGAGCGTGTTTGGCGTGGTTAAATAAAGCCATCTAAAAAAACAACAGTGCGAGGGTGGTTTTTTGGCAGTTTTCGGTCGCATTACAGGCAGTTTCGCAGTGGCGGTGGCTTTGTGCCTGTCGCTCGCTGCATGTGGCAAGGCGCCCAACAATCCTTACGTTGAAACTGCGGAAGACAAAAAGCTCAACACCCTTTACACCGCCTTCACGGCACGCCCCAAGCATCTGGATCCAGCGCAGTCTTACACCTCCGACGAAGCGGAATTCACTTACCAAATTTACGAGCCGCTGTTTCAGTACCACTACCTGAAACGGCCCTATCAGCTAGAGCCCTTGGCTGCTGCGGCCATGCCTGTACCGGTTTACCTGGATGAGGCGGGCAACGAATTGCCCGATGACGCGCCGCTTAACGCGGTGAGGACCAGCGTTTATACCATTCAATTAAAGCCTGGCGTTCAATATCAACCGCACCCGGCTTTTGCGAAAGATGCCCAGGGCAATTTTTTGTACCACCAGCTCGGCGAAGAAGCCCGCAAGTACAGCAGCCCCTTGCAGTTTGAGCAGCAGGGTACGCGCGAGTTAACTGCGCACGATTATGTGTACGAGATCAAGCGCCTTGCCAGTTCCCGAATCGTGTCTCCAATTCTGGGGCACATGGGCGATTACGTGGAAGGCTTGGGGGAGTTGTCAAAAACCCTGCAAGAACACGACAAAGCGCTGAAAGAGAAAATCCAGAAAGAAACCGGCAGTGCCTTTCCGCCTGCCACAGCTGACTTGCCCTGGCTTGATCTGCGTGAATTTGATTTGCCTGGTGCCAAAGCGCTGGACGACCACACACTAGAAATTCGCGTGAACGGCAAATACCCCCAGTTTATTTACTGGCTGGCCATGCCTTTTTTTGCACCCATTCCCTGGGAAGCTGATGCGTTCTACAGTCAAAAAGGTTTTATAGAAAACAACCTGGTGCTGGATTGGTGGCCTGTGGGCACGGGTGCTTACATGTTGACTGAAAATGACCCGAATTCCCGCATGGTGTTGTCGCGCAACCCGAACCACCGCGGTGAGCCGTATCCATCAGAGGGTGAGCCCGGCGACAAGGCCAAAGGCCTGTTGGCCGATGCCGGCAAAACAATGCCCTTTATCGATCGTGTGGTGTTCACGCGCGAGAAAGAGGGCATTCCTTACTGGAACAAGTTTCTGCAGGGCTATTACGACACCTCTGGGGTCAGTGCAGACACCTTTGATCAGGCCATTCGTGCCAGCGCCGATGGCGATGCAGCTTTAACCCCGGACATGGCGGAAAAGGGCATTCGTCTGGAAACATCATTGTCCACCAGCATGTTTTATCTGGGTTTCAATTGGCTGGATCCCGTGGTGGGGCCGGGCAGCTCCGCCGAAGAGGCGCGCCGTGCCAAATTGCTGCGCCAAGCCATTGCAATTGCCATGGACTGGGAGGAATTCTCGCAAATTTTCACCAATGGTCGAGCAGTGCCAGCCCACGGCCCGGTGCCGCCTGGCTTGTTTGGTTACGAGGAAGGTGAGGCCGGCTACAACACGCAGGTGTACAACTTGGTGGATGGCAAGCCGGTACGCAAGCCAGTTGAAGACGCCTTGGCCTTGTTGAAACAAGCAGGTTATGACAATGGAATTGACCCAAAAACAGGGCAACCCTTAACCCTGGCGCTCGATACAACAGGCGGAGGCCCCGGTGACAAAGCCCGCTTCGATTGGTACCGCAAGCAGTTCGCCAAGCTGAACATTCAACTGGATATTCGTGCCACCGACTGGAACCGTTTTCAGGAAAAAATCCGAAAGGGCAATGCGCAAATTTTCTTCCTGGGCTGGAATGCAGATTACCCCGATCCGGAAAACTTTTTGTTCCTGCTCTACGGCCCCAACAGCCGCGCCAAAACTGCGGGGGAAAATGCCTCGAACTATTCCAATGCGCAATATGACGCCATGTTCGAGCGCATGAAAACCATGCCCAACAATGAAGAGCGTGCCGCGATTATTTCGCAGATGACGGACCTTGTTCAAGACGATGTGCCCTGGTTGTTTGCCTTTGTGCCCCAGCAGTTTGGGCTGATCCACGAGTGGTATGGCAACGTAAAGCCCAACGACCTGGCCCGCAACAGCATCAAATACAAAACCATCGATACCGCCAAACGTGATCAGGCCAGAAAGGAATGGAACCAGCCCGAATGGTGGCCTATTCCGGTGTTGTTGCTTGCACTGGCCCTGTTCATTTGGCCCGCCTGGGCCGCCTGGAAGCGCCGTGAACAAGCCATGGGTATTCGCGAAGACTTGGCTGCGACTGTGGCAAACCGCACAGGGGGCAAGCGCTGATGGGTAACTATTTGCTGCGCCGTGTGCTGTATGGCCTGCTGGTATTGTTGGGTGTGAACCTGATCACCTTTGTGCTGTTTTTTCAAGTGAACAGTCCCGATGACATGGCCCGTTTGGCCCTTGGTGGCAAACGGGTCGCGCAAGAATCGGTTGATCAATGGAAGCGTGAAAAAGGATACGACTTGCCCTTGCTGATCAACAGTGAAGCGCAAGGCACAGGCACGCTGACCGAGACTATTTTCTTCCAGAAGTCGGTGCCCATGTTTGTGGGTGAGTTTGGCAGTTCCGACGATGGCCGTAATATTGCCAATGAAATTGTGAAACGTGCGGGGCCTAGTCTTGCCCTGGCCGTGCCCGTGTTTGTGCTGGGTCTCTTCCTGAATATTGTGCTGTCACTGTTGCTGACCTTTTTCCGGGGCACTTACCTTGATTTAACCGGTGTGGTGCTGTGCGTGCTGGCCATGTCGATTTCCGGTTTGTTTTACATCATTGGCGGGCAGTACCTGTTTTCCAAAACATTGGCGCTTGTTCCAATCTCAGGCTATGACTCGGGCGGGGATGCTTGGCGCTTTTTGATATTGCCGGTCATCATTGGCGTGGTCAGTGGTTTGGGTGGCGGTACGCGCTGGTACCGCACCATTTTCCTTGAAGAGATCAACAAAGACTATGTTCGCACAGCGCGTGCCAAGGGTTTGTCTGAATTACAGGTGCTTGGGCGCCATGTGCTGCGCAATGGTCTTATTCCAATTCTGACCGGTTCAGTCACAGTCATTCCCCTGTTGTTCATGGGTTCGCTGATTTCTGAATCCTTCTTTGGTATCCCAGGCTTGGGCAGCTACACCATCGAGGCCATTCAGTCGCAAGATTTTGCAATTGTGCGGGCGATGGTGTTTATTGGTTCAGTGCTTTATTTGGTGGGTTTGATTTTGACTGACATTGCTTACACCATCGCGGACCCTCGGGTTCGATTGGCATAAGGGGAGCAGGTCGATGATGCCCACTCTACTACTCACTGATGCGCTCATCTGGCTGCTGGTATTTGGCGTGCTGGCTTATGCTCGCAGCGTTGTCAAAAACCCGCTTTCTCGCGCGTCATGGGGTTTGGTGTTTCAATCGAAAATTGCCAGTGCCAGTTTGGTGGTGCTGTTGTTGGCGGTGGTCATCACCCTGCTGGACAGTGTTCATCTTCGCCTGAATGCCGAGCAGCAAAGCCGTTACGCCAGCCCCATTATTTCTGTGCTCGACGTGGCCTTGGGTCCCCTGGCCTATCAGCGCGAGAAATCGTATTCAGCACCACTGGCCACCCGTTCCTTGAGCAAAGAAACCATGGAGGTAGACGGCAAACCCGTGCGTGATTACGCCCGTTTGCAGTTTGGCGGTGCGCATTTAATTGATGAAAGCATGAAGGGGCAGGACCTGCTCAAGCGTGCTTATCAAGGCGCCTTGGGTGGTGCAGTGCTGTGGGCGTTTTTCCTGGCAGCCTTGTGGATCATTCGCAGGGCCATGGCACAGGCGGATCATCAAAACAGCATTACCGTGTTCACGGGCAGTGGTGCTTACCAGGCAGTGGTGTGGACCTTGTTTGCACTTTGCGTTGTGGGCGGCGTAGTGTGGAAGTGGGCTGAGGCCTACCATGTGCTGGGTACCGACAAAGTGGGCGTGGACGTGTTTTACATTGCCTTGAAAGGGCTGCGCACTGCCATGCTGATTGGTTTGCTGACCACCTTGCTGACTCTGCCTGTGGGCATTGCCATGGGCTTGGCTGCGGGTTATTTCCGTGGTTGGGTCGATGATGTTATCCAATACATCTACACCACGCTGAATTCAATTCCCTCGGTGTTGTTGATTGCTGCCACGGTGTTGATGTTGCAGGTGGCACTGGATGCCAACCCGGATGCCTTCGCGTCATCGATTGAGAAAGCCGACCTGCGCCTGTTTTTCCTGTGTGCCATTTTGGGTTTGACCAGCTGGACCGGCCTTGCCAGATTGATTCGTGGCGAAGTGTTGAAAATGCGCGAGCAAGATTACATTCTGGCCGCACGTGCCAGTGGCGTGTCCAGCGCAAAAATTCTGTTCTCGCATTTGCTGCCCAATTTAATGCACCTTATTTTGATTGCCATGGTGATGGATTTTTCAGGCCTGGTGTTGGCCGAGGCAGTGCTCAGTTATGTCGGCGTGGGTGTAGACCCCAGCACATTCAGTTACGGCACCATGATCAATGCAGCACGACTTGAGCTAAGCCGGGAACCGATTGTGTGGTGGAGCCTGGTGGCTGCATTTGTATTCATGTTGCTGCTGGTGCTGTCAGCCAACCTGTTTGCCGACGCAGTGCGCGATGCGTTTGATCCGCGCGCGCGCCAGTTGAAACAATCTTTGGTGAGGGTGTAAGCGTATGAGTTTGCTCAACATCCATGGACTTACCACCCGCTTGGCCAGTGAGGCTGGTTGGGTGCATGCGCTCGATGATATTTCATTGGCCATTGAAAAGGGCCAAACTTTTGCCTTGGTGGGTGAATCGGGTTGTGGCAAGTCCATGACCGCGCTCAGCATTGCCCGCCTGCTGCCAGACAGTGGCGCAATTGTTGCCGGGCAGGTGAGGTTAAACGAGAGTAGTGCAGGTGCAAATTCAAACAGCACCGATGTGTTGCGCATCAGCGAAACGGCCATGCGCACCCTGCGTGGCAAACGCATTGCCATGATTTTTCAGGAACCGGGCACAAGCTTGAACCCGGTGATGACCGTGGGCGACCAGTTGACCGAAATCATTTGTTTGCACACTGGGGTCAACAAGGCACAAGCATTGAAAGAGGCCGAAGCGTGGCTGGGCCGCGTGGGCATTCCCGAGCCCAAAAAGCGATTGCAGCAGTATCCCTTTGAAATGTCGGGCGGCCAAAAACAGCGTGTCATGATCGCCATGGCCTTGAGTGTCAAGCCTGACCTGCTGATTGCCGATGAACCGACCACGGCACTGGATGTGTCCATTCAGGCGCAAGTACTTGATTTATTGAAAACCCTGCAGCGCGAGCAGGGCATGGCCATGCTGCTGATTACGCATGACCTGGCAATTGTGAAGCAAATGGCAGATACAGTGGGGCTGATGTACGCTGGCCAACTGGTTGAGAAAGCCAGCACCGCAGAGTTTTTTGCTGCACCACGCCACCCTTATGCGCATGCACTGGTGAAGTCCTTGCCCAGCCAAGCCCAGCGTGGGCAAGCTTTGTATGCGCTTGAAGGGCGTGTTCCATCGTTGGTGAATCCCAAACCTGGTTGCCGGTTTGCGGCCCGTTGCCTGCACGCGCAAGAAAATTGCAGCCAAAGCACACCACAATTGCTTGCAGCCACACAAACCCATACCGTGCGTTGTTTTTACCATGCCGATTTGTCGTTCACAAAGCCTGGCGCAGGTGGTGTGAACTCGGTGGGCGGCAGTTTTTCAGGCGCAACTTCAAAGGTGGTGTTGCAAACGGTGTCTTTGTCGGTGGCTTATCCCGAAAAAGGTGGTTTGCTGCGTAAGCATTTCAAGCCAGTGCTGAACAAGCTCGACATCACTTTGTTGCAAGGCCGCACTGTGGCTTTGGTGGGCGAATCGGGTTCTGGTAAAACCACAGCGGCCCGCGCCTTGCTGGGTTTGTTGGGCAGCAATGCGAAAGTGGATGGCGATGTGCTGATGGACAGCAGGCCCCTTCGCCAATGGGCAGAGCGCGGCCCTGAGGGCTGGCGTTCAAAAATTCAGTTTGTATTCCAAGACCCTTTTGCTTCGCTGAATCCTCGCCATCGAATTGCTGAAATTCTGGAAGAGCCATTGCTTAGTTTGCGCCCCGATCTGGATGCGACTGCTCGCAAGGCTCGTGTGCTGAAAGTGATTGACCAAGTCAGCATGCCCGAAGAAGCCCTTGCTCGTTTTCCGCATGAATTTTCGGGTGGTCAGCGCCAGCGCATTGCGATTGCCCGTGCATTGGTTTCAGAGCCCAGAATTTTGATTTGCGATGAACCCACTTCAGCGCTGGATGTGTCAGTTCAGGCTCAAATATTGAATTTGCTGAAACGCCTGCAAACTGAAACCGGTGTGGCCATGCTGTTTATTACCCACAACCTGGCGGTGGTTCAGTACCTGGCCGATGAAGTGGTGGTGCTAAGGCATGGCGATGTGGTGGAGCGCGGTTCGGCTGAACAGTTGTTTGCCAACCCACAGCATGCTTATACCCGTCAGTTGATTGATGCGGCGCCGGTGCTTTAACCGCTTCAGGATTCCCAACTGCCCAGCTTTGGTGTGTTTGGAATACTCAAGTTCATGCCAGGTTTGATCAGCTTCTTCTTGCCCAGTCCGTTGAGCCTTTGTATGGCTTTCACGCTCACATCAAAGCGTTGGGCTATTTCTCCCAAGGTGTCGCCTTTTTTTACCGTGTAGTTGCGCTGGGGGTTTGAAGGTTTGTACTGTTTCAGGCTGGCCTGAATTTTTGCGCTGTATTCAACAGGCACCAGCAGGGTATTGCTGTGGGCAGCATACAAAACTGGTTGATTCAAACCAGGGTTCAGTTTGCGAATCAACTCCAGTTCAACGCCTGCTAGGCGGGCAATCTCCCGAAGGTCAACATCGGCGCTGCGTTTGATTTCGGCGAAGTAAGGTTTGTTTGGAAACTTGGGCAAAGTCAGGCCAAAACGTTCCGGGCTTTGAATTAGGTTTTTTAGCGCTTGTAGTTTTGGTATGTAATGTTTCGTTTCAAGGGGCAGCTCAAGGTTGTCCAGTGTGGGTTCAAGCCCTGCTTCCTGTGCTTTTTTAACGGCCCTGAGTACCGAACCTTCGCCCCAGTTGTAAGAAAGCAAAGCCAGGTGCCAATCGCCATGCATGTCATAGAGATACGTAAGGTAGTCCAGTGCAGCGCGGGTGGAGGCCACCAGGTCCCGTCGTTCATCAACCCATTTGTTTTGTTTCAGGTCAAATTGACGTCCCGTGCTGGGAATAAACTGCCACAAACCCTCAGCGGCTGAAGGTGAGCGTGCATGCGGGTTGAACTGGCTTTCGATAAATGGCAGCAAGGCCAGCTCAGACGGCATGCCACGTTTTGCACATTCCTGGGCGATGAAGTAAATGTAGGGTTCGGAACGCTGCAACATGTTGTTCACCATGCGCTTGTTTTTCAGCAAGGCGCGTTCGCGAACTTGCACTGCCTGCGTTTCCAGGTCAGGCACCGAAAAACCCTTTCGTATATCAGCCCACACATCACCAGCTTCTTCGGCAAAGTCCAGCGTAATCAAGTCGTAGGGTCCGGACATTTTCAGCTCGAGGCCCGGGTTGGGTGCCACCAGGCCGAACAGCTGTACTTCTTCGTTTTCCGCGTTTAGTGCAATGTCGGCCTGTTGCGCATTGGCCCAAGTGGGGCCGGGTCCAACGGCGATGCCCGTCAAAATGGCCACTTTGGCAAATTGCTTGATTCCATTTTTGAACGAGTCGGGTTTCAAAGGGCTTGGTTGCCGGGCAGGGCAAAGAGCGAAACGAAAATGCATCCTATGTTGAAGTTTTGTGTAGGTCAATCGAGAGTTGACCCATGCCCCAGCCCGAGTGATACCACTTGAATTATTTTAAACAGGTGTATTTGTAAAAAAATGTTAACTGGTTATCGCAATTAGAAATTGTCTTTTGCTGTGCGTATTTGTTTGAATTCAATGGGATTTGTAGCATTGATGAACAAATTGCTGAGCCGCTCAACACCGAGCGTTGTCGGAATAGTGCTTAAGCCTGCCTCCCGAATTCTTCGGACTTCAATTTCTCGTGCTTCAATATTTTTGGAGTCGGGTGAATAGGCCCTGGCGAACCGCAGATTCGATTCGGTGTACTCATGCGCGCAGAAAACACGGGTGTTTGCCGGAAATTGATTGAGTTTTTGAAGGGATTCAAACATTTGTTCAGCGCTGCCTTCAAACAAGCGTCCACAACCGCCCGAGAACAAGGTGTCACCTGGAAACATCCACACCTCTTCACTGTTCATGGTGTCTTTCAACTCAATCACATACGCCAGGTGGTCTACCGTGTGGCCCGGAACTTCAAAAACCCGGGCAGTCAGGCAGTGTACATCCACGGCGTTACCTTCGCGCACAGGCCGATTTACCTGTGCAACCCTTCCACTGGCCGGACCGTACACTGGCAAGTCTTTTGCGGCTTTGCTCAGGAGCGCATCAATTCCCCCTATGTGGTCCATGTGGTGATGGGTGACCAAAATACCGCTAAGATGGTAACCACGAGAATCCAGAAAATCTTGAACTGACCTGCTGCAACCCGGGTCTACCACCATGCAGGCCTTGCTGGGTTCATGAACAATCGCCCA
This sequence comes from Limnobacter sp. SAORIC-580, assembly GCF_013004065.1. Classification (GTDB taxonomy): domain Bacteria; phylum Pseudomonadota; class Gammaproteobacteria; order Burkholderiales; family Burkholderiaceae_B; genus Limnobacter; species Limnobacter profundi. The sequence continues at coordinate 1,179,008 of NZ_CP053084.1, forward strand.
CAGGTAGTTGTCCTGAAAGGCCGGGATGCCATAGACCGACCAATTCGACACTTGAGAAGACTTGAATGATTCCATCTGAACCCCTGAACGACTTGAGTACACAACAAGCCCAAATGTTAGCACTCGATGCCTGGTTGAACACGCCAGCGGGCCGGTACTTCACAAGTCGTGAACAGGCGTGGATTGATTCTGTGGTACCCGACCTGTTTGGTTTCCGGGCCGTGCAATTGGGTACTCGGCTAGTGGATGGTCTGAAAGAAAGCCGCATTCCCCACAAGGCCTATGTGCAGCAGGGCTTGGTGGCCAGCAAACCCGATGGGGTGGAAATGATCACGCCCGATTGCTTTGCCGAGTTTGAAGAGCTGCCTTTCGAGAGCCAGTCGTTGGACATGATTGTGCTGCCCCATGTGCTTGAATTCTCTGAGGATCCGCACCAGCTGTTGCGGGAAGTAGAGCGCGTGTTGATGCCGGAAGGGCGGGTGGTCATTACCGGTTTCAACCCGATGTCGCTGTGGGGCCTTCGCCATGCGGCCCTGAAACGCTGGGCACCCGTGTGGCCGGATGGTTGTGAGCCGATCCATTTAAGCCGCCTGAAGGACTGGTTGAAACTGTTGTCCTGTGAACCCGAGTTTGGCCGGTTTGGTTGCTACCGTTTTCCTGCATTCACTGAAAGTGGTTTAAGCCGGATGGGTTTCATGGAGCATGCGGGTGATCGCTGGTGGCCAGTGTGTGGCGCAGTCTATTTTGTATGTGCAGTCAAAAGAGTGCGCGGCATGCGCTTGATTGGCCCGGCTTTTAAAGACAAAAAAGTATCAGCACGCCAACTAAAACCTGTTGCCAATAAGGCGCTGAATAAAACACCTACAATAGGCGACCGTGGATAAGGCCAACAGGATTGAATTGTGACTGAACAAAGAATTGCCAGCGTCGTGATGTATGCCGACGGGGCTTGCAAGGGCAACCCGGGGCCAGGCGGTTGGGGTGTGTACTTGCAATCGGGTGAGCATGCCAAGGAATTGTGCGGCGGAGAGTTGAACACCACCAACAACCGAATGGAATTGACCGCTGTAATTGAAGGGTTGAATGCTTTAAAGAAGCGTTGCAGCATCGACGTGTACACCGATTCGCAGTACGTGCGTAAAGGTGTACTGGAGTGGATGCCAAAGTGGAAAATGAACGGGTGGAAAACCTCGGACAAAAAGCCGGTGAAAAACGCCGACTTGTGGCAAATACTCGATGAGGCCAGTGTTCGTCATTTGGTACGCTGGCACTGGGTGAAGGGCCATTCTGGCAACCCCGGCAACGAGAAGGCCGATGCCTTGGCAAACCTTGGTGTAGAAAAGGCGATGAAACAATGAGATATGTAGTACTGGATACAGAAACAACCGGCCTGGAAGTTAGGCAGGGTCACCGGATTATCGAAATTGGGTGTATCGAAGTGAATGGTCGGCAGGTGACTGACCACCATTTTCACCAATACATCAACCCCGAGCGTGAGGTCGATGAGGGTGCATTCCAGGTGCACGGTATTTCCGATGAAATGCTGGCAGACAAGCCGAAATTCAAGCAAATCGCCAAAGACTTTCTTGATTTTGTGCAGGGCAGCACGCTGATCATTCACAACGCATCATTCGATATCGGTTTTCTGGATGGTGAACTTGAACGTCTGGGCTTGGGCAAGATGGCCGACTATGTGGACGGCGTAATCGATTCCCTGGGCATGGCGCGTGAAATGTTTCCCGGCAAACGCAATAACCTGGATGCGCTGTGTGACCGCCTTGGGGTGAATAACGCACACCGTCAGCTGCACGGGGCGCTGCTGGACTCGCAAATTCTGGCGGAAGTTTATTTGGCGATGACCCGCGGGCAAGACAGCCTGGTGATTGATCTGAATGCGCATCATGAGGACGATGGTGTAGAGCGAATCAAACTCAGCGCGCTGAGTTTGCCAGAACCTGAGCCCACCGATGAGGAGTTGGTGCTGCACCAAGCCTATTTGACGGACATTGAAAAAGCGGCCAAAGGGCCAAGCGTGTGGAGCAAAATCAGCCAGGCGACTGAAGAACCCGCAGTTTAAGGAGGTTTGCCATGAAAAAGGCAATTGCATGGGGCGTGGGCATTGTGATTGGTGTGCCGGTAGTATTGGCAGCCACCGCAGCCATTTTGGTGAACACAATTGACCAGCAGGCTTTGCTGAACAAAGCCAGCGCAGTGGTCAAGGAAAAGCAGCAACGCGATTTGGCGTTCACGGGTCCCGTGCAGCTCAAGTGGTTCCCTTCCATTGGCGCCGATTTGAACGGCGTCACTCTTTCTGAATTCCAAAGCACCGATCAATTTTTGAAGGCTGACAAAGTCAGTATTTCACTGGCTTTGTTGCCGCTGCTAAGTTCAGAGGTGGTGGTAGACGCGGTACAAGCCAGTGGTGTCACCGTGAATGTGGTGAAAAATGCCGATGGCAAGTTCAACTTCGATGATTTGAGCAATCCTGAAACAACCGATCAGGTTGAGCAAGAAATGGAAGATGCCCCGGCAGAGGGTGGACAGGCCGTGAATTTTTCAGTGGACTCGATTGCGCTTGAAAATCTGAATGTGACATATGCTGACAAGCAGACCGGGTTAGAGGCCTCGTTGAACAACTTCGCCATGCAAAGCGGTCGCATTGAGCAGGGGGTGCCCACAGACATTGCATTGAAGGGCAATGTGAAGGCCAACAAGCCGCAGGCGGATTTGAACATCGACTTGAACACCCGTCTTGAGTTTGGACTGGGTGAAAATCTGTATGCGAATTTTGAGAACCTGAAGTTTGCCGTGTTGGGCCAACTGGATCAGCAGCAAGCCGATGTGAATGTGCAGGCCAGTACCCTGAATGTGAACCCGAATACCTTGGAGGTTAAAGCGCAGTCGCTGGATGCCAAGGCCAAAGGCCAACTTCCCAACGTGGGAGCATTCGACGTTAGCCTAAGCTCGCCTTCACTGGAACTCAGCGACACTGTGGCGCGTGGTGAGGCCTTGAATTTCAAGGCCGACTTGAAGCAAGCCACACGCAGTATCAACGCCACGCTTGACTTGGCAGGCTTGCAGGGCAATTTGAAGCAGGCGGTGTCTGCTGCATTGAAAACTACAGTGAATTTGGTGGAAGGTGAGCGCACGGTGAATTTGCAGCTGGCCAGCCCCATGAGCCTGAACATGAAAAGCGAGTTGATTGAGTTGGCAGCCTTGACGGGTCAACTGGATGTGAAAGACCCGGCATTACCAAAAAAACAGGCCAGCATGCCTTTGGCAGGCCGTTTGGCGGTGAACAACACAGAAAAAACTGCGGAGCTGGATTTGAACTCGAAGTTTGAGGCCACCAGTTTTGATTTGAAAGCAGCCGTGAAGAATTTCTCCAAACCGGCGATTACAGCTGTATTGAATGCGGACAAGCTGGACATTGATGCGTTGTTGCCCCCCAAGAAAAACGCCAATACCGAGACCGCAGCAAGCTCGGGTGAAAAATCCAAAGACACACCTGTTGATTTGAGCCCGCTGCGCAATCTGAATCTGGACATCACCGCCAACATAGGTGAATTGAAAGTGTCGAATATTCAGGCCCAGCAATTGAAAACGAAGGCTGTGGCGCGAGGGGGCAAACTGACCATTTCGCCGCTGGATGCAAAGCTTTACGGTGGTTCAACCACGGGTGTAATTACCGCGGATGCGAATACTCAAACGGTGACCGTGAACCAGAACATGACTGGTGTTCAAGTTCAACCTGTAATCAAGGCGCTGCTTGACAAAGACATGGTCGAGGGCAAGGGCAATGTGGGCATCAACATTCGCACCACGGGCAACACGGTAAACCAGATGAAAGCTGCCCTGGATGGAAAGGTTTCGGTGAGTCTTCAGGATGGTGCGATCAAAGGCATTAATCTGGCCGAGAAATTCAGAAATGCAAAATCCTTGCTGACGACCGGCAGCAACGCCACCCAAAAAACCGACACCACTCAGAAAACGGATTTCAGTTCATTGGCAGTCAGTTTTGACATTGCCAATGGCGTGGCTACCTCGAATGACTTGAATGTGATGGCCCCCTTGTTTCGAATTGGTGGCGCAGGGCAGGTGAATTTGATCAGCAATTCCCTTGACTACCTGGCCAAGGCCTCGGTGGTGGCCACCAGCACAGGGCAGGGCGGTAAAACGCTTGATTCTGGTTTGAACGGGGTAACGGTGCCCGTTCGCCTGTATGGCCCATTCACTGGCGTTCAGTGGGAACTTCAGTTCAAAGAACTGGCAAAAGAAGCGGCCAAAGCCAAATTGCAGCCAAAAATTGATGAGAAAAAAGAAGAGTTGAAAGGCAAGGCCGAGGAAAAGGTGAGGGACGCCCTGAAAGGTTTCCTGAATCGCTGAGTTTCAACAAGTGGCAACAATCCCAGGGGCCCCATGGGGGTAGGTGCTTTGTGAGGCAATAGTTTGCTACCATCAAGGCAAATTATTCTTACAACGGTGTCCCTGTGTCCGAACCCGCTGGCTTGCCGGTTATTGAGCTGAGTTATGCCATTGAGCTTTTGTCCAAAAAGCTCGAAATTCAGTCCACTGAAGCTGAGCAGTTAATTCGACTTGCAAAACTGGTTCGTTTACCCCGTGGCGACACTTTGTTTGAGCAAGGTCAGCCCAGTCATCATTTTTATCTCTTGTTGCAAGGTCAGTTGAAAGGACAGCGTTTTCGCCCAGACGGCTTTCAAGACCTGGCCCTTTCTTTTTTCCCCGGCGAAATGATAGGCGAGCTTGGTTTTTTCGACCAAGCGCCACGTACAGTCAGCATTTCTGCCCGCCGAGACAGTGTTCTGCTTGAAATTGATCAAACCGCCCTGGAGCAGTTCGGTGAGTTCAGTCGCTCGGTGTATCACCACCTGATCCGAATGCTCGTTTCCCGTTTCAAGCGTGAACTCGGCTACAGCGGCCCCTTGAAGCAACACCAGTTCATTTTGTTTCAGTCTTTTGTACGCCCCGAGGGTTTTGGCATGCAGGCCGTTGAAGGATTTCAGTCTGCCATGGCACGGCATTGTGAGTTGCGACGCTGGAAACAGCTTGGTGACGTAACCCCGCCGAGTTCTGTCAGTGCCAAAGACTGGGTGGTTGAAATGATTGAGACAGAACCCCTGGAGGTTTTGGACGATCGCCTGATTGAAGAGCTTGATTGCATGGTGGTGATGCTGTGTGCAAGCACCTTGAATGATTCGCGCAGTTGCGACTTGTTGAAAGCCCAGTTGAAAAGCGCCGACGACGACTTGCCGGTGTGGTTTGTACTGGTGCACGAAGCGGCCTGGGTTGAGCAGTCGGTTGTACAGCGCATACACGCCAATTTTGGCAGCGGGTTCAAGCTGTTGCATGTTCGGCGTGGCCACCATTCCGACAACGCACGTGCTGCGCGGCACATTCTGGGGCTCACCTTGGGCCTGGTGCTGGGCGGTGGCGGTGCCCGCGGATTCGCCCATGCCGGTTTCTTTCAGGCACTTGAGGAGGCTGGCGTGGTCGTGGACTCGGTTGGGGGAACCTCAATGGGCGCGTTGGTGGGTGCGCTTATCTCCTCGGGGCGCTCGGCCGCCGATGTGAACAAGGCCCTTGCCATCAGTTTCAAGAAAGGTTTGCCATTCAAACTGACCGACTACTGGATACCCAAACATGGCTTTGTGAAAAGCAAGGCAGTTGACGAGGTGTATCAAAAAGCATTTGGTGATTCGTTAATTGAAGACCAGCCGATTCCGTTTTTCGCCATCAGTTGCAATTTGACCACGGGCAACCAGTTCTTGTTTGAACAAGGCCCGTTGTGGAAGGCAGTGCGCGCCAGTACTTCCATCCCGGTATTTTTTGAGCCATTCATGGCGGGCAGGCACGTGATGGTGGATGGCGCACTGGTCAACAATGTGCCTGTCGATTGCATGCGTACTCGCGGCGCACGAAAAATTCTCACCGTGGACGTGGGCCTTGAGGAAGACATCACCGCGCACATGGTAGACGACAGCAGTGTGCAAATGCCCACCATGATGAAGTCGCTGATGCGTGTCATTGAATTGGGCGGTATTGAGAAATCACGACAGGCCAAAGTCATCAGTGACCTGTATGTTCAGCCTTCCATTGAAAAAATCGGATTGATGGAGTTTGAGCGCAGAGAAGAGATCGTTGCCTTGGGTTACGAGGCTGGGCGTAAAGCAATTCCGGATATACTGGCTTTGCTTCACAAAACTACATAACAACGCAGTCGTCATTCTTACGAGGCTTTGATGCAAAAACACTCTACGGTAGAGGTGTTGGGTTGCAGCGGCAGTATCGGTATTCCCGGACAAGGAACAACAAGCTTCCTGATCGACAGTGATATTTTGATCGATGCGGGCACAGGCCTGTGCGAGCTCGATTTTGCCCGTCTCGAGCAAATTGAGCATGTATTCATTACCCATTCCCACCTGGACCACATTTGTGGTTTGCCTTTTTTAATCGACACGGTGGGCGTGGGCCGCAGAAGTCCCTTGCGTGTGTATGCCACCCTCCCCACAATCAGGGCCTTGCAGCAACATATTTTCAATGAGGAAATATGGCCTGATTTCTCGAAAATTCCCACAGCAGAGAACCCGGTTCTGGAGTATGTTGAGATACAGCCTGAAGAAGAACTGGTGTTTGGTGAGCGCAGAATTTCCACCGTAGAGGTGGATCATACGGTCCCGGCCGTGGGTGTTTTTTTGACTACTCCCACCGGGGGGTGGTGCTTCTCCGGAGATACGCACCAAACAGACCGGTTATTCACCCTTATCAACTACGCAAAAAAGGTAGATTATTTCTTTATTGAGGCTGCTTTTCCTGACAAGGAGAAATGGCTTGCAGATTTGGCCAAGCATTTGTGCCCAAGTTTGTTGTTTGGTGAGCTTCAAAAATTAAACGCAGCATGTGAAATCTGGATTAGTCATCTAAAGCCCAGAGAGCACGACGAGATTCAAAAAGAGTTACAGCAGTATCCGGGAAGCCAGCCGCTGCGCATTTTATCGGCCGGAATGATTTTTAACATTTAACGGTTACACAACAATTCTATGAAATTCAAACTTTCCGCAGTCGCCTGTGCAGTGGTGCTGTTGGTCAATTCGCATTTGCAGCTTGCAAATGCGCAAACCCTGCCTGAAAGCACATCAGGTTCCCAGCCAAGCAGTGAAGAATACAAGGAACCCAGTTTCGCGGTGTCGGGTTTTGAGGTGTTGGGACCGGAATTAATTCCGCGGGACCAAGTCATGGCTGTGCTGAGTGGTTTTTCCGGTCGTGAAATCACTTTTTCCGATTTGCGAACTGCCACCGTGGCCGTTGAACAATTACATGCCGAGGCGGGTTATGAAGTAGTTCGTGTGTTGATTCCTGAGCAGGAAATCAAACCCGGTGAACAGCTTAAACTGCAAATTGTCGATGCGCGGCTGGATGTAGTCACTGTTGCGGGTAACGACTACTTCACGGCGGAGTCCATTCAGGAAAGCTTGGTGGTGCTTCAACCAGGGGCCTTGATCAACACTGTGGACATGGATAAAAACCTGCGTTTGATCAATGACAACCCGGCGAAAATCGTCCGTGTACGCCTGGAGCCCAGCGACAAGCCAGGCTTGGTGGACGCGAAAGTGCAGGTTTCTGATCAAAAACCATTGGCTGCATATTTGACGCTGGACAACTCTGGTACCAATGCCACGGGTGATTTCCGCATGGGCTTGGCCTTGCAACACAACAATGCCTTTAACAAAGGTCACATGGCTTCGTTTCAATACGTGACCTCGCCGGGGCGTTGGTCAGATGTCGAGGTATTTGGCCTGAATTACAAAGTACCGTTTTACAGCATTAGCTCCATGCTTGAATTGGCGTACAGCGATTCGAATGTGGACGCGGGTAACTTGAGCGTTGGAGCCAGTTCTGTGTCAGTGGCCGGTGCCGGTACCACTGCTGCAATTCGGTGGGTGAAGTTGCTGGATCGTTTGGCCGGGTTCGATGCTCGACTTACCTTTTCTCACGAAATCAAAGAGTTTGTCAGTCAGGTTCAATTGAACGGTTTTGGGCCAAGTTTGGTTCCAGAACTGGAAAGCAGACCTGTGGGCGTGTCTTATTCCCTCTCCGAGGCACTTGATTCGCGGCAACGGGCTTTTCAAATCGGGTACTTTAAAAACTATGTCACCGGTGGTAACAATTCAACCACCCAGTACCGCATGACCAACCCGGCCGCCGAGGCCAATTTTGATGTCATTCGAGCCAACGCCAGTTGGTCTGAACAGGTGATGCCTGGCTGGCGCCTGACCGCGCAGCTGGATGCACAACACACCGATTACTCTTTGATTCCCGGCGAGCAGTTTGGTGCGGGGGGTGTTTACTCCGTGCGTGGTTTTGAAGAACGGGTTATTTCCGCAGATCGCGGTACCCGCCAGTCGCTCGAGCTGATGGGCCCGAATGTCAGCAAAAATTTCGGCACTTTGTTTGAGCGTTTGCAGTTTGTTGGTTTCGTGGACGCCGCTCAGTTGAAGTTCAACAACCCAGTGTTCGGATCACCTGTCGAGCCGCATTTAATGTCCTATGGTGTGGGCGCGCGTTTCGCATTTTCCCCCAAACACCAATTCCGAGTCGACCTGGCCAAGGTGGTGTCAGGCGTGCCCATTCAACCGCATGGTGATGTGATGTTGCACGTCACTTTTGCCACTTCCCTGTAAGGAAAGACACCATGAAATCCAATCGTCTTTCAAGCCGCAGCTCAGTTCGCAGTTCAGGTACCCAGTTTCGACGCAAGGCCGTGGCTTTGGGTGTTGCCATGGCCATTGCCAGTTCAGCTTATGCAAACCCCACCGGGATGTCGGTGGTTGCTGGGCAGGCCACCGCGCAAACCATTGGCAACCTGATGCAGATTACCAATACGCCGGGTGCCATTCTGAATTGGCAACAGTTCAATATTGATGTTGGGCAAACCACGCAGTTTGTTCAACAAAATGCAGCCAGCCAGGTGTTTAACCGTGTTACCGGTGGCGATGTGTCCCAAATTCTTGGCACCTTGCAAAGCAATGGGCAAGTATTTTTGATCAATCCGGCGGGAGTGTTTTTTGGCCAAGGTGCCGTGGTTGACACCGCAGGCTTTTTGGCCAGCACCCTGGCAGCTTCCGATACAGATTTGCTGAACGGACATCTGCGTTTCAACGACTCCGCGGGTACGGCGGGCAACATCGTCAACCAGGGCTCACTGACTACGCACTCGGGTGGCTCCATTGTTCTGTTGGCCCCCAGCATTGAAAACAGCGGCATCATTCACGCCGATGGTGAGGTTTTGTTGGCCGCAGGTCACAGCGTTACCATTGTCGACATGAGGCACCCTACTATTGGCTTGACCGTTGCCTCCAAGGACGGCGACAAAGCAGTGAATCTGGGCCAAATCATCAGTAAAAATGCATCACTGTTTTCGCATTTGGTGAAAAACAGCGGCGTGGTTGAAGCCACTGGTGCGCAAGTGGGTGAAGGTGGCGTTATACGGTTCATCGCGCAAGGTGATGCATTGGTGGGCGGACAGGTGCTTGCCGAAAGTACCCAAGGCCAAGGTGGTGAAATTGACATCACCGGCCAACGCGTGGCTGTGCTGAGCGGAGCACGCATTTCTGCCGATGGTGGCACCGGTGGCGGCACAGTGCATGTGGGTGGGGGCTGGAAAGGGCTAGATGAAAGCCTGGCCAATGCGCAGCAAACCGTGGTGCAGGCCAACACCCAAATTTCTGCGAATGCCACGGCCAATGGCAATGGCGGAGAAGTGGTGGTATGGGCCGATGGCCACACTGCTGTGGATTCTGAAGTGCAAGCCAAGGGCGGTGCCCTGGGTGGCAATGGCGGTCGGGTAGAAACCTCGGGTAAGCAAAGCCTGGCAGTGAATGTGGCTGCGAATACTTCAGCAGCCCAGGGGGAAGCAGGGCAGTGGCTGATCGACCCGGCTAACTTGACGATTGTGGATCAAATTCCCCAAGGTGGTTTCAACCTTGAAAACAGCTCACAAGGCCCATTTTTTTCCACCGACGATATTTCTTCAACCTTCTCGCCCACTGAGTCATTTCTTTTGAACAGCACGGTAGTGGCTGGTTTGGAAAACAATGGTTTTGTCCAAATTTACACCACTGGTACGCAACCAGGCGACGGTAATTTGACCATTGCTGCCCCCATTTTGATTGATCAAAACTCCTCTCAATCGACTGGTTTTAATCCGGAACTGTTTTTGGAAGCCAAAGGTGAAATCAATATTGATGCAGCCGTGGGTTTGATGCCTGGGCAGCAAGTTTTTGATGGCTTCGATCTGTTCTTGAGTTACGACATTGCAAAGCCTGTGTATGTCGATGCCCCGCTGTACTTGGGTAACACCGGTAATTTGATTTTGTCGCCGTACGATCTTGGTACGGCTTTACCCACCAACACGCAGGGCCAGTTGCCCCTGGATGGTGTGAATTTGTTGTCGGGTATGAACACCGGTATAAGTGGCCCATTGGCGTTAAATCGAATATCCGTGACCAGTGCGGTGGCCACCGATCCAATGACCCAGCAAAGCTACATTGTCAGTCCCGAGAAAACGGTGAAATTGAATGTGCTTGGGGCCAACTTGATGGTGAATGATCTCAGCTTGTTTGGCATTGAAACTACCCCAGCTACTGATATTCGCGTTGGTGTAGACAATTTTGACTTGCCCGCACCCATTCAAGGCAATTTGCAATACAACTTCTTGGATGCGAATAGTCTGACTGTAGATGCCGGTAGTACAGTGTCGACCTTTACACGATTTGATCCCGAATTTTCGTTTGATTTGAATCCCAATACCACCTTGAACCAATTGGTCTCCAGTGGCACTGTCAATTTCAACGGTGGCTTCAACGACATTGTCGAAATTAACACCAATGCCGGCACTTTGAATTTTTCAAGTAGTGCTGGCAGCAGCAGCTCACCTTTTGGTTTTTACCAAATTGGTGATATTGCAGCCGGTACGGGAAGTACCATCAATCTGGTGGGCTCTAGTTTGTATTACCAAAAGGCAATTCTGAACGGCACATTCAATATGATGTCCAACGAGTTTGGCTCATCCTCTTTCCTGAGTGCGATTGATACTGATTTAAACGGAAGTTTCAATATTGGTGCAGGTTTTAACAATGCAAGTTTCCAGGCACTCGGCATGGGTGCCAATTCCCGAATTACCCTGTCGACTGGCTCTTTTCTTGAACTGGGGCGTGCGTTTAACTCCTCCTCTTCAGAGGTGAGTGTTACCCCGATGGTTCCAGCCAAGCAACCTGGTGCGTATATCTCAACAACGCAAGGGCAATTCGTTGCTCAACAGGGTGCGCGCATTGTCATGAACGGGGCGGCCACCGACGACATTATTCACTCCATGCCACCTTTGGAAACTGCCAGTTTTTCAAGCTCTCCCTCGGGTGGGGCAATTGTTGACATCACCGGGCTGGATGGGCGTCTGGAGGCACCGGTGACCATTGAAGTCAATGGTTTCCTGAACTCCATACAAACCAGCACAGAGAACTTTGACCTCAACTCTGAAGTCAGCATGTCAACCCCCATCAACACCATGGTGATTCAGTCTGCAAACATTCAAGTCAATGCCGGAGGCGACGGACGCTCTCTCAGAATTGGTGAGGTTCAGTTCTCACAATCGTTGAACAACGATTTTGAACCTGTTGTTGATCTGGACTTCAACGGCTCGCTCACCGTGAACAGTGGCCGTGTGCGCCTGGAGGGCAAGAACGTGTCCACCGTAGACGGTACCCTGAATGTAAATGGTGCAAATTCCACTCTGGTTTTGTCTGGCAATTTCACTTCTGCAGATTTGTACGATGTAAACCGCAGCAATGGTGGTCGCCTTGCAGCCGAGGGCGTTTGGGATAACAGTCTGGTGAACGCCGGCAACGCTGCAACTTCAGCGCCGCTGAGCAAAGGGAATATTCTGGTTGGCGATGATTTGGTGGTAACCGGTGGTTTACTGACCAGTGCGGGCACAGCCAATTCAATCAATATTGCGCCAGACAGTTTTCTGGAGCTGCGCAACACCGAGGTAAGTACAACGATCAACGTATCGCCAACCGGTGTGGTGTTGCTGGCCAGTCAGGATGGAAATGGTGCCCCTGTAACGCCTGCTGTGTTGAATGGTGCCACTATCAATATGGGCGGTGATGCTTTCCTGATTGTGGAAACTGATGCTGCGGGCGTGGCCAACTTGAATGGCTCCGCAACGATCAGTTCAGGAACGCAAGGTAACTTGATTATTGCTGGCAGACGAGCTTATGACCCGATGGCCGCTGATTCCATTCCAGACTCAATGACCTTGAATGTAGGCAGTGGTATTCGTTTGAATGTAACCGGCAATGCGCCAAGTTTGCCACCGGCTTTACAACTGTTTTATGGTTCATCAACGCCACCACAGCGTCCCGTCTTCCTCGTGGGCCAACTGACCCCAGAAGCTGTGGCTTTGGCTGAGTATGATGATTTTGACGGTTTCTCCACGCCAGTCACTACTGTGTTAAACGGATTTGCCAACCCTTCCTTCGTGATTGATGGCACCCCTGATGCATCGGCGGTCAATGGCTTGACCTGCTCGGTGTCAGATTTCTGCGTGAAATTCGATGTGGCCCAGGCTGGCACTTTTGCGGGCTCAGTGATTACTAATCTCAACTCAGCAGGCGTCACGGGAAGTGGGGTTGAATTTGCCCCCGATTTGACATTGAATTTTTCTCAGATTCAAACGCCTACCGACATTATGTTGATGGGAGGTCTCACCACGATTACAGCCTCAGACCTGATGAGCGGAAGAAGGCTGCTTGTCGGGAGTGATGCAATCGCCCGGTTCGTCAATAACGCATCCAATGAAAATATTTCAAATAATCTGGAAAACAACGGTACGCTTGAGTTTCAGGGTAATTACACACTCAGTGGCTTGCTGACCGGCACGGGTATGTTGAACAACAGCGGTGTTTTGAACCTCAACAATACCAGTGGGGGTATTGTTCAAAATTCGATTGTAAACAGCGGCACAATTAACAACACTGGCACCTACACTTTTTCAAATTTGGTCTCCGGTACAGGTCTGTTTTCTAACGCAGGAACTTTGAACTTGACTGGTTCTGGCCTATTTGGAAATAGCTTTGTGAATGTGGGCACTGGCTCATTGAACTTCTCAGGTGGGTCGGTGCAGGACATTTATTTCGGTGGTTCTTTTCAGAATGCTGCGAATGTGTTCTTCAACGGCGGATTGTTTACGTTTGATACAGGTTACAGTCAATCCGCCGGTAACCTCACTGTCCAGCCAGGAACCCAGTTGGTGGGTAACATCAACATCAACGGCGGGGCCTTGCGTGGATTTGCAAACATCAACGGTAATTTGAATGCCCAAGGTGGTCGAATCGTTCCAGGTGCATCTCCCGGCTTGATGACCGTGAGTGGTGACTTGAACCTGGATGCCAGCAGCATTATCGACATTGAAATTGCCAGCAACGGTGGGGTTCAGGGTACTGATTTCGATTGCATCGTGGTACAGGGCAACGCCAACCTGGCGGGTCAATTGAATTTAATTGATATTTCAGGTGGTACGCTGGTTGCGGGTAGTCAGTACGCCTTCTTGGAGGCCAACACCATCAACGGCACTTTCGGAAGTATTTCCACTTCACCTGCCAGTTCTGCTTACACCTTCTCTTCACCTGTAATTGCCAACGCCACAAATGGGCAGCAGTTGCCAATTCAGCAAATGAGTACATCAACGGTGGCTGTAAGTTCACCGCCGCCAGTGACCCCCGAGCCCACCTCGCCAACAAGTCCAACCTCGTTGACGCAAAGCACCGGAACCGACAGTACTGCAGTGGGGCAAAACCTGAATCAGGCCTTTACGCCCACGTCCACTTCCACAAGCAGCACCGAGCCAAGCTCGGGTACCACATCCACAAGCAGCACGCAGCAAACCCAGCAGGAAGAGGAGGCTGTCGAGGTGGCCAATCAAAGTACCGCAGGTACCACCATCTCACAGCAGTCCAATGACATTGAGTTGAAGACCACCCAAAGTGATCCACAACGGGCTTCGGCGGTGTGCAAATGAGGACCAACAACATGCAAAAATTATTGGCCTTCAGCTTGCTAGCCTTGAGTGTTTTTGGCAACAACACAGCGTTCGCCCAAAATATTCAACCCAAAGACCTCGCACCCACGGGTGGGCAATCGGCAAGTCAACCTGCTAAAGCAGTGGTAGGTACCATCAAAGTAGTGACAGGCTTGGTTAATCTGCAAACTTCGGAAGGCAAAAATAAATTTGCCAGTGCAGGTACCAAGTTGAATGTGGGCGATGTCATCAATACCCAGGCAAAAAGCACCACGGTGCTGGAGTTTGTGGACACCACGCAGGTGGCATTGCGCCCAAACACGCGCTTTGTGGTTGAAAACTATGAATATCAACCGGAGCAACCCATAGCCGACAAAGCCGAATTCAAACTCGTTAAAGGGGGGTTGCGCACACTCACTGGGTTGATTGGCAAACGTGGCAGTGCAGACGCTTTTTCAATGAAAAGCGAAACAGCCACCATTGGTATTCGGGGAACCGACTTCACTGCCCGAATTTGCAAAGGCAATGAGTGTACTCGCCTGGCCAAGGGCGAGTCTGACAAAGCCACAGCCACAAATACCTCCACGGCTGATGTGGCGGGGCGTATTTCCCAACTGACTGGCGAATTGTTCGCTGTGTCGGTCGAAGGCAAGCGACGCGCTTTGCAAAAAGGATCAGCTGTATTTGCGGGGGAAACCATCGATGTGTCGGAAGGTGGGTTTGCCGTGGTCAGCATGGCTGACTCCACACGCCTCACTCTGCCAGGTGGCAGCTCCATGCAAGTGGCGGCTTATCGATACGCACCAGCTTCACCACAAACCTCAGTGGCCTCGTTCAAGTTGCTCAAAGGGGCTGTGCGTGCGGTAACCGGCGCCATTGCCAAAGCCGAACCCAACAACGTGAAGTTTTTTACTGAAACTGCGACGGTGGGTATTCGAGGCACGGCAATTGATATCTCATGTACATCAGTGTCGGGTGGCTTGGTTGTGTGCTCGGGCGGAGCCAACCTGACGGTTGAGCTTCGTGATGGGCAAATTATTGTCACTTCAGGCAATTTAAATTCAGTGATCAATGCAGGGCAATCGGCGGTTATTCCTGCGGGCAATGTGAATATTCAAGTCATCAATTCCCTGGCCAACGTGCTGGGCAATGTGCCCAATGCGGGTCCACTGCCTGAAACCACGCCTGCAAACTTTGAAACCCTGTCGTCTACGCCTGTGCAGTCTTTGACGCAGGGCAGTGGTTCTTCAGATGAGGGTTCGCAATTGTTTGTTGCTGTGAACGACGGCACCATCGTCATTACCAACTCCAATCAGGCTCCGCTCGAGGTGAACCGAGGTGAGGGTGCCTTTGTACAAACATTGAGTAACCTGCCTCCGCAATTGCTGACTGCACCGCCCGATGTAATTGTTCAAGACATCACCCTGTCTGCCCCGCCATTCTCGGCACCGCAGTGTGCGCCTTGATGGTAGTTGATACATGAGCAAATTGATCAAGTCTTGGCGAAAAATTGCGGGCAAAGCATTTCGCATTGGTGTGGGTTTTTCGTTCACGGCAGTGGCTTTGCTGCATGTGTTGGGGTTCGCACCCAGCGAAGTGGTGAAGCGTCTTGATTACCTGGTTTATGACGTGCGGCTGCGGGCAGAGGCACAATTGCCTGAGCTTGATCCGCGCATTGTGATTGTCGATATTGATGAACAAAGCCTGAGCGAAGTAGGGCGTTGGCCATGGTCTCGCGATGTGGTGGCCAAGCTTGTGGTTGAGTTGACCGACAGGTTGGGCGCCGCTGCAGTGGGTTTTGACATTGTGTTTGCCGAACCTCAGCAAAGTGATGCGCTTCTTGCTTTGGACACTATCATTGAAAACAAACCTGCGCTGCGCAGTCAGTTGCAGGAAATGCGATCTGGAATTCAAGCGCAGTTTGATCGAGATGCCCAGTTGGCCCAAGTTCTGGCTGATCGCCCTGTGGTGTTGGGGTACTACCTGAATCAGGATCCAACAGCCTTGTCTGGCGCGCTTCCGCCAGCATTGTTCAAAAAAAGCCAGTTGGGCGAGTTGACCCTCGACAGTACAAGCTGGCAGGGCTATGGCGGCAATATACCTGTGCTGCAGAAAAATGCAGAGGGCGGCTATTTCAATCCGATTGTGGATGAGGACGGCACCGTTCGCTCCATTCCGCTGCTTGCTCAATTCAATGATGCTTATTACCAAAGTTTTGCTTTGGGCACACTGCGGCGGGCCTTGGGTAACCCACAGGTGATACCTGTGTTTCCAGAAGGCGTACCGGATGATTATGGTGCAGTGGAGCTGATTGCATTAAGGTCTCCTGAAGTCGAGTTGGACATTCCAGTTGAACGTGGCTTGTTAACCCGTGTTCATTTCCGGGCCAAGGGTGGTCCGAATGCTGGCGGCTATCGCTATGTGTCTGCTGCCGATGTACTTGCCGGCACATTGAAGCCCGAAGACATTGAAGGTCGAATTGTATTGATCGGTACTACAGCACCTGGCTTGCTCGATTTGCGAAGCACACCCGTGAATCCGGCCTACCCGGGGGTAGAAGTGCATGCCAATGTGATCAGTGGCATGCTCGACAGCATTTATAAACTTCGGCCTGAGTATTCGCAGGGTTTGTTGTTCATTACAGTGTTGGCAGTGGGTTTCGTACTGAGTGTGATGATGCCCATTCTCAGTGCCACCTGGTCGCTGTTGGTTGCACTGGCGGTGTTGGTGGCCAGCGTGGCGGTCAATTCCTTGCTGTATTTTCAGGCAGGCCTGGTATTGCCGGTGGCGGTGGTGTTGTTGCTGGTGCTTGCCATATTCATGTTCGATGTGGCCTATGGGTATTTGGCAGAATCGCGCAGCAAGCGGCAAATGGTGGATTTGTTCGGGGAGTATGTAGCGCCAGAATTGGTCTCTGAAATGGCCGCCGACCCCACACGCTATTCCATGGAAGGTGAAAGCCGCGAACTCACAGTGCTGTTTTCGGATGTTCGAGGTTTCACAACGATTTCAGAATCGCTCAAGCCCAATGAATTGCGCGAGTACATCAATGAATACCTCACCGTGATGTCAGAAATCATTCGCTCCCATCGAGGTACCTTGGACAAATACATCGGTGACGCCATTATGGCCTTTTGGGGCGCACCCATTGCCGATGCCGAACATGCCGAGTTGGCCACCAAAGCAGCCATTGCCATGCAGGAGGAGGCTGTGCGTTTGAATGAACGACTTTTGGCGCGCAATTGGCCCACGCTGGCCATTGGGGTGGGTGTTAACACAGGGCAAATGCGAGTGGGCGACATGGGTTCAAAAATTCGCCGGGCTTACACCGTCATGGGCGATGCTGTGAATCTGGGTTCGAGGCTGGAGGGCATCACCAAAACCTACGGTGTGGGCGTTATTGTTGGTCCGCAAACCAAAGCCGCTGTGCCCGGTATGGTGTTTCAAGAGCTGGATGCCGTCAAGGTTAAAGGGAAGAATGAGCCCGTTTCAATTTATGCCCCCTTGGGGGAGCGCACAGTGCTGACCCAAGCCAGTCTAGATCAGTTGGAACAATGGAATCGGTTTTTGAAGGCATTTCGTGCCCAGCAATGGCTGCCGGCACGTGAACAGTTGGCAGGTTTGCAGGGCAGCTTGGTTACGAATCCTACTTTGCATGCCCTCTACGAAAACCGCATCGCGTATTTTGAATTGAATCCACCACCTGATAACTGGGATGGTGTAACCCAATTCGACACGAAGTAAAACGAATCGACTTGATTGAATCTGGTCGACTTAGATCAATTCGTTTTGCTGGTTCAAATACACCTCGGGCGAAATTCGAAAGGCTGCGCCGGTAGGGCATGCACGAACACAAGCTGGGCCGCCATCTTTGCCGTGGCACAAGTCACACTTGTAGGCTTTTTTGATGGAATTCGCGTCGTATTTCACTGGACGTTCACCCAGGGGACCGCCCGAGCCAAACAGCAACCAAGACAACAAGCCAGTTTTTCTGGGGGGTGGTTTTACCCGCAATTCAATGGCGTTGTAGGGGCAGTTTTTGGCGCAATTACCGCAGCCAATACAGGTGTCCGCAATCATCACCTCGCCCTTTTCATTGCGGCGAATGGCATCGGGCGGGCAGTCTTTCATGCAATGTGGTTGTTCACAATGTCGACAGGAATGCGCCAGGTGAATGTTCTGGAAGGTGGGGCCAGCGTCTCGATCCAGGCGAGGTATCCCGTCGTGTGTTTCTGCACATGCACGTTCGCAATTGTCACAATGCACACACAAATTCTCATCGATAATCAAGGCGTTGGTTGCATCTCCCAAACCTTGCTTCATCAGAAAATGAATCAAATCGCTTTCACGTTTCGCTGTACTTTCCCGGAAAATCGCATCATGAACGCGTTTGCCAATCTTGGTTTGCAGGGCTTTTTTCCAGTTGCTGTTTTTGCTCAACACGTCGATGACCGCGTCTGCTTGAATCAACAGCACTTCGGTGAGTACCGTCGCGGTACATGTCGTTTGGCGATCCGTACCATTCACCAAATCAATTTCACCCACATAGCTGCCTGCGGATACATACGACAGTACGGAGTCTTGATCATCAATCAACTTGGATACAGACACTGACCCGCGCCGAATTAGGTGCAAGCCGTCAGTTTTGTCGCCTTCACTGAACAGTTTTTCACCTCGCACGTAGCGGGTCACACTGATGCCTGATGCGATCAGTTGTTCGATTTCCTGGGGTTCTAGCTGCGGGGCAAGGTGTGTAGACAAGGCTCTGCGCACAAACGTTTCGTCGATGGTTCGTCGCACTGCATCCACCGAGGCAATTAGCTTCAACATGGCTTTGCGAGGCGTTTCAATCAATACGCAGTTTTCTCCCGCGTAAACCGTGGCTGTGCGGCGTCGCCCGGAGATCAGACCCATCTCGCCAAAATAGTTGCCTTTGTCGAGATTAAGAATGAATGGTTTGCCTTCCTTGTTCACCAATTCAATGCCCACGCCACCCTGCACAATCGCAAAGAAAGTGCTGGTGTAGTCACCTTTGTGGAAAATGACAGAACCTTTCTTGGGTTGGTGAAGTGTTGATTCCAGCATGAATTCCCGCAGCTGAAGGCGAGTCATCTGGTTGAACAGTGGAACATTTTCCAGAATCATGTCCAGCACTGCCGAGACAGAGACATCACCCAGGGGTTTGAATTTCTCGGCAAGCAACGGCTCGTCAGCGGGTACCACCGGCAAGCCCATGATGGAATCCACCACCTCATGGCCTTGGTTCATCGCTTGCTTGATTAGAGGGTATCCACCCAGCGCACCGACAATGAACAGGCCTGGCACGTTGGATTCATAAGTTTCGCTAAGCGCAGGCACTGCGTTGGGATCGCTGTTGGGGAATGTCACCCCGAAGCTCTCTACCAGGCCACGGGGCGGTGTCGCCCCCAAACGGGCAATAATTCGGTGAACTGGCATGGCCTGCTCACCTTCGGGGCCTTTATAGCGGTAGTTGAGCGAGGGCTCACCCTCTTTGGCCTCTGGGATTTCTTCTACTGCACTCGTACTGGTGTTGTAGAAGATACGCAAATCTTCATTCCTGTCTGCCGCAAGAATCTGATTCAGATTGCCTTCTTTACAGCGGGCAAATTCATCTTTGCGGTTGATCAATACCACCTTGTTGTTCTTCATCAAGGCCAGGGCGTTTTCAATGGCGGCATCACCCGCGCCAATTACAATAATCGTTTCATTGTTGAATTCGTCAGGGTCAGCCAGGGTGTATTGAACATTCGGAAGGTCGTCACCAGCGGTTCCAATCTTTCGTATATTGCCCTGCAAACCAATCCCCAGAATCACAGTTCGGGCAGTGGTTGTGCTTCCGTCCTCACAGGTCAGCTCAAATGGCCCGGCGCCATCATTGAGTTTGATTATTTTGCTAACCGTTTTCTTGTACTGAATATTGATTTTTTGATTGAGCAACTGAGAATCCCAGGTACCCAAAATACTTTCCCGTTTTCCAGCTTCGAATGACATGCCGCTGCGAAGGGGCAGAAAGCCGGGCTCGGCCATGACGTGCTTGCCCTTTTGGTACTTGTAAATTGTGTCCGATGCGTGGTTCTCTGATTCAAACAACACATACTTACAACCCAGTTGCTGCGCCCGTGCAGCAGCGGATAAACCTGCCGGTCCGGAACCTACAATGGCGACATCAAGTTCTGCTTGTATTTCGGCGAACATGGGTTTGAGATTGTCTTGCATGGTTTACGCTCCCACCGCGGCTTTCAGGGCCAGCAGTTCGGATTGGAATGCTTCGCGATCGTAGGCCTCATCATTGCTGAGTAATTTCAGCAAACGGTCCATTTTTGAATTCACGGTTTGCGCAATGCGCGAATTTCCTTTGCGGGCCAGGCCGTTGGCTACGCTGCTGATCGACATGTAGGCTTGCTCGGCCCCTGCGAAATCAGCGTACTGATTGTTGGCTGCCATGTTCACCAGGTCCTTCAGGATTTTTTCCAGTACCTGCTCCGTAAACGGCACGGTGGCCACCACTTTGCGCACTGTGTTGAGTTGGGCGTGAAGTACATTCGCGGCACGTTCAACTTCGTTGAAGTTGGCGGCTGGCGATGTACTTGCAATATGCAACTGGTTCACCAGTTTTCCGATATCGCTGCTGTGTTGTGGCGCAGCCGCGCGAACAATGGCCTGAACCATGATGAGGCTGGAGTTGTTGATGCGGGCCTGCCCGGGGCTGCGGGCCAGGTCTTTGGACCAGTCTTTTTTGCTCATCGGTGAATGGCAGGCGTGGCAGTCGAACATCATGAGCTCGGGCATGATGCCCTGGCGATTTCGCTTGGGGTCGGCAATCAGTTCCAGCAAATTGGCACTGCTTGCAAACTGACCCATGGCCCAGATTTTCCCGGCATCGTAGGCACCTTTGCGCTGAACCCAATCTTCGTCAATTTTGTAATGCGGGGGCTCCAAGGCCATGAAGGTTTCAACTTCAATGGAAATGCGTGGGTGGCCTGCGCCCATGATTTGGTGGGTAATGGGGCGGCTTGAATCGCCCACATGGCAGCTGGTGCACAGCTTGGCAGCAGCATAGGGATCGCTGGTGGGGTACAGGCCATTTTCAATGTTTTTCGCATGGCTGGCTTTGGGCTCTACGTGGGTTTTAATCCATTTTTCGGCCGGGCCGTGGCAGGCTTCGCAATTAATGCCATCGCTTTTGTCAAAGCGTGGGCCTTGCTTGCTGGCAGGCACGTTGTGGCTGTGGCAATCCAGGCAAACTTTGGCTTCATGGGCTGGTTGGGCAAGCCCCAGGTTTTTTGCAATGCGTTGCGATTGTGCGTTTTTTAGTACGGCATAGGCTTGTGTGTGAGGGTCTTCACGTAGCCAAGTGGTGTATTCGTTTTGCAAAACAGGTGTCGCCGTGCGTTCAGCAATGCTGCCGTGGCAGGTGCTGCTTGCACAGTTCACTGTGCCCACCGATTGGTGTTGCGACTGGTGTGGCATGGTTTGGGTCATACCGCCCGTGGGCGCAGCCAGCAGCACGCTTGTGCCCAGCGTAAGCAACAGGCGATTGAAGCATCGATTCAAGGCGTTTGCTTTCATGGCTTAATCCTTTCTGAAAGCCACTGAATTGACTTTGGGCTTGGGCAAGTAGTTTTCCTTTTCAACCTTGTCGGTCACAGTCCACAATCTGCCATCGGGGCGCAGGTAAAACGCTTCCATTTCCTTGCGGGTAAATGGGCGCGAACCAATGCGGCCAAACACGGCAATTTGCCCACCTGTTTCATCCACGGCACGATCGCGGTCCAACCCTTTCGACACCGACAAAGCCGGGCTTGGGGTTTTACGCCATGCAATCAATTCCGGCATGGGCGCAGGCGAGAAGCCGTAAAATTTGGGCTGCGTGTCGGGCGATGTCAGTTGCAACACTTTCAAACCATTCACACCGTCGGCCACATACGCAAACAGCGATGCGTTGGTAGAGCCCACCACCACATCATGCGCGTCATTCAGTTGCCCGTCAGCAGTAAATTGTTGATACACCACGGGCTTTCGCGGACGTTCAATGTCTACGATGACCAAGCCCTGTCTTTTTGCAGCCACGTAGGCGTAGGTACGCGCCAAATAAACCCGTTGCGCATCGGCCAGTGCTACCACCGCACCGGTGTGCTCGGGTTTCTCGGGGTGGGTAATGTCGATCACTTCCAGCCCTTTGGCCGTGGTGGCAAACAGGTAGCGGAATTGAACCGCTGTGGCGCGTGCATCCTGCAAGGGCAGGGTGGTGATGTGGCGCGGCTTCAAGGGGTTGTTGATGTCGACAAACACCAGGCCTTTGGGGGTGGTGATGTAGGCATAGTGCCCGCCCAGGGTAATGTGGCTGGCGCCGTTCAATACGCCGTTTTCATTCCACGTTACAGCGCGCTCGAAAAAGTTGTTGCGTGGTTCGCCGTCGGCTAGTGTATTTACATTCACAGCAATCAGACCCTCTTCGCTGTCGGTGATGAAGGCATAGTTGTAAATGGGGTGGAAGGGCTGTTCCATATTGGTGATGCGCATCAAGTCACCCTGGTTTTTCTCGGGGTTGATGGGCTGGTTAGTGGGCAAGGCCATGCACGTCGCGTTTTTCGTGGCCACATGGGTGTCGTGCCCCAAGGGGCTGAATGGTGCCGTAATTACGCGCTGGCCATAACCCTTGTTGGCGACACTGGCTGCATCATAGGCGCGAAAGCCTCCTTTGCCTTCAGCCACAAACACATATTCGCCGCGCAGTTGCAGGCAGCTGGCCACGCCCTTGGTGGTGTGGTCCATCAGCGCTGGCACCACGGTATCGGCCAGTTCTCGGTTGCGATTCAAGTGGTTCTGGTAATAGTCGGGGTAGGCATACTTGTGCAGGTAACTGCCCAACACGGCCTGGGGTTCGTCCCACTCTGTCACAGTGACTGCCGCAATGTGTTCGCTGCCACCCAGCCAGGCGTTGAAGCCAATGAAGTTCACGAAGTTGGTGCCCTGCAGCAGCAACTGCGCCATGATGGCGTTGTTGTCATCTTCTCGTGACAAATGGCAATCGCTGCAGGTTTTGGTTTCTTCCTTGCGCTCGGTGTGCGGGTAGTGTGGTGCAAAAGCCTGCGAGGAAAAACCACTGGCTGCAATCGGTGGCTGCTGAATGTAAATACGCTCGCGGTTCGCGTTCATTGACGACAGAATCAAAGCCGAGCTTGAACGAATTGGCGCTATGCGGTTGCCTTTCACCGGGCCATGTACGCCCAGCTGGAACATGTCATCGCGTGCCACTTGCGGGTTGTAGGTGGCGTAGTTTCGGGTTTCCCCGCCTTCATAATGCAGGCGCTCGGTTTTCCAGTTGGCTTGAATGGGCAAGTGACAACCAGCACAGCTGGTGGTCCAGCTCAAGTGACAGGTGAAGCAGGTCATCTTGTCGTTGTCGTGTGCCAGTTCTTTTACGCCCGGGCCCCATTTGCCATCCTGACCCTCTGCGCCTGCACCCATCAATTTGGCGCGTGCTGCTTTGGCGTTGTACTCAGGGTGGGCCGGGTTCATGTTGTCTTTCACCAGACTCATTTCCCATTCTTTGTTGGGGTCCAGTGCAGCGCGCTGGTATAGCTTTCCATCGCGCCACTCGAAACGCTTACGCCCGTCTTGCGTTCGCAATTGGGTCAGATCGCTGCCGCCGGGTGGTGCGGCAGGCCCGCTGGTGCGCAAGGTGGGGTATTTGGTGGCAGTGCCATGGCAATCGGCACAATCCACTTCAACTGCAGCAGCCACTTCGCCGTAAATGTGGCCATTGCCGTGCATGTCTTGCGCAAAGTGGCAATCCACGCAGTGCATGCCCACGTCCAGGTGAATGGAGCTTAGGTGTACTGCCTTGTCGAATTTCTTGGGGTCGTCGTCGGCAACAACATTGCCCTCGGCATCCAGCAATGCGCCTTTGCGGTTGCGCTTGAACACCGCGCGGAAGTTCCAGCCATGGCCATGGTAATCCGCAAACTGGGTGTCTTTCAATTTGCTGTTCAGTGTGGACACGTTTTTAAGGAACTCAGGGTCGCTCCACTTGCCACGCACCGCCGCTTCTTCGGGGTTGCGATCCAGAATTTCGCGCATTTCCGAATCGGTGGGGTAGCGTTGCTTTTCTGGCCACATGTGCGGCGCATCGCTTTCGTAGTCCCACATGATGTAGCCGTAATAGCTGTTCACAAACACGTTAGGCTGGTGCATATGGCACACCATGCACTGCGAGCTTGGAATGGCGCGGGTGAATTCATGCTTCACCGGGTGGCCACTTTCATTTTTTGCAATGGTTGGGTCAATGGTTTGTGTGGTGCCATCGTGACCAAACTTGGCGTAGGGTCCTGCGTGCTTTGGGTCGCGGTCGTTGGTGTAAATGGTGTGGCAACCTGTACAGCCTGATGAACGGTAATCGCCCGGTTGCTCATTGGTGCCCAGAAACCAAAGATGTGGATCGTTCAAACGGGTTTTCGTCACGTTAATCAAAGGTACCGCAATTCGCTGGCCCGTGCCGGGACCCCGGTTGGACTGTTTGATGTCGGGCCGCCCTGGTTCATCCAGGCGCTGAATTTGACCCAGCACGTTGGGCAAGCCCACCTCGGGAAATATGCTGTTAATCACCTTCCCACCGCGTTCAAATACGCGGAATATGTCGCCCGGGGGCGTGGTTTCCCACGCGGGCAATGGCGCCAGTTCATTCAGAATACCCTTGTGAACAAACAGCTCGTTGTTGGCCTCCACCGGGTTTTTCAGCAAACCAGGTTGACCATCTTGCGTGTAAGCCTCGCCAAGAATGTAGCGCTTGTAAGGCAAGATTCCATTGTTATAAGAAGCACCGCCCCACAGCATGGCCGAGGTGCTCATCAGGCTACGTTCCTGGGCTTGAATGACCGGCAAATGACATGCACCACAGGCCTCGCGTGCAACACGCAAATCGCCCGGGTTGATGAAACGAATGTAAGCAGGGTGCTCTTTGTTCAGCTTGGCATAAGAACGTTTTGGGTTGGCTGACGAAGGGTAGTTCCAGAATTTCTCGTTGCGTGGCGCAATGTGCGCTTTGTCCAGCGCGGCACGGTATTCGGGTGCAAAGCCTTTTTCACGCGCAGCGCGGGTGTGGTCGTATGCCAACGAGCCTTGCTTGTCTTCTTTGCCGTTCCATTTCACGGTGGCGTCACCGCCATGGCAATCGGTGCAGCCCAACACCACGCCAGGGTTGGCATGCATGGTGTGTTGGTCGGTTTGTGTGTGGCAGGTCATGCAGCCTTCGGTTTTTGCAAAGGCCTGTTGCGCCGTTTGGCGTTCAGGCGCTGCAGGCGCCATGGTGTAACTTTTTTCAGGCAGCTTTTCACTGGCGGCATGAGCCACCGGGGCGATACCCAGAGTGGAAACAGCGGCCACTGCGAAACCCAATGCAAACAGCCAGCCCTTCCAGCGATTGTTGCTGGCGGGCTTTGTTGGAGGAGCAATGGCGGTATTCAAATTCATCAACAAACAACCTGCTTTAGAAACTCAAAATCACGTTAAACAGAAAGGAGTAAGGGTCCTTGTCTTCCGGAAACAATTCTTTGTAGCCCTTGCCAGGCAACAGCTTGGCAAACGACCCGTTCACCACAATATTTTGTGAGAAGAATGGTCGGTACTGAAAACCCACTGACGCATCAATGCCCAGGTCGGTGGAGGGAGGGCGCTGTTGTCGCAATGTGCCCAGCACATTGGTGTTGTCGAACTCAAGCTTGTTCAGGTTGGCCACCAAACGCAACTCGGGCAATACATCAATATCGGCACCAATACCCACTAACAACAGCCCTGGGTTGATGAAATTCGATTGTCCCTGTTCTTTGCTTGAACGCAGGGAGGGCAACACGCCGTTTCGGCCTGACAAAGCCACTCCACCGCCGCCGATCAAAGGAATATTTTGACGGATGAAAAAGCTGGTGTCGGCCCCTGCAAATTGGGGGTTCTCAAAAATTGCATCGAAACCTTCGGCTTTGCCATCAAAGGGATCTTCATCACCCGATGCATACAGGAAACTGCCACGCAAGCGGAACCAGTCAAAGTCGCGCGACAATTCTGTGGCGTGAAAGAATGCATCAATGTCTTGCTCGCGCTGGGCAAGCGGGTGCCTGTCTGTTTTACCCGTGGCGTAGTAGGTTGAAGTGGTAATGTTCATGCGGCCGTAGTGGCCATCACCGCTGAACCCAAAATAATCCACATGGTAGCCAAACGGCTTTTGATCGCCCAGCGAGGAGGGCCGAGCGAGAAATCCGTTTGCGTCGAAGTAACGTTCACCGTCTTCATCGTTGCGGTTGTGGATGTAAGAAACCTGACTGGTGAAACCCAAAAACGGGAAGTCTTGCCGATACAGGTTGGCCACGAAAAAATCATCGTCACGCAGGTCTTGCCGAATATCATTCAGACCACTGTTGGTGTCTTTTTCAACCCGCTTGAAATAGCCGATGTTGTACTGGTAAATGTTGTTGTTGCGGTTGCCGAACAGGCGAATGCCCATGGGCAGGTCTTGGAACAGAAAGCCCCGGAAGTCGCTGATGAATGGCTGAATACCTACACGCAAGCTGTCGAAATCGTAGCGATCTGACACGTTGCGAAGGTGCACGTCGACAAATGCTTCCTGAATACCCACAAACCCTTCACGGCGAACATCGCCGGAAGAAGAGGCAATTTTCAGCAAGCGGTCTTCATTGACGCGCACATCGGTGTAGTTGAACACCGGTGTTAAACGGAACTCATAGTCGGGTGGTTTGAAAGTAGTGTTGCCTTTGGTCAACGACAAACTCACGATCAAGTTGTGGGCAAAAATCGATTGCTCACCATCACCGAAAATATTGGCCTGCCCACCAGTGGTGGATGTCGCTGGCGGTACAGGCACCGGGAAGTTGCGTTGCTCGTACAGCGTGTCGGCAATAATACCCAAGTTAAAAAACCAGTCGGGGCCCAGTGTGTTCTGCAACACGGGCAGGTCGCCCTTGATCACGTTCTGGTTGTAGGGGTCGAACAAGGGAAACTTGAAACCCAGCGATTGCATAATTCGCCAGCGATCAGGCACTGCCACTGTTTCGCGTGGCAGGTTGGGCAAAGGTGGGGGCACCTGGCTCGGGTCGATCACGGGTATGGCAATGTCACGCGGCACAATGGGTGTGTCGCGGCCAGGAATGGCGCGCTGTACCTGCGGTGTTTGTGGAATGGTGTTGGGGACTATGCCCGGTGTGGCAGTGCTTGAAGGGCGTATGCCAGTGCCTGCTTTGTCTTGCAGCACATCGGCTGAAAATGCGCGGGGCGCAAATACGCCCAGCGATTGTTCACCGTACTGGCCGGTGCCTTGTTGCACCCAGCCGTCGGTGCTGCCCAGGAAGCCACCCAAGAGGCTGTCCTGAATACGAACCCTGTACCAGCCGTCTTTCTCTTCATAGGCATCGACCAACTGACCTTTGAAAAACTCGCCAATCGCGCGAGATTCCTTGTTGGGTTTTGTGTACACCACGCTTCGGTTGTCAAACACTTGCAGCAACACCAGCGGGCGTTCGGCGTTTTCAAGTTCCGTGGCTTCCGGAATACCCGCCACTTTCCGGGTAACTTTCTCAACGGTTTCTGTCACCTGGGCAACAAGGTTGGGTTTTGTTTCGCTGCGAATATCCGCCCGAATTTGTGCAATTGCGGGCACGGGCAGCAAGCCAGCCAAAATCAGCCCGATGGCCAGTGGTTTCAAACGCATGATGTTGTTGTTTTTCTTCATGGTGCTGGGCATACGTTTTGTTCACTGCTGTTGTTGAACGGAGTTTGCGGGCACTGCACATACTTCAAAAATTCGCCTGAATTGGACAATTCATTGGCAGTCAGCAAGGTGGAGGGGAATGGGCGCATGGTACTGCCCACAGCGGTTGCACCGTTGATCACGCCCAGGTAGCCAATCATGTCGTCCTGGTCCACGCCGTCACCGGACACACCAATTGCACCTACCAATGTGTCGCCTTTGTAAATCGGGAAACCTCCCGGGAAAATCTGCATACCATTGGCGAAACGGCCTTGTCGACCTGCGGGAATATTCACGTCGTCAACACAGGTGAGTGCGGCAGGGGGTGAGAACTGATTTGCTGCGCGCGTGGTCGCTGTCAGCGTACCCAATACCTTGTTGGTCACAATGTTCAATTGAAAGCCAACGTTGAAGGGGCTCCATTGAGAGATTGGTGATGAAAGTGGGCCTGTTGGCGTACCCACCTCGCCGTCTGGAAAGTAAGGGCGGTGAACGTTGCCGATTGCGCGCGCCGAAAATGCCTTGCTGCCATTCAGGGAACTGGCCTGCCCGGTAAAAAACGTGTCCATTGCATTGGCAAATGCGGCATGGTTACCCGCATCAATTGCAGTAAAGTCAGTCAATGCCTCTGCTGAACTGAATGAAAGTGCCGAGCGCGCTTTTTGTACCGATACATCGGTGCCAAATATCGGTGCGTCTGACGAGCGAACCAAGCCTAGAATATCTCCGTCAAGATCAACCACAGACACCGTGACTTCCGCTGGAGAACCCAAAGGATTTCTGATTTGCGCACGAGCGCGGTTCGCAATCTTCATTCCCTCGACCAAAATATTCTGCACCTCGGCTTGCGTCAGGTTCGCTCCGGCAGTCGGCGGAAAACGCACCGAGGTGTTGTCAGCGGGGTTGGTAATCAGGGTAAATGTGTTCAGGCCATTGAAGGCTGGGGCGGTGGTCGCTACGTAACCGGATTGACTGGTGCCATAAGATGTTCCAGCAATTACACCCGCAGCTGTTTTGTAGCCTGTAACTGCCACGAAGTTTCCATTCCCGGCCAGCGCCGCCACGCCAGCCACTGCGGGTGTGGTGTTGGAGAACTGAAAGGTTTGGCCGTTTGCAGTAATACGATTTGCACGAATTTGAGCGGGCGCACGGAAAGCCTCTGGCAGGGCGGCAAATGCGATTTCTTCCTCAAGATCAACTTCATTGGTGAGGATGTCACGGTCCAGCCCGTACACGCCTTGTGTACCCGCATCGGTTGATGCAATCACGCCGATACCACCCACCACCCGGCCTTCCTGATAGATCGGAAAGCCACCAGGATCTGCTGACAAACCAAGCGGTGAGCGTTTTGGTCCAATGGTCGCATTTTGTGAAAGCCACACATTCAGATCAGAGCAGGGAAGTTGGCTGAACTGCACGCCGTACAGTGGGCCGCTGGGCTGGCCTGTTTCCCCTGGTTGGAAAAATTCCTGAACAATTTGGCTGGCTGTACGGGTGCTGAATGCGTTCCCGGTTGAAGACAGGTAGGCTCCGGTAATTGCTTTGGCAATGGCTGCCAATTCACTGGGTACAGGTGTGAATCCGTCCAGGCCCCTGCCATTGGCACCACTCAGTCCACTTGTGATAATTACGGATGGGCTGGAGTTGGTCATGCGATAAACGGCCAACACATTGCCGACACGATCGGTGACTGCGATGGTTGATTGCACACCTCGGGAAATCGACGCCTGTACCGCGCGGGCCACAATGTCGTTAACCTCCGGGATGGACAAGCTTTGCGTGCCCAAAGGCTCAACATTGAAATTGGGTTCAGACGAGCTTCCACCGCCACCCCCGCCACCGCAAGACACCAAGATGAATGGTGTTGCAAGGCATACGGCCACTCCCATGGCCATTCTTCTTAATTGGGTTGCTGTGCCTGTCATGGCATTTGTGCGTTTGCGCATCGACTTCTAACTCGCTCATCTTTGTTTTTCAATGGACTTGCTTGCCTGCAAAGTCCCCAGTTCACTGCTGGTCTGTCTACTCAAGCTACTGCGTCGAATGGCGATTACTTCACTGCCACTTCTTTGTTATGAATATGGTATTCGTGGCACACGCCACAGTCTGACTGAACTTTGTTGAGCACGGGTTTACTGCCCGCATGACAAGTTTGACAACCTTCAATTGCGGGCATCAGTACATCACTGGCTTCTTCGGATTTGGCCGCTTTGTGACAACTGTCACAACTTTCAAAGGCGTGTGCCTGGTGGTCGAATTTGGCCATGGGCATCCACGGGTGGGCAGGATTGATCTCGGCAATCTCGTACTGTGGCATTCTGGAGCCAGAGGTTTTCGTATTGCCCAGACCATCCACGGCTTTTACTTCGTGACATACCGAACATGCGGTGTTCTCAAACAACTCCGCTGTGGCAAAAGCAGCCTGCGCACGTGGGTTTCCGCTCAGGTTTCGCAGGTTGGATCGATTCGGGTCTTTCTCGCCAGGGCGCGCCCGTAAAACAGCGCGTTGCGCATTTACCCTGTTCCGTTCTTCAGGGTGAAGTGCCAGATAACTGTAAAACTCTTCAACGGTGCTCAGCACTGCATCGACTGGGCCGTGGGGAACCTGTCGATCAGGCAAAGCAGGCTCAAAACTCAGTTTGTGACATTCCTGGCAGTGGCTTTCCATACTGAGTGTTTTAAACCCTGTAGCTGTATCCGCTGGCTCGTGACAGTTGGCGCATTCCATCACAACCTTCTTGCTCGGGCTGTCAATGCCCTTGGGGTCGAGATGAATGTCGTGGGGGAATTTCAGGCTGGTTTTCTCGGTAATGGGTGTGTTTGCCACCATCCGAATTCGGCGCAAATCACTGGGTTCCGGACCAGTAGCCACTGTGATTCTGAATGCTGGGTGTTTGTCTGCGGCAAAGTCGTTGACTGCCAATGTTTCAGTTTTGGGCGCCACAGTTTTAATATCTGCATGGCAAGCCGCGCAGTCGGTGCCCACAAAATGTTTGTTTTGTTCTGCAAGGCTTTCGCGCCCTTTGTGGTCTCGATGGCAGCTTGCGCAGCGGCCTTCCTCAAATGAGGTGTCGGGCAGCGTTTGCTCGGTCACATGCAGACCCATATTGCTGTGGCACACCAAGCAGTTTTCGTCTTTCACTCTTGAGAAATTACCGGTATGACAAGCTTGGCAGTCGCCTTCCAGATTCGAGTGCGCTGAGGCCAACGGGCCCGGGTTCCAGATTGAATCGAGTGCCAGTGCCGTGGTGTTTCTCGTGCTTGAAACCTGGGTACTTTGAAGGCTTGGGTGCGCATTTACCGGCAATTGGTCGGCAGGCACAGTTTGCGTCTTTTCGTCAGAGCCTTTGGACTCAAAGCCAAACAGCTCAGGTGCTTGCATGGCCACTAAAGGCAAAACAAAGAACGCAAAGAGAATGGGTACGAAAAATATCCAGGACAGGGGGCGCTTTAGCCCCAAGGGTTTTTGTAATGCCTGTTGCTCACGTTGAAGCGGGCTTTTTTCTTGTTCGGCCATGTTCGCTTACCAGTAAATAAAAACAGACAGCACGTGCGTAATCAACGCCGCCAGAAGGCCAAATGACAATGGAACGTGGATGGATAGCCACAGCTCAAGCCAGTACCGTAAGTGGTAATAACGGCGCAATTGTTTCAAGGCGCGCAATCGCTGCACCTGGTTTCTGTACAGGTCAGAGAGGTTGTCAGCCTGCGTCATTTCCCGCTGCAGATAATTGACAGCATTCTCGGTGGCGCAGTCTTTAACATTCCCCCTGCGTTGGCTTTTGCGATTGGGGTAAATGCTTTGTTTGAGTGAAGCAGCGATAACACGCCCGACCATATCAGCTACATTCTTAAGCTGTTTTTGTGCCTCGCGGTCGAGGGTTTGAATTTGTTCCACTATTTGTTCGGGACTTTGGCGATTTAGAACGTTCGACATTTCAGTGGGATAACGCAAATAAAAACTGAGTCCCCAAACACCTGTGCCAATGGTTGCCATGGTCAGCACATACGCCAACGAATGCACGTTCCAGCCAATCTGAAAGCCGGTGTGCAATGTTGCTACCACCGACAAAGCCAAGCCCAAATAAATATGTGCGGATACCCAGCCGCGTAGGTTGCCTGTTTCGTTGGCGTACTGGCGCTTGCGTACACCAAACCACATCAGCCAAACAATGAGTAGGGCACCAATTGTTCCCAGGGTATAGCCCAGCCAGGTTCCGCCATTGGCATTGATTCTTGGTTGATCGAAAAGGTAGGCAAACGATGAAATGAGCGTCAGCAGCAAGGCCCATTTCAGGAAAACAAATCGTTTGTAGTTGAACAGGTTGTCCTGAATCATGTGTTCAGCGCCTAGGCGAATGGTCAGAGGTAATGCTGCTCAGGGTTTACGCTTAATTCTGTATAGCCGTTAATGTTACGTGATGATTGGTGATGTTAGTATCCCTACTTCATGTCTGGGGGTTAACAATTGAGTCTTGACGTGGCCTTTGTCGGCTTTATCTTCCTGTTTTTCCTAGTATTTTGCCTGTATTTTGCGTGGAAAGGATTTTTTTTCTCCAATGATCAAAAAACCACGAATGAGGTAGGGTCTCTGGAAGAAAGCCCTGAGTGGCGGGCTTTTTTGAACCGGCGCCAGGAAATCGAAACAGACCCCACGCTCGACACTTCCAGTAAACAGGTATTGATCGACAATTGGCTAACCATGGCCAGCGAGAGCAAGCCGCACATGGCTTCGGCCGCAGTTTCTCCCCTTCGTCCGTCTTGGGCGCGACCAAATACCATGTCATGGTTGATCGTGGCCAGTTTGGGGTTTGCAGTTTTGTTTACCTACCTCATTGGTGCAATACATCCCGGTGCGTTGAAATGGCCTGAAGCGAACTCTGTGAATGCGCTTGCGCCCAGTGTTGATCAATCAGTGGTTGTTTCCGCCGGGCATCCTGGCGATGGTGCCAGTCTCGAGGACCGGCTTGCGGGCTTGCAAGTAAGGCTTGCGCAGCAGCCTGATGATTTGAGTGGTTGGGTACTGCTGGCACGAACACATGCCTCCATGTCCAATTACCTTGAAAGTGCGAATGCTTTGAAAAAAGCGCTGGAATTAACGCCAGGGCATCCAGACATTCTTGCGGATCTGGCTGACATGACCGCGATGGCACAGGGAAGGCAACTGGCAGGTGAGCCCGAAACTTACATTGCAGCTGCGCTGCAAAGCGATCCCCGCCACGAAAAGGCGCTTGCCTTGGCTGCAAGTGCAGCGGAGCAAGCCGGTGACAATGACAAAGCGCAGGTGTACTGGCAATTGCTTAGCCAGGTTCAGCAAGCCAGTTTGAAAAATTCAAACCCAACGCCCGAGGACATTCTCACTTCCGTGAACGTCACTATTCCCGAGGCAGCCTTAAGTAGCTTGAAAGAAAACTCTGCACTGTTTGTTTTCTTAAAGGCGCAGCCTGGCCCTGGCATGCCCTTGGCTGTGGTTCGTGTACCCGCATCTCAATTGACGGTGGGTGAACAGGCTGTGCGAATAGGGCCAGGTGACTTTATCCAGGAGGGTGGCGTTGCAGCCATGCCCGACACGGTTCATATTCAAGCACGTTTGTCGATTCAAGGCATGGCCCAAACTGGTATGGGTGATATCGAGTCAAGTTGGCAAACGCTTCCCCGCAATCAACTCGCTTCAGGTGTGGATTTAAGTTTGCCGGAACTTACGGCCAATCGATGATGCATATTTCACTCTTCGCCACTCGCCTGCAAGTTAGAACGCAGGCACTGGAAGCAGCTGGTGTGGTGTTGTCCGGTCCAATCGGATTTGAATTAATGCCGGGTGAGATCAATGTGATTCGTGGTGGAAACGGCGTTGGAAAGTCGACCTTGCTGAGGTTGATGAGTAATGCGTTGCCCGGCCAGTGTGTTTTGTTCAAGCCCGAGTTTGGCCTGCGCGATGAATTGTTGGTCCATACACATCTGCAGATTGTGTTGGATCATTTGGGCGTTGACAGTGCCCAAATTGAACCGTTGCTTGACATGGTAGGGTTGGCCAATTGGCAATACGAGCGAATTGGAACCCTGTCCTCAGGGCAACGTGCACGTTTGGGTCTGTGTACCTTGATGGCTGGGCAGTTCAGGGTGTGGTTGCTCGATGAGCCTTTGAATGCACTGGACCACCAAGGCGTTGCAACATTGGCCAGGGTGTTGGCCGCGCATTTACAGCGGGGTGGCATTGTACTGATGGCCACACATGTGGATGCATCGGTATTAACACAGCACTTGGCGGGCGTCTCCGTGAAAGAAGGCAGGATTGACCAGGGGGCCTTGATCGGAGATTTCTCAACGGATGCTGGCGTGGGTGATGCTTGTACTCAAGCAATCGAGCAGGCCGCAAAAGTCAATTTGCGTGCATTGCTCAAACGAGATTGGGCGGTGGCTTTGGGCAATCCACAAGCCCTGTTGTGGGGTGCTTTGTTTCACTGGATGGTGTTGAGTTTTTTTGGAATCGGGCTTGGAAAGCCAAGCGCCGAATTTGCACAGGTGGCCGTGTGGGTCAGCTTGTTGCTCGCATTGATGTTGGGTGCCAAAGACTGGTTTGCAGACGATCACCGCACAGCTTGGCTTGGTTTTGTATCAGGCCTTAATCCCGATAATATCGCTTTGTATTGGTTGGTGAGGGTTATATTTTTGGTGCTGTGCCAAGTGACCGTGCTGGTACCTGTTACTGGTCTGGTGGCGTTACAACTGGGTTTGCACGCCACGCAAACCTTCGACTTGGCCTTGGCTTTGAGCCTGGGTATTTGGGCTGTGGCACCTGTGTTGGGATTGATTGCCCTGTTGGTGATGTTGACCCGCGGTGGTGCAGTTCTGGTCTATTTGTTGGCTTTGCCATTGTTGGTCCCGGTTCTAATTTTTGGGCTTGAGGCCAGTCAGGCCAATGGCTTGGGTCGCAGTGCAATTGCACCGCTCGCTGTGCTTGCGAGTGTGGGAATGTTGGGTTATTTGCTCGGGCCTTTTGTGGCCAAGCGCCTTGTTGGTTTAATACAGGAATAGTGATGTTTGCACAGTTGGCTTCACCCCCCAAATTCCACGCCCTGGCCAGTTGGCTTTGGGTGTGGCTGCTCGCAACGGGCGTGCTGCTGCTGGGGTTTGGTTTGTACACGGGTTTGTTTCTGGCTCCTGTTGATGGGCAGCAAGGCGAGGTGTATCGGGCCATTTATGTGCATGTTCCAGCCGCCTGGATGTCGATGTTCCTGTATTTGGTGGCCTGTGCCTATGCAGGTTTGAATTGGGTGTATCGCAGCGATGTATCTGCAGTGATGATGCGGGCTTTGTTGCCTACCGGTGCTTGGATGACTGTGTTGGCCCTGGTCACTGGTGCGCTGTGGGGCAAACCCACTTGGGGTACCTACTGGGTTTGGGATGCACGGATGACTTCCGAGCTTTTGCTGTTGTTCATCTACTTAGGTCTCATTGCTTTGGGCCAACT
Organism: Limnobacter sp. SAORIC-580; assembly: GCF_013004065.1. Classification (GTDB taxonomy): domain Bacteria; phylum Pseudomonadota; class Gammaproteobacteria; order Burkholderiales; family Burkholderiaceae_B; genus Limnobacter; species Limnobacter profundi. The sequence continues at coordinate 1,214,351 of NZ_CP053084.1, forward strand.
GACCACCAACCCGGCCAAGGCTGATCGTGTATTGGCTGTTGGGCTGTTGATTGGTGCTGTGAACATTCCCTTGATTTACCTCTCGGTGGTTTTCTGGAATACGCTTCATCAGGGTTACAGCGTGTCGATGAGTGGCAGCCGAATTCACCCTGACATTGCCATGGGCATGTGGCTCAGCGTGTTGGGGTTCTGGTTGATTTGTGCCAGCTCGGTGTTGAACCGAGCGCGGCGTTTGTTGGTACAAAGGCGTTGGGTGTAAAGGGCAGAAGGCAAAACAATGATTCTTGATGCATGGCAAACAATTTGGGCTTGCGTAGGTTTAAGCCTCTTGATTCTGGTTGTGGATGGTGTGTTGGCTGGCCGAGCAGGCCCCAGCAAAACCGATCTGGTTCGTCAAAAAAAGAGAGATGACCGAATGGTTGGGCTCGGTAAAGGGGTAGGCAATGAGTAATGCACGCGCGCATCGCGCGGCTTGGCTGGCAGCTATTGTTGTGGTGGCTTTGGGTTTTGGTATTGCCTTGGTTAAAGTGTTTAACGAGAACCTGGTTTTTTTCTACACCCCCACTCAAATACTGGGTGGCGAAGTGCCCACAGGTGAAAAAACCTATCGCCTGGGTGGCATGGTCGAGGTGGGCAGCGTTCAACGCGAGGCCGACTCATTGAAAGTTCGTTTCGTGGTCAGCGACCTGAACAACAAAGTGCCGGTTGAGTTCAATGGCATTGTTCCGGATTTATTCAAGGAAGGCACAGGCGTTGTCGCAGATGGCCAATGGGACGGCACCACATTCAAAGCCTCTGAGGTGTTGGCCAAACACGATGAAGACTACATGCCACCCGGAGTTGAGCAGTGATCGCGTTGATATCCCAGTTCAGTTTGGCACTGGCCACTGTCTTGGCCCTGTTTGGTGCGGTGGCGGGGTTCGCCGCAGTGCGCGGCGTGTACAACCATAATCCAGCAGTTCCTTTGTTGAAATCGATTCAACGCAATGTGTTGCTGGTCTCCGGGCTGGTCAGTACTGCTTTTGTTGGCCTGGTGTATTCCTTTGCTATCAGCGATTTCTCTGTTCGCAATGTGGCTGAGAATTCCAATTTGGCTTTGCCTGTTTTTTACAAGGTGGCTGCAAGCTGGGGTTCTCATGAAGGCTCATTTTTGCTTTGGGTGCTCATGTTTGCGGGTTGGACTCAAGCAGTGGCATGGGCCAAATTCGAGGTGTCTGCCTGTTTCAAAGTGCGCGTACTGGCCACCTTGCAATTGGTGCTGGTGGGTTTTCTGCTTTATTTGTTAATTGCCAGCAACCCCTTTGAATACCTGTACCCCACACCTGTAGATGGACGAGACCTTAACCCGCTGCTGCAAGACATTGGCATGATCATTCATCCGCCCCTGTTGTACATGGGTTATGTAGGTTTCGCAGTGACTTTTGCTTTCGCAGTGGCAGGTTTGCTCGAGGGGCGCTTCGACATGACCTGGGCACGCTGGAGCCGCCCCTGGACCAATGTGGCCTGGGCCTTTTTGACCATGGGTATTGCCTTGGGCAGCTGGTGGGCTTATCGCGAACTGGGCTGGGGTGGTTGGTGGTTTTGGGACCCCGTTGAAAACGCATCCTTGATGCCATGGCTGGCGGGTACAGCATTGATCCACTCTTTGGCCGTGTCTGAAAAAAGGGGTGCCTTGCGCAGTTGGACTTTGCTGCTGGCGCTCACCACGTTTGCTTTGTCGCTGTTGGGTACATTTCTGGTTCGCTCGGGTGTGCTTACCTCGGTGCATGCTTTCGCAACAGACCCTGAACGTGGCGTGTTCATTCTTGCCTTGTTGTTTCTTGTGGTGGGTTCTTCCTACATTCTGTATGCCCTTAAAACAGGTGAGGTCGGGCAGGGTGGTAACTTCAAGGCCACTGGGCGCGAGTCGCTGCTGTTGTCCAACAACGTGCTGATGAGTGCTGCTTTGGTGGCTGTGATGTTGGGCACCCTTTACCCTTTGGTCGTCGAGGTGATTGGTGGTCGAAAAATGTCGGTGGGGCAGCCTTACTTCGAGGCCATGTTTGCGCCTATTTTGTTGCCTGCGGTCTTACTGATGGCATTGGGCCCTGATTCACGCTGGCGCGAAACGCGTTTGGCGCAATATATCAAGCCGGGGGCGGTGGCTTTTGCTGTGGCTGTGCTGGTGTTGTTGGGCGCAGCGCTATTCAATGGTTATTTCAGCCTGTTGTGGGCTGTTGGTGTGGTGTGTGCGGTGTTCATGGCGGTGGCCACGCTGGCCCACGCAGCGGTGGCCACACGCAGAGCAGGGGCCAACATTCCCGAAAGCGGTTTGCTGTATCGCATACGCCGTTTGTCCTTGTCCTATTGGGGCATGGTGCTTGCGCATTTGGGAGTGGCGGTGTTTGTGGTGGGTGTCAGCTGGGTAAAAACCTTCGAGACTGAAACTGATTCTGTGCTTAAGCCAGGAGAAACCTCTGAAATTGGCCCATGGCGTGTCACTTTCATTGGCGTTGATTCCGTACAGAGGCAAAACCATGTGGCTGCTCTGGGCGTGTTCGAGTTGACCCGTGGCGATGGCACCTTGATCCACTTGCTGGAACCGGAGAAACGTCGCTATCAAAGTTCAGAGCAAATCATGACTGAAGCGGCCATTCACAGCGATTGGTTTTCTGATGTTTACATTGGCCTTGGCGATGCAGTTCAAAGCAGTGAAAACGCCGGGGCGTGGGGCGTGCGCCTGTATTACAAGCCTTTGATCAACCTGATTTGGTGGGGCTGTGCGCTCATGGCACTGGGTGGTTTACTCACCGTATTTGATCGCCGTTATCGCCCCAGAAAGAATGCGGTGGCGTCATGATCAAGAAACGCTTGCGCCTGTATTTGCCAATTTTGGTCTTGTTGTTTTTGGGTGTGTTTTTGCTCCGTGGTTTGTGGCTTGACCCCAAGAAATTACCCTCCGCATTGATTGGTAAGCCCGTGCCTGCGGTAGTGCTTCCCGTGCTCAGCTTTAACGGGCCTGAGGCGGGTGCAGTGCAAATTGCCGACATTCGAACACTGCAAAGTATTGATGCACTGAAAGGCCAGCCTTGGGTACTGAATGTGTTCGCATCGTGGTGCCAAGCGTGTTTGGTGGAGCACCCGTATTTCATTGCGCTGGCAAAACAGAAAAAAATCAAGTTGGTGGGTTTGGCTTACAAAGACGACCTGGCCAACACCCGCCGTTGGCTGGCGCAATATGGCAACCCTTACGATTTGATCCTGATTGACCAGCAAGGGCAGTACGGCATTGAGTTGGGTGTGTATGGCGTGCCCGAAACTTTTTTAATGAGCGCCAACAACACCATTATTCACAAGCAGGTAGGGCCAATACCTGCTGACTATTTCGGCAGCATGGCACTGCCCGCAATAGAGGCTTCCCGATGAATGTGAATGATCTGAATGCAGCAGAGAAAGAACAGTACAAAGAAGTGGCCAGCGAGTTGCGTTGCTTGGTGTGTCAGAACCAGTCGCTGGCTGATTCTCATGCTTCCTTGGCAGTCGATTTGAAAGACAAAATTGCCGAGCAAATTCGTGCTGGCAAAACCAACGAAGAAATTAAAAGCTACATGCAAGATCGCTATGGCGAGTTTGTGATCTACAAGCCCGCTTACAGCATGGAAAATGCGGTGTTGTGGTTGGGGCCTTTTGTGGTGTTGCTTATTGCCGTGGTGCTGGCGCGCAAGGTGGGCAAGGGCGGGGGTGTAAATGGAATATCGAACCCCCCGGCTACGGATGCAACCACAGCTTGGGCTGAAAGCCTGTATGTAAAAATGAAAAACAAGAAAGACGAATAAGCACCAGCGGTATTACCGCATTTGCGGGCTAACCTTTTTTTGTTGAACAAAGCTTGTTGGGGATGCTACTTAAGAATTAAGACCCGAGGAAAAGTCGCGCTTTCAGCCCGCTGACATATTTATCGATAGTACGTTGTCTTGGCTTCGGTTGGTCGTATGTAACCCAGTGGCTTTGTAAAATTGCACAAATTTTATAAACAACAGGTACCTATTAATAAAAATTTTCTGCAAAAAAGGATGTCTGTATGGTGGCCTCAGTAAATAGAACCCAACAGTCCCAAAGTTATACAGATGAGATCAATTATAACGATGCCAAACGCCACATCCAAAATGAAAATGGAGTGACCAAAGAAGTATTTGGACGATACATCAAAGCTGAATTTGGTGATGTGACACCACAAGGTGCAATGGCTTTATTTGATGAAATTGATGCAAACAATTCTGGCGGTCTGCGTGAAGCGGAGTTCAGCAGGTGGGCTGCCGATTCAACAGTTGGTATCTCATCTGTTGGTTCTTCATCCAATACATCTGGTGCTGGCAGCAGCGTGTCTACTAACGGCGTAGATGCCACTTTTGGGGATTATAAAAAGCTGACAAGAGTCGATGGCGGCACGGACAGTTTTAACAACGTTAAATCAGACTACCTGGTCATTGTAGAAAGTCACGGCAGGAATGCCTCCGACGGTGTGGAGGCAAACGAGCTTCCAAAGGTTACAGGCGCCAAGCTTGTCAGCTTCGGTGGTAGTCACGACAAATACATCGCACTGTACAAAGTTACCGATTCAAACGTCTCAATCACTGGCGATGGTGGTTCTGGACAGGCGCTTTTCATCAATACAGACCAGCAGGTAAGTCTTAAGGCAAAAAGGGTTGATCCTTCTCTCGGTAGTGAAAAACTGAAGGGGCCTTCGAAGGCTAATGAACTGGTTATTTATGCCGAAGATGAAGGCGGAAAAGGCGCTAAGACAAACGGTGTCGCTGATCGTGATCGGTTTTTCAAATCATATGCAAATGGCAGTTTTGGTTCGGGCGATGACCTTATCTATGTGATCGATAATCAGCTATCGGCTAACAATGACAAGGGGCCTAACCTCAATGGGGCAGACGGTGTTTTGACATTCACATAATCCATTTTGTCAATTGCCCATTGACTCAGCAGTTTTGAAGCAAATCCCGAATTTTCTCGAATTCGGCCTCCAGCAGTTCTTTGCCAGTTTGAACAATGCTGTCGTCAGTTTCCTGTGCCGCGGTTTCTATCAAACCGCAGGTATCGGCCAGGGTTTTTGCACACAGTCCAAGTGCCGTGCCCTTGATTTTGTGGGTCACCCTGATCACGCCTTGCATGTCTGAATTCCTGATCATGTTGTCCAGCTTTTCAAGTTGTTTGCCTTTGTCTGCGATGAAGGCCAACAGCAGGTCTTTTGCAAAATCCCTGTCGTTCCCGGTGATTTCATCCAATGCGTCCCAATCGATGGGCGATGTCATGGTGGTCACTACGGGTAACTTTTTTCGGCCGGGTTCAAGCCATTCAATCAATACTGATTTAAGGGTTTCCATGCGCACAGGTTTCACCAACACATCGTCCATGCCTGCGGCCAAACAGCGTTCACGTGTTTCACTTAAGGCATCGGCGGTATAGCCAATAAGTGCTTGTACACGGCGATCAGGGCGAAGGGCTGTAATTTCCCGGATGTGTTGAGCCACGTCAAAGCCACTCATCTTGGGCATCTGGCAATCACAGATGAACAGGTCATAATCCTTCTCTATCCACTTCGACAAAGCTTCCAGGCCATCACCAGCCACGTCAACATTGCAACCTATCAGGCCAAGCTGGTTCTTGAGCAATGCCCGGTTGATTTCATTGTCGTCTGCGATCAGGATATTTGCGTTTTTGACGTACTGCGGTACTTCAATTATTTCCTGTGAATTCCTCCCGCTTTCGTTTTGCGTGAGTTTGTCGGGTTCGGTTCTTCTTAAGGGCAGCGTAACGGTCATGCACGAACCTACGTTAAGCACGCTGTGCAAGGCAAGTTTTCCCCCTAGAAGTTTGGCGAGTCGTTGGGATATCGAAAGCCCAAGACCTGTGCCACCAAATTTCTTGCTGGTGTCATGCGCCGCCTGAACAAACGGATCAAAAATCTGATTCTGGACTTCAGGACTGATGCCAATCCCCGTGTCAATCACTTCAATCACGATTTGTTCGCTGCCTTGTTCGTCCCGCTTCATTTCTGCATTGAATTCAATTCCACCTTTGTGAGTAAATTTCACGGCATTGCTCAGCAGGTTGAACAAAATTTGTCGCAAACGCAATGGATCGCATTCCATGGAATGCGGAATGTTTTCATCAAACTTCATGTGCAAATACAGACCCTTGGCCTGTGCAGATTGCGAGAACAGATCTGCCGCGAATTCAAATGCACTTTTCAGTGACATCGGTTCAAGATTCACCTCCAGTTGTCCCGCTTCAATTTTTGACAGATCCAAAATATCGTTGATGATGTCGAGCAATGAATAGGCCGACTGCCGTGTCAACTTCAGCAAGTGCGCGCGTTCCTTTGCCGCACCGGTTTGTTCCAGCAACTCCGACATGCCGATGATGGCATTTAATGGCGTGCGAATTTCATGCGACATGTTGGCAAGAAAACTGGTCTTGGCCTGATTGGCTGATTCTGCTGCTTCGCGTGCCTGAGCCAATTCAGAAGTTCTTGTCGCTATACGCTGTTCAAGGTCGGCATTCCAGCCCCGCAGTTTTTCTTCGAGCTTTTTTTGATGGGTGATGTCCCGAGACACTGACAACAATCTGCCCGGTTTCCCCTGATTGTTGGCAATGGGACTGATAATCACATCCCACCATTTTTCCGTGCCTTTCATGGTGGGGGTCATTGCTTGAAACCGACCCAGTTGGCCAGCTTTTGCGCAATTCAGTGCGTCCTGTACTTTGGGCTGGTCTTTCTCGTTCCAGAATGTCAGCCAGTCAGCGCCTTCAATGTCGCAGAAGTTGTCCACTTCCATAATTTGACAACCACGTGCTGTCATGAAAAGTAGCTTGGCGTCCAGGTCGAGAACTTTGAGGCAATCGGGGCTGCTCTCAATCATGCTGTTGACGAAAGCCATGTTTGCAGCCAGGTCGGTGGTCCTTTTCTTGACCAGTTTTTCGAGTTCATTCTTTCGGTTGTTCAGTGCATTTTCGGCTGCTTTTTTCTCGGAAATATCAATATGAATGCCATACATCATCAATGGTGATCCATCCTTGGCGCGGCTCACTACGCGGCCATGGGATTGAACCCAAACCCAGTGCCCATCTTTGTGTTTAAGGCGAAAGGGTTGTTCGAATACATCGATGAGTCCCTGAAAATGCTGCTTCAACATTCGTTCCGATTCAAGCAGGTCATCCGGGTGTACGCGTGATCGCCACACCTCAAGATCAAGTGGTTGAAGCTCTTCAAGCGTGAAGCCCATGATTTGTGCCCATCGATCATTCACAATGATTTTGTTTTCGGGAATGTTCCATTCCCAGGTTCCGGCGCTGGTGCCTTCAATAACGCCATGCAGCCTTTTTTTCTCAAGATAAAGTTCTTCTTGCGTTCGCTGGATGTCGGTCAGGTTTTGCGCGATGTGCAAGTAACCGCTGAACTCTCCGTCCTCGATATGGAGCGGGTTGACTGTCAATTCAACATCGATGTGTTTTCCTGTTCTGGAGATCAGTGTCCAATAGCGGCGTTCTACCCGCCCATCGCGTGCTTTACCGATCAGGGTGTAATGGTCATTGACAAGGGTTTTTTGAGATTCCTGAAGAAGCTGGCTTTTGCGAATCAGGATTTCGTTGGGTTCATGGAAATCAAGTGAATGAAGCTTGTTGATGGCTTGCTCGGCCGTGCATTCCAGCATCAGTTCCGCTGCTTTGTTGAAATGCGTGATCAAGCCGTCGGGATCGGTCGCAATAACTGCAGCATCTGTTGAGTTTAAAATCGATTGCTGGAATGCATTTTCCGACTTCAATAACCTTGCAGTTCGCTTTAGCTCCATTTGCGAAACAACTTGTTTGGCCAGTTGCAACAGGGCTTTTTTTTGCGAATCTTTCAGCTTCCCCGGTTTCAGGTCGATGACGCACAAGGTGCCCAGCGCGTAACCGCGCGGTGACACAATCGGTGCGCCCGCATAGAAACGGATGTGTGGTGCGCCGCTCACCAAGGGGTTGTCGCGAAAGCGTTCGTCCTGCAAAGTGTCCTGGATTTCCATCAATCCTGTTTGGGCAATTGCGTGACCACAAAAGGAGATGTCCCGGGCTGTTTCTGTTTCGTCGAATCCGATGGTGCTTTTGAACCACTGGCGTTGCTCGTCAATCAATGAGATCAACGCAGTTGGCGTGCCACAAATTTCAGCCGCCAATTCAGCAATGGCGTCAAATTCGCTTTCTGCAGGGGAGTCCAGTAACTTGTAGCTGCACAAATCCTTAAGCCGGGCGATTTCATTCAGGGGGGTGGGTGCTGGCATCATGGCGGGTCTCCTTGATCAATTCGAGCGTGAAGCCTTTGTGTTGACAAGTACCAAACTTGGTTGAATCTGCATGACTAATAATATCACAATTGGTAATATTGGTATAATTGGTAAGACCGCTTACTTGAATTGCAACATTAACAATGGTTAAAACAATGAATGACGCAACAGATTACTGCTCAATCAAAGAGGCCTCTCAAATATTGGGGGTTTCGCCAAAAACGATTCAATTGTGGGTCGAGAAAGGCAGCCTGCGTGCCTGGAAAACTGCTGGTGGGCATCGGCGTATCATCCGTGAATCGGTGAATGCCTTAATCAAGGCGAGAAATCCTCAATCTGCATCAAATGCTGGTTCCGGGTTGCCTAACCTGGAGCAAGGCATGCGGGTGTTGATCGTTGAAGATGAGGAAGCGCTTCGCCGGCTCTACGAATTCAATGTCCGGCAATGGGCCAATTCCATTCAGGTTGAGCTGGCCAAAGATGGTTTTGAGGCATTGCTGCGCATTGGCAAGACCAAACCCGATGTGTTGATCACCGATTTGAGCATGCCGGGTATGGATGGCTTCAAGATGCTGCGTCGCCTGAGCGAGCTTGGTGAATTGGGCTCCATGTTGGTCATCGTGATCACCTCCTACGATTCAGAGGCGATACAAAACCTGGGCAGTTTGCCCGAAGGCGTTCATGTTTTTGAAAAACCAGCGCCTTTCAAGTCAATCCGGCAGCTGGTTGTGGATGGCGTGGCGGAAAAACTGGCGCTTTCCAGATAATTCGTGGTCGTTTTTGCTTTTCTGAATTGGTAATAAATTACCAATTTAATCCCTATCTCCTTGACTAAATCGGTAATATCGGTAATCATTTCCTTAAGTGTTGATTAAGCACCTGCTCGTCCTCTGTCATTTCAGGGGTGTTTGCAAACATTGAAGGAAAAATACGATGAGACCCATCACCACAGCAAGTTTGTTCGCGCTGTTGGCCGTTTTCAGCAGTGTGGTCCACAGTAATGAAGACGTCAAAATTGATCTTCAGGTTCATTTGGTTCAAATGGACGACAAAGGTCTGGAAGTTTTCAAACCAGCCCAACAAGCCAATCCTGGCGACATTCTTCAGTACAAAGTGATTTGCCGGAATCAGGGCGACACCCTGGCTCGCAATGTCATGGCGATCTTGCCTGTTCCCGCACGGGAACTTGTGTTCGTGAAAGACAAAACCGATTTGCAGAATCTTCAAGCCAGTCTGGATGGTCGGGTATTCGGTGATTTACCACTGAAGAAAGTTTCCAGGACCCCGGATGGCCGAATCGAGACCGTCGATGCTGATCCCGCCGATTACCGTTTTCTGCGGTGGGCTGTTGGCGATATTCCCCCACAGAAAAGCGCCACGATGTATGCACGCATGCGTGTAACACCTGGCGATGATTCGATTGCAGGAGGGCAACAATGAGCAACAACAATTCCTCTGGATCCATGCAGAAATTCACGGCCACCGTTGTATGGAGTTTGTGGGTCGCTGCCTTTATCGCTTTCATGCTGGTGTGGCTGAAAGATGCGCACGCAGCCCCTGTGGCCGGAACGTCGATTGGTAACCAGGCATCAGCAACATACACCGATGGATCACAAACCACGCGTACCGTGACCAGTAACACAGTGGTCACGATTGTGCAGCATGTCGCCAGTTTGACCTTGACCGCCGATGGCAACAAAAACGTCACCGCTGGTGGGCAGGTAAGCTTCCCGCACACCTTGACCAACACCGGTAACGGGGTTGATCAGTTCAGTTTGGCCACGGTCAACTCGGGCGCTTTCACGTTTGATCAGGTGAAGATTTATGCCGATCTGGATGGCGATGGTGTACCCGACAATTCATCCGAGATTTCGAACACAGGCGATCTTGCACCCGGTCAGGCATACAACTTCGTCATCGTGGGGCAGGTTCCCACCACAGCCAGTTCAGGTTCAGCCAATGACATCACAGTCACGGCGACCAGCGGGTTTGATTCCACAAAGACGGCTTCGAATACCGATACAACAACCGTGTCCAGCAATGCTGTGGTGAATGTGACCAAGTCTATTGATGTGGCCAGTGGGTCGGCTGGCAGTGGTCCGTACACTTACACGCTGACTTACAACAACACTGGAAACAGTGCTGCGAGCAATTTGGTGATCACGGATGACATTCCGGATGGCATGACGTATGTGCCGGGCAGCGGACGCTGGACCAGCACAGGTGCCACCGTGTTGACTGACCTGGATGCGACCGATGACCAGGGCGGCATTGTTTACGATTTCAATGTCACCACAACAGACACGGTAAGGGCAGTGATTGCCGTGGTGCCTGCTGGTTCCTCTGCCTCAATTTCCTTTCAAGTGAATGTGGATAACGGTCTTGACGCAGGCTCAAACCCAGCCACCTTGAATACGGCTTACTACAGTTACAACGACGGCAGTGCAGATGTTGCGCAGAACTTCACGAACTCGGTGCAGTTCCGTGTTGATCAAACCGTGGCAGTAAGCTCGACTGGTGACTCCGTGGCGGCTGCAGCCCAGGGCAGTACAGTGACTTTCACCAACGTGGTGAGCAATGATGGCAACGGCGAGGACACTTTTGATTTGACCATGATCAATTCATCGTTCCCGGCGGGCACTGCCTTCGTGCTGTACCAGGCCGACGGCGTTTCTCCTTTGCTGGACAGCGATGGTGACGGTGTGCCCGATACGGGGCCGTTGGGTCAAAATGAAAGTGTGTCGTACGTGGTCAAGGCGATTTTGCCAAGCGATGCATCCGCTGGTGGCCCCTACACGGTTGAGGCAAAGGCGACTTCGAGTGTGGATGTGGCAGTGTTTGCAGTGGCCACCGACACCTTAAGCACCATTACCAGCAACAGTGTTGATTTGACCAACGATGTGTCTGGTGCAGGTGCTCCAGGTTTCGGACCCGGTGCAGAAGCGGTGTCTGTTGACACCAATCCTGTCAACCCCGGAAGTACCACCACATTCACCCTGGCGGTGGCCAATTCAAGCAGTGTTGCAGACAACTTCAACCTGCTTGCCAGTACCGATTCGACCTTCTCCACGATTGGATTGCCAGATGGATGGAGCGTTGTGTTTCGTGATGCCAGCGGTGCCGTGATCACGAACACGGGTGTTGTCAATGGGGGTAGCACCGTCACGGTGACTGCTGAAGTGTCAGTGCCGGCAGATTATGTGCCGGGTACGGAAGACATCTATTTCCGTGCGGTTTCTCCCAACTCTGGCGCAGGCGACATTGTGCACAATGCTGTGACCGTGAATACCGTTCGCAACGTGGTGTTGGAAAGCAACAATTCCGGGCAGGTTTCGCCAGGCGGAACGGTGACCTACACGCACACCTTGTCCAACCTGGGCAATGTTACTGAGGGCAACGGCACCACCAGCAGCATCGACTTTGCATTGGTCGACGACAAAGACGGCTTCTCTTCGATTGTTCATTGGGACATCAACAACAACGGTGTGCTGGATCCATCCGACCCAGTGGTCACCGATGCGTCGCAGTTGACCGGGGGAAGCAATGGTGCAAGTACAAATCCGGGTCTCGATCCGGGCGAAAGTGCGACGCTGTTCGTGAAGGTTCAAGCGGGCGCAAACGCCACAGCTGGTGCGATGAATACCAGCAGTTTGAGCGCAACAACCAGCGGCACCATCGATACTCAGGCCGCGCCCACAGCAGCCAGCGTGGACGATGCAACCACCGTGATTGCCGGAAGTGTGAAATTGGTCAAGAAGCAGGCACTGGATGCGGACTGCAATGGTTTGCCGGACACCGCATTCACCACAGCCGACCTGACCAATGGTGCTGTACCCGATGCGTGTATTCGCTACGAGATTACAGCCAGGAACGTGGGTGTTTCTGAAGTGCTTGATCTGGTGGTCAGCGATGCAACACCTGTGCACACCATCTATCACGCGGTGTCCCCGGCTGCTGCAAGTGCTGGCACGGTAACGGCCCCCGCTGCCGATGACTCCGGGACCATTCAGGTCACTGCCAACAGTCTGGCTCCGGACCAGACCCTTGTCTTGACCTTCGGCGTGAAGATCATGCCTTGAGTCCCCGTTTCCGGCCCCGCCCGGGAGGGTAGCGGGCCGGTTTTTTTCTCAAAACGCTAAAACGAGGGGATACGATATGAATCAGTATCTGATGATCCTGCTCGCTTGGTTTTCAATGTTTTCCGCTGCCTCTGCAGTATTTGCAGCATCGACTATCCAGCCTTTGACGGCTGGTGGCACCGTGCTGAACCAGGCCAGTTTGTATTACGTCGACAACGCAACGGGTTTGCCTTCAAATCTGGCATCCAACGCTGTGCGTGTCTTCATGCAGCAATACGAAGCCGGCCTTCTGCTGAGCGATCAACGGCAACGCCGAACAGCAGGAAATTCGGTCACGTTAAAGCATCGCCTTGTCAATACTGGCAATTCAATCACTGCGTACAACTTGCGTTTGGAGAACCATGCAAACGATCAATTTGATATTGATCCATTGTTGCTGGTGCACGATCTCAACGAAAACGGCGAACCTGATTCTGGTGAACCCACCGTAACGTCCATCGAGCTATTGCCTGGGCAGGCTGTTGAGCTGTTGATTTCGGGCGTGGTGCCTGTTGATGCCAGTGGGCTATCAAAAATTGATGTGGTGGCCTATCGGGGCGACATCGAATTTGCACGCAACACAGACACCGTAGAAGTAACGGCAGGTGCCGTACTGGTTTTGAGCCTTGAAGCGTCCACCTTGACACCGGCGCCAGGCGAACACGTGGAGCTGGTATTAAACACACAGAACACAGGCAATGCAATTGCCGATGGGATTGATTATGAAGTGGACGGTCGCGTTGAATCGGGTCTTCTGATTGTTCAGGAAATCGCACCGAATACGCAGTTTGTGGATGCGGGTGCCAAGGTGGGCCGGGTGTTGTACAAGACAGGAAATAACTATGATTTTTCTGCCACGCCACCGTCCGATTTAAGCCGAGTCACTGCGGTTGCGTATGTGCTTGAAAGCCTGATGCCCACAGCCGATGCTCAGTTCAATCTGACCGTTCAAGCCAATGACAATTCATCGGGTGAGTTGCCTTACCGATCCCAGGCCTACTACAACAATGCCGTGGCAGTGGACAATTCAATGTCGTCTTCCAACCAGGTGGTTTTGCTGCTTGAGCCCAGCCCACCCGAAATTACTTACTATTCAGACCCTTCGTTTTCTGCGCCTGCCACGGCGACTCGTTTGGGCACCCCCTTGTATTTGCAGGCTGATGCAAGTGCATGCAATTCAAACGCCTCGCTTGTTGACGAGGTGGTGATCACCATTCGTTCAGAATTGTCTGGCGATGAGGAGCAGTTTCTGGGCGTGGAACAGGGTATCAACACTGGGATTTTCCGGATTCCACAAGCCATTGAAACCAGCAACATGCGGATCAGCAATATGGTGCCCGGCAACGGAGTGGTGGAGACTGGAAAAAATGATCGCCTGATCGCCGCAATCGGTGATTGCGGTGTGGGCGAGGCGTTCACCAGCGTATTGATCGATCCTGAAGGTGTTGTATTTGACAGCCGCAACAATTTGCCGATTGCCAATGTGCAGGTGGAGTTGATTGATGTTGATGGCCGTGGCAACGGTGGCAATCCCGGTGGGCCTGCTGTGGTGTTTCAGGACGATGGCACCACACCAGCACCGAGCCGGGTGATCACGGGTGCAGACGGTAGCTACCGGTTTCCCCTGGTTCCAGCCAGCACCTATCGTTTGCTGGTTGTACCACCCACCGGCTATGAGTTTTCATCGCGTTTGGCACCTGATGTTTTACCGGCAGGGCGAAGCATCGACCTGTCAGGTTCCTATGGTGGCAATTTTGCGGTGAATACATTCACAGGTGCAGTCAAGATTGATGTGCCTGTCGACAATGTGAATGCCACAGGCATTCAGGTCAGGAAATCGGTTGCCCGCAAGATTGTTGAAATTGGGGACATCGTTTCTTATGCCGTTGAGGTGCGCAACATCAGTGGCGAAAAACTATTCGGTGTGGTGTTGCGGGATCAATTGCCCCCGGGTTTTCAATATCGTGCGGGTTCTGCAATGCGTGATGGTCAACAGATCACGGACCCGGACGGTTCAACAAGTTCCGTTCTTGCGTTCCCTTTGGGCACACTCGAAAACGATGAATCTGCCACCATCGTTTATGTAACTGCTGTAGGAATAGGGGCTCGAATCGGCACCAATGCGACAAACCGTGCACAGGCACAAAGCGCCTCGCCTTTGGCACACACCAGCAATGTAGCAACGGCTTCTGTGCGTGTTGAAGGGGGTGTATTTGATACCCACGGTTTTGTGCTTGGAAAGGTTTACGCAGACTGCAATGAAGACGGCTTGCAGCAAGACGGCGAAAGGGGCGTTCCCGGCGTGCGTGTATGGCTGGAAAACGGCAACTGGGCGACAACTGATCACAATGGGTTGTTCAGTTTTCACGGGGTAACGCCTCAAACCCATGTTGCAAAAGTTGATGCCACCACATTGCCCGCCGACACCCGAACGCTTGCAATTTCAAACCGGCATGCCGGCGATGGCAACAGCCGTTTTATTGACATGAAAAACGGTGAATTGCATCGCGCGGATTTTGCATTGAAAGGTTGCCCCGAGAGCCTTGATCAGGAAATCGACAGACGGGCTCAAAAGATCAAGGTTCAGCCACGGTCTGCGGGGCTTGAGCCGGGGCAGCAGAAAATTGAAGGCGCACCCGCGCGCACCGCGAAATCGCTGGCTGAATCTGTTGAAACCTTGAACAACAGCCTTGATTTCATTGGCATGGAAAAAACCCAGAATGTGGCCACGACCCAAAGCAGTTTTCGCATCAAAGGCCCCATTGGCGCAAACCTTGTGTTGAAGGTCAATGGGCTTGATGTGTCACCCAAAAAATTGGGCACACGGGTGGAGGTTGCCGGGCGAAACATGGAGGCACGTGAGTACATCGGGATTGAGTTACAGCAAGGCGAAAACCAGGTCGAGTTGCTGGACGTGGATGACAATGGTCGGGTCAGGGCGAGAAAGTCCATTCAATTGTTGGCACCGGGTGCCTTGGCTGCCATACACATTGATTCAGCCCAGCCCGCCATGGCAGGGCAAGGCCAAACAGCGCTGGTCAAGGTGTCACTTTTTGATGCCGCTGGTATTCCCGTGGTCGCCCGTACACCCTTGAATTTGTCAAGCGATTCAGGCCACTGGCTGCATCCGGATCTCGATCCGGTGGCAACCGGTCACCAGGTTTTTGTGGAAGGTGGCCATGCCATTTTCAAGCTTCAAAGCCCCGAGCAAACAGGACGGGCCACAGTTCAGGTCACATCGGGTTTGGTCAAGGCCGAGTCAGAAGTGAGCTTTCTTGCGCAGTTGCGTGAAATGATTGCGGTGGGTCTTCTTGAGGGGGTGATCAATCTGCGGGATCTGCGCGAAGGCATTCTGAGCACGGGCAATGGCAATGATGGCTTTGAACAGGAAATTCAGCACTTCTCGACACAAGGCAATCAGGTGGATGCAGGTGCACGCGCTGCGCTTTTTCTGAAAGGAAAAATCAGGGGTGATTACCTGCTGACCATGGCTTACGATTCAGACAAACCCACTCAGGACAAGCTTTTCCGGGATATTGATCCTGACCAGTATTACGCGGTGTATGGCGACGATTCAGTGAAAGGTTCCGATGCACAGTCCAACGGTCGCTTGTACCTGCGTTTGGACAAAAACAAATCCTGGTTTCTGTTGGGCGATTTCAATACCCAAAGCGCTGATCGTCAGGTGGTCAGAAAGTTGTCTGCCTACAACCGTAGTTTAAACGGTGTTCGTCATCATTATGATGCCGACAATATTCAAATCGATTCATTCGCAAGTCGCGAAACCACCCGCCAGGTGGTGGAGGAAATTCCTGCCAATGGTACCTCGGGTCCTTATGCGCTGAAGTTCGACAATCTTGTGGCCAACAGCGAGAAAATCGAGATCGTGACTCGCGACAGCGATCAGCCCGCCGTGGTGATACGCAGTGTGCCCATGCAGCGTTTTGTGGATTACACCCTGGAGCCTTTCAGTGGTCGAATCCTGTTTCGTGCGCCGGTGGCCAGCCTTGACGAAAACCTCAATGAGCAGTTTGTTCGCGTCGCCTATGAAGTTCAGCAAGATGGTGAAGAGTTCTGGGTTGCTGGCGCCGAAGTGCGTGTGGATGTGCGTGAAGATGTGCAAATCGGTGCGGCCATTGTTGATGATCAGAATCCGCAAGACCCCAACCAGCTGCGCGGTATTTTTGCCCGTTATGAGAACGGCAGCAACAGCATCGTGGGTGAACTGGCCAGCAGCAACCGACTTGATGTGGGTTCCGGCAACGCTGCGCGTGTTGAGGGGAAAATCAAGGAAGGGCGTTTGCAGGGGCGGTTCCAGGTGTCGCGTTCAGACCCTGCCTTTTCAAATGCCTCGTCCACGTTAAGCCGTGGAAGAACGGAAGCACGTGGCAAATTCAATTATTCACTTGACGACAAAAATCGCCTGATTGTTGATTTGCTGTCGTCAAAGGATGCGCTTACCGGGAGAACCAAGCGTGGCGTGTTTTTCGCTGCGGAGAGAAATTTTGCAAACAATGTGAAAGTTCAGCTTGGCGTGCGAAGCGAGTCTTTTGATTCGCCCGCACAGGGCGCCCAATCGCGCACAGGCACCCATTACACTGCGAACAGTATTACTGCGCGTGTTGATGGGCCAGCACCCATTTTCCCCAAGGTGTCCTTGTATGGCGAAGTAGAGCAAGACGTTGGGAACAGCAAAAACAGACTTGTGGCCCTGGGCGGCGAATATCGTTTGGCTGGCAAGGGTCGCGTATATGGGCGGCATGAGCTTTCTTCGTCACTTGGCGGATCTTTTCAGCCTGACAACGAGGATCGCCGAAATACCTCTGTGTTGGGTATTGACTCCGAATACATGAAAAATGGTCAGGCTTTCTCGGAATACAGGGCTCGCCAAGTGTTTTCAGAACGAGAAGTAGAGGCTGCAATTGGACTTCGCAACAGAATTCCCGTGTCGGAAACCTTGAGTTTCAACACCAGCTTTGAGCGTGTGAAGGCCATCACTTGCAAAACCTGTATTGAATCGATTGCAACCACCGGCGCTGTGTCATATAGCCCGAACATCAACACCAAAGCGACTGCTCGTCTTGAGTTGAGAAATGCGACGAATGGCCGTTCGGTGTTGAGCAGCCAGGGTTTGGCACGCAGGATTTCCGAACAATGGACGATCCTGACACGCAATATTTTTCTCCTGAATCATTCGGGCCAGCAACGCCGCTTGCAGGACCGATTCCAGATCGGTCTGGCATTTCGGAATATCAAAACAAATCGGTGGAATGCGCTGGGCCGTTACGAGTTTAAAACCGACAAAACCCTGACGGCAGGCGCTGTCACGCGGCCCGGTGATTATCGCCGTCTGGTGCATGTATTTTCCACACATGCCAATGTGAAAGTATCCCGCCCACTTGTTGCCACATTTCGTTATGCCGGCAAGTTCGGAAAAGAACGTTACTCGGGAATTGGACACCGTACCCGCGGGCAACTGGTGTCGGGTCGCATGACTTATGACGTGAACCCGCGCTGGGACCTTGGTTTGCAGGGAAGTCTTTTGCTTTCCAACGATTCGTCGGGGCGCCGCACAGCATTGGGTGCTGAAGTGGGTTATCTCTTGCAGGAAAACCAGTGGGTGTCCGCTGGCTACAACGTGTTCGGTTTCAAAGACCGGGATTTGAGCGGCCAGGATACTTTCTCTCAAGGTTTTTATCTGCGTCTGCGGGTGAAATTTGACGAACAGTTGTTCGCCCAGTTTTAAGGTGAAAATCAATATGCATCACATTATTTTTTACGGACTTTTTATTCTGATGATTACAGCGTCTACCGGGGTGCAAGCGAATTGCCGGGGCGATGCCTGTGTCAGCATGGGAAGCAATCTGGCTTCAGTGGACAGCGGTCAAAGTGCGCTGTTCGGTGGGGTGTTGAGCGGCCTGACAGGCAGCGACATCAGTTTCAGCAGCAATGAATCAAGTTCGCTTGCACAGGGTGATGTAGACCTGGAAACACTGCTGCAAAACATTGAAACCCTGAGCGGAGCAGACAGCACAGCTGCCGCTTTGAATTCGGAAATTACCTTGTCGCAGTTCTACGCGGCAGCAGCAGATGCCGCAAATGCTGCAGGCGACAGCGAGGCGGCAGCTGCGCTGAGTAACTTGAGTGCAGAAGTTGCTGGTGTGGCCGGCACCTTCCAGGCGGGGGATTTGATTGCCTTGCAAGAATCCGAAGGCGGCTACGATGGCGTCAACCTGAACGCGCTTGAATTGGTGTCCGGAAGTGCCGAAGTGTTTAGCGGAAATAATCCCGTGACCACATCGGAGCCAGTGACCATTTCAGGTTCGGAACTGGGTATGGCCGGGGTAGTGAACTCTGTAACCATTGCTTCGCAGGTGGTTGAGCCCGCCAAAATAGTGTGTGGACCCGAAGGCAGTACCTTTCACAGTTCCTCAATGCGATATTCCCTGTCGCTTGATCTGGTGGACACCGGTCTTGACATGTCATCGTTGCTGGCATTGCCTGGAATCGCAGATGTTGATGCAAGTATCGGGCAGCTTAATCTTTATGTCGAAGTGTCCCGTGCTGAAGGCGTTATTCAAAGCATTGACGCGCTCAACCAGGCCGTCACCATCAGTGCTGTTCCGGGGGTGACCGACATGTATCTTGGGCAGTTCCCGGAAGGCGCTTTTTTTGACACCAGTGTGTCGCTGGATCCGGCATTGCTTGATTTCTCGACCATAGGCAGCGTCACGGTGACCGAGCTTTCCGGCACTGCCACCACGGTGTCCATTCAGGCCAAAAGCAGCGCACAAGGTGAACAGTCCTTCGCAGACACGCTGGTGTTTAACGGGCCGTATCCTGAAACACAGCGCTCAAGCACTTCTGCGGACGCGGGGTCGCAGCTGCTTGATTCCTTGATGTCCAACCTCGTTTTGCAACTGTCGCCTGAAGACCTGGGTTTGCTCAATGACCAGGTTTTGGTAGCTGTTCAGGATGCTAGTAGCAACACCTTGCCCCCAATATTGTCATCCGTGCTGACCGGTATTGTCGACCCCATGATGGAAAGCATGGGAACGTCTATCGGCGAAGTGGACACGACAGTACACGCAGTCAGGCAGGTTTGTAGTTTCAGTGGTCTGGTTTATCACGACCTGAATCACGACTACATCAACAACACAGGCGATGGCCTGTGCAATGAAGCCCTGTATGTAAAACTTGTGTCGAGCGACACGCCCGCCGGTCCGGCTTTGGCCGTTGCCACAGTGGAGCCAGCCACAGGGCAGTACACCTTCACCACTGCGTCTGCAGGAAACTACAGCCTTGTGCTGGATACAAACAGTGATCCCAGTGATGTAGCATCCAGCGCGCCAACGGGCTGGTTGCACATGGAGTCTGAAGACGGTGTTCAGCCTTTTCTGCTACAAGCCAACGGCGCAACAGAAGCTGGCCCGAATTTTGGCCTGTACCACGGCAGCACCCTCAGTGGATTTGTGTTCGAAGACAATGGCGCTGGTGTTGCCAATGCCCATGATGGCGTGTTTCTGGACGACGAGGCAGGTCTTGATGGAATTGTTGTGAAGCTGACTGATTTCCCCGCCGCCGCAACCGGGCCTCTGGATGAAGTGATCACGCAGGGTGGGGGTGCCTACAGGTTCTGGATTCCAGCGGGTGCAGGTGGCTCTGTGTTGGCTGTTGTTCAAACCAATCGCGAAAACTATCGATCCATTGGTGCCAATGTCGGCAATACGGGTGGCACCTATGACCTGGCGCAAGATCATATTTCATTTAACCGTGAAAATGGCAAGCGGTATGAAAGCGTTGATTTTGGTGACGTGAAGACCAGCGCCCTGTATTCCGACAATCAACGCACCAGTGTGGCTGGTTCCCCGATTTTTTATCCACATGTGTTTACCGCCGGCAGTGAAGGCGACATTGCTTTTGAGATTCGAAGCGACAGCGTGTCTCAAGAAAGCTGGCAATCTGTGCTTTACCGCGATGGCAACTGCGATGCCCAACTGGATGCTTCTGAAGCAATAATTACCGAGCCCGTCAACGTACAGGCAGATGAAAAGTTGTGCTTAATCATGAAAATTTTTGTGCCTTTGACTGCGCCAGCGGACGCACGGCATGTTGACACCTTGCAGGCCACATTCACCTATTCAAACACCACTGTGGATACAGCCCATTTGGTGAACAATGTCACCACTGTGGGGGCGTCGGATTCGCCCGGTTTAACTCTGCTTAAAGAAGTTGAACAGCCCACAGCGTTGCCGGGAGAAACACTGGTTTACACCGTTCGTTACGAGAACCAGGGGGCAGGAAATCTTGATGCACTTGAAATTCACGACAGCACCCCCGCGTACACTGTATTTTCAAGTGCCGAGTGTGTAGACACCCAAGTGGATTTAACATGTGAGGTGTCGGAGCAACCCGAAGTGGGTGATTCGGGTCGTGTTACCTGGAAAGTGATTGGACTGGTGCCGCCCGGCACCAGCGGTGTGGTTCGTTTCAGTGTTGTGGTTCAGTGAGCAACTACTTTACTTCAGTGGCTTGTAACGAACACGTTTTGGCCGCGCACCTTCCTCACCCAAACGCTTCACCTTGTCGGCTTCGTATTCCTGAAAGTTGCCATCAAAGAACACCCACTGCGAATCGCCTTCACAGGAAAGAATGTGCGTGGCAATGCGGTCCAAAAACCAGCGGTCGTGTGATGTAACCAGCACAGTGCCCGCAAATTCCAGCAGCGCGTCTTCCAGCGAACGCAGTGTTTCCACGTCCAGGTCGTTCGAGGGTTCATCCAGCAGCAACACGTTGCCGCCGGAAATCAGTGTTTTGGCCAAGTGCAAGCGGCCACGTTCACCACCCGACAAATTGCCGATCAACTTTTGCTGGTCGCCACCTTTAAAGTTAAAGCGGCCCAGGTAGGCACGCGATGGCATCTCGAACTTGCCCACGGTCAAAATGTCTGCACCGTCTGCCACGCCATCAAACACGGTTTTGTCGTTGGGCAGTGAATCGCGGGCCTGATCCACAACAGCCATGCGCACAGTTGAGCCAACTTTGATTGAACCACTGGTGGGCTCTTCCTTGCCCGCAATCATTTTGAACAGGGTTGATTTACCCGCACCGTTGGGGCCGATTACACCCACAATTGCACCAGGTGGAATCTTGAAGCTGAGGTTGTCAATCAACAAGCGGTCACCAAAGGCTTTGCTCACATTTTCAAACTCGATCACCTCATTGCCCAAGCGCTCGGCCACGGGAATAAAAATTTCCTGTGTCTCGTTGCGCTTCTGGTACTCATGGCTAGACAATTCTTCAAAGCGTGCAATACGCGCTTTGGATTTCGCCTGGCGTCCTTTCGGGTTTTGGCGAACCCATTCCAGTTCTTTTTTCAAGGCTTTCTGGCGTGCGCTTTCGCTGCTTTCTTCTTGCTTAAGGCGGTCCTGCTTTTGGTCCAGCCAGGAACTGTAGTTGCCTTTCCACGGAATGCCAGATCCTCGGTCCAGTTCCAGAATCCATTCGGCGGCATTGTCCAAAAAGTAGCGGTCGTGGGTAACAGCCACCACAGTACCTGGGAACTTGTGCAGGAACTGCTCAAGCCAGTGCACCGATTCAGCATCCAGGTGGTTGGTGGGTTCGTCCAGCAGCAACATGTCCGGTTTGCTCATCAACAGGCGGCACAATGCCACACGGCGTTTCTCACCACCGGAAAGCGTGGCCACGCTGGCTTCCCAAGGGGGCAGGCGAAGTGAATCGGCTGCAATTTCCATCAGGTGTTCAGCATCGTTGCCCGCAGCGGCAATCACAGCTTCCCACTTGGCTTGTTCTTCAGCCAGTTTGTCGAAGTCTGCTTCAGGGTCGGCGTAGGCGGCGTAAATTTCCTCCAGCTTTTGCTGGGCCATGCCCAGTTCACCCAAACCTTCTTCAACGGCCTGGCGCACCGTGTGCTCGGGGTTCAGTTCGGGTTCCTGGCTCAAATACCCAATATTCAAATTGGGCATGGGCACTGCTTCGCCTTCAATGTCTTTGTCCACACCAGCCATAATTTTCAGCAGGGTAGATTTGCCAGAGCCGTTCAAGCCCAGCACACCAATTTTCGCGCCGGGAAAAAAGCTCAGCGAAATGTTCTTCAAAATCTGGCGCTTGGGGGGAACAATTTTCCCCACGCGGTTCATGCTGTAGACGTACTGGGCCATTCGGTTTCCAATTCAATAGGTTTAACGTTGCCGCAATTTTAAATCATCGCAGGCAGTTGGGGGGTTAAAGCTTGGCGTTCTTTGCTGGCCTCACCCAACAATGCCATGCCCAGCAGCGCGCCATCTGCGCCTTTAAACAAGGCTTTCACACCGTTGTCATCGGCTGTTATTTCCCATTCACCCTCATGCTCGGGCAGGGGTGGGTTCACCACCGCAGGGCAATCGGGCGTTTTAATGCTCACCGGCATTGCAGGGAATTTGATTTCAGTGGGTTTGCCAGCCAGTGTTTGCGCCATGGCGCGCGCAGCTTGCATCACCGGCATGATATACGGCAGCACAAACTTGCCCAGGTATTCGGCGCAATCACCCAAGGCATAAATGTTTTTGTTGCTGGTCTGTCCAAGGTTGTTCACCACGATGCCGCGCGCCACTGTAACGCCCGCATTTTCGGCCAGTGCAGTGCGTGGCTTCAAACCGACTGCAGACAACACCAAATCAGCTTGGGTTGTTTCGCCATTGGAATCCGTCAGTGTGTAGCCAGCCCCGCTCTTCACGATGCTGTTAACGGTACGCCCCAGTTTCCAGCTCACGCCTTTCTCGGCCAATTTGTTTTGCATGAAGGTACTGGCTTGTTCAGGCAGTAGGCGGGCCAGGGGTCGGTCAGCCAAATCAAACACGGTGGTGTGAATGTCTGCCTTCAGCAAATCGTTGGCAAATTCGCAACCGATCAAGCCTGCACCCAACACGGCCACTTCTTTCTTGCCATCCAGCAGTTTTCGAAATTCTGCATAATCATTCAAGTCATTCACGCTGATGACGTCGCCCGCGCCATCGCCTTCAATCGGCAGTTTGATGGTGTCGGCACCCAGAGCCAATACCAAGTTGTCGTAGCTGAACTCGCCTGCGCTGCTTGTCAGTCTGCGCGATTCAGAATCCACCGCGCTCACTGTGGCGTTGGGCACCAGTTCAACTTTCTGTTGTTCGGCAAATTTTGCAGCAGGCGTCATCACCAGGCTCTCGGCTGTTTTGCCACTGGCCAGCGCATTGCTCAACATGGGCTTGGAGTAAAAGTCGCCGCTGTCTGCCGTGATCAGGCGAATCTCCGCCTCGGGGTCGGCTTTGCGAAGTTCTCTAACCAAAGTCCATGCGGCCACGCCGCTGCCAATGATGGTGGTGTTCATAGTGTTAATCCTGTGTGTTGCACGTGAGTTTCAATAGTCAATTTCTATAATTGAAGCTTATTAATCACGAATTGCTATCGTAAACGTTGAGTATTGGCATTGTAAGCGGAATCCAAATGTATACGGGTGTTTACCAAACAGAGTGGCATTGGTTAAGATGCGCGTAGACATTCGATTTTCAAGCCATATTCTCAGGTAGGCTTGCTACATTCCTTTATTATCAAACGACTTCTACACAATACACATCAAAGGGAGACAACTTTGAGTACATTTGATCGCATCGGCACTTCTCGTTTTATCAAAACCGCGGCCTTGGCTTTGTCAGTGACTATTTTGGCCGCTTGCGGATCAATGACAGGCATCAAAGACATTCCCGAGTACCTCGATTCTGATTTCGAGCATGTGGGTCCGCGTGATTTCATCACCAACATTGATTTGGCCCGAATCAAGCTGGGCATGTCGCCGCTTCAGGTTCAAAACCGATTGGGCATGCCCATGTTGAGCGCGAAAGATCAAGACGATCGTTGGGACTATGTGTTGAAGAAAGGCCAGGGAGCCAGCGAAGAATTTGTGCCCTATGCCGTTTACTTCAAAGATCAAAAAGTGGTGCGTTTGGCGCCATTGACGCCACCGCCCGCACCTTTGGCTGACGCACCTGCAGAGGCACCTGTAGTTGATGCGTCTGCTGTTGCTGCACCTGAAGCCAGCGCTGGCGAAGTTATGGCCCCAGAACCCAGTTTGGCTGTTGGCGCCGATGTGGGCGATGCTGCTGCCATTAACGACATGTTGAGCAACTGGGCTGCCGCCTGGTCGTCTAAAGATGCAAACGGGTATCTCGGTTTTTATGCAGACACCTTTGAGCATGGAAAGAAATCTCGCGCCGCCTGGGAAGGCCAGCGTCGCGCACGCTTGTCTGACAAAGAAACAATTTCTGTCAGCGTGTCCGATGTGCAAATTGACGTGCAGTCCGAGGCCTTGGCCACTGTCAAGTTCAAGCAAGACTATTCATCAAATCGTTACAACGACTCAGGCATTAAAGTTTTGACTCTGTCCAAAGCCAGTGGCACCTGGAAAATTCAACGCGAAGAGTTTCAGAAGTAATTTTTGAGCCAAAGAAAAACCCCTTGCTGCATTAAGCAGTAAGGGGTTTATTTATTGAATCTGCCAGAAAAAGTTACTGTTCGAAAATCTGGATTTTTCCGCAACCATCCAAACGTTCGACCAAATCGCTGCCCATCAGCTTCGATGGTGTGTAGGCACCGCCAGCAACATTCTTTTCCATCAAGATAAAACTTGCCACTGCCAGTGATCCCATCACGGTCAAAGAATACCCATTGGCAGTTTTTACCCGGGCAACCACCTTTTTACCTTCGGCATTCGTGGCCTCGCCCCACACATACGCAGGCATTTTGGCGCGTTGCTCTTCGTTGGGACCTTCTACTTTCGCAGCCTGTTTTTTCAGAATTCCCTGAACCAGAGACATGCCCAGAATAGGGCGGGCCAGGTTTGCAGCACGCATCATCCGCACCGATTTCGGTGAGGAAGGAATGTATACCTCAATATTGCGAATGCCGGTGCTGTGGAATGCAGTGGACACGTCGCCCCAAGGAATGGTGACCGCAAACTTGGTGCCGTTGCCAAAATTGATTTCGCGAGTGCTGTAGCCCAAGCCCACTGCCTTGATTTCACCCTCTTCACGAATGCGGCCGCCCAACTTCATGGCCTCGACGGTGGTTTTCGCAGTGCCTGCTGACAAGCCACTGCGGGAATCAAAACCCAGGGCCAGGTGTGTGGCATCAGGCAACAACTCGTGCAGGCGGGCGGCCACGCAATCGGTTGGAATCACATCGAAGCCAACACCCGGACACAGCACAATTTTTTGTTTGCGTGCCTTGCCGCTCAGTGACTGGGCCAGCTCGAACACTGAAATTTCACCGGTAATGTCGAGGTAGTGTGTTTTGGTTTGCAGACAAGCCATCATCATCGGCTCGGCTGTTTCTGAAAAGGGGCCTGCACAATGCAAAACCAGGTCAACTTCATTCAAGCCTTCCAATACTGCGGCTTCATCACTCAACGAGAAGACACGACTTGGCAAGCTTAGTTTGTTGGCCAAGGCGGTCACTGCCGCTTCATTGCGGCCAGCCAGAATGGGGCGCATGCCGCGTTTGGCCGCTTCACGCGCAATCATTTCACCGGTGTAACCATTGGCACCGTAAATCATCCAGGGCATTGCGTCTCCTAAAGCGCTTTGGAGCCCTTAATCGGGCTCCCTTGTTGTTTTGTTCAAGATTCCAGTTTGGCTTTCACGCGGTCGAGAAATGTTCCAACCTGTGCATCGAATTCCGATTTCACGATACCTTCCGCAATCCCTTTCATCAGGCGGGGCACCGGCATTTCGAACTCGCCAGTTGAGCGGAACGAGATTGTACATGCCTTGGGGCTGTCTTCCTTAATCACCCAACCGCCAGCCACAGTGGCATTGCCTTCGCCCGCAACCGGGTTCCAGTCAATCTTCGATTTGCCATCGTTGGTGTACTTCACTGCGTACTTCACCTGATGGGAAATGCCTGCTGCGCCAATCTTGGCCATTTCCCAGCGCCACACTGCATCGCCCAGGTCAACAATTTTGTCCAGCTTGGGAAACAGGGCCACGGTGTCGGCAACATCAGCCAACTGGTCAAATGCTTTCTTGGCACTGCATGCCACTTTGAACGACTTTTCGATTTTCACATTCACGTTAACTGCCATATGTCCCTCGCTTTTTATTGTGGATGTTGTACTGCATGGGATGAAGTGTATCGGTTAATTGGCGCGCTTGTTAGCCCGATGAGGCAACTGTGTGGCGCTTGATTGGGGGCTTGTGAAATCTCGTGAAATACCGGGTTCAACTAAAAACAGCCGTGTTGCGCCGCACTTAATCATTGCTTCCTTTAAATCGTTGTGTGCATTGCTTCTTGCCTGTTTTGCTGTGAATGCATGTTGCGGTGCAAGGTAAATCATTGATTTTTTTCGAATTGAGGCTCTAGAAAAGTCGCTGTTTTTTTGGTGCAATGAGGTTGACAGTTGTTCACTGAAAGCGCATGTTACGCCTAAGTAACTTAGAAGTAACTTTGATGACATTCAAGGGGTATAAACATGTCAAATTCACTTTTTGCCGTTTTCTCAGCAGTTGTGCTGATCGGCCTCGTTTACAGCGGTGCAAACCTGCTGACCTTCACCGCTGCCATTGGCGCATCCGCTTTGGGCTTCTATGCCTTGGGCGGTCTTGGTGAGTTGGGCCTTATTGTGTTTGCCGCAATTTACCTGCCGATCGCCGTAGTTCTCAACGTACCAAGCCTTCGCCGTGGCGTGTTGACTGCACCAATCTTCAAGGCCTTCAGCAAGGCCCTGCCAGCCATGAGCCCAACTGAAAAGGACGCCCTCGAGGCTGGCGACACCTGGTGGGAAGCCGAAATGTTCGGTGGCAAGCCGGATTGGTCCAAGCTGATGAACGTGAAGTACACCGAGCTCACAGCAGATGAGAAGTCTTATCTCGAGAACGAGACTGAAGAGCTTTGCAAAATGCTCGACGACTGGAAGATCACTTTCGAGCTGAAAGACCTGCCGCAAGAAGTGTGGGATTTCATGGGCAAGAAGAAATTCTTCGCCATGTTGATCGCCAAAGAACACGGCGGTTTGGGTTTCTCTCCCTACGCACAAAGCTGCGTGGTCGCGAAAATTGCAACCCGTTCATTGACTGCATCAGTCACCGTGATGGTTCCCAACTCCTTGGGCCCAGGCGAGCTGATCATGCACTACGGCACGCAAGAACAGAAAGACTACTGGCTGCCACGCTTGGTAGACGGTCGCGAAATCCCATGTTTTGGCCTGACCGGCCCTGAAGTGGGTTCGGATGCCTCTGCGATTCCTGACACTGGCGTGGTTGTGAAGCGCGTGGTGAACGGGAAAGAAGAATTGGGTATCGTACTGAACTTCAGCAAGCGCTATATCACCTTGGCACCTGTGGCCACTGTGGTTGGTTTGGCATTCAAGCTGAAAGATCCAGAAGGTTTGTTGGGCGACAAAAACAAGGTCGACTACGGTATTACCTGCGCCTTGCTGCCAGCCGACACACCCAATGTACAAATTGGCCGACGCCACTTCCCTGGCGCGGTGTTCATGAACGGCCCCATCATCGGTAACGACGTTTACATTCCGCTGACTTCCATCATTGGTGGCCGTGAAATGGCCGGCAAGGGTTGGAGAATGCTGGTTGAATGTTTGTCAGCAGGCCGTGGTATTTCATTGCCAGCGCTGTCCGCTGCTTCTGGTTGGGGCATGTACCTGGCCACTGGCGCCTACGCCCGAATTCGTCGCCAGTTCAAGATGCCGATTGGTCGTTTTGAAGGCGTTCAGGAAGCAACCGGCAAAATCGGTGGTCTCACTTACAAACTGGAAGCCTCACGCGTGTTGACAGCAACAGCTTGTGCCGAATGTGCACCATCTGTGGTCACCGCCATGATGAAGTACCACATGACCGAAATGATGCGTGAAATTATTCTGCGCTCTATGGACGTTCATGGTGGTCGTACGGTAATTCTTGGCCCACGCAACTACCTGGGTCAGGCTTACCAAGCCATGCCAGTTGCCATTACCGTTGAAGGCGCGAACATCATGACGCGTAACCTGATCGTATTTGGTCAGGGTGCAATCCGTTGTCATCCTTGGGTCCTGAAAGAAATGCAGGCAGCCCAAAACCCCAACAAAGAAGAGGGTCTGCGTGATTTCGACACCGCTTTCTTTGGTCACTTGGGTCACATTTTCAACCGTGCCATGCGTGCTCTGGTGTTGGGCCTGACCGGCAACCGTTTGGCGAAAAGCCCCGTGAGCGGCCCAATGGCTGATTATGCAAAAGCCATTGAGCGTCGTTCTGCCGCCCTGGCATTCACAGCCGACGTGGCCATGGGTGTATTGGGTGGTGAACTGAAGCGCCGCGAGCGTTTGTCGGCCCGTTTGGGTGACGTGCTCAGCCACCTGTACATGGCCACAGCTGTGCTGAAGTACTTTGAAACCAATGGCCGTTTGGCGGATGAACTGCCCCACGCACAATGGGCGATTGAAGATTCATTGTTCGAAATCGACAAGGCTTTCACCGAGTTCAACCGCAACTTCCCCAACAAGGCTGTTGGCAAACTGCTGAACTTCGTGGCCTACCCATTGGGCATGGGCAAAACCAAAGGCCCAAGCGACAAGGTGAACGCCGAAGTGGCAGAACTCCTGATGACTCGCAATGCTTTCGCAAATCGCCTGCTCGACAAAGTGTTTGTGGGTGAAGGTTTGTCCGACCCAACTGGCCGCATTCTGGAAGCAGCCGACAAACTGTTGTCGATCGAACCTGGTTACAGCAACTTCCTAAAAGCAGTGTCTTCAGGCAAGGTTGTCGGAGAAGGTCTGGAAGCCCAGTTGAAAGACGCTGTGGCCAAAAACCTGATCAGCCCCGATCTGGCCCAAGGCATTCGCGAGTACGAACCAATTCGTTTCGATGCGATCCTGACCGACGACTTCAGCAAAGACTACTTACGCACCAATGGTCAAATTCCCGACGAGATCATTGAAGCCAAGCCAGTCACGGAGTACAAGGCAGCTGCTTGATTTTAAAGGGCAAGTTTTTCGGCAACATTTTGTTGTAGCGAAAACATCGAAAGGCCTCGCGAAAGCGGGGCCTTTTTTGTTACTCGTTCAGAATTTTTTGCGCTATGCTGAATGCATGGCAATTGAATTGATTCGTGACAATCGTTTTGGTGCATTCTTCTGGACGCAGTTTCTCGGCGCGTTCAACGACAACCTTTTGAAATTTGCGGTTACGCTTGCAGTCACCTACAACGATGCGCTTCGCGGCAGCTTTTCCCCTGGTTTGCTCATCAATCTGATTGCGGCACTGTTCATCCTCCCCTTCGTTATTTTCTCCGCCACCAGCGGGCAACTTGCCGACAAATTCGACAAAACCAAAGTGATGCGATTGGCCAAGTGGCTTGAGCCCCCAATTGTATTGATCACCGCCGCTGGCTTTTTGTTGAATTCCGTTGAACTGCTCATACTTGGCGTATTTTTGCTGGGCACGCAATCCGCATTTTTTGGCCCTGCAAAATATGCCTATTTGCCTGAACAACTCAAGTCGAGCGAGCTGGTCATGGGCAATGCCTTGGTCGAGTCTGCAACCTTCATGGCCATTTTGCTGGGCACAATTGCCGCCGGTAGTTTGATGAGTCAGGAGGCCGGTGATGTCGCAGTCTACATCGTGTGCGGGTTTGGTTTTCTGGTGGCCCTGTTGGGCGTATACCAAGCGCAGCGCATGCCTTTGACGCCATCGCATTCACCTGATTTGAAGGTGAATTGGAACTTGTTCACGGAAACGTGGCGCAATGTCAGTTTCGCAACCAATTTGCCCAAAGTATGGCCCGCCTTGTTGGGAATTTCCTGGCTGTGGTTTGTGGGGGCAACCTATTTAACCCAGTTCCCGCTCTTGTCGAAAACCCTGCTCAATGCCAGCCCGGGTGTGGCCACTGTTCTGCTTTTCGCGTTTACCGTTGGGTTGGGTATTGGCGCATTTTTGTGCGAAAAATGGTCGCGCAAACGCATCGAAATGGGTTTGGTATTGTGGGGCTTGGTCGTGATGATTCTGGCCGGGGTATTGCTGCATGGTGTTTTGGTGGCCTATCAAACCAATCCGGATCAACAAACCGTGGTCGAATTTTTTAGCCAACTGAACAACCTGGCCGTGCTCGGACTTTTTGTACTGATTAGTGTTGGCGTGGGTTTGTACAGCGTTCCCCTGTACGCCACCATGCAAGCTTTTGCGCCCAAGGAAAGCCGCTCGCGGGTGGTGTCGGCCAACAACATCATCAATTCTTTTTTCATGGTGGTTTCCGCCGGGTTCGCTATCGCTATTTTGCTGGCCATGAAAGGCGAGGTGCTCTGGGTGTTCACAGCAGTCACTGCCATCAATGTGGTGGTTTTGGGCCTGTGGTTGTTCAAGCAGCCTTATGTGGCGCTGCGTGCCCAACTGCTGTTGAAGGTGCCAGGCAAACAGTTGCCACGTATTGAAAACATGGATCATCTGGGCGATTCGGGTGGCAACCTAATTGTGTTCCCAACTTTGCTTCATGAGAATTATTTGCAGCGTATGGCGGGTTTGCCCATCGAAATGACAGTGGTGCTTTCCGGGCGTTTAAAACAATCCAGGTTTGTGAATCGTTTGCGCAAACACGGCTTCGTACTCGAGTTCAGCAAACTCTCTGAAATTGATACTCAAAAGGAATTAATCAAGGCGATCGCGTCACATATTCAACAGGGCAGGTCGATCGCCATCGACAAACCCATGTTTGAACTGCTGCGCAAACAGTACCGCCTTGATGACATGCCCGGCGTGTTGGCCAAAAAGGGCGTGGTCATGAATGTGCTGGAGTTTATGGAAGAGCAGGTACAACAAAAAGTTCAAAAAAGTGCAATTTCTCAAACAGTCTGGCGTCTAAACAAAAGAGAGGCTCTAACCGCTTCAGGGGTTTGATACCCCACTAGATAGGGAGATAGTGGTAACAGCAAAGTTAACTAGAAAGTGTTGCAAGCACCAAAACAGCACAAAAATGTAAACAAACAAGCTGGCCTGTTTTTTGCAACTTTTTCGAGAGATGAAAGTGAATGCTTTGGGCGCGAAATAGGTTCACGGCCGAAGCAAAAGGCAAAGAAGCGTTGTGCAGGAGGACATCATGAACACAGAGCTTGAACCGCGTGATTTGAATTCCAGCGATTCTGACATTTTCGGTCAGTTTCAGTCTCGTTTTGCAGCTTTGCAGCAAACCGAGATGAGCCTCGAAGAATACCTCGACCTGTGCAAAGCCGACCCCCTCACATACGCCAGCGCGGCTGAGCGCATGCTTCATGCCATTGGCGAACCCGAAGTCATCAACACCCGGCACGATCCCCGTTTGTCTCGTATTTTCGCCAACCGGGTGGTGCGCCGTTATCCGTCGTTCAAAGAGTTCTACGGCATGGAGGAGGTGATTGAAAACATCGTCGCCTATTTCCGCCATGCCGCCCAGGGTCTTGAAGAGCGCAAGCAGGTGCTTTACCTGCTGGGCCCTGTGGGCAGTGCCAAGTCTTCACTGGCCGAACGTTTGAAAGCCTTGATGGAGCAGCAACCCATTTACGCCTTGAAAGGCTCGCCAATTAACGAATCCCCATTGGGTTTGTTCGACCCGACCCAGTTTGGTGCCTCGCTTGAAGACAAGTACGGCATTCCTCGCCGTTACTTGACCGGCATTGCCAGCCCTTGGGCCACCAAGCGCCTGGCTGAATTTGGCGGTGATCTGCGCAAATTCCGGGTGGTTCGTTTAATGCCTTCCACCTTGAATCAAATTGCGATCGCCAAAACTGAACCTGGCGACGAAAACAATCAGGATATTTCAGCACTGGTGGGCAAGGTCGACATTCGCATGCTGAACCAGTTCAGCCAGGACGATCCCGATGCCTACAGCTTCAGTGGTGGCCTGTGCCTGGCCAACCAGGGTTTGCTTGAATTCGTGGAAATGTTCAAGGCACCTATCAAAATGCTGCACCCCTTGCTTACAGCCACGCAAGAACGCAACTTCAAGGGCACGGAAGGTTTCGGTTCGATTCCTTTTGACGGCATTATTTTGGCCCACAGCAACGAGTCGGAATGGCAACAGTTCCGCAACAACAAAACCAATGAAGCGTTTCTGGACCGGGTATACATCGTAAAGGTGCCCTACTGCCTGCGCGTGTCCGAGGAGGTGAAAATCTACGAGAAGCTGCTCGAGCATTCTTCGCTGAACAAAGCACCATGCGCGCCCGGAACCCTGAACATGATGGCGCAGTTCAGCGTGCTGACGCGCTTGAAAGAACCTGCAAACAGCAATCTGTTCAGCAAAATGCGCGTGTATGACGGTGAAAACCTGAAAGACGTTGACCCGCATGCCAAGCCCATACAGGAGTACCGCGACCAATCCGGGCCCGACGAGGGCATGAACGGTTCTTCCACCCGCTGGGCTTACAAAGTGTTGTCCAAAGTGTTCAACTTCGACCACCATGAAGTGGCAGCCAACCCAGTGCATTTGTTGTACGTGCTTGAGCAACAGGTGATTAAAGACAACTTGCCCGAGGAGCAAACCCGCAAGTACCTTGATTTCATCAAGAGCTACCTCACGCCCAAGTACGCTGAATTCGTGGCCAAGGAAATCCAAACGGCTTACCTGGAAAGCTACAGCGAGTATGGACAAAACCTGTTCGAGCGTTACATACAGTTTGCTGACAAGTGGATTCAGAACGAGGAGTTTCGCGACCCGGCCACTGGGCAAATTTTTGATCGCGACTCACTGAACGACGAATTGGTTCGCATTGAAAAGCCCGCAGGTATCGCCAATCCGAAGGACTTCCGCAATGAGGTTGTCAACTTTGTGTTGCGAGCTCAGGCCAGCAATTCTGGCACCATGCCCGCGTGGACCAGTTACGAGAAATTACGCGAAGTGATTGAGCGCAGCATGTTCTCGAAAACCGAAGATCTGCTGCCTGTCATTTCTTTCGACCACAAAGGCTCGAAAGAAAGCCAGGAAAAGCACGAGAACTTTGTGGATCGCATGGTGGCCAAGGGCTACACCGAAAAACAGGTTCGTTTGTTGGTGGAATGGCATTTGCGCGTGAAAAAGGCGTCCTGATCACGCAAAACGCATAGGGAGTTTGCCATGGGCGATTCAACCATTATTGATCGCAGGCTCAACGGCAAAAACAGAAGCTTGCCAAACCGCGAGCGCTTTATTCGGCGTTACAAAACGCAATTGAAAAAAGCGGTCGCGGATGTGGCTGGTGAGTCGTCAATTTCTGATGTCAGCGGCGATGGGCGCGTGAAAGTGCGAATTCCCACCCGCGAAGTATCCGAGCCGACCTTCATTTTTGGCCAGGGTGGTGATGTAGAGCATGTGGTTCCTGGTAACCGCGATTTCGTACCTGGCGACCGCATTCCACGACCCAGCGGCGGTGGCGAAGGGCAGGGGGGTGGCAAACCAGGCAAAGGCGAGGGAGAGGACGGATTCACCTTTGTGTTGTCGCGCGAAGAGTTCCTGAACCTGTATTTTGACGATCTTGAGTTGCCTGAACTGTTGAAGCGTGAAATTTCCTCGGTAAAGCGCATGAAAAGCCGAAATGCGGGTTACTCCCGCACGGGTGCACCCACCTCGCTTTCCGTGCTTCGGACCATGAAGGCCTCGCTTATGCGTCGCGTCGCGCTCGAGCCCAGGGGCGATGATGAGGACGATGACGAAGACGAGAAAGGCCAGCTTGATCTTCTCGAGGATGTGAAGAAGAAGCCCTATGTGCCTTTTCTTGACGAGGTCGACCTGCGCTATCGCAATCGCGTAACCTACCCCGAGCCCTCCACCAACGCAGTGATTTTCTGCCTGATGGACGTTTCTGCTTCAATGGATGAGGCCAAGAAAGACCTGGCCAAACGGTTTTACACACTGCTTTACCTGTTCCTCACTCGCAAGTACGAGGAAGTGAAGCTGGTTTTCATTCGTCACACCGATGAAGCGGAGGAGGTCAGCGAGGAAGACTTCTTCTATGGCAAAAAAAGTGGTGGCACGGAAATCATGCCCGCTATGGAATTGATGCACCACATCATCGAGACCCGCTATCCAGGCAGCGCTTGGAATGTTTACGTGGCGCAAGCCTCGGATGGCGATGCAACCTCGCGTGATGCGCGGGCCAGCGCGGAGTATCTCTCTTCCAAAATCATGCCGCATGTGCGCTACTACGCTTACGTGGAAACCATGCCCACACCCATGTTCGGCATGGCTCGCGCGTCTGATTTGTGGGAAAGTTTTGAACGGCTGGAAGACAGTTTTGCAGGGCACTTTGCCATGCGCAAGCTGTTCAACCGCCGCGACATTTACCCCGTTTTTCGTGGCTTGTTTGAAAAGAAAGAAGTCGCCTTTGGGCGTTAGGAGTAGCAACAATGGCCCAGCAACTTGACCTGGCCGGCAATGAATGGACATTTGATCTGCTGCGTGACATTGACACGCAGCTTCACGACATTGCAGCCAACAAATACAAACTCGACACCTTCCCCAATCAAATTGAAGTGATCAGTGCCGAGCAAATGCTGGATGCGTATTCCAGCGGTGCCATGCCCGTGATGTATCCACACTGGAGTTACGGCAAATCCTTTTCGGTTAACGAGCATTTGTACGAAACCGGGCAGCAAAACCTTGCCTACGAGGTGGTGATCAATTCCAACCCCTGCATTTCTTACCTCATGGAAGAGAACACCATGACCATGCAGACGCTGGTGATCGCTCACGCCTGTTACGGACACAATTCCTTTTTCAAGGGCAACTACCTGTTTCGGCAGTGGACCCAGGCCGATGCAATCATCGATTACCTGGTGTTCGCCAAGAAGTACGTCATGGAGTGCGAAGAAAAATATGGTATCGATGCAGTTGAAGAAGTGCTTGACGCTGCGCATGCCATACAGCATTTTGGGGTCGATCGTTACAAACGACGTTTTGAATCCGAAGCATCACTGAAAGTGAAGCGCGATGACCTGGCTGAGGAAAAGCGCCGTCAGTACGATGAAATCATGGCCAAGGTGTCGCCAGTCGAGGCGGCTCAAATTGAGCGCCGGCAAGACAACTACCCCCGTGAGCCCGTCGAAAACATTTTGTACTTTGTCGAGAAAGAAGCGCCCAAACTGCGCGACTGGGAACGCGAACTGGTACGCATTGTTCGCAAAATGTCCCAGTACTTTTATCCGCAGGGTCAAACCAAGGTGATGAACGAAGGCTGGGCCAGCTTTTGGCATTACACTTTGCTCAATACCCTGTACGACGAGAAACTTGTGTCCGATGGATTCATGCTCGAATTCCTGACGTCTCACACCAATGTGGTTTTTCAGCCCGATTCGCGCGACGGACGCTTCAGGGCCTTGAACCCCTACGCCCTCGGTTTTGCCATTTTCAGCGATATTCGTCGCATGTGTGAAAAGCCCACAGAAGAGGACAAACGCTGGTTTCCTGAAATTGCGGGTAGCGGCAATTGGTTGAAAGCTGTTGATTTTGCCATGCGCAATTTCAAGGATGAATCATTCATCCGCCAGTTTCTGTCCCCCAAGGTCATTCGAGACTTCCGTTTGTTTGCAATCGCAGATCACAAAACTGAAAGCGAACTGTTTATCGATGCCATTCACAACGACGAGGGTTACAAGCGAATCCGCACCCTGTTGGCAAACCAGTACTCCCGGGAAAGCATGGTGCCCGATATTCAAGTGACTTCCTATGCCCGCATGACAGATCGATCCCTCACGCTTACCCACATGAGCCGTCGTGGAAGGCCACTGAATACGGATGAAGCCGAGAAAACCCTTGCTCAAGTGGAGCGTTTGTGGGGTTTCCCGGTGCACCTGGAAACATCGGATGCGCATTGAAACTCACGTCCGGCAGCAGGCCAAACTAGACCTGTCCGGCTCGGTTGCCCCTTTTGAGTTGAAATTGCCTGACATGCCAGCTTCGGTATGGGCCAGCCCCGACTTGTTGCGCTCTCGTTTCCATCTTGAAGCCGCCCGTTTTTTCGAGTGCGAATCTGTGTTGGCGGTAACCGGCATAGAAAGCGGTATCTCGGCGCTGGCACGTTTGTTTCAAACCTGGTACGGGTCAATGCGGGTGGTGCTGGCCGAGCCCAGCTTTGATCAATGGGACAAACGCTTTCGCCGGGCCAACCATGTTGTACTCGATTGGCCTGTGGATCTTGTGCTTGAAGGGGATATTCCCGAGTGCGATGTGGTGGTGCTGGGGCGCCCGGTCAACCCCACCTGCCAAATGATCAGCATCCAGCAAATCAAGCCCCTGGCACGAAAACTTCGGGAGCAGGGCGGCTGGCTTATTCTTGATGAGGCTTATCTGGACTGGACTGGTGAGGAGTCCTATGCGTCCTTCATCGAAGCCGAGCCGGCCATTGTGCTTCGCTCAGTGGCGCCTTTCTCAGGCTTGGCTGGGGCAAACCTGGCATTTGTGTGCGGCCCCAAGGCTGTGTGTACAGCATTGCTCAACGAGGTGGGTACACAAGCCGTTTCTTCGCCGCAATGGTGGCTGGCATTGCAATATTTTGCAGCTGAGGACTGGAGGGCCCAGCAGCTGATTCGCCTGGATGCGGTGTGTACAAGGCTCGAGTCGGTCTGGCGAGTTCGATTGGGCGAGCACATTCAAATTCACAAAGGCGGTTACTTCATCAGTTTTGCCCATCCTAACAATGAGCAATGGGTTGCCGACCTGGAACATGTGGGAATTCTGGTGCGTGCCTATCCGACGGAAGACAGCATTTTGCGATGCGGTGCACCGAAATCCGAGGCAGATTGGACCCGCCTTGAAAATGCGGTGAAGTCGCTTAGCGATTAGTCGTGACGCATCACTTCTTCAATTCCTCGTTCCCGTGGTTTGGTTGAAACCAGCAGGGTTTTCGCCAGGCGGTCTTGAGGAAACTGCCCGTTTTTGTCAAAAAACGAATAAACGAAGGCAATGCCTGTCAAATTGAAAAACCAGCACAGCACATATCTCAGTATGGCTTGTGCCAGCCCAACATGCTCTCCGTTTTCCTTCACCAGTCGAATGTGCCAGGTTTTCATGGCAAGGGTTTGGCCACCATGGCGCCAAAACCACACAAAATACAGCCCCAGTACGGCGAAAAACCACCACTGGCGTGCCTCTCGAAGGTATAAGGCATGTCTGCTTTGAGTGAGTGTGTCGAAAAAGTAGCCGGCAATGAATAAAACGCCGAAAAGCAGCATGCTTTCATACAACATGCTTGCAAACCGGCGTTTTCTGCTGGGGCTGATAAGCCCGTTGTCGAGTAGTCGTTCCATTTCGCTATTTTATCGCTGGCGCGCTAGCCAAATGGATGCGGGTTTTAATTCAGTGAAGGTTTGTTGCTTTTTCCCTTGAATTCATCGCGCTGTTTCGGATCCAGACTTTGATAGCTGTTCCAGCTTGAATTTCGCTCGCCCTGGCGCTTCTCTTTCAGGGCCTTGTAGTTTTCACGGGCCGCCGCTTTTTCCCGCGGGCTTAGTTCGCTCCAAGTACTCACCCGTTCACGCATGATTGCCTGGCGCTCAGCGGGCTCACTTTCATACTTCCTGCCAACCTTTAACCAGCGTTCCTGTTGGGCATTGGTCATGGAATTCCAGTCATTTTTCAGTGGTGCAAGCAGCTCCTGCTGTTTGGCAGACAGCTCAGACCAGTCCGTTGCAGCCAGCGCATCCGTGCTCTGAACGCAAAGCACCAGAACCAAGCCCAAGGTCATCAATCCGGAATAGAGTCTAGTCATCATCATGCCCCTGAATCCTTAAATGCTAGATCGACGTGGTGAAGTCGGCGGGTAATGAATCCATCCATTGTTCAATTCCGTCTTCCGCTGGAATTGCATTGTTCTTTTGCAACTCAGTGGCGTAATTGATAAAGCCTGGATCCAGATAAGCATCGGGTGGCAGGTCGTCCGACAAAATCGCGGCGTCGAGATCTGCAGTTTCAGAAATGCGGGCGTCGTAGTTCTCCAGACCAAATTGAGCCACCCCGAAAACCGCACCTGCAATGAACAAAGCACTCACCGCCATGGACAAGGCGGGGCGATTGAACCATTCTGAGAACTGTTTGAATAAATCTGCAATCTTGCCAGCATTGGCCTGTCTGGATTTGGCATGCTGCCCATGTTTCTCGGCATGAAGTTGCACCGATTTGGAGATAGCCAGGTTAAGGCGATCTTGAATGTGGGGCGGAACTTGACCTGCCGACTCATCAAGTAGCCTTTTTACTACATTTGCGGTTAGCCGATCTTCATTCATTCCCGAAACCCCTGTTGCCTCAATACCTGTGCCAATGCCTTTGTCGCTCTGGAGCAGTGCGTTTTCACACTGCCCTCAGAACACCCCATGATCTCTGCCGTTTCTGCCAAGTCCATCTCTTCCCAATAACGCAAGATGAATGCCTGGCGTTGACGCTCTGGCAAATTTGCGATGGCTTCTTCGATGGCCGCCATGTTCTGTGATTGTTCAATCTCGTCCTGGGCACTCGCATTCTGGGATTCATCCTGTGCGAGAAGGTTCTCGAGCACATCGTAATCTTCTTCATCTTTCTTCTGAAAGCTTGAAAACAGCGTTGTCCAGGTGTTTCTGACCTTCTGGCGGCGATGATGGTCCAGAATCGTGTTCTGCAAAATGCGGGTAAACAGCATTGGCAGTTCTTCTTTGGGTTTGTCGCCGTATTTGTCAGAAAGCTTCATCATGCTTTCTTGCACCAGGTCCATGGCGCTTTCTTCATTCTTTACGGCAAAAAACGCCTGGCGATAAGCCCGGTGCGACACCTCTTTCAAAAAATCCTCTAATTCTCGCGTGCTGGCCATAAATGTGTGTGTCGAGGTGGTGTCAGAGGGTTTGGGGGTCGAGGCGAGAATGATTCGCAATATTTAACAATACGGCATGATATCAAAGCCACAAGCTTTTTTCTTGACCCACAGCGGGCTTCGCACTAAGATCTCGTTCTACCCTGTTTTTGTCTCTAGTTAATCAGCATACCCTTGTTGTTTTAGCGAAAGACGCGCTAGGGCGCTGAACTTGTAGTTCAGAAGCCCATGGCCAACCTGCCCGACATAATCGGGTTGTGATCGCCAGCGCTTTGCGACATGTCCACACCCACAAGGTTGTTCATTTTCAAAAAGCCTGTGCCCCACGGCAATGCGATCCAGGACGGCATCCGACCAATGTCCCGTGGATTTTGTCAGGATTTTTTAAAAATGGAATATACCGGCGCGGAAATCGTTGTCAAATGTCTGGAAGAAGAAGGCGTCAAGCACGTTTTCGGTTACCCAGGCGGAGCAGTACTCTACATCTACGATGCCATCTTCAAACAAGACGGTTTCGAACACATTCTGGTACGTCATGAACAAGCTGCTGTGCATGCAGCCGATGCCTATTCGCGTTCAAGCGACAAGGTTGGTGTTTGTCTCGTGACCTCAGGCCCAGGCCTGACCAATGCCGTTACAGGCATTGCAACTGCCTACATGGATTCAATTCCCATGGTGATTTTGTCTGGTCAGGTGCCCACGCACGCGATCGGTCAAGATGCATTCCAGGAATGCGATACCGTGGGTATTACACGCCCCTGCGTCAAGCACAACTTCCTTGTAAAGGATGTGAAAGACCTGGCACGCGTCATGAAAGAAGCGTTTTACATTGCCCGTACAGGCCGTCCAGGCCCTGTGCTGGTTGATATCCCCAAAGACATCACCATTCACAAAACCACGTTTGATTACTCCGAGCCGGTCAAAATGCGCTCGTACAACCCGGTGGTCAAGGGTCACCAAGGGCAAATCAAAAAAGCCGTGCAAATGATTCTGGAAGCCGAGCGCCCCATGATCTATTCCGGCGGTGGTGTTATTTTGGGTGATGCCTCTGCTGAACTGACTCGTTTGGTAGAGTGGGTTGGTGCGCCAACGACCAATACCTTGATGGGTTTGGGCGCATTCAAGGCCAGCGACAAAAAGTTTGTAGGTATGCCCGGCATGCACGGCACCTATGAGGCCAACCTGGCCATGCAAAATTGCGACGTACTGATCGCCGTTGGCGCCCGTTTTGACGATCGCGTGATCGGTAATCCCAAAGATTTTGCATCCATTCCACGCAAAATCATTCACATTGATATCGACCCGTCTTCCATTTCCAAGCGCGTGAAAGTGGATGTGCCCATTGTTGGCAACATCAAAGACGTGCTGGTTGATTTGATTCAGTTGCTGGAAGAAAGCGGCAAGCGAGTAGACCAGGGCAAACTGCAAGGCTGGTGGGAACAGGTTGAGAAATGGCGTGGCCGCAAATGCTTGGACTACGCCAAATCCGATGAACTCATCAAACCCCAGTTTGTGGTTGAAAAGTTGTGGGAAGTGACCAACGGCGATGCCTTTGTTACATCCGACGTTGGCCAGCATCAAATGTGGGCTGCCCAGTACTATCGTTTCGACAAACCGCGTCGCTGGATCAACTCCGGTGGTTTGGGCACCATGGGTGTGGGCTTGCCCTACGCCATGGGTGTTCAAATGGCCAACCCCGATGCGCAGGTGGCTTGTATTACAGGTGAAGCATCCATCCAGATGAATATTCAGGAATTGTCCACCTGCTTTCAGTACCATTTCACGCCGAAAATCGTGAACCTGAACAACCGCTATCTGGGCATGGTTCGCCAGTGGCAACAGCTGGATTATGGCTCACGCTATTCTGAAAGCTACATGGATGCACTGCCAGATTTCGTCAAGTTGGTTGAAGCGTATGGCCACATTGGCATGCAAATCACCAAGCCGTCAGATGTAGAACCGGCATTGCGCGAGGCCTTTGGCAAGTACAAAGACCGTTTGGTGTTCATGGACTTCATCACTGACCGCACTGAAAACGTGTGGCCCATGGTCAAGGCTGGCAAGGGCTTGTCCGAAATGCTGCTGGGTTCGGAAGAACTGTAAAAAGGAGATGGCAAATATGAGACACATTATTTCCGTTCTCCTCGAGAACGAACCGGGTGCGTTGTCCCGCGTGGTGGGCTTGTTTT
This sequence comes from Limnobacter sp. SAORIC-580, assembly GCF_013004065.1. Classification (GTDB taxonomy): domain Bacteria; phylum Pseudomonadota; class Gammaproteobacteria; order Burkholderiales; family Burkholderiaceae_B; genus Limnobacter; species Limnobacter profundi. Next base: position 1,255,767 of record NZ_CP053084.1, read on the forward strand.
CTGCCCGTGGCTACAACATTGAAACATTGACTGTGGCCCCCACCGAAGACGAAACACTGTCGCGTATGACCATTGTGACAGTGGGATCCGATGACATTATCGAACAGATCACCAAACACCTTAACCGCTTGATTGAAGTGGTGAAAGTGGTTGATCTAAGTGATGGTGCGCATATTGAACGCGAGCTGATGCTGGTAAAATTGCGCGCAGTGGGCAAAGAGCGTGAAGAGCTGAAGCGTACCGCGGATATCTTCCGTGGCCGCATCATTGATGTCACCGAGAAAAGCTACACCATCGAGTTGACCGGTAACAAATCCAAGCTGGATGCCTTCCTGGAATCGATCGATCGCACTGCCATTCTCGAAACTGTCCGCACGGGCAGCTCCGGTATTGGCCGCGGCGAACGCATTCTTCGCGTCTGAACGGTGGGCCCAGCCCAGGCAAACGAATCTGGTAACTGGGCCTTGAAGATGAATTTAAATACCTGAATCAAAAGGAAAATGACATGAAAGTTTATTACGACAAAGACGCGGATCTGTCCCTGATCCAGAAGAAGAAAGTATCCATTATTGGTTACGGTTCACAAGGCCATGCCCACGCGCAAAACCTGCGCGATTCAGGCGTTGAAGTGGTTGTTGGTCTGCGCAAGGGCGGTGCCTCCTGGTCCAAAGCCGAAGGCGCGGGCTTGAAAGTGAAAGAAGTGGCCGACGCCGTAAAAGAAGCGGATGTGGTCATGATTCTGCTGCCTGACGAAAACATTCCCGATGTCTACAACAAAGAAGTAGCCCCCAACATCAAGGCTGGTGCTGCTTTGGCATTTGCCCACGGTTTCAACGTGCATTACAACCAGGTTGTACCACGTGCAGATATCGACGTCATCATGATTGCCCCCAAAGGCCCAGGTCACACAGTACGTTCTGAGTACCTGAAAGGTGGTGGTGTACCCTCACTGATCGCAATTTACCAAGACACAACCGGCAACGCGCATGACATCGCTTTGGCCTATGCTGCAGCGAATGGCGGTACAAAAGGTGGCGTGATCGAGACCAACTTCCGCGAAGAAACAGAAACCGATTTGTTCGGTGAACAAGCCGTGTTGTGCGGCGGTGCGGTTGAGTTGGTAAAAGCTGGTTTCGAAACTTTGGTTGAAGCAGGTTATGCGCCTGAAATGGCTTACTTCGAATGCCTGCACGAGCTGAAGCTGATTGTTGACCTGATGTACGAAGGCGGCATCGCCAACATGAACTATTCCATTTCCAACAACGCGGAATATGGTGAGTATGTAACAGGCCAACGTGTAATCGCAGACCAGGCTCGCGCAGCCATGAAGGAATGTCTGGCCAATATCCAGAACGGTGAATATGCCAAGCGTTTCATTCTGGAAGGCAAAACCAACTATCCAGAAATGACAGCGCGTCGCCGTTTGAACGCACAGCACCCCATTGAAATCGTGGGTGCCCAGCTGCGCGCAATGATGCCTTGGATCAGCAAGAACAAGTTGGTTGATCAGTCCAAGAACTAATCGACCGATTGATTGCTGTGCCAGAAACCCGCGGTGCGAAAGTGTCGCGGGTTTTTTTGTGATTCATCAAGTGCCCACCCATTTCGACAAGCCTTTGATTTCATCAATAGTTTGTGGCGTCACACCCATTAGTTTGTTGTAGTAGGGCAGTTGGGATTTGCTGCCAGCCACACCAGTATTGAGTGCCTGTATTTCACGATCACCACCCGCAAAAAACAGTTTCTGAAAGTTTTCCTGGGCGATTCCCTGGCGCTTTGCATTGATTTCACGCAATAGTCCACCAGTTGCGTTCAAATGCGCATACAAGTCGCGAATTTCAACGTGAAGTTGCCCCGTCCTGTCTTTGCCGCTTTTGCAATTGAAGGCTGGGGTAGCGCCAATTTCATTGCTCAGCGCCAAAAGACGTGTGGGCAATTTGTAAGGTTCATTGCCAACCTCGTGGTGCAAGTCTTTGAGCATAATTTCCCGCACCTGGTTTACCAATTCTTTGATCAGGCTTATTTTTTCAGTCAGTACCTTGCGTTTGCTGATTTGTGCAGGGCTCGCTCCGTCCGTGTTGGCCAGTTCGGCATTCAACTTTCGCAGTTGGTCTCCCGCAAGGCCACCGATTGGTTTGTTTTTTTCAATGGAGCCAATCAGGTGTTTGACTGATTTTTTGTTGATTGAGTCTGCTGTTCGCCAAATACCGATCAATCTCCCCATTTTGCTCAGCGACAAATGATTCACTGGTGTGCAAAAAGTGAAGATACTTGGTTTAACTTTCAGCTCTTTCTCGTGGCCTCGTCCATCGGCAATTCGGATCCGCATTTCTTGCCCATTGGCTCTGGCAAATGCACGCTGTTGCTGCTCAATCATCTCTTTTTCTTTGCCAACGGCAGTCAACAGATTCACTGAAACAATCTTGATTTCAATGGCTTCTTCTGTGTTCATATTGCGGGCGTCCAATTCATTCCGCTTCAAGTGATCCAGCAAGCTTGCGTGAATAAATTCTTTGACGCGTGCATCATTCGCAGCATTTCGCTGATCAGGCATTTTGATGCCATACGCATCATGCACGGCATGCCTTAGCCCGGAGAACACATAGCCAGTGTCAGTGTCTGAAATTGGATATGGTCTGAATTTGGTTCTCCACAAGTTCACTGCATGGCGTGCTTCTTGAATTGCGTAGCTGCAAACCCCGTTGATACCATCCCGTCGATAACTCTCCGTCAGCGCGCTGTCCAGGTTTTTTGCGGGAGTCATGGTTGTCAAAAATTTCAAATTCTTGAATTTGCTTTGCGGCTCAGTAAAACGCAGATCATGCAACACAGAAATGTTGTTCCAGTCTTTCGACTGAAGTACATCGATGTATCGCTCAAAAATCTGTTTGTCCAAGGCATCAATACTCATGTTTTTTGTTCGAAATCCAAGGCTGCGGAACCTTCCGTGGATTACTGAGGCCAAGGCCGTACGTACGTGAACATGTCGGGTCGACTCCGGGATGCCACTGCCCCAAGTGCCCGCGTGAACCAGCGCCGTTTGCTCTCGTTTGAATTGCCGGAAAACATCAGTTATCTTGCTCCGCTTGTGTTTTCCGCCAATGCCTTGCTTGATGCTGGTGTTGTCAAAGCTGATATTCTGCGATTGCTTCTCGCGAAGGGCGCTGGCCGCCCTGTCAATTAGCGAGGAGAATTCTTCAAGCGAAATGTTGGCATCAGGTTTTGAATTTTGTTTGAGTATTTCGTTGACCACTTCAAGCGCGGCTTGGTAGTGAAGTAGTTTGAAACCTATCGCATCGGCAGTGGATACCGATTCGCCGGATGAGCTTCGCTCGAGCTCCTCTATGTAGCTGGTGTCGCTACAGGCGCTAAAATAATCAGCTTCGTTCTCGTTGTTCTCAGTGATTTCATCCTTCTTGTGTGTGTTGCGCACTGCCGCAGGCGCATTTCTCGATTGGGCTGTTAACAATTTCAAACTTTGTGCCATCGATCCGGGAAAGCCCGAAAGCAATAACTTCACCAATTGAACAAGCGGGCTGAAAATGCGAAGCAAAGCGCTTCCAAACACGCCATGGTTTACTTGGTTGACGGTTTGTTCGCTCGGCGAAATCGTGTGGCTTCGGGGTGGTGTGTGGATTGAATTGTGGGGGGGCATACTTGATGAGCAATTTGCGGTTGTGTGGGGGGCTGATGATAGGTGGTTAGGGGCGAACCAAAGTTCAATAGTCAAGATACCTGCCCTGTACCCGAATTTCGAAGGTGGTCTTGTTTGAAGGGGTTGTAGGGGGCTCATTCTGATTCTTATTGGTCAATTCGCACAAAACTTATCGCACTTGGTCGTTTTGGCTTATAAAATCGGGTTCATAACCATTCTCAACAAAGAGCCATGAACTATCCACATCCCATCATTGCCCGCGAGGGTTGGCCTTTCCTGGCAATCGTCGCAATCCTGGCGCTTGCACTCCAGTCGTTTGGCCTCACATTCCTGTCGGTCCTTGCCTGGATTCTGTTCATTTTTGTATTGCAGTTTTTCCGTGATCCCCCCCGTTACATTCCTGCCCAGAAGAACGCGGTAGTGTCACCAGCCGACGGGCGCATCGTGGCCGTAGAGCGTGTGGAAGACCCTTATGCCCAGCGTGAAGCCCTGAAGATTTCCGTATTCATGAATGTGTTCAATGTGCACTCCAATCGAATTCCGATCGGCGGTGAGATCAAATCAGTGGATTATTTCCCTGGATTGTTTGTGAATGCAGATCTGGACAAGGCCAGCACCCAAAACGAGCGCAATGCCATTGTTATTCACACTGAAAGCGGGGCAACAGTCACTGCTGTGCAGGTGGCTGGTTTGATCGCCCGCCGAATTCTCTGTTACGTCAAACCAAGCGAGACCGTGGAAAAGGGACAGCGCTATGGTTTCATTCGCTTCGGTTCCCGCGTGGATGTGTATTTGCCCACCGATTCCGTACCCAAAGTCGCCATCGGTGACAAGGTATCTGCGTCCTCAACAGTGTTGGCCGAGTTGGTGTCCTGATCATGCGATTCAAGCGCAATAAAAACCGGTTTGGTGCTCCAAGGGCTTTTTCGAGTGGTGCGGCCCGTCCGGCTGGAAAACCCCACAAGGGCGTGTATTTGCTACCGAACCTGTTTACTACAGCGGCCTTGTTTTGCGGTTTTTATGGCATTGTGATGGCCATGAGTCAGCAGTTCACCACTGCTGCAGTGGCCATTTTTGCCGCCTTGGTGCTCGACAGCCTGGATGGTCGTGTTGCCCGAATGACCAATACCCAGAGCGCATTCGGTGCCGAGTACGACAGTTTGGCTGACATGGTGTCCTTTGGCGCGGCACCCGCGCTCATTATTTACGAATGGTCACTCAGCGGAATGGGCAAACTGGGCTGGGTTGCCGCTTTCGTTTACCTGGCTGGTGCAGCTTTGCGCCTGGCAAGATTCAATACCAATGCAGCCGTGGTGGACAAAGCCTGGTTTCAGGGCTTGCCCAGCCCTGCTGCAGCCGCTTTGGTGACCGGGTTTGTGTGGGTGATGGACGACGCCAAAATGGCTGGAGCCGAGCTGGATTGGCTGGCTTGGGGTATTACCTTCTACGCCGGGATCACTATGGTGTCCAATGTTCCGTTCTTCAGCGGCAAAGATTTCCATTTCCGCCGCAGTGTTCCCTTCCTTGTGCTCGCCTTGATCCCCTTGGTATTTGCTTTGGTTTCTCAAGATCCCCCCAAGGTGTTGTTCGGCGTTTTTGTACTGTATGGGCTTTCCGGTTATGTGGTGTATGTGGTGCGGAAAGTAAAAGGGCAGGGGCTCAAGGGGCTGGACATCGAAAGGGACGAACATTTTTAAGTCGGGTTCCCTGCAATACCGCTGCCAGCCTGCATTGTTGTATCCTTAGAGCATAATCAGGAGAACAGCATGTCAGACCGCCTCATCATATTCGATACCACCCTGCGCGACGGCGAACAAAGCCCTGGCGCATCCATGACTCGCGAAGAAAAAATCCGCATCGCCAAGCAGCTGGAAAAACTGAAGGTTGATGTGATAGAGGCCGGTTTCGCCGCCTCCAGCAATGGCGATTTCGAAGCCATCAAATCCATTGCCTCGGTCATCAAAGACTCCACCGTGTGTTCTTTGGCCCGTGCAAACGACAAAGACATTACGCGGGCAGGTGACGCGCTGGCACCCGCCGAGCGCCGCCGCATTCACACCTTCATTGCCACGTCGCCCCTGCACATGGAGGTGAAGCTGCGAATGACGCCCGACCAGGTTCTGGAGCAGGCCGTGAAAGCAGTGAAGCTGGCCTTGCAATACACCGACGATGTCGAGTTTTCCGCTGAAGATGGCTACCGCTCGGAATTGCCTTTCCTTGCCAAGGTTTGTGAGGCGGTCATCAAGGCCGGCGCCAAAACAATCAATATTCCCGACACTGTGGGGTATGCCGTGCCCTCCTTGTATGGAGAGTTCATGCGCGACTTGCGCACCTTGACGCCCAACAGCGACAAGGCGGTGTGGTCCGTTCACTGTCACAACGATTTGGGTATGGCGGTGGCCAACTCCCTGGCGGGCGTGGCCATTGGTGGTGCGCGGCAGGTGGAGTGCACCATCAACGGACTGGGCGAACGCGCAGGCAACTGTTCGCTCGAGGAAATTGTGATGGCGGTTAAAACCCGTCGTGATTTCTTCGATCTGGATGTCGGTATTGATACCACTCAAATTGTGTCTGCCAGCCGCCTGGTCAGCAATATTACGGGCTTTGTGGTTCAGCCCAACAAAGCCATTGTAGGGGCCAACGCCTTTGCCCATGCATCTGGTATTCACCAAGATGGTGTGCTGAAAGCGCGCCAAACCTATGAAATCATGACAGCCGAGGATGTGGGGTGGTCTGCCAATAAAATCGTGTTGGGCAAGCTGTCGGGTCGCAATGCCTTCAAGCAGCGCCTGGAAGCCTTGGGTATTGAAATGGAAAGCGAGCAGGCGTTGAACGACACTTTCCAGCGCTTCAAGGACCTTGCCGACCGTAAAGCCGAAATTTTTGATGAAGATATTCATGCCCTGGTTTCCGGTGACGGCGCAGGTGGAGAGTCCGAGCACTACCGTTATGTGTCTCTGGTTCAGCATTCTGAGACGGGTGAGCGCCCCAAAGCGCGTGTTGTGTTCTCAATCGATGGCCGTGAAGTGGTCTCTGAAAGTCAGGGCAACGGGCCTGTAGACGCCACGGTAAAAGCCATTGAGGCCGAAGTGCAAAGCGGTGCTGAGTTGTTGCTGTTCTCGGTCAACGGCATTACCTCAGGTACCACTGAATCGCAGGGCGAGGTTACGATGCGGCTGCAAAAGGGTGGGCGAATCGTCAATGGCGTGGGTGCAGATCCCGACATTGTGGTTGCCTCAGCCAAGGCTTATCTGTCTGCTCTCAATAAATTGCAGTCAAAGCACGAAAAGTTGAATCCCCAGGTTTGATTTTTGTGCAATTTCCAATACAATAGCGGGTTCAGGTGACCACCTTTTAATTAATTGCAATTGGCGGTGGTCTTTTTACACGGAACTGCGGTTGCCATTGTGGCTGCAAGTTCACGCAAGTGGAGTAATAAAGATGTCAGAAATCAATAAAGCGGCAATTCTTGCCGAATATCAACGCGCCAAGGGCGACACAGGTTCTCCCGAGGTTCAAGTGGCATTGTTGACAGCCCGAATCAACTCGTTGACCGATCACTTCAAGGCCAACGCCAAAGACCATCACTCACGCCGCGGTTTGCTGCGCATGGTGTCTCGTCGTCGTAAGCTGCTTGATTACCTCAAGCGCAAAAACGCAGATGCCTACCGCAACCTGATCAGCAGCTTGGGTCTACGCAAGTAATTGGTCGCTGCTACAAGCCGTTGATTTGACTCAAATGCCTGCAACCCCGGTTGTGGGCATTTGTGTTTTAAAACTGACGGGCTCTCGCATCCGGGTATTGGCCCGGCGAGATTACTAAAAGGAAAAGACAAAGTGTTTGAAATTCATAAAGAAACGTTCCAGTACGGTCAACACACAGTGACCCTGGAAACCGGTGAAATTGCCCGTCAAGCGGGTGGCTCTGCAATCGTTACTGTAGACGACACCGTTGTATTGGCCACTGTAGTGGCCGCCAAGTCGGCGAAGCCTGGTCAAGATTTTTTCCCATTGACTGTTGATTACGTTGAAAAATTCTATGCTGCCGGCCGTATCCCCGGTGGTTTCTTCAAGCGTGAAGGCAAGGGTACTGAGCAAGAAACCCTGAATGCACGCTTGATCGATCGTCCATTGCGCCCTCTGTTCCCTGAAGGCTTCTTCAATGAAGTGCAGGTAACTCTGACTGTCATGTCGATTAACCCCGAAGTGAATCCAGACATTCCCGCCATGTTGGGTGCGTCTGCTGCGCTGTCCATCGCCGGCATTCCTTTCAATGGCCCTGTTGGCGGTGCTCGTGTGGGTTATATCAATGACCAGTACGTGCTGAACCCCACAGCCACACAGTTGAAAGACAGCAAAATGGACCTGATCGTTGCGGGTACCGAAGCTGCGGTGCTGATGGTTGAGTCTGAAGCTCACGAGTTGTCCGAAGAAATCATGCTGGGCGGCATCATGTTCGGTCACGAACAAATGCAAACTGCAATCAATGCCATTCACGCGCTGACTGCCAAAGCTGGCAAGCCTGAATGGGACTGGAAAGCTGCACCTGCCAACGAGCCTTTGGTTGCGGCCATTACCGAGTTGGCCGGCGAAAAGCTTGCTGCTGCCTACAAAATGACTGAAAAGCAGGCACGTAGCCAGCGCTTGAAGGAAATTTCAGCGGAAGTAGCCGCTGAATTGCCTTCCAAGTTGACTGAGGAGCAGCGTGCAGCAATCACCAATGCGGACATTGGCGATGTCATGTTTGGTCTCGAAGCCAAAATTGTTCGTGGCCAAATTTTGAATGGTGAACCACGTATCGATGGCCGCGACACACGCACCGTGCGCCCCATTACTGTTCGTACTGGGGTATTGCCACGTGCACACGGTTCCGCTTTGTTCACACGTGGCGAAACACAGGCTTTGGTAGTTACCACCTTGGGTACCGGCCGTGACGAACAAATGATTGATGCGGTTGCCGGTGAATATCGCGACCGCTTCATGTTCCATTACAACATGCCCCCGTATGCCACTGGCGAATGTGGTCGCATGGGTGCACCAAAGCGTCGTGAAATCGGTCATGGTCGCTTGGCACGCCGCGCGGTTGAAATGATGTTGCCCGCGCCTGAAGATTTCCAATACACCATGCGCGTGGTGTCAGAAATCACTGAATCCAATGGTTCAAGCTCTATGGCGTCTGTGTGCGGTGGTGCATTGTCTTTGATGGACGCAGGTGTTCCCTTGAAACAGCTGGTGGCCGGTATTGCCATGGGCCTGATCAAGGAAGACAACAAGTTTGCGGTACTCACAGACATTCTGGGTGATGAAGATCACCTGGGCGACATGGACTTCAAGGTTGCCGGTACTGAGAATGGTGTGACTGCGCTGCAGATGGACATCAAGATTCAGGGCATCACCAAAGAGATCATGCAGGTTGCGCTGGCGCAGGCCCGTGAAGGCCGTATGCACATTCTGGGTATCATGAAAGAGGCCACAGGTGGCAGCGTAGGCGAATTGTCTGCCTACGCCCCTCGCATGATCACCATGAAGATCAACCCTGAAAAGATCCGTGACGTGATTGGCAAAGGTGGTGCAACCATTCGTGGCATTACCGAGCAAACTGGTGCAAGCATCGACATCAAGGAAGACGGTTCTATTACCATCGCCTCGGTTGATGGTGATGCTGGTGAGCGTGCCAAAAAGCTGATTGAAGACATCACGGCTGAGGTTGAAGTTGGCGCTGTGTATGAAGGCACCGTGTTGAAGTTGCTCGATTTCGGTGCAATTGTCAGCGTGTTGCCAGGCAAGGATGGTTTGTTGCACATCTCCCAAATTGCCAACGAGCGCGTGAACACGGTTGGTGATTTCTTGAAAGAAGGCCAGGTTGTGAAGGTTAAGGTGTTGGAGGCCGATGAAAAAGGTCGCTTGCGCTTGTCCATGAAAGCCTTGCTGACTCCTGAAGCGCCTGCTGAGCAAGCATCTGAAGGCTCAAGCGAAGGTTGATGAGTACAGCGCTTTTACAACAACTGCCCGTTAGCATGAGGGCAGTGGGTGTGAAAGCCCCCGGTGGCGTAGATCAGCTTGATTTGATCGAGCTACCGGTGCCGTCACCCAAGCCAGGTGAGGTGCTTATTCAGGTTAAGGCCGCCGGGGTAAATCGCCCCGATGTTCTTCAACGCCTGGGTTTGTACCCGCCGCCCCCTGATGCCAATCCTAACCTTGGGTTGGAAGTGTCTGGCGTGGTTGTGGCCGTGGGTGCAGGTGTCTCTGAAAGCATGTTGGGTAGCCCCGTCATGGCTTTGTGCAATGGTGGGGGTTACGCGGAATATGCATGCGCGCCTGCAGGGCAATGCATGCACATACCGGAAGGTTTAAGTTTCACCGAGGCGGCCAGCCTGCCCGAGGTGTATATGACCGTTTGGCAAAACCTGTTCATGAAGGGTGGTGCCAAGGCGGGTCAAACTGTATTGATTCATGGGGGCAGCAGTGGCATTGGCACGGCTGCCGTCCAGCTTTGCAAGAAACACGGGTTGCGAACCCTTGTTACTGTTGGTAGCCAGGAGAAAGCCGATTTTTGCCTGGGTTTGGGGGCGGAGAAAGCCTACCTGTACAAAACCCAAGACTGGGAGCAGTTGGTATTGCAGGATACGCAACAGCAGGGTGTCGATTTGATTCTCGACATGGTTGCGGGCGAATACCTGAATAAAGATTTAGGCTGCGCAAAACCCCAAGGAATGGTGATAGTAATTGCCCTTTTGGGTGGGCGTTTTGCAAATATTGATGCGGCAAAGTTGATGACCAAGCAAGTGGTGTTGACTGGCACTACCTTGCGCCCGCGTTCTGCTGAGTTCAAGGCAGATTTGGCGCGACAGGTTGAAAGTGAATTGAGAGAAGGTTTTTCCTCTGGAGTGCTGAAATCGCTGGTTCAAGCCAATTTCGCACTTGATGACGTTGCCCAGGCGCACCTGTTGATGGAGTCGGGCAACTCCTTGGGAAAAATTGTGCTCTGCATTGAGAATCAAGGAAGGGAATCAGGACAAACATGAGCGAGACAAACAAACAAAATTCAAGAAAGAAGTTGGTGGCTGGTAACTGGAAGATGAATGGCAGCTTCGATTCGAACGAGGCGCTTGTTCTGGGCTTTCTGCCCGAAGTTGATGATCAGGTTGATGTATCCGTATTTTGTCCTTTTCCTTATCTGTCGCAGGTCGGCAAGCTGTTGGAAGATCAACGTGTGACTTTCGGTGCGCAAGACGTATCGGCAAAGCCAGGTGGTGCTTACACTGGTGATGTTTCAGTGGACATGCTCAAAGAGTTTGGCGTGAAGCAGGTGCTGGTGGGACACTCCGAGCGCCGCCAATACCACGCTGAAAGCAGTGTGGCAGTGGCCGAGAAGGCGGTTGCAGCCATTCAGGGCGGTATTACGCCAATTGTTTGTGTGGGTGAAACGCTTGCAGAACGAGAAGCGGGGAAGGTTGAGGCAGTGATTGCCTCTCAGCTGGACCCGGTTGTTGAGCGTTGTTCAAAGTTTGTTGAAAGCGGCACCTGGAACCTGGTGATTGCCTACGAACCCGTTTGGGCAATTGGCACTGGCGTCACCGCCAGTCCCGAACAGGCGCAAGAGGTGCATGCCATGATTCGAGCCCGATTAAATGCCATGTTGGGGCCGGAAGTGGCTCAGAACACCCGAATTTTGTACGGCGGAAGTGTAAAGCCGGGCAATGCAAGCGAGATTTTTGCAAAAGTTGACATTGATGGTGGCCTAATTGGTGGTGCCGCTTTGTCTTCTGATGATTTCTCTGGAATAATACGCGCCGCGAGAGGTTAAATAATTTATGAGCATTTTCAATACATTCTTGGTGGTCATGCAGATCATCTCTGCAATCGCCGTAATCGTTCTTGTTTTGCTGCAGCACGGCAAGGGCGCAGACATGGGCGCAGCCTTCGGCAGCGGCTCATCCGGCAGCCTGTTTGGTGCAACCGGATCGGCGAATTTCTTGAGCCGGGCCACAGGCTTTTGTGCTACAATCTTTCTGCTTTGCACACTGGGTTTGGCCTTTTATTCTAGGGCCGGCGTCGAAGCAGAATCCAGTGGTGTGATGGAGGCCATTCAGGCTTCTCCAGCAGAGGGAACGGCAACCCCTGCGGAGACCAAGCCGGCTGAGCCAAAAACGCCCGTGCAGGACATTCCAAAGTAATTCGTTGCGAAGCAATGTGTTGCAGCAACAATATGCCGACGTGGTGGAATTGGTAGACACGCTATCTTGAGGGGGTAGTGGCCACAGGCTGTACGAGTTCGAGTCTCGTCGTCGGCACCAAGGTTTAAATCAAAGCCGGTCTTGTACATAACGACCGGCTTTTTTTCGGGCTAATCGAAGGCCATTAGGGTTTACACGGGAGTCACAGTGAATTTAGAGTCTTATTTTCCAGTGTTGTTGTTCATCCTTGTGGGGATCGGTGTAGGCGGTGGTGCCATGCTGGTCGGTCGAGTTCTCGCCCCCCACCGCCCTGACGGGCAAAAACTTTCCCCATACGAGTGTGGTTTTGAAGCCTTCGAAGATGCACGCATGCAATTCGATGTGCGCTATTACCTCGTTGCCATTCTTTTTATTCTGTTCGATCTCGAAATCGCCTTTCTCTTCCCCTGGGCTGTGGCCTATCGGGAAATTGGTCCAGTCGGTTTCTGGGCCATGATGATTTTTCTGGGTGTTCTGGTGGTGGGCTTCATTTATGAATGGACCCGCGGTGCGCTGGACTGGGAATAAGTTGTCGAATAAGCGGGCTATTTACGGGCAATTGATCGCCCCACTTTCGTGAAGGTAGTAAGCAAATGGGTATTGACGGCGTTTTAAACGAAGGTTTTATCACCACCACGGCTGACAAGTTGATCAACTGGGGTCGCACAGGTTCGCTTTGGCCGATGACATTTGGTTTGGCGTGTTGTGCTGTTGAAATGATGCATGCGGGTGCCAGTCGCTACGACCTGGACCGTTTCGGCATTATTTTCCGCCCCAGTCCGCGCCAATCCGACCTCATGATTGTTGCAGGCACGCTGTGCAACAAAATGGCACCGGCTTTGCGCAAGGTATACGACCAAATGGCCGAGCCGCGCTGGGTCCTATCCATGGGCTCTTGTGCCAATGGTGGTGGTTACTATCACTATTCGTATTCGGTGGTTCGGGGTTGTGATCGCATCGTACCCGTTGATGTGTACGTGCCTGGCTGCCCACCCACAGCGGAAGCGCTCATGTACGGTCTGCTCCAGTTGCAGAACAAGATCAAAACAACTTCCACCATTGCGCGATAAGGGGTTCTATTCATGACACAGAACCAAACTTTGAGCCTGGAAAAGTTAAGCGCCGACCTTGCCGCCGCGCTCGGTGATCGTATTGTTGAATGCAAAGTGGCCTTCGGTGAAGTGAACCTGACGGTGAAGGCAGATTCCTATTTTGAATCGTGCACGATACTTCGCGACCATGAGAACCTGCAGTTTGAACAGCTGATCGACCTGTGTGGCCTTGACCGCAGTGAGTATGGCAATGAATTGAATGAATCCCAGCGTTTCTGGGTGGTGTGTCAGTTGTTGTCAGTGTCCAAAAACATGCGTGTGCGTCTGAAGGTGTGCTGTCCTGACGACGATCTGCCCACTGTTGCCTCGGTAATCGACGTTTGGTCTTCTGCCAACTGGTATGAGCGCGAGGCGTTCGATTTGTACGGCATTGTGTTCGAGGGGCACCCCGACTTGCGTCGCATTTTGACCGACTATGGTTTTGTGGGCCATCCGTTCCGCAAAGACTTCCCCTTGTCTGGTCATGTTGAAATGCGATACGACCCAGAGTTGGGCCGTGTCGTGTACCAACCCGTCACCATTGAGCCGCGTGAAATTACACCCCGCATCATTCGCGAACCTCAATATGGTGGAGCGAAATAATCATGGCTGAAATTAAAAACTACACCCTGAACTTTGGTCCCCAGCACCCCGCCGCACACGGTGTGTTGCGTTTGGTGCTTGAACTGGATGGTGAAGTGGTGCAACGTGCCGACCCACATATCGGTTTGCTGCACCGTGGCACTGAGAAACTGGCTGAGCACAAAACATTCATTCAATCGCTGCCGTACATGGACCGCCTTGATTACGTGTCCATGATGTGCAACGAGCATGCTTACTGCATGGCCATTGAAAAGCTCTTGAACATCGAAGTACCTGTTCGCGCGCAATATATTCGCGTGATGTTCGACGAAATCACCCGCATTCTGAACCACCTGCTGTGGCTGGGTGCTCACGGTCTTGATGTGGGTGCGATGGCGGTGTTTCTGTACGCCTTCCGTGAACGTGAGGATTTGATGGACTGCTACGAGGCAGTGTCAGGTGCACGTTTGCACGCCGCATATTTCCGCCCCGGTGGCGTGTATCGGGACCTTCCGGACCGCATGCCCCAGTACAAACCTTCCAAGGTTCGTTCAGCTAAAAAAGTGGATGCACTAAACAAGAATCGTCAAGGTTCGTTGCTTGATTTTCTGGATGACTTCACCCAGCGTTTCCCGAAGTACGTGGATGAGTACGAAACCCTGCTGACGGATAACCGAATCTGGAAGCAGCGTTTGGTCGGCGTGGGTGTAGTTACACCTGAACGCGCTTTGTCCATGGGCTTTACCGGTCCCATGTTGCGAGGCTCGGGCATTGCCTGGGACTTGCGCAAGAAGCAACCTTACGAAGTGTATGACCGTCTGGATTTCGACATACCTGTGGGCAAGAACGGCGATTGCTATGACCGCTATTTGGTGCGTGTTGAAGAAATGCGCCAGTCGAACAAAATTATCAAGCAGTGTATCGATTGGTTGCGTGTCAACCCTGGCCCCGTAATGAGCGACAACCACAAGGTGTCGCCACCCAAGCGCGTGGACATGAAGACCAACATGGAAGAACTGATCCACCACTTCAAGCTGTTCACCGAAGGTATGCACGTGCCCGAGGGTGAGTCCTATGCAGCGGTTGAGCACCCCAAGGGTGAGTTTGGTATTTACTTGGTCGCAGATGGCGCAAACAAGCCCTATCGCTTGAAAATTCGCGCGCCGGGCTTTGCACACCTGCAAGGATTGGACGAAATGTCTCGTGGTCACATGCTGGCTGACGTGGTTACCATCATCGGTACCCAAGACATCGTGTTCGGTGAAATTGATCGCTAAGGATTGAATTGAATCATGAAGTTGAGCGAAAACGCCTATCGTTTGATAGACAAAGAACTGACCAAATACCCGGCTGACCAAAAAATTTCGGCGGTCATGGCGGGCTTGCGCATTGCCCAGGTGGAACTTGGCTGGTTGCCCACTGATGCAATCGAGGCAGTTGCCGAATACCTGGAAATTCCACCGATTGCGGCGTATGAAGTGGCCACGTTCTACAACATGTACGACACCAAAAAAGTGGGCAAGTCGAAGATTGTTGTGTGTACGAACTTGCCATGTGCATTGTCCGGCGGTACCGATGCAGCCGAATACTTGAAGAAAAAACTGGGTATTGATTACAACGAAACCACCAAAGACGGCCTGTTCACCCTGAAAGAAGGTGAGTGCATGGGCGCTTGCGGCGATTCCCCAGTGATGTTGGTGAACAACCACCGCATGTGCAGTTTTATGAGCAACGAGAAAATCGATGCGCTGGTAGAGGAGTTGAAGTCATGACTTGTTTGCACGGACGACACATTAACCCGGTAATTTTGGCTGGTCTCGATGGCAGCAACTGGGACCTGAAAGGTTACGAAGCACGTGGTGGTTACAAGGCGCTGCGCAAAATCCTGACTGAAGGTATTTCTCAAGAAGACGTCATTGCAGAAGTGAAGAAGTCTGCGTTGCGCGGTCGTGGAGGCGCGGGTTTTCCAACCGGCCTGAAATGGAGCTTCATGCCCCGCCAGTTTCCGGGTCAAAAGTATTTGGCCTGTAACTCGGATGAAGGCGAGCCAGGCACATTTAAAGACCGCGACATTTTGCGTTACAACCCGCACTCAGTCATCGAAGGCATGGCGATCGCCGCATACGCCATGGGCATTTCCGTGGGTTACAACTACATTCACGGCGAGATCTGGGAAACCTACGAACGCTTTGAAGAAGCACTGGAACAGGCTCGCGCTGCTGGGTACCTGGGCGATAACATCATGGGTTCGAAGTTCAGCTTCCAGCTGCATGCACACCAGGGTTATGGCGCTTACATTTGCGGTGAAGAAACCGCGCTGATTGAGTCTATCGAAGGCAAAAAGGGCCAACCTCGTTTCAAGCCACCGTTTCCGGCTTCCTACGGCATTTACGGCAAGCCCACCACCATTAACAACACAGAAACATTCGCTGCGGTGCCGTTCATTATTCAGAATGGCGGCGACTGGTTTCTCGAGCTGGGTAAGCCTAACAACGGCGGCACGAAGATTTTCTCGATTTCCGGCGATGTTGAAAAGCCCGGCAACTATGAAATTCCCCTGGGAACACCCTTTGCAACCTTGCTTGAAATGGCTGGTGGCATGAAGGGTGGCCGCAAGATCAAGGCTGTGATTCCGGGTGGTTCGTCCATGCCCGTGTTGCCCGGTGACGTGATGATGGCCACCGACATGGACTACGACTCCATCGCAAAAGCGGGCTCTATGTTGGGTTCAGGTGCGGTTATCGTGATGGACGAAACACGCTGCATGGTGAAAAGCCTGTTGCGCCTTTCTTATTTTTATTACGAAGAAAGCTGTGGCCAATGTACGCCTTGCCGTGAAGGCACAGGTTGGTTGTACCGAATCATCAACCGCATTGAACACGGAGAAGGTCGCCCTGAAGACCTGGACATGTTGAACTCGATTGCCGACAACATTCAGGGGCGCACCATTTGTGCGCTGGGCGATGCTGCTGCCATGCCAGTTCGTGCTTTCCTGAAACATTTCCATGAAGAATTTGAGCATCACATCACACACAAGTCGTGCATTGTGCCGGCTTACGTTTGATTCCCTGCGGGTAGATACAAATGGTTGAACTAGAGATTGATGGTGTAAAAGTTGAAGTGGCCGAGGGCAGCATGCTCATGGACGCCGCTGAGAAGGCAGGCAGCTATGTGCCTCACTTTTGCTATCACAAAAAATTGTCGATTGCGGCCAACTGCCGCATGTGTCTGGTCGATGTAGAAAAAGCGCCCAAGCCTTTGCCCGCTTGCGCTACACCTGTGTCGCCCGGCATGATTGTTCGCACCAAAAGCGAAAAAGCCGTGAACGCCCAAAAAAGCGTCATGGAATTTTTGCTGATTAATCACCCGCTTGATTGCCCGATTTGCGACCAAGGTGGCGAGTGTCAGTTGCAGGACATCGCAGTGGGTTACGGTGGCGTGTCTTCACGCTATCAGGAAGAAAAGCGCGTTGTATTTTACAAAGACATCGGCCCGCTGGTTTCTGCGCAGGAAATGAGCCGTTGCATTCACTGTACACGTTGCGTGCGTTTTGGCCAGGAAGTGGCAGGCGTCATGGAACTGGGCATGGCCAATCGTGGTGAACATTCAGAAATTCTGAGCTTTGTGGGCAATTCTGTGGATTCAGAATTGTCGGGCAACATGATTGATCTGTGTCCCGTGGGCGCACTCACATCCAAGCCTTTCCGTTACAACGCCCGCACTTGGGAAATGGCGCGTCGCAAGTCAGTTGCCGCCCATGACAGTCTGGGTTCTAACGTGGTGGTTCAGGTCAAAGCCGACAAAGTCATGCGCATTGTTCCGCAAGAAAATGACAGTGTGAACGAGTGCTGGATTTCGGACCGTGACCGTTTTAGTTACGAAGGCTTGCTGTCAACTGATCGTCTGACTGAACCGATGATCAAGAAGAACGGTCAGTGGGTAACAACTGACTGGCAAACCGCGCTGAATGTGGCGTTTGAAGGTTTGAAGAAAGCCCGCCGGGAATCGACGGACCTGAACAGCATTGCGATGTTGGTTTCACCGAACAGCAGCTTCGAGGAAATGGCCTTGGCCAAAGCCTTGATGACAGGCCTTGGTTCAACAAGCATTGATGCAGGCTTGCGGCACAGTGCAAACTTGAGCCTGGTCGGTGCCAAGCCTTGGTTGGGTACCTCAATTCAACAGTTGGCAGATGCGGAATCCATCGTTGTAGTGGGTGCTGACCCCCGCAATGATCAGCCTTTGCTGACCCAGCGTATTCGCCAAGCTGCAAAGCAGGGCGCCCGTGTGGTGCTGGTGAATGCAGGTGGATTGGATCCATTGATGCCAAAAGCCGTGTGGCTGAAGGCTGCTCCTTCGAAGTGGGCTGATACATTGAATCACCATGCTGTGGCCAACGCACTAAGCGCGCCTGAAGGTGGCAAGTTTGTGTTGATCGGCCAACAGGTGTTGATGAGCCCATTTGCAGGCCAAGTGTTGGCCAAGGCGGTCGAGTTGGCCAAATCAACAGGTGCCACATTGGGCTTCCTGGGCGATGGTGCCAATTGGGTCGGGTCTTTCGTGGCAGGCATTCAAGCCAGCGCCCATGGTGGCAAAAATGCTCAAACCATGCTGGATGGCAAGGCCAAAGCAGCCATTGTTTTTGGTGCTGAACCAGACTTGGACAGCGTGCAGGGACAGAAGATTGTGCGCGGTCTGATCGATGCGGAATTTGTGGTACAAGCCAGTGCGTTTGTGGGCAATGCCAAGCAGTATGCGGATGTGTTGTTGCCCATTGCGCCCAGCACTGAAACCTCGGGCACTTTCATCAACATCGCAGGCACTGCTCAAACATTCAAAGCGGCGGTTCGCCCTCTGGGTGAAACACGCCCAGGCTGGAAGGTGTTGCGAGTGTTGGGCAATTTGCTGGGCCTGGAAGGTTTTGAGTTCAACAGTTCTGAAGAAGTATTGAAAGCATTCTTGCCTGCCAATCTTGCTGCTTCGCTGAGCAATACGATTCCTGAACAAACGGTGGCCGGAGTGGCTCTAAGTGGAAACCTTGAATTGGCTGCTTTTGCGCCAATTTACGACACCGATGCATTGGTTCGTCGTGCCGACTCGCTGCGCAAAACCAAGGCTGCCAAACCGGCACTTGCACAAATCAGTGCGCAAACAGCCGGGTTATTGGGTGTCAAGTCTGGTGACAAAATTCAATTGACAGACTCTGAGGGCGGCACGTTGCGGGCTGCGGTTCTAGTGAATAAAACAATTGCTGACAACACAGTGTTGGTGCCAATGGGGCGTGTGGATTCGCAAAGCCTGCGCACCGTGTTTGGGGGTGTTACGGTCGAGGCAGTGGTGGCCAGCGAGGTGCAGGCATGAGTTCACCCATCGACATGATCACGACCTTTGGTTCTGATTTACTCGGACCAGCCTGGGTGCCCGTTTGGACTCTGATCAAGATTTTGACTATCACCTTGCCGTTGCTGGGTTGCGTCGCTTATCTGACCTATTGGGAACGCAAAATGATTGGCCGCATGCACATTCGCATGGGTCCAAGTTATGTGGGCCCAATGGGTTTGCTTCAGCCGATCGCCGACGCGGTCAAGATGATGTTCAAGGAAATCATCGTGCCGATGAACGCCAACAAAGGCTTGTTCATCATCGCGCCGATCATGACCATCATGCCGGCCTTGGCGGCATGGGCAGTCATCCCGTTTGGGCCAGAAACCGTTTTGGCCAATGTGAATGCTGGTTTGCTTTACCTCATGGCCATTACATCGCTTGAGGTGTACGGCGTGATCATTGCAGGCTGGGCATCCAACTCCAAGTACGCCTTCCTGGCCGCCATGCGTGCTTCTGCGCAAATGGTGTCCTATGAATTGGCGATTGGTTTTGTGCTGGTCACCGTATTGCTGGTGGCGGGCAGCCTGAACATGACTGACATCGTGATGACTCAAACCACCGGTCAGTTCGCCGATATGGGCTTGAACTTCCTGTCCTGGAACTGGTTGCCTTTGTTGCCCTTGCTGGTGATCTACATGATCTCTGCGGTGGCTGAAACCAACCGCCACCCCTTTGACGTGGTTGAAGGGGAATCCGAAATTGTGGCGGGCCACATGGTGGAATATTCCGGCATGACCTTTGCCATTTTCTTCCTGGCCGAATACGCCAACATGATTTTGCTGTCCTGTTTGGCTGCGATCATGTTCTTCGGTGGTTGGGACGCGCCAGTCGCATTCCTGAGTTTCATTCCAGGCTGGATCTGGCTGGGTATTAAAACCTTCTTGCTGGTGTCGATGTTCATCTGGTTCCGTGCATCATTCCCGCGTTACCGCTACGACCAGATCATGCGTCTGGGCTGGAAGGTGTTCATTCCGTTGACACTGGTTTGGCTGGTGGTGGTTGCTGCCTGGATGCAGACTCCCTGGAACATCTGGAATTAATTGAGAGCGAACCATGTTTCAAGTTGTTAAAGAATTTTTGAACAGTCTGTTGCTGCGCGAGATGCTGAAAGGCATGGCGCTCACCATGGGTTATATGTTCACTCAACCCATCACGGTGCTTTACCCGATGGAGAAAACACCGATGTCGCCACGTTTTCGTGGATTGCACGCCTTACGTCGCTATGAAAATGGCGAAGAGCGCTGCATTGCATGCAAATTGTGTGAAGCAGTATGCCCGGCCATGGCAATTACGATTGAATCGGAACAGCGCGAAGACGGCACACGCCGGACCAGCCGTTACGACATTGATTTGACCAAGTGTATTTTTTGCGGTTTCTGTGAAGAATCGTGCCCGGTGGATTCAATTGTAGAAACACATATTCACGAATATCACGGTGAGAAGCGCGGTGATTTGTATTTCACCAAAGAAATGCTGCTGGCTGTGGGCGATCGTTATGAGGCTGAAATTGCAGCCAACCGCGAAGCCGATGCGGCCTACCGTTAACTCGATACAAAACTTAGAAGACTAAATGCAATGGATGCAATAACCGGTTTCTTTTATGTGTTCGCCGCCATTTTGGTATTTGCAGCGGTGCGCGTAATCACCGCCAGCAATGCTGTACATGCAGCTTTGTACCTGGTCCTTTCGTTTTTCTCTGCATCTGCCCTGTGGATGTTGCTGGAGGCCGAGTTCCTGGCCATTTCACTGGTGCTGGTTTATGTGGGTGCGGTGATGGTGCTGTTCCTGTTCGTGGTCATGATGGTCGATGTGAACATGGACAAGGTACGTGCTGGCTTCTGGAAAAACCTGCCGGTGGCTGCCATCGTCGGCTCGCTGATCGCTTTCCAAATGTCAGTAGTATTGCTGCGTGGCTTTTGGGATCCCAATCTGGAAACGCCAGAACAGGCTGCCAACAACACTCAAGCCTTGGGTAAGTTGCTGTACACCGAGTATTTGTATCCGTTTGAAGTGGCTGCCTTGATTTTGTTGGTGGCGATGGTTGCGGCGATCGCGCTGACCTTGCGCAAGCGCAAGGACACGAAAGGCCAGGTGCCTTCAGACCAGGTTCGCGTGAAGTCAACTGACCGCGTGAAGCTTGTGAGCATGCCTGCTGATCTTGACCGCAAACAAACCAAAAGCGACACCACTGACGGTCGCCAAGCCTAACCGGGAATAGACAACAATGATTTCACTTTCTCATTACCTCGTGCTGGGCGCGATTTTGTTCTCGATCAGCGTGATTGGCATTTTCCTGAACCGCAAAAACCTGATCGTGATTCTGATGGCCATTGAACTGATGCTTCTGGCCGTGAACATGAACTTCGTTGCGTTTTCTCACTTCTTGGGCGATTTGTCCGGGCAGTTGTTCGTTTTCTTTATTCTCACAGTGGCCGCTGCCGAGTCCGCAATTGGTTTGGCAATCCTGGTGGTCCTTTTCCGCAACATGAATTCAATCAACGTCGAAGATCTCGACCAGCTAAAGGGGTAAGCGCGAATGAATCCCTTGTATTTGATCGTTCCGTTTGCTCCGCTGGTCGGCGCCATTCTTGCCGGTTTCTTCGGCAAGCAAATTGGCCGTGCTGGTGCGCACACAGCAACCATTGCTGGCGTTGCCATTTCCTTGATTGCTTCCATTCTGGTGTTCATGGACGTGATGGAGGGCAATACCTTCAACGGCACCCTCTATGAATGGGCTGTTGTGGGCACTTTGGTGTTTGAAGTCGGTTTCCTGATTGATACCCTGACAGCCACGATGATGTTGGTGGTGACCAGTGTGTCACTCATGGTGCATATCTATACGATTGGCTATATGGAGGAAGACGAAGGTTATCAGCGCTTCTTCTCTTATATTTCGCTGTTCACCTTCTCCATGTTGATGCTTGTGATGAGCAACAACTTCCTGCAGTTGTTCTTTGGCTGGGAAGCGGTGGGTCTTGTTTCATACTTGCTGATTGGTTTTTGGTATACCAAGCCAACAGCCATTTACGCCAACCTGAAAGCGTTTCTCGTAAACCGAGTGGGCGACTTCGGTTTTATTCTCGGGATTGGCTTGATTATGGCTTCCGCGGGTTCCATGAACTACGCCGAGGTGTTTGCGCAAGCAGATAACCTTGCTGGCCAAACCATGCCAGGCACTGACTGGCCTTTACTGGCTGTAGCCTGTATCTGCCTGTTTATCGGTGCCATGGGCAAGTCAGCCCAATTCCCGCTGCATGTGTGGCTGCCCGATTCAATGGAAGGCCCCACACCGATCTCCGCCTTGATTCATGCAGCCACCATGGTGACCGCAGGTATTTTCATGGTCAGCCGGATGTCACCGTTGTTTGAACTCAGCGACATCGCTTTGAACTTTGTGTTGGTGATAGGCTCAATCACGGCGCTGTTCATGGGCTTTCTGGGCATCATTCAAAACGACATTAAACGAGTGGTGGCATATTCAACGCTATCGCAGTTGGGTTATATGACAGTGGCCTTGGGTG
The DNA here is from genome assembly GCF_013004065.1 of Limnobacter sp. SAORIC-580. Classification (GTDB taxonomy): domain Bacteria; phylum Pseudomonadota; class Gammaproteobacteria; order Burkholderiales; family Burkholderiaceae_B; genus Limnobacter; species Limnobacter profundi. Next base: position 1,278,217 of record NZ_CP053084.1, read on the forward strand.
TGTCCGCTTACCCCGTCGCCATTTTCCATCTAATGACGCACGCTTTCTTCAAGGCCTTGTTGTTCCTGGGCGCGGGTTCCGTGATTATCGGCATGCACCACGATCAGGACATTCGCCACATGGGCGGTTTGTGGAAGTACATGCCAATTACATGGCTCACTTCCTTGTTGGGATCGCTTGCCTTGATTGGTACGCCGTTCTTTTCGGGCTTCTACTCGAAAGACAGCATCATTGAGGCAGTGCACTTCAGTACCCTGCCAGCTGCCGACTTCGCTTATTTCGCTGTGGTGGCTGGTGTATTCATCACTGCGTTCTACAGCTTCCGCATGTATTTCCTGGTGTTCCATGGCAAAGAGCGTTTCCATGACGTTCAGCACCATGACGACCATGGTGATGATGATCATCATGCCCATCACGGACCTGTACAGCCGCACGAATCACGCTGGGTGGTTACCTTGCCCTTGATCTTGCTGGCAATTCCCTCGGTAATCATTGGTTATATTGCGGTTGAGCCCATGTTGCATGGCACCTTTTTTGAGGGTGTGATCACGATTAATCCAGAACACGGTGCAATGGCAGGCCTCAGCAGTATTTTCCATGGTGCCGCGGCCATGGGTGTTCATTCTTTGCAAACGGCGCCATTCTGGCTCGCCTTGGGCGGTGTGGTTGCCGCAGCAGTTTGCTACCTGTGGGTACCAGCGATTCCGGCAGCGTTCATGAAGGCTTTGAAGCCAGTGCACACTTTGCTGGACAACAAGTACTACATGGACAAGTTCAACGAAGTGGTGTTTGCCGGTGGGGCTCGTGGCCTGGGCGAGGCGCTTTGGAAGTTTGGTGACCGTATGTTGATCGATGGTTTATTGGTCAATGGCAGTGCCAAACTGGTAGGTTTGATCTCGGGTGTGGTTCGATTCGCGCAAAGTGGTTTTATTTACCACTATGCGTTCGCGATGATTCTTGGCGTGTTGGCCATGATCATCACTTTCATCACACTCAAATAACAAAGGCGGAACCTCGGTTCTTACGATTGGAAAATATCAATGTCTAACAATATTCCTTATCTGAGTTTGGCGATCTGGCTGCCAATTGCCTTTGGTGTTTTGATCATGGCCTTGGGCAATGACAAAAACGCAGGTGCCGTGCGGGGTGCCTCCCTGATTGCAGCGCTAATCAGTTTTCTGGTTACCTTGCCTTTGTACTTCGGTTTTGACACCAGCACCGCCCAATTGCAGTTTGTCGAGAACTTGCCCTGGATTGAGGCCTTCGGCGCTTCGTATGGTCTGGGCGTTGACGGTTTGTCGGTGTGGTTTGTCATCTTGACAGCACTCATCACCATCTTTGTGGTGGTGGCAGCTTGGGAAGTAATCACCGAGAAAGTTGCGCAGTACATGGCCGCTTTCCTGATTTTGTCGGGCTTGATGGTGGGTGTTTTTGCTGCCACCGATGGTTTGCTGTTTTATGTATTCTTTGAAGCAACGCTGATCCCGATGTACATCATCGTGGGTGTGTGGGGTGGTCCTAACCGAATTTATGCGGCCTTCAAGTTCTTCTTGTACACCCTGCTGGGTTCTTTGCTCACCTTGGTTGCGATCATTTATCTGCAATTCCAGTCAGGCACATTCGAAATTGCGGCATGGCATAAATTGCCCTTGGGCATGACTGAGCAAATACTGATTTTCCTGGCTTTCCTCATGGCGTTTGCCGTGAAGGTGCCTATGTGGCCAGTTCACACTTGGTTGCCAGATGCGCACGTTGAAGCGCCCACGGGTGGTTCCGTGGTACTGGCTGCAATCATGTTGAAGCTGGGTGCTTACGGCTTCCTGCGTTTCAGTATGCCGATTGCTCCAGATGCAAGCCATGAACTGGCCGGCTTCATGATTACTTTGTCGCTGATCGCCGTGGTGTATATCGGTGTGGTTGCCTTGGTTCAGAAAGACATGAAAAAGCTGGTGGCTTATTCATCCATCGCACACATGGGCTTTGTGACCTTGGGTTTCTTCATGTTTCAGGACCTGGCAGTGCAGGGCGCCATCATCCAGATGATTTCTCACGGTTTTGTCTCGGGCGCCATGTTCCTGTGTATCGGTGTACTTTACGACCGCGTTCACAGCCGTGAAATTTCTGCATATGGTGGCGTTGTGAACACCATGCCCAAATTTGCAGCGTTTTTCCTGTTGTTTGCAATGGCCAACTCGGGTCTCCCCGCCACCAGTGGTTTTGTGGGCGAGTTCATGGTGATTCTGGGTGCAGTGAAGTACAACTTCTGGATTGGTTTACTGGCTGCGACCACCCTTATTTTTGGTGCGGCTTATTCGTTGTGGATGTACAAGCGCGTGGTGTTTGGTGAGGTAGCCAACGACAACGTGAAAGAATTGACCGATGTGAACACCCGCGAATTCTTGATGCTGGGTGCATTGGCAATTCTGGTCATGGCCATGGGCCTGTACCCCAAACCTTTTACTGACGTGTTGCAGGTGTCTGTCGATGCCTTGTTGCAACATGTGGCTCAGTCCAAGCTTTAATTGAGGAATGTTCGTGGATCAGATGAATCTCTCACTCGCTATTCCTGAAATTGCCCTGGCGCTTTTCGCCTGTGCATTTCTGATTGCCGACAGCGTGACCAAAGGCCGAATCCTGCCAATACTGCACAATATAGTGGTGTTGTTTTGCATCGGTTTGGGTGTGTATTGCCTGGCGCAGGTGCCTACAGCAGGTACAGACTTGGCTTTCTCCAATATGTACATTGCTGACAGCATGGCTTTGGTCTTGAAAGGCTTTTCTGCCCTGGCCATTGCATTCACCCTGATAGTGGGTGCGAGCTATGCCAAAGATCGCGACATGTTCAAAGGAGAGCTGCACGCTTTGGTGCTGTTTGCCTTGCTTGGCCAGATGATCATGATTTCTGCCAACAACCTGTTGTTGGTGTACCTGGGTGTCGAACTGTTGTCGCTTAGCCTGTATGCCGCCGTGGCCATGCAGCGAGACAATGTACGCGCTACCGAAGCTGCGATGAAGTATTTTGTTCTTGGCGCCTTGGCTTCAGGTTTCCTGTTGTATGGCATGTCGATGATTTACGGCGCCACAGGGTCGTTGAATCACGCTGATATCGCATTTGCTGCAACCGCAGCTGTGTCGGGTCAAAAATCAATTGTTTTTGTATTTGGTATCGTGTTTCTGGTGGCGGGCCTCGCCTTCAAGCTGGGTGTGGTTCCTTTCCACATGTGGGTGCCTGATGTGTATCAGGGTTCGCCTTCCATCTCGACCTTGCTGATCAGTGGCGCACCCAAACTGGCTGCATTTGCCATGTTGATGCGCCTGCTGGTGGATGGTCTTTTCGTGATGGCATTTGACTGGCAAAACATGTTGATGGTTTTGGCAATTGCCTCGCTGGCCATAGGCAACCTCACCGCGATTGCACAAACCAGCTTGAAACGCATGTTGGCGTATTCAACCATTGCGCAAATGGGCTTCATGTTGCTGGGTTTCCTCTCCGGCATCAGTGGTCAAGGCGCCGGGCAAGACACTGGCAATGCTGCCCAGGCTTATTCCTCGGCCATGTTCTACAGCATTACCTATGTGCTGACCACCCTCGGTACTTTTGGCGTGATTATGGTGATGTCGCGCAAAGGTTTCGAGGTTGAAAATATCAGTGATCTGAAAGGGTTGAACAAGCGTGCACCATGGTTGGCCTTGATTATGTTGTTGCTGATGTTCTCACTGGCAGGTATTCCACCCATGGTGGGTTTTGCTGCCAAGTTGTCAGTTTTGAAAGCCTTGTTGGCCACTGGTCAGGTTTGGTTGACTGTCTATGCAGTGATGTTCAGCCTGGTGGGTGCGTTCTATTACATTCGTATTGTGAAAACGATGTATTTTGAAGCCCCTGCTGATGAAACTGAAATTGTGATGGGCAATGATGCACGCGCCGTGTTGGGTTTGAACGGCTTGGCTGTGATCGCGCTGGGCTTGCTGCCTGCGCCTCTAATGGCTTATTGCATGACTGCAATTCAGCAAACACTGGCTGGTTAATTATAATAAATTCGGCTTTTTTGAATATTCACGGGAGGTAGGTTTTGACGCAAACGATCGGGCATTGGTTGTTGTTTGGCTTGGCCTTGCTGTTTGCGAACCTGCCTTTTGTAAGCAACCGCATTATGGGTGTTTTGCCTGTGGCCAAAAAGGGCGGTTGGACCCGGGTGATTGAGGTAATCGCAGGCTACTTCATTGTTGGCCTGATCGGCTTCGCAATTGAAGGAAGCTTGAGCCAGGTAACTCCCCAGCGTTGGGAATTTTATGCCTTAACAGCTTGTCTGTTTCTTGTGTTTGCTTTTCCAGGGTTTGTGTACCGTTTCCTGTGGCGATCGCCGAAAGGTTAGGTTCGCATTCCGCCGTCTTTTTTGTCTGTACTCCCACTGCACCTGTCTTGCGTTGAAAGTAAACGTCCTTTCAAGGAAACCCTGTTATGAAACGTTTGCTGATCGGCGTAATTGCACCCGCCTTATTCGTACTTGCAGCGTGCACAAATTCGCCGGAAGTTACCACTCGAAAATTGCAGTTTCTTGCCAAAACTGATTGTGAGTTGGTTTACAAGTCGGCGGGTGCTCAGGTGATCGAGAACTTCTGTGAAACAGAATGGAAACCGGTCACGATTCACATTGCGGACCAGAAATATTCAGTGGACTGGATTGATGAGGAAACCAGTCGCGGGTTGTTTGAGCAAGGGTGTGGGCAAACAGCAGCTTGTTACTACGAGCTGACGCTGGATGGTGTAACAGTCAATGGCAAATTTGCCTACGTGACCGATTTGCTCAAAGGGGAATACACCTTCGAGATTGACGCGAATGAAAATTCTGAACTATTGAATGCAACTACAACCGATTTGGAATCTTGATTGCTTTGTCGCTGACAAAAACGCCGACCTTCAGGTCGGCGTTTTTGTTTCGATTACATATTGGGGTAGTTGGGGCCGCCACCACCTTCCGGTGTTACCCACACAATGTTTTGCGTGGGATCTTTGATGTCGCAGGTTTTGCAGTGTACGCAGTTTTGCGCATTGATCTGCAATTGGTCCTTTCCATCTTCCTTCTTCACGTACTCATACACACCAGCCGGGCAGTAGCGCTGTTCCGGACCAGCATAGGTGGTCAGGTTTGTCGCCACCGGCACATCTGCATTTTTCAATGTCAGGTGTGCAGGCTGGTTTTCTTCGTGGTTTGTGTTGGAAATGAACACGGAGCTCAAACGATCAAACGTGATTTTCCCGTCAGGTTTCGGGTAGTTGATCGGCTGAAACTCAGAGGCAGGACGCAGGCATTCATGGTCTGCGTGCTTGTGATGCAGTGTCCAGGGTACCTTGCCCTTAAACAGCTTTTGCTCGATACCCACCATCATGGTGCCGGTGTACAAACCTTTGCTCATCCACTGTTTGAAGTTGCGCGCGCGGTACAGTTCATCAAACAGCCAAGAGTCGTGGAAGGCCTTTGGATAGGCTTCCAGCTCGTCGCCAGCGCGGTCTTGTGCCAGGGCGTCTGCGATCGCATCGGCGCACAGCATGCCACTCTTGATCGCGGCGTGAGAACCTTTGATTCGCGAGGCATTCAAAAAGCCAGCATCACAACCCACAAGCGCGCCGCCTGGAAATACCAGTTTTGGAAGGCTCATCAGGCCGCCTGCCGCAATGGCGCGTGCGCCGTAGGAGATGCGCTTCCCACCTTCAAAGTACTTGCGAATTTCAGGGTGTGTTTTGTAGCGCTGAAATTCTTCAAATGGAGACAGATAGGGATTCTCGTAGGCCAGGCCCACCACAAAACCCACTGCAACCTGGTTATTTTCGAGGTGGTAAAGGAATGAACCACCGTAGGTGCTTGAATCGAGAGGCCAGCCACCGGAGTGAATCACCAAACCTGGCTTGTGCTTGGCTGGGTCGATTTCCCACAGTTCTTTTAAGCCGATACCATACACCTGTGGATCACGGCCTTCGTTCAGATTAAATTTCTCAATGACGCGTTTGCCCAAATGGCCGCGTACACCTTCAGCAAACACGGTGTATTTGGCATGCAGTTCCATGCCGGGTTGGTAAGCGTGGGTGTGTTCCCCGTCTTTGCCAATGCCCATGTCGCCGGTTTGCACGCCTTTTACGGCACCTTTGTCATCGTACAGAATTTCCGCACCTGCAAACCCAGGAAATACTTCTACGCCCAAAGCCTCCGCCTGTTCTCCAAGCCAGCGCACAACATTGGCCAGGCTGATTACATAATTGCCGTGGTTCTGAAAACATTCGGGCAACAGGGCGTTGGGTACTTTCTTGGCGGAGGTTTCGGTCAGGAACAAAAACTGGTCTTCCGTCACTTCCGTGTTCAGTGGGGCGCCGCGCTCTTTCCAGTCAGGAAAAAGTTCGGTGATTGCGCGTGGGTCCATGACCGCGCCTGACAAAATATGGGCGCCAACCTCAGAGCCTTTCTCCAAAACGCACACATTGATTTCCTGGCCTTTTTCTGCGGCCACTTGTTTCAGGCGAATGGCTGTTGACAGGCCAGCAGGGCCTCCGCCAACTACCACTACGTCGTATTCCATCATGTCTCTTTCGACAGCCGACATTGGGTGCGTCTCCTTAAAATTTGTCGCGGGTGCTACAGCTAGATGCAGCTTTGATTTTAAGCCGAAAGCTTATTGCATATCGGGAAAAAATAGTTGACTTTGATCTCTAGTCTGAGAAACTTGATTTTGTGCGTTGCAGCAAGAAGTTTGTAAGCGCTTAAACGTTAAACTAACGGCACAAATTCAAAGCATGAGGAATAAAAATGGGGATGAATAAAGTATCAGCCAGTGCCACAGAGGCTTTGGCGGACAAGATCAAAGACGGGATGACGCTTGCTGTGGGTGGTTTTGGCCTCTGTGGCATTCCAGAGGCGCTGATTGACGCGGTTCGTGCATCTGGTGCAAAAAACCTCACGGTGATCTCAAACAACGCAGGTGTGGACGGTTTCGGTTTGGGGCGTCTGCTGGAAACCAGGCAGGTTCGCAAAATGATTTCGTCGTATGTTGGCGAGAACAAGGAATTTGAGCGCCAGTACCTCAGTGGTGAACTGGAACTGGAATTCACGCCGCAGGGCACTTTGGCCGAAAAGCTGCGCGCTGGTGGTGCTGGTATTCCCGCGTTCTTCACCAAAACTGGTTTTGGAACCGTGATTGCCGAGGGTAAGGAAACCCGAGTGATCAATGGGGAAAATTATGTGTTGGAACACAGTCTGAAGGCGGATATTTCATTGGTAAAAGCGTGGAAGGCAGACACTTCGGGCAACCTTATTTATCGCCTTACCGCGCGCAATTTCAACCCTGAATGTGCTGCAGCTTCAAAATTCACTGTGGTTGAGGTTGAGGAAATTGTGGAGGTGGGCGCGCTCGATCCCAACTTTATTCATACCCCCGGTATTTACGTGCAGCGTGTGGTGTTGAATGCCAATCCTGAAAAGCGGATTGAGAAACGTACCCTGGCGACCACAGCACAATAAGGAGAACAACAAATGGCATGGAATCACGATGAAATGGCAGCACGCGCAGCGCGTGAATTGCAAGACGGTTTTTATGTAAATTTGGGTATTGGATTGCCCACCCTGGTCAGTAACCACATTCCTGACGGCATGGATGTGATGCTGCAAAGTGAAAACGGATTGTTGGGTATTGGCCCATTCCCGACCGAGGCGCAGGTGGATGCGGATTTGATCAATGCGGGCAAGCAAACCGTGACTACACTGGATGGGTCGGCATTCTTTTCCAGCTCGGAGTCTTTCGCAATGATTCGCGGCGGGCACATTAACTTGGCCATTTTGGGTGCCATGCAGGTGAGCCAAAAGGGCGACTTGGCCAACTGGATGATTCCTGGCAAGTTGGTGAAAGGCATGGGTGGTGCCATGGATTTGGTGGCTGGTGTTTCCCGTGTTGTGGTGCTGATGGAGCATGTGGCCCGCAAGAAAGACGGCACCACCGACCTTAAAATTCTGCCGGAATGCACCTTGCCGTTGACAGGCAAAGGTGTGGTCAATCGCATTATCACTGACCTTGCGGTGATGGATGTGGGCTTGGAAGGCCTCCAGGTGCTTGAGATTGCACCGGGCGTGTCTAGAGAAGAACTCCAAGAAAAAACAGGGTGCGAACTGAAGTTTAGTTAAGATCACTGGCATGGACCAAGCGCGCTCAGGTTATAATTCTGCTTTCAAACAGCGCACAATTCGCTCAATTGTGCGCCCTACTGAGCGCCGAACAGAGCGCCGCCTGGCACTATGACCAAATATGTATTCGTTACCGGCGGGGTTGTCTCGTCCCTTGGCAAAGGTATTGCCGCAGCATCTTTGGCCGCGATTCTTGAAAGTCGCGGTCTGAAAGTCACCATGCTCAAACTGGACCCGTACATCAACGTGGACCCCGGCACCATGAGCCCATTCCAGCACGGCGAGGTGTTTGTCACCGAAGACGGCGCCGAAACTGATCTGGACCTGGGGCACTACGAGCGCTTCATTTCCACGAAAATGAAGAAGTCAAACAACTTCACCACCGGCCAGATTTATGAATCTGTGCTGCGCAAAGAGCGTCGCGGCGAATACCTTGGCAAAACCGTTCAGGTGATTCCCCACATTACCAATGAAATTCAAGCTTTTATTGAGAAAGGTGCGCGCGCAGCCTGGGGCGGTGAAACCGATGTGGCCATTGTTGAAATTGGCGGCACCGTAGGTGACATTGAGTCTTTGCCATTCCTTGAAGCCGTTCGCCAGATGAGCCTGCGCCTGGGCCGCAACAGTGCGTGTTTTGTGCACCTCACATTGGTGCCATTTATTGCTTCTGCCGGTGAACTGAAAACCAAGCCTACCCAACACAGTGTACAAAAACTCAGGGAAATCGGTATTTATCCCGATGCCTTGCTGTGTCGCGCCGATCGCCGTATTCCCGATGACGAGCGCGCCAAGATTTCCATGTTCTCGAATGTGCAACTGGAAGCTGTTATTTCCGTTTGGGACGCTGACACCATTTACAAAATTCCAGCCATGCTTGAAGCCCAAAAGCTTGATGACATTGTGCTGGAAAAGCTGAACATTGAAGCGCCTCGCGCAGATTTGTCGAAGTGGGCTGAAATTGTACATGCGCAGGAAAATCCCGAGCAAAACATCACCATTGGCATGGTGGGCAAGTACGTCGATTTGACCGAGTCGTATAAATCCCTGATCGAAGCCTTGAATCATGCTGGCTTGCACACACGAACCAAGGTGAACATCAATTACATCGACTCCGAGGAAATTGAAGCCCACGGTACTGAAAGTTTGAAGAAGCTGGATGCCATTTTGGTGCCCGGTGGTTTTGGCAAGCGCGGCACGGAAGGCAAAATCAAGGCGATTCAATATGCCCGAGAAAACAAGGTGCCTTACTTGGGCATTTGTTTGGGCATGCAGTTGGCCGTGATTGAATTTGCGCGACATTGCGCGGGGTTGCCCAAAGCCAACTCGACCGAATTTGACAGCCTGGCCGATACGCCAGTGGTGGCCCTGATCACCGAGTGGAAAGACAGCACAGGTAAAGTCGAGCTTCGATCCGACCAAAGCGATTTGGGCGGCACCATGCGCCTGGGCTCGCAGCGCTGCCCGATCAAGCCCGGCACTTTGGCTGAATCCATCTATGGTCCCGAGGTGAATGAGCGCCATCGTCACCGTTATGAGGTGAACAATAACTATGTGCCTCAACTTGAAGAGGCCGGCCTGCGTATTTCTGCCCGTACGCCGACTGAAAATTTGCCGGAAATCATGGAATTGCCAGATCACCCTTGGTTTTTCGGCGTGCAGTTTCACCCCGAATTCACCAGCACCCCACGAGACAGCCACCCCTTGTTTTTGGCCTACGTGAAGGCTGCTTTGGCCCACAAATTGGCCAAAGCGTTATAAGCTGGACCCAACAGGAGGACACCTGATGAAACTATGCAATTTTGAAGTGGGTTTGGACAAACCATTTTTCCTGATCGCTGGCCCATGCGTGATTGAAAGTGAACAAATGGCCATGGACACGGCAGGCCAGCTCAAGGAAATCTGCGAGTCGCTGGGTGTGCCTTTTATTTACAAAAGCTCGTACGACAAAGCCAACCGCAGTTCGGGCAAAAGTTTCCGCGGTCTGGGCATGGACAAAGGGCTTGATATTCTGGCCAATGTAAAGAAAACCCTGAACGTCAACATTCTGACCGATGTACACGCGATTGAAGAGATCACGACAGTGGCCAGCGTGGTGGATGTGTTGCAAACCCCTGCCTTTTTGTGTCGTCAAACTGACTTCATTGAGGCTGTGGCCACCTGTGGCAAGCCAGTGAACATCAAGAAAGGCCAGTTTCTGGCTCCTGGCGACATGGTCAACGTGGTGGACAAAGCCCGAACTGCCGCCATTGAAGCCGGCGGTGATGGCAAGAACATCATGGTGTGTGAGCGCGGTGTAAGCTTTGGTTACAACAACCTGGTTTCCGACATGCGTAGCTTGGCCATCATGCGCAACACAGGTTGTCCAGTGGTGTTTGATGCCACGCACAGTGTGCAGTTGCCGGGCGGGCAGGGTACGGCCAGTGGTGGTCAGCGTGAATTTGTGCCCGTGTTGGCGCGCGCCGCTGTTGCAGTGGGCGTGGCAGGTTTGTTTATGGAAAGTCACCCTGACCCCGCCAAAGCGATGTCAGATGGCCCCAACGCCTGGCCCTTACCTCGCATGAAAGCCTTGTTGGCCACCTTGCAGGAACTGGACCGTTTGGTGAAGTCTGGCCCATTGGCCGAAACAGACCTGATGAAATAAACAGGCCGAGTATTCAAAACAGAATTTAATCCATCCAAGAGGAAACTATGAGCGCAATTGTTGACGTGATTGGTCGTGAGGTTATTGATTCTCGCGGCAATCCCACCGTGGAATGTGACGTGTTGCTGGAAAGTGGTGCCATGGGTCGTGCGGCCGTGCCCTCTGGTGCGTCCACGGGTACTCGCGAAGCCGTTGAACTGCGTGACGGTGACAAGTCCCGTTATTTGGGCAAAGGCGTGTTGCGCGCGGTTGAAAACATCAACACCGAGATTTCCGAAGCAATTTTGGGCCTGGATGCGCAAGAGCAGGTGTTTCTGGATCAAAACCTGATTGACCTGGACGGTACAGAGAACAAGAGCCGCCTGGGTGCCAACGCCACTTTGGCGGTTTCCATGGCCGTGGCCCGTGCTGCAGCTGAAGAAACTGGTTTGCCCTTGTACCGTTACTTCGGTGGTATGGGAGGCATGAGCCTGCCAGTGCCCATGATGAACGTAATCAATGGTGGTGCACACGCCAACAACAACCTCGATTTGCAAGAGTTCATGATTTTGCCGGTGGGGGCGCCTTCTTTCCGCGAGGCTATTCGCTACGGTGCTGAAGTGTTCCACGCACTGAAGAAAATTATTCACGACAAAGGCATGTCAACAGCCGTGGGCGATGAAGGCGGTTTTGCGCCTTCTGTAGCCAACCATGAAGCTGCCATTCAAATGATTATTCAGGCGATTGAAACCGCTGGTTTTGAGCCTGGCACGCAGGTGGCTTTGGGCCTGGATTGTGCAGCCTCTGAGTTTTACAAAGGTGGCAAGTACAAGCTGGCCGGTGAGGGCATGGAGCTGAGTTCACAGGAATTCGCACACCTCCTGGAGAGCTGGTGCAACAAGTACCCCATTATTTCGATCGAAGACGGCATGGCCGAAGACGATTGGGACGGTTGGGCTTATTTGTCAAAAACCATGGGCCGCAAGGTGCAGTTGGTGGGGGATGACCTGTTCGTAACCAACACCAAGATTTTGGCCGAAGGCATCGAAAAGAAAATCGCCAACTCCATTCTGATCAAGATCAATCAAATCGGTACTTTGACTGAAACCTTTGCTGCCATTGAGATGGCCAAGCGTGCTCGCTACACAGCGGTTATTTCTCACCGTTCAGGCGAAACAGAAGACAGCACCATTGCCGATATTGCGGTGGGTACCAATGCCATGCAGATCAAGACAGGTTCTATGAGCCGTTCAGACCGCATTGCCAAGTACAACCAGCTGTTGCGCATTGAAGAGGATTTGGGTGACATTGCTTACTACCCCGGCCGTTCAGCCTTCTACAACCTGGATTAATCGGTATTAATCGAAGGTGGCCCCGCAGTGCGGGGCCTTCTTGTATATGAACCCCAGGCTGATTTCACTTGTCCTTTTTGCCTTGCTGATTTTGCTTCAATACCCACTGTGGTTTGGCAAAGGCGGGATGCTGCGCGTCAGTGACCTTGAAGATCAGCTTGAACAGCAAAAGCAGGTGAATGACGCGCTGCGTTTGCGCAATCAACAACTCGAGGGTGATGTGCGCAGTTTGAGCGAGGGCGTTGAGGCGATTGAGGAGCGCGCCAGAAATGACTTTGGCATGATCAAGAAAGACGAGGTGTTTATTCAGTTGATTGAGCCGCGCAGCCAGCCAGCCGCCACACCACCAGGTGCCGCGGCAGAATCCTCGAATTAGTGCAAGGTGGGAGGCTGGGGTTCTTGTGGACCTTCGTGGTGAGAACTTTCGGTAAATAGCGCGTTGCAATCGGCTCGAGTGAATGAGTAATTTGCATTGCAGAAGTCACACTGAATTTCTACAGTCGGGTTTTCGGACAAAGCATCATCCAGTTCGGCCTGTCCCAAAGAAAGCAACATTTTTCCAACTTTGTCACGTGAACAGGTGCATTCAAAATGTGCCTGGCGTTCTGCCAGTCCATCCGGGTCTTCTTCCCAAAAAAGACGCTTGGCCAATTCATCGGTTTCGGTGGCCAGGTGTTCCTCGGTTTGCAGCGTATTGATCAAGGCCTTCAATCGATCCCAGCCGTCAGCATCGAATTCTTTGCTTGAAACAACACCGCCATGTTGTGGCATTTGCTGAAGCATGACGCCCGCTGCTGTGGTGGCGTCGGAGTTCAGAACAAGGCGGGTTTCCAGTTGCTCGCTGCTGTGCATGTACGCTTCAAGCGAATCAGCCACAGAGGTACCCGCAAGCGGCACAATGCCTTGGTAGGGGGCCTGACCCGGCAGGCGATTGCGTGGGTCCAGAATAATTGCACATATGCCCTTGCCTGTGGTATTGACCAGGTCTTTGAAACTGGCATTCTCGGGAATTTGTGTACCTTCAACCAATTTCACGGTGGCGCGCAAACCCAAACGGCTATTGCACTCCGCCACCAGCAAACGAATGGGTCCGTCGCCCTGAATTTGAATAATCAGCGAGCCTTCAAACTTCAAGGAGGCTGACAACATGGTGCTTGCCGCAACCAGTTCACCCAGTACTTTTTGAACCGGCCTTGGGTAGTCATTGTTGTTGACCACTTGTTGCCAGGCTTTGGACAAATGTACCAAGTGCGCTCGGCAACTGGATTGATCAAAGATCAGGGTGCGTAGTGTGTCGGTCATGGGTACAAATTGAGGCAAAAAATTAGTTGTCTATTCGTTCAAGCGTTTCTTTGAACAGCTTGGCTTTTTGCACGTAGAAGGCAGCGCCAATCAGGCGTGCCACTTCGTCGTCGTTCAGGGTTCGGATCACTTTTCCGGGCGAACCGACCACCAGCGAGCGGTCGGGAATTTCTTTGCCTTCGGTGATCAGGGCACCGGCGCCGATGATACAGTTTTTTCCAATCTTTGCGCCGTTCAGCACCACTGAACGAATGCCAATCAAACTGCCTTCGCCTATGGTGCAGCCGTGCAGACAGGCCTGGTGCCCCACGGTGACATTTCTTCCGACCACCATGGGATAGCCAATGTCGGTGTGTAACACGGCGCCTTCCTGTACATTGCTGCCTTCCATAATGTGGATCAATTCGTTGTCGCCGCGAATGGCCGCGAAATCCCAAACCGACGTGTTTTCATCAAGTTGCACTTTGCCAATGATGCTGGCCATTTCGGCCACATAGGCGCTGGCGTGCACGGTGGGGGCTTCGCCATTGATTTTGTACTTGGCCACAATTGTCTCCTGTGTCGGGGTGTTGCCATGGTGTCTTTGCCTTAAAATAACATGCATCGAACCCTTGTGCAGTGTGGTTATGGGCAGTGAACTGGAACAAACTTTGAGACAAGCCGCCTTGCAGGCTTTGGCGTGTAAAAACTCCGTGGAAAAAGTGCGTCTGGTCTTGGCGATTGATGAGAGCCTGCCAATCGGCGGTGAAGCGGTGTTTTCACCTGGTGTGGGCCGCCCCGACAAACCGGAGTTGGTACACCCGGCACGCGTGCCCACACGCAAAGTCAGCCAGCCTGTGGGGCGGGGCATGCTTTTGCACTCGCTGGCGCACATTGAGTTCAATGCAATCAACTTGGCGCTAGACCTGCTGGTTCGTTTTTCCTCCATGCCCGACCAGTTTTATCTGGATTGGTTGAAAGTGGCCAAAGAGGAGGCCTACCACCACACTTTGTTGTGCGACAGAATGATGTCGTACGCTTTGAATTATGGGGATTACCCCGCGCATGACGGTTTGTGGCAAATGGCTGAAAAAACCAAACACAGCTTGCTGGCCCGGCTTGCCTTGGTGCCGAGGCTTTTGGAGGCACGCGGACTGGACGTGTCACCAGCCATACGTGAGAAACTGGCCGCGGCCGGGGACATGGATAGTGCCGAGGTACTAGACATCATTTTGCGTGATGAAATTGGGCATGTGGCCATTGGCAACCGCTGGTTCAATGAAGTGTGCAACAATGAACAACGCGACCCAATTGAGGCTTTTGAGCATTGCCTGCGGGAGTACACCGCTCCGCAGCCACGTTCACCCTTCAATTTCAAGGCTCGCGCCCAGGCAGGTTTTTCTGAAGAGGAATTGGCCTGGTTAATGCAAGTTGAATTGGAGCAATCCGCCCAATAAGCGGATTGCAAAAGTATGAGTACAGCAGCATCCCCTTTCGCCAAAGAACCTGATTGGAATGATCCGCATTTGATTAATGCGGATTTGCATTGCCACTCCACCGTGTCGGACGGCACCCTGACGCCCGAAGAACTGGCTGCGCGCGCCGCCGCCAACGGAGTGCAAATTTGGTCTTTGACCGATCATGATGAAGTGGGTGGTTTGGCGCGAGCAGCAAAAGCAGCAGCTGAACACAACATGATTTTTGTACCTGGTGTGGAAATTTCGGTGACCTGGTCCGCGGTAACCTTGCACATTGTGGGTTTGAATGTGCAGTACGAGAATTCGCCGCTTGAGAAGGGTTTGGCCAGCGTGCGCAACGGGCGAACCGAACGAGCCATGGAAATGTCGCGGCAACTCGAAAAGGTGGGCATCGAAGATGTGTATGAAGGTGCCTTGAAGTATGTGGGCAACCCCAACCTGATTAGCCGAACCCACTTTGCCCGTTGTTTGGTTGAGCGCAAGGTGTGTACCGATATTCGCGAAGTGTTTGAGCGTTTTCTAACCCCGGGCAAACCAGGTTACGTGCCCCATGAATGGGCCAGCTTGAAGCAGGCGGTCGACTGGATTCTGGAGTCAAACGGCTTGCCTGTCATTGCGCACCCGGGGCGTTACGATTTGAATCCCATGCAGATGGATGAACTGGTTGAGCAGTTTGTCAAAATGGGTGGAGTTGGAATTGAGGTGGTCACGGGCAGCCACACCACCGACCAATACGCCACCTATGCGCGGAAATCTGTTCGATCTGGCTTGAAGGCATCGCGCGGATCAGATTTTCACGGCCCCACTGAATCCAGGGTTAATTTGGGTGAATTGCCCCGGTTGCCCGACGGCTGCGTGCCAATCTGGGATAATTGGGGCAAGTTGTTCAGCTAACAGGATACCCATTGGCGCAGTTATTCAACGTACATCCTCAAAACCCACAATCGCGTTTGTGCAAGCAGGCGGCAGACCTGATCAACTCGGGTGGAATTGCTGCAATTCCCACCGACAGCTGCTATGCGCTTGTTTGCCACCTGGATGATAAAAACGCGGTCGAGCGCCTGCGCAGGTTGAAAGGTATTTCAGAGAAGCAGCATTTGGCCTTGTTGTGCAAGGATTTAAGCGAGCTGGGAAGTTACGCCAAGGTAAACAATGTTCAATACCGTTTGCTGAAGTCAGTGTTTCCCGGTCCTTATACATTTATTCTTGAAGCGACCAAAGAAGTGCCCAAGCGTGTGTCGCATCCTTCGAAAAAATCAATCGGTTTGCGCGTTCCCGCACATGCGGTGGTGCAAGGCTTGCTTGAGCACATTGAGGGTGCGCTGATTGCCACAACGCTGCAGTTACCGGGTATGGAAGAGCCTGCGCGAAGTGGTTGGGAGGCCCAGGAAGCCGTGGGCAACGACGTAGATTTAATTGTGGACGACGGCGAGTACTGCGGCGCGTTTCCGACCACCGTGATTGACTGGACCAGCGAAGAGCCTGTGGTTGTGCGAATCGGTGCAGGGCCTCTGACTGGTCCGCTTGAACCCGTGAATGTTGAAGAACAGGAAGAACTGTGATGGATTCAAGCATTATTCAAACGATTGCGGTGTATGCCTTGCCCGTGTTGTTTGCCATTACCCTGCACGAGGCAGCACACGGTTATGTTGCCCGAATGTATGGCGACAACACCGCCATGTACGCGGGCCGAATTACCTTGAACCCGATCAAGCACATTGACCCGGTTGGAACCATTCTGGTGCCGATTGCAATTCTGGTGTCCTCAAGCCTGATGGGTATTGGTGCCTTTCTGTTTGGCTGGGCCAAACCTGTTCCGGTGAATTTTGGCAACCTGCGCAATCCGAAAAAAGACATTCGTTTTGTAGCCTTTGCCGGGCCTGGCGCGAATTTTGTGATGGCCTTGCTGTGGGCACTTAGCCTGAAACTGCAGTTTGTCACCGGGCTGAACGAGCCCTTTTTTGCCGAAATGGCCAAAGCGGGCATTGTGGTGAACCTGGTTTTGGCTGCTTTGAACCTTCTGCCAATTTTGCCGCTGGATGGTGGCCGAATTCTGTTCAGCTTCCTGCCCAGTTCTGCAGCCTACAGTTTCAGCCGCACCGAGCCCTATGGCATGATCGTGCTCATTGCACTCCTGATGTTGGGTATCTTGCCCATGTTCATCCAGCCCATTGTTAGTGCCGGGTTGAGTGTGCTAACCCTTTTGTTTAATTTCTAAGTCACCATGTTTGCTGAACGCGTATTGTCGGGCATGCGCCCAACCGGTTTGTTGCACCTTGGCCATTACCACGGTGTGTTGAAAAACTGGGTGAAACTTCAAAACGAATTTCCCTGTCTGTTTTTTGTGGCCGATTGGCATGCGCTGACCACGCATTATGAAACTCCGGAAGTCATCAAGGAAAATGTGTGGGACATGGTGGTTGACTGGCTGGCTGCGGGTGTTGACCCCGAGAAGGCCACCTTGTTTGTTCAGTCCAAGGTGCCTGAGCATGCTGAGCTGCATTTGTTGCTGTCGATGAATACACCTTTAAGCTGGCTTGAGCGCGTGCCTACCTACAAAGACCAACAGGAAAAACTTAGCGACAAAGACCTGGGCACCTATGGCTTTTTGGGCTACCCCTTGTTGCAGTCGGCTGACATTCTGATTTACCGTGCCACACGAGTACCGGTGGGTGAAGACCAGGTGCCCCACATCGAGCTGACCCGCGAAATTGCGCGGCGCTTCAATCATTTTTACAGCAAGGAAAAACTGCTGGATGCGAAGGGGGCTGAAATTGGCCGCAAGCCGATTTTGCTGGAACCCAAAGCCTTGCTGACCGAGGCCAGCAAGATGCCAGGGTTGGATGGCATGAAAATGTCCAAGAGCTACCAAAACACGCTGGCCTTGCGGGAAACACCCGAGAACATTTCCCAGAAAGTACGCAAAATGCCAACGGACCCGGCCCGCGTGCGCCGCACCGACCCGGGTGATCCTGCCAAATGCCCTGTTTGGCAATTGCACGAGGTGTATTCAGACGCCAGCACCAAGCAGTGGGTGCAGGAAGGTTGCAAATCGGCGGGCATTGGCTGTATTCAGTGCAAAGAGCCAATTATTCAGGCAGTAACCGACGAGTTGGCGCCTATGCGCGAACGTGCAGCCATGTACACCGAAAACCCGACATTGGTGCGAAAAATCATCAGCGAAGGCTGTGAGCGCGCACGTGCGATGGCCAACGACACGATGCAGGATGTGCGCAAGCACATGGGGCTGGATTATTCCTGACATGGCTACTGATCACGCCAATCCAGCCATGGCGCCTTCGCCATGGGTTCGTCAGTGTGTTGAAAGCCTGCAAGGTTCGGTTGCGGTCAAGCCGGGTTTAAGGGCGCTTGACCTTGCTTGCGGTGGCGGGCGACATGCACTTTATTTGGCCAGTCTTGGTTATGTTGTACATGCAGTAGACAAAAATACACCTGACACGGTCTGGCCGGCGAATGTGCAGTTTCAGGCCATGGACCTGGAACAGGCTGACTGGCCATTGGCGGGGCAGCAATACGACTTGATCGTGGTGACCAACTATTTGCATCGCCCCCATTTCGAGAACCTTTTGGGCAACCTGAAGTCTCAGAATGCAGTGCTGGTTTACGAAACCTTTATGGATGGCAATGCGCAGTTTGGTTCGCCACGGAGCCCGGATTTTCTGCTTCAACCCAACGAACTGCTGTCCCGTATGTCTTTATTGAACATACTGCGTTTTGAACAGGGGCTTCGAAGCATGCCAAGCCCTGCAATGATTCAACGGGCCATGGGCATTACAGGCACTTGGTCTGAGATACAATCTGGAACAATAACACTCACTCAAAGGGACTAAATGATCACTGGCAGCATTGTCGCGATTGTTTCGCCGATGTTTGAAGACGGGTCGCTGGACTATGACAGCTACCGTCAGCTCATTGATTGGCATATTGAACAAGGTACCGACTCGATTGTAGCGGTAGGAACCACTGGGGAATCACCCACAGTGGACGTGGAAGAGCACGGCGAACTGATTCGTGTGGCGGTTGAGCAGGCGGCGGGCCGCATACCCATTATTGCAGGCACTGGTGGCAATTCAACCACCGAGGCCATTGAACTGACCGAGTTTGCGCGCAAGGTGGGTGCTGCCGCTAGTCTGCAAGTGGTGCCGTACTACAATAAACCAACTCAGGAAGGCATTTACCTGCACATGCGCAAGGTTGCCGAGGCTGTTGATTTGCCGGTGATTTTATACAACGTACCTGGCCGCACGGTGGCTGATATGGCACATTCCACAGTGGTACGCTTGAGTCAGGTAGATGGCATTGTGGGTATCAAGGAAGCCACAGGCAACCTTGAGCGCGGGGCTTGGTTGATTCGCGACACATCCGCTGATTTCGCTGTGTACAGTGGTGATGACCCCACCGCAGTGAACTTGATGTTGATGGGCGGAAAAGGCAATATTTCCGTGACCGCCAACGTGGCCCCAAAGTTGATGCACGAACTTTGTGCTGCGGCCATCGCGGGCGATGCGAAAACCGCGCATGCCCTGAATTTGAGCTTGCTGGATTTGCACCAGGCCATGTTTGTACAGGCCAATCCAATTCCCGTGAAGTACGCATTGAGCAAAATGGGCAAAATGGCACCCGGTGTGCGCTTGCCTTTGACCCGACTGGAATCCAATTTTCACCAAACCGTGGACGCCGCCTTGCGTGCGCACCGGTTGATCGACTAAAGACGACTTAAGGCTGTGAAACACATGGAATTGAACAAGATGACCCCTTTCAAGCTGTTGCTGATCGCAGCGGCCGTATCCACTGCCGCAGGCTGCGCCTCTTACAAAGAGGCTGTGGAAGGACAGAAAACGGCTTACCGCACTGCCGAAAAGCGCGAGCAGGGCCTTGAGGTGCCGCCAGATCTGACTGCGCAGTCTGCCGATGAGCAATTCCTGATTCCCGGCGAGTCCGGTTCCGGTTCGGTGTCTGCTTCGTCGTTTTACAGTGGTGGTGGTACTCGCCCAGCGGGTGCTCGCCCACAAGCGCAGGCTGAGCCGGTTTTGGTTTCGTCCGATGATGTAAAAATCAAACGAGTGGGCAACTTGCGCTCTCTGGAAGTGAAAATGCCACCCGAGCAACTGTGGCCAAAATTGCGCGAATTCTGGAAAGACACCGGGTTTGAACTGGCCGTGGATGATCCAAAAATTGGCTTGATGGAAACCAATTGGGCTGAAAACCGCGCCAATATTCCTTTGGATGGCATTCGCAAAGTGATTGGCACGGTGTTTGATGGTCTTTACTCCAGCAACACCCGCGACCGTTACCGTACCCGTGTGGAGCCGATTCAAGGTGGTGTTGAAATTTTCGTGACTCACCGTGGCATGGAAGAAAACTACACTGATCAGGCCCAGTCCAACTTGGTGTGGATGAATCGCCCTTCTGATCCCGAACTTGAAGCTGAAATGCTGAACCGCTTGATGGCGAAGCTGACTGGTGATGAGAAGGCTGCTGCCGCAGCGGGTCGGCCAGTGGGACAAGAGCTCATTTCGGTTCAGAAAAAACCCGAGGGTACAGCCATTGTTTTGGCTGAAGACTTTCCCTTGGCCTGGCGCCGTGTGGGCTTCGGGCTGGACCGCGCTGGTTTTATTGTCGAAGACCGTGACCGTTCCAACGGTGTGTATTACGTGAAGTACATTCCCGATTCCGCTTCTGCAGAAGGCGAAAAGAAGGGTTTCTTCGGGAAAATCTTTGGCGGTGCTTCGAATGACAAATCCTTGAAAGCGGATCAACGCTTCCAGGTTGTTGTTGCGCCTGAGGGAGACAAGTCCACGTCGGTCAAGTTTACTTCCGAGCGCGGTGCAGCTGTGGACGCCGCAATTTCCGAAGAAGCGGCAACCAAGCTGGCCGGAAAACTCCGGTAATTGGTGTGCGTTTTGCGAGTTTGGGCAGTGGCAGTGAAGGCAACAGTTGGCTGTTTGAATGCAGGCTGACTGACACACCGACGCGCTTGATGGTGGATTGCGGTTTTGCTGTGAAGGAAACCGTTGGCCGCCTGGAGCGAGTTGGGCTCACTCCGCAAGATGTCGATGCAATTGTGGTTACTCATGAGCATGGGGATCACATAGGCGGTGTATTCAAATTCAGCCGAAAGTTTGGTACACCCGTGTACTTGACGCATGGTACCTGGCGCGCTGCCTTGCGGTCCAAACTAAGCGATGAAGACTACCTGCAGTCAGGCAAGGTGGTGTTAATCGAGAGCCATGCAGCATTTAACGTCAAGAACCTGACGTTGCATCCCTTTCCCGTGCCCCATGACGCTGCTGAACCCATTCAAATGTTGATTGAGTCAAGGTCGGGCTTCGTCACTGGCATTCTGACCGATTGTGGCAGTGCTACGCCGCATTTGATCAGCATGTTGAACAAGGCTCATGCCTTGATTCTCGAATCCAACCACTGCCCCGAGATGCTGTCCAATTCGCCTTATCCACCCAGCCTGAAAAAAAGGGTAGGAGGCGATTATGGTCACCTCAGCAATCAGGTGGCTTGCGATATTCTTCGGAAACTCGATTCTGGAAATTTGCAGTTTGTGGTGGCAGCGCATTTAAGCCAAACCACGAATTGTCCCAAGGTGGTTCAACAAATGTGGGCGGAGGTATTGACCCCGCGCGGAATCGCGTTTGACATCGCCTGCCAAACCGAGGGTTTTGCCTGGATCAGCCTTGATTCGCAGCAAGTGGCCGCTTGATTTTTAGGTGATCCAATAAAAAAGCCCCAGATTTTCATCTGGGGCTTTTTAGCTTCAATCGCTTTTACAAGCGAATTGAATTTACTTCTTTTCTTCTTCAGCTGGAGCTGCTGCTGGCTCAGTAGCGGCTGGCTCAGTAGCTGCTGGCTCAGTGGCTGCTGGTTCTGCGGCCATTGGCTCAGCGGCAGGAGCTTGTTCAGTTACAGCAGGAGCTGCTGGTTCAACTGGAGCTGCTTCTTCTTTCTTGCCACAAGCGGCCAATGCTACTGCAAACAAAGATGCGATCAAAATTGAGTTTTTCATGTTTATTCCTTTTGGGGTCACGAACTAGACGCCGATTCAAGCGTCTTTTTTAGAGCAAATAGGCTCACAAGAGAACCCAGAATCACCCATTTTCCTGCTGGGTGTTCAAGCACTCAAGCGGAAAACTCTGCAAATTCTATCGAATAGCCTGTCAAATTCAAGTCATTGTTTCGACCTTATTTTCGAAGCAAAATTCTATTGACTTTGCTGAGTCGTTTCAAATTCTAAATGAAATTAATCACATTAGGGTTTCTACCCAACCGGCTTTTGCAAAACCAATTAAAAAATACTGAAATTCAGGATTTTTTAAAGCTTCTGCAGCGTCGATTGGCTCCATTTCACGCTGGTTTGCGAGCATTTGCAGCTGTTTAACGGTAAGGGCACTGGTCGGGTTGACAGCATCGCCATTGATGTAAAAATCGGTGTCTTTGAACAACATTTTAGTTTTCATGCTTAATGCAATGCCGCGTTCTCCAAGAACACTAATTATTTCGTGTATCTCCTGATCTTCGGTGTTGTTTACAAAATACACATGTGGCTTGGGTTCTGTGAGCAAAATCCCCATGCTGCGCTGGATTTGAGGCGATTTCGCTGAAAATTGCCGAATCAAATTAAATCCAAAATTCAGCAAATCGTCAGGAATTTCTGCAGGGTTTTTCTGTAACCCTCGGGCGGGGTCAGAAAACAGTGTTTGAGTCATGCCTGGATCTTGATCAATTTGATCGGCCATGTCGCGCAATATGCCACTGAGAACCTCGGCCTGCGTGGGCGCCCTGAAGCCAATGCTCAGGGTTGAGCAGGTTCCCTCTGCGATGCCGTCGTGCCCATAGTTCGGGGGCAGGTAAAGCATGTCACCAGGCTCGAGAACAAACTCCTCGGTGGGCTCAAAGTTTTTGAGAATTTTCAGGGGCATGCCTTCTTCAAGTTCTTTGTTCGGCAAGGGGCCAATTTTCCAGCGCCGTTTGCCGTGCATTTGAAGCAGAAAGACATCGTAGGAGTCGTAGTGTGGACCCACGCCCCCGCCATCGCTGGCCAGGCTTAGCATCACGTCGTCAAGGCGTGCATCGGGAATAAAGCGGAACAACTGCAGCAGGTCATAAGCTTCGGGCAAGTGGTGGTCAATGCCCTGGATCAGCACGGTCCATGCTTTTTTCTTCATCGAGGGCAGCGCATCAAACGGGCCGTGTTCAAGTGTCCAGCCTGCTTTGCTGTGTTGTATCAATCGGCTTTCGATGTCTTCATCGGATGCCATCTCGGCGATGGTGTCGAAATCGCACAGTGGTTCGAAATTCGGAAATACCTGACGAAACAAAAATGGCTTGATGTGCCAATGCTCGGTCATGAATTGTTCCACGGGGAGGTTTGCGATGTGGGTGAGGGGTTTGATCATCTGAAGGGGGCTTTATTTGGGTGATTTATCGATTACGGGTATCATAGGCCACCTTAAAAGACTGCCCACTGTTCGGGCGCTGATTTCTGGAGTTATGTACGATGATTGTTGAGCACGGCACGGTGGTTACCCTTGATTTTGAGCTGCGTGATGCGCAGGGTGAACTGATTCAGGAACACGGTGGCGAGCCGATCATTTACCTGCATGGCAGTGAGAATGAGGTGTTTCCGAAGCTGCAAGAGGCAGTTGAAGGCAAGGCCATTGGCGATGAGGTGTTCGTTCAACTCGAGCCTGAGGATGCCTTCGGAGATTTTGACCCCGAATTGATGCGGGTAGAAGATGCGGACAGTTTTGCTGAAGACCTTGAAATCGGTATGCAACTGGAGGAGGTTCCTGTTGAAGATGAAAACGAGCCTGACCTGCAAGCTGACGAGGAAAACACTGGTTTTGGTCGGGTTTGGACTGTGACTGACATTGCCGAAGGCAAAGTGGTGCTGGATGGCAACCATCCGTTCGCGGGCATGGCCTTGCGCTATCACCTGAAGGTGCTGGATATTCGTGCTGCCAATGAGGAAGAAAAGGCGCAGGGTGCTGCGGCGCAATCGCTGTTCAGCATTGCCCCCAACCCGGATGCACGCAAACTGAATTAACCGTTTGGCCTTGGTTGGGCTTTATTTCAGGTTTAATTGTCAGCAGTGGGGCTTGGCAGCGAAACGCTGCTGGCCTCAAATGGCGTTGCATTGCCTTGTTTCACCTTCACCTGCACCCAGGCATTCATGAAGGGGTGCCCCCAGCCCTCGACCCGGTAAAACAGTGCATCTGAGCTGGGTGTGCCACCGAATTGTTTAAGGCCGGGTTTGTCCCATTTAAACCGGTGTGTGTCGCCATGCGCCAGCAGCACTGGTCGCTGGGTGGTGTCGATGTATTTCACCAGCCTTGTCATGAAAACAGCGTAGCCATTCCGGGATGGGTTGGTGCTGGTACCACCTGAACCATCAATTGGATTGCCCTGAATGGCGATTACGGTCTCCGTAGGGCGTGTACTGTCATGTTCAAACAATGCTTCAGCTTCGCTTAGCCATGCGTCGATCGCTTGATCTCGGGCTTTCAACAATTGCTTTGCTTTTTTTGTGCTGGTTTTTCTGGATTTCGGGTTGAGCAAATCGTTGTTACTGCCCGGAATATTCAAACTCACAAAGAGGGTACTGCCTTGTGTCCACATCAGGTGTTCAGGGTAGGGTGGACTGGTTTGTTGCCGAACGGAAAAGTTTTTTTTGCCCAGTGAGCGGGGCTGTGAAAATGCCTGCTGGCGCAAGAAATTCAGGCGTTCCTGGCTGTCGAAATTACCGTTGGATGGCCTGTGGCAATCGGTCCATTCGTTGTCGCCGGGCACATATACCAGGGGCTTCCCGCTTCGCTGCAGTTGCGCAAGGCGACGGTTGATTAATTCATTGGCGCAAGGCTCAATGCCACCTTTGATGTCGCCAATATGCAAAATCCAGTGAATATCAGGTTCATTCCCAATGTGTTGAATCAGGTTGTCGGTGGCGGGCTCGAAGAAATTGTTGTAAGGCTGATCGCCGATCAGTGCAAAGCTGAAGGTGCTGTGCTTTGGGCTGGCTTGGGCAGCCGCAACGAAAGTGACCAAGGCGGCCGCACAGGCTTTGGTGGCTGCGCGGCGCAAATTCATGTTTGCAGGCCTTTTAGCTGAAAGATTAACTGCAATGCTTCGCGCGGGCTGAGTTCGTCGGGATCAATCTCGTTGAGTTTTTCGAGAATCAGGTTCACGTGCTGCGCGCTGGCTGGCTGTTCAACCGCATCCTGACTTGGCAGGTCGAACAGATCCACCTGGGCGTTCATGGCGCGTTTTTCAGCCTCAAGCTGATCGAGTCGTTTTTGTGCATTTTTCACCACCAAGGCGGGCAAGCCCGCAAGCTTGGCCACTTGCAGGCCATAACTTTGGCTGGCAGGGCCAGCTTCTATGCGATGCAAAAACACCAGTTTGCCCTGGTGTTCGGTAGCAGACAAATGCACATTGAACACACTGTCCAATTCATGGCCCAGTGCTGTAATTTCAAAATAGTGTGTGGCAAACAGTGTTAAACATTTGTTGGTGTTGGCCAAGCGTTTTGCGATTTCCCAGGCGAGGGACAAACCATCGAAAGTTGAGGTTCCCCGTCCAATTTCATCCATGATGACAAGGCTGTGGGGTGTCGCCTGGCGAACGATTGTGGCGGCTTCTGTCATTTCCACCATGAAGGTGGAACGGCCACCGGCCAGGTCATCGGATGCACCAATGCGCGTAAAAATTCGATCGAGTACGCCAATTTGTGCACTGGCTGCCGGCACGAAACTACCCATGTGCGCCAGCAATGCAATGAGCGCGGTTTGTCGCATGTAGGTGCTTTTGCCACCCATGTTGGGGCCGGTAATCAGTGCCATGTGTTTGCCGGGGTGCAAGGTGCAATCATTCGGGGTGAATTGCTCCACTTGTACTTCCAGCACTGGGTGGCGCCCTTGCTGAATGTTCAGCAGGGCATGCGGCACCATTTGCGGGCGCACCCAATTTGCCTCGAAAGCCACAATGGCCAATGCCGCCAAGGCATCAAGTTCAGACAATTCACGCGCGCAGCGCTGCAAAAATGGGGTGAACTGACCCAGCCACACCATCAGGTTTTCATAAATGACCTTTTCAAGGTTCAGGGCCTTGTCTTTCGCGGAGAGCGCTTTTTCCTCGAAGGCTTTCAGTTCTTCAGTGATATAGCGTTCGGCATTCTTCATGGTTTGCCGGCGAATATAGTGTGCGGGCACTTTGTCGGCCTGCGCACTGCTGACCTCGATGTAAAAACCATGCACCCGGTTGAATTCGACTTTCAGATTGGCGATGCCGGTGGCCTCACGTTCCTGTTTTTCCAGTTCAATTAAAAACTGCCCGCTGCCGGTTTGAATGTTTCGCAATTCGTCCAGTTCAGTGTGGTAACCATCGGCAATCACGCCGCCGTCACGTATCAGTACTGGTGGGTTTTCGGCCAAGGCTTGCATCAATTCAGCCAGCAGTTCGGGTGGTGCCTGAAAGGCCTGCTGTGCTGTTTCAAATGCGCTGTCGCCAAAGTGGGCAATGAGTTGTTCCACTTGGGGCAGCGCTTGAAGGCTTTCCCGCAGGGCCAGCAAATCCCGAGGCTTTGCCGTTTGCATGGCCACGCGACTGCTGATGCGCTCAATATCGGCCATTGCACGCAATGTTTTAACCAGATTGAAGCAGACAGGTTCTGGCGCCTGGCCCAAGGTGGCAAGCAGGTGCTGTATTTTGTTTTGTCGTGCTTCAATGGTGGCCAGGTTGCGCAAAGGTTCCAATAGCCATTGGCGCAAGCGCCTGGCACCCATGCCGCTACCGGTGCGGTTAATGCGCGAGAACAGGGTGGGTGCGGGCTCGCCGCGCAATGTTTCTGTCAATTCCAGGTTGCGGCGTGCGGCTTCATCCAGCACCAGAAAGTCTTGCTCGTGTTCAACTTGAATATCGGACACGTGCTTGAAGTTTTCAATGCTAAGGTGCGTTTCCTTTGCATATTGCAACGCGGCGCCCATGGCGGGCACGGCCAGTTTGGCGTTGTGCAATTCGAGGCTTGCCAGGTTGGCGGCTTGCAGCACGGATTGCAAATGCGTTTGGGCAAAACCTGCGTCAAAGTGCCAAGCGGGGCGCTCGATGCAGCCGGTTATTTGGCTGTGTTGTGCCCATGTGCGGTTGTTTACAAGCACTTCGGCTGCGTTGAACCGGCTTAAGTGTGCTGCCAGTGCGCCTGAATCGCATTCCAGCAAACGAATTGAACCTGCAGACAGTGCCAGACAAGCCACCCCCCAGTACTTGCCATCCTCGGAGAACAGGCTGAGCAGAGTCTTGTTTTCCTGGTCAGGCAGCAAAGTGGATTCGGTCAGTGTGCCTGGTGTAACTACCCGCGCCACTTTGCGTTCCATGGGGCCCTTGGTCAGGCCAGGCGTTCCCACCTGCTCGCAAATGGCCACTGAATGGCCCAGCGCCACCAGTTTGGCCAGGTATTGATCGGCCGCATGAAAAGGCACACCCGCCATCGGAATGGGTTGACCAGCTGATTGGCCTCGGTGGGTCAGGGTAATTCTGAGAAGCTGTGCGGCCAGTTGGGCATCGTCGAAAAACAGCTCGTAAAAATCGCCCATGCGATAAAAGAGCAGCTTGTCGGGGTACTCGGATTTCAGCGTGAGGTACTGCTGCATCATCGGCGTGTGGCTTTCAAACGCCTGTGATGCAGCCTGGTTATTTGTACTCGCTTGTTTGCTCAACTGGGTCCCTGTTGTTTTATTTGAAGCTAAGCAGGTATTGGAGGGCTTTTGGGTTGCCGGCAACCGCGTCACCTGTGCTCATGAAGGTGTCATTGCCTTGTGGGTCGGTGATCAAGCCGCCTGCCTCGGAAACAAGCAACACGCCTGTTGCCAAATCCCAGGGCTTCAAGCCAAAACACATGTAACCATCCAGGCGACCACAGGCCACATAAGCCAAATCGAGAACGGCTGAACCGGATTTTCGAATGCCTGCCGTGCTTTCAGTCAGTGCCAGCATTTTGCGTTTTACGCCCAGCGAGCCCTCATTCTGACCGCTTGGGAATGCAAAACCAACCAGAAATTCATTGGGTTTGCTGCGTTTTGAAACCCGGATTCGACGGTTGTTTAAAAACGCACCTTCGCCTTTGGACGCGGTGAACAGGTCGTTGGTGGCCGGGTTGTACACAACTGCCTGTTGAACATGGCCGTTGACACGCAGCGCGATTGAAATGGCGTAGTGTGGGTAGCCGTGAATGAAGTTGGCAGTGCCATCGATCGGGTCGATGACCCACTCGTAGTCGGATTTGCCAGAGGCGCCGCTTTCCTCGGCTAGAATGGCGTGATCGGGAAAGGCTTGCTTGAGCACATCAATAATGGCGCTTTCAGCAGCTTGATCGGTTTCAGTGACGAAATCGTTGGGCCCTTTGACACCGATTTTTACCTGATCGAGGTCAAGCTCCGCTCGGTTGATGATTTTTCCAGCAGCGCGAGCGGCTTTCACCGCCACGTTCAACATCGGATGCATGGCCTTTCCTTTCAATTTGAATACGTTTAACCCGACATTATAAATGACCGCAGCCAATTCCCTCGAATCCATTTCAATAGTTCTCGTAAAAACAAGCCATCCGGGCAATGTTGGTTCGGTGGCACGCGCCATGAAAACCATGGGTTTAAGTGATTTACGCCTGGTTGAGCCGAAAACCAAAGAAATTTGCAGTGCTGAAGAGGCGATTTCACTGGCCAGCGGTGCGAGCGATGTGCTTGAACAGGCCCGTGTTTACGACTCCTTGCCCGATGCCTTGGCTGATCGAAGCGTGGCATTTGCTTTGTCTGCGCGTTTGCGCGATTTGGGCCCAAGTTTGCAAAGCCCGCAGGAGGCAGCAAAAGAGGCTTTGTGTTTGACGGGAAGCGGCATCGGTGCAGCTTTTGTGTTTGGTGCTGAGCGCACGGGTTTAAGCAACGATGAACTGCTGGTGTGCAATCGGCAGGTGACGATTGCCGCCAACCCGGTTTACAGCTCGCTGAACTTGTCACAAGCCGTGCAAATTGTGGCCTATGCCTTGCGCACGGAATGGGCGACTGGTGAATTGGCCGTGGCTGCCGAAGGCTCCCTTGCTGACAGTGTGAGGCAGGGTGGCAAGCTGGCCACTGTGAAGGCGGTGGCGGATTTACAGGCCCATTGGCTGCAAGCCATGGAGGCGGTTGATTTTATCAATCCCGACAAGCCGAAAAAGGTGGTGCAGCGTTTGGCCAGAATGTTGGCCAAAACGCCTTTGGAGCAAGAAGAAGTGGACATGCTTCGAGGCTTTTTTTCTGATGTGATACGGGTGGTGGACAATCGCCTTTATCCGCATGAATTTGAGCGCAAGAAGCCTTGATACAGCCGTGATACACTGCGGCGACCAGCGTTTGACGCATCAATAACAATTGATTCAGGGTTTTCCGCGCATGTGGATTCGACTACAAGAAGACATTGACACGATTTTGAGAAAAGACCCGGCAGCCCGAGGGCGTCTGGAGGTTTTTCTGTGCTATCCCGGTTTGCATGCGTTGATTTGGCATCGCCTGGCTCACAGGGCATGGGCAGCGGGTTTAATCACGCCGGCGCGTTTTTTGTCGCATTTGGGGCGTTTTTTCACAGGCATTGAAATTCATCCAGGTGCAATCATTGGCAGGCGTGTCTTCATTGACCATGGTATGGGCGTGGTGATCGGCGAAACGGCCGAGATTCATGACGATGTGACCATTTACCAAGGCGTTACCTTGGGTGGTACTTCATTGGCCAAGGGCAAGCGACACCCCACGCTTGAAAAGGGCGTGGTAGTTGGGGCTGGTGCACAGGTTTTGGGGCCATTCACAGTGGGTGAGGGTGCCAAGATAGGATCAAATGCTGTGGTAACCAAGCCAGTGCCCGCGGGTGCCACGGCGGTAGGCAACCCTGCACGCATGATTTTGAAAGCTGAAGAACGCGCACCGGGTGAGGAATTGACAGGCGCGGCAAAAACCAAAGAAGAGTTTTTGGCCTATGGTGTGTCCAAGAATGGCGATGATCCGCTGATTAAGGCCATGCATGGTTTGATTGATCAGGCCATTGCCCAGCAGCAACGCATTGAACAGCTTGAAAAACAGCTGAGCAAGGGGAAAGCGCAGCCCGATTGCGGAGACTCTGTGGACTGTGAAGAATTGAAAGCCCTGAACAAACTGGTGGACAACTAGCCACCTAGTTGAACAGGGTCAGACTGAATTCCCCGCTGCTTTGTAGCTTCAAGAAACCGCCCTTTGGGCGGTTTTTTTCTGGTTCATCAAAATCCCAGTCCGGCAACACAATGCGCTGGCCTTTTTGCAGCTGCCCTTGGGTTGATTCGGGGGTGGTGGGGGCTGGGCTGTTCAAAGTGTGGTGTATGGCACAGCGGTGTGTGTGCCCATGCAAAATCACATCGCTTTTGCCGATGTAATAGCCATCGGGCCATTTGCCTTTGAATGATTCAGCCACAGCTTGCAGGTTGGCGTCCATGATGCTCATGGCGCTGTTGGCTTTGTGTATTTTGCTTTCGCTGCGAATGGCTTTGGCCATTTCAATGCGTTGCTGCAGGGGCAGTGCCAGAAAGTTTTTTTGCCATTTCTCATCCCGGCTTTGAAGCCTGAATTTTTGGTAGGCCTTGTCGTCAGTGCAAAGTTGATCGCCGTGCGTAATCAGCACCACCTCGTGGTTGACCAGCAAAAATTCTGGATCTGGCAGAATTTCAAACCCAGCAGCTTCGGCAAATTGGTCACCGAGCAGGAAGTCGCGGTTGCCATGCATGAAATACAGCGTGGCGCCGACAGATTTTGCACTTTGAACCGCTTGGGCAACTCGCTTGCTGGTGCTGTCGCTGTGGTCGTCTCCGTACCAGACTTCGAACAGGTCACCGAGCAGAAAGATGAGGGTATTGTCCTGGGCTACACTGGCCAACCAGTTTTCGAAGGCTTCCAGTGTTTTGGGCGTGTCTTCAGAAAGATGCAGGTCGGAGGCAAAGAATGCAGCACCTTGTTGCGGAATTTCAATCAACTTGTTACCTGATTAAAAGTCATCAAAAAAGCCCTTGAGAGAAGGGCTTTTTTGACTGGGGCCGACTTAGAGTATTTCAACACCCTGAATCACCACGTCTTCCAGTGGCACGTCTTGGTGAAAGCCTTTCGAGCCGGTTTTTACGCCTACAATTTTGTCTACAACTTCTTTGCCTTCAGTGACTTTGCCGAATACGCAGTAACCCCAGCCTTGTGGTGTTGGGCTTTTGAAGTTCAGGAATTCATTGTTTTCTACGTTGATGAAAAACTGGGCAGTGGCCGAATGTGGATCGTTGGTACGAGCCATGGCAAGGGTGTATTTCTCATTTTTCAAGCCGTTGTCAGCCTCGTTTTTTACGGGGTCTTTGGTGGGCTTTTGTTTCATGCCTGGCTCGAAACCACCGCCTTGAACCATGAAGCCGCTGATGACACGGTGAAAAATTGTGTTGGTGTAAAAGCCGCTTTTCGCGTATTCCAGAAAGTTCGCCACAGTGGCGGGTGCTTTTTCAGCGTCCAGGGCGATCGTAATGTCGCCAAAATTTGTTTTTAGTTTAACCATGGTTCGTTTTTTCGCTTTTGCAAACGCAGAGGAGATTGAAGAATTACCGATGCTAACAGCTATCGCCGAGAACATCGACCACTTGAGAAAAACACGTTTGCCTTGAGTCACAGACTTGTTCCTTACAGTTTGAAAGTGTCTTCTTGAACAATTTGCCAACGGGTACCCACTTTCATCCAGTATTGCTGTTTGCGGATTTCGCCCGACAATTTGTCCTCTTGCCTAAAGGACACCAGCATCATGTCTTTGTCGCTGGGGTATCGCATGACAGTGAGGTCATCGATGGAAATTTTCCCGAATGACTTGTTGCTGATTTGCTGGTTTTTTTGCCACTCGATGAGACCTTGCCCGTCAATTTTGACGTCGCTTGCGTAATGATAAATTCCTTTCGAGAAGCCTTTTTCAAGATCTTTCTTCCAGGTGTCCACCATTCGCAGGGCTGCTTTGCGGTGGCTCTGCCACACATCAATTGGCACGAAGTCTAGCCTTTCGCTGATTACGACCTGCGTGCTGCCGATGTCAACAAATTTTTTCAAGGCAAGCAAATCCTGGTTGGCCAGTACCACACAGCCATCGCTGGCCTTGGGGGGGCGGCTTACGTAATGCTTTGGCATGCCATGCAACCAAATGCCATAGCCTGTTTTTCCAAGGCGCTTGTCCCAAGCGTTCGGGTAGTCGATAGGCAGGGCGATGGGGCCGTAGAAGTCAGTCAGTTTTTCTTTGGGCAGCAGTTCAGTGATGGTGTACACGCCAATGGGTGTGCGCTTGTCACCCTCACGTACTTTCACTGCGCCCATTTTGCCTTGGGATACGTAAAAGTCAGTAACGAGGCGGGGTTGCGGAAATGCATTTTCATACAGGAACAGTCGTGAACGCGTGGTGTCTATCAAAATCACATAACGCTGATCGTCGTTCAATTCAACCAGCTCAGCAGGTAGCAGGTCCCGTTGCGGGCGGTCTTTCACCGCCTTGAAGCGCGCGATTGCTTCTTCGCGCAATTCTGTCAGTTCTTCCTGTTTGCCTTTGGGCACATCGGGCATGTCCCCAATTTTGGTCAGGGGGCGCCCCGCTTTCAGCGACAGAATATCGCCCTTGAGCATGTGACCCAGGTAAAAATTGGGGAATTCACTCAACAAGCGATCGGTCAATTCAAGCGCTTTGTTCAGTTCATGATTGCTCAGCGCCAGATAAATTTCTTCGACTGCTGTATCGATTACCGGTTGGTAGCTGGCTGACTCAAACAACTTGCTGGCCAGTGAACCCTTTTTGGGTTCCGGGCTGCTGTAGGCCGCAAGGTCGAATGATTCCTCGGAGCCAGATTTCACAAAAGTGGGGGCCGCCGTGAATGCCCAAAACACCAGGGGGGCGACCAAGCGCAACCCTTTGGACATTCCACGAAGCCTGCTTCTAGACCACATTTAGCCGCCCACCCTCTCGCTGGTGATTTTCCAGGTGCCGCCTTCCTGTTTCATAGTCAGTGTTTTGGTGGACACATTGTTCAGGCGGTTGGAAAAATAGCTTTGCTTGAATTTCACCACGGCTTCATTGCCAGTGATGGTGATCAACGGGTTTTCAACCACCACGCGAATGGTTTCTTTGCCAACAATGCGTTGTTCGCGCATTTTTTCCCAGTTGGTACGGTTCATTTTGCCTGGTGTTTCAAAGTCTTGGCTGTAGGCACCTAGGTAACCGGCCATGTCTTGATCAGTCCATGCTTTGGCCCAAGCTTCAACGGCCGCCAGTACCTGGCTGTCCATACCGATGGTATTGGGTTTTGGTTCAGCAGGTTTGCTGGCTGTAATGGCAGGCTCTGCCGGGGCTGGTTTGCTGGGTGCCACCTCAACTGCGGGAGGCGTAGCAGCAACCACCGGCGGGGTGGGCACTGCCGCGGGTGCGGTTTTGGCGGGTGCTGGCTTGCTAGCTGGTGCGGCTGCTGGTGCTGCCGCCACAGCCACCGTTTCGGGCTTGCCGGCAATCAGGTTGCGTACCAGCGACAATTTGGTTTGCGCGGTTGAATTGCGCCCGTCCAGTTGAAGTGCTTTGTCGTAGGACTGGCTGGCCAGCTTGGCGTACACATCGCCCAGGTTTTCATGGGCGGTGGCATAGCTGGGGTGAGTGCGAATGGCCATTTCAAGTGACTCGCGGGCTTTTTCATATTCTCCGCGCCCCGCGTACAACACAGCCAGGTTGTTGTAGGGTTCAGGCAGCTCGGGAAAATCCTCGGTCAGCTTGGTGAACACAGTAATGGCTTCTGCGGTTTTGTTGCGTTCAGTCAGAATCAGGCCCTTCAGGAAGCGCATTTGAGCGTCGTTCGGGCGGTTGGCCAGGTATGCGTCTGCACGTGCCTGTGCCTGTTCAAATTGACCGCTTTGAATAAGTTTTGAAACTTCATCTGATTCGTCGGCATGGCCGGGTGCTCCGGCAAACGCCAAGCCCATGAGGGCAATCAGCAAAGCATATTTGCTTTTCTTGTATTTGCCACTGATTGACGACGTGATTGTTTTTTTAGCCTGCATTCGGTTGCGCCTTTGCGGGGTTACCCGTTTCATCTGATTGGTAGGGAAAAACTCGATCATGCGTAATGATATACTCGACCGCTATTGTAGCAAGCCCCAGAGCGGGTTGGCTTCTGAGCTGGGTTTCCTGAGGGTTCCAGTGTCAGATTGTACCGTTTTGGCAAGCTGGGTCCGCTTTTTTTCTGAGTCCAATGAAATCGTCTCTTCAAATTTACAATTCAATTCTAAGGAAAAAGCAGGCTTTTTCACCGCTTGATCCACAGAACGTTCGAATGTACGTGTGTGGCATGACAGTCTATGACTTCTGCCACTTGGGCCATGCCCGTGTCATGGTGGTTTTCGATCTGTTGAAGCGCTGGCTGCGTGCCTCCGGCTACCCGGTCACCTATGTACGCAATATCACCGACATTGATGACAAAATTATTCGCCGCGCTGTTGAGAACGGTGAAAGCATTCGTTCGTTGACGGATCGCTTCATTGCGGCCATGCATGAGGACGCGGATGCCTTGGGTATTGAACGCCCCGACCACGAGCCCCGTGCCACGGAGTACGTTGCAGAAATGCAGGACATGATCCACACCCTGATGAATAAAAGACTCGCGTACCGGGATGATTCCGGTGATGTGAACTTTTCGGTGCGTGCTTTTCCTGAATACGGCCGGCTATCGGGTAAAAGTCTGGATGAATTGCGGGCTGGTGAACGTGTGGGGGTTTCAGGCAGCAAGAACGACCCGCTGGACTTTGTTCTGTGGAAAAGCGCAAAGGCCGATGAGCCCGCAGATGCCAAATGGGATTCTGATTTCGGTGTTGGTCGCCCGGGTTGGCACATTGAGTGCTCAGCCATGAGTTGCAAGTTGTTGGGTAATACCTTTGATGTTCATGGCGGCGGTGCTGACTTGCAGTTTCCGCATCATGAAAACGAAATTGCCCAAAGCGTGGGAGCCACTGGCGAGGGTTTTGCCCAGTATTGGATGCACAACGGTTTTGTGCGCGTTGAAACCAACGGCCAATCCGAGAAAATGTCGAAATCGCTGAACAATTTCTTCACGATTCGGGACATTTTGAAGGTATACGATGCTGAAGTAGTGCGCTTCTTTATTTTGCGCGCGCAGTATCGCAGTCAGTTAACCTATTCAGAAGGGCATGTGCAAGACGCGAAAGCTGCCCTGGGTCGCCTGTACACCGCAGTAGGCGACGTTCAGGTAGCGGATTCGATTGATTGGACGCTGGAATTTGAAGCCCGTTTCGCTGAGGCGATGAATGATGACATGAACACACCGATTGCCGTGTCTGTGTTGTTTGAAATGGCCAATGAGGTGAACCGCACTGCCGACCTGGCTTTGGCTGCACGTCTGAAAGCTTTGGCACAGGTACTGGGTTTGTTGGGACGTACAGCCGAGGCTTTCCAGAAAGCCGAGGTGGGCGACCAGGCGGGTGCCTTGGACGAGGCTGAAATACAAGCTTTGATTGATGCCCGAACCCAGGCCAAGGCCGACCGGGATTTCTCAAAAGCGGATGCCATACGCCAGCAGTTGCTCGACATGGGCGTGGTATTGGAAGACAAACGGGGCGGGGCAACCGAATGGCGGCGAGCCTGAGGTTGAATCTAGATCCCCACGCGCCTGATTATTGGCAGGCGGCGTGTGAGGCCTTGGCTTTGCAAAGCCCGGTGTGGGCTGAATTGGTGGCTCGACATTCGGACCGGGCCTTGCGTTCGCGTGGCGCGCCTTATGAAACCATGCTGCGCTCGCTGGTGGGCCAACAAATTTCGGTCAAAGCAGCAGATGCGGTGTGGGCTCGAGTGGTCGAGGCGCTGAATGGGCAAATCAATAGCAGCGTATTGCTCGCTCTAAGTGATGACACTTTGAAGGCCACAGGCCTTTCACGCCAGAAAATAGCCTACGCACGTGCCTTGAGCGAATTTGAGCAGCAGGGACGTCTTGAGCTGACACTGCTGGATGGCATGGACGATGAGGCCTGCACGCGCCACCTGTGTGAAATCAAGGGAGTAGGGCGCTGGACGGCCCAAATGTTTTTGATGTTTTGTTTGCGCAGGCCCGATGTTTGGCCTGTGGATGACATTGGTGTGCAGCGCGGTATCTCGCGCCAATTCTTCGAAGGTGAACCCATCGGACCGAAAGAAGCACTACAATTCGGGGAAAAATTAAAACCTTGGCGGACAGTGGCAGCGTGGTATTTGTGGCGCAGCCTCGATCCAGCCGTGGTGGACTATTAAGAGAACCTCATGAAGCAAACATTTCTGGATTTTGAAGCACCCATTGCCGAGTTAAAAGGCAAAATCGAGGAGCTGCGCCTGGTTCAAGACGGCTCAGCTGTTGATTTGTCAGAAGAAATTCGCCGCCTGGAAGGCAAAAGCGATGTGCTGACCAAGGAGTTGTACAGCAAGCTGACCCCCTGGCAGGTTTCGCAGGTGGCGCGTCACCCCCAGCGCCCCTACACCTTGGATTACATTGCCCACGCATTCACAGACTTTCACGAGTTGCATGGCGACAGGCATTTTGCAGACGACCCTTCGATTGTCGGTGGCTTGGCCCGCCTTGATGGTGAAAGCGTCATGGTGATTGGTCACCAAAAAGGCCGTGATGTGAAAGAGCGTACTTTGCGTAACTTCGGCATGCCTCGCCCGGAGGGCTATCGCAAAGCACTTCGCTTGATGAAAACGGCTGAGAAATTCGGTATTCCCATCGTAACCCTGGTGGATACCCCGGGGGCATACCCTGGTATTGATGCCGAGGAGCGTGGGCAGTCTGAGGCCATTGGCCGCAATTTGATTGAAATGGCACAAATTCAGGTGCCCATTGTGAGTGCAATTATTGGTGAGGGCGGTTCAGGTGGCGCTTTGGCTTTGGCTGTGGCTGATCACGTCATCATGATGGAAAATGCCACTTACTCTGTAATTTCCCCTGAAGGATGCGCGTCCATTTTGTGGCGCAGCGCTGAAAGGGCATCGGATGCTGCCGAGGCCTTGGGTATTACCGCCAAACGCCTGCGTGATCTTGGGCTGATTCAGGAAATCGTGAAGGAAAGCTTTGGTGGAGCGCACCGCGACCATGCGCAAACGGCCAGCAACTTGAAAACCGCAATCAAGGCTGCTTTGAATATGCTGGTCACTTACAAGCCCAAAACCTTGTTGGATGCTCGCCATGACCGGCTGATGAGTTACGGCCACTTCAAGGTGAGCAAATAATTGAAACAGTCGCTTGAAGCCTTTCTAAGCGACTTCAAGCGCCAAGCCCCGCTGCCAGCCAGTTTTGTAGTGGCTTATTCAGGCGGGGTCGATTCCACCGTGTTGCTTCATGCATTGCATGCAATGGGTTTGCCACTGCACGCGGTTCACGTGAATCATCAAATCCAGCCACAGGCCAATGCCTGGGAAGAGCACTGCAAAAATCAGTGCGAACACTGGGGTGTGCCTTTTACTGCGTTGCGGGTTGATGTGGAACCCGGCGATTTGGGCCTTGAAGGCCAGGCCCGCGTGGTGCGATACCGTGCCATTTTTAGCTGGATGAAGGCCAATCAACACACTGTGTTGCTGTGCGCCCACCACCAGGACGATCAACTGGAAACTGTACTGCTGCAATTGCTGCGCGGTTCGGGCCTGAGAGGAGTGGGTGGGATGCGCGCTGTGGGCCCTGTGGGTGTGGATCGCCATCTGCATCCTGACTTGCTGTTGGGTCGCCCTTTGCTCGATTGCAGCAAAGCCAGCCTGCTGGAGTACGCACATGTAAATCGCCTGCCGCACATCGAAGACCCCAGCAACAATGACACTACACTGCGCCGCAACTGGATACGCCACGAACTCTTGCCCAACCTGGAAGAACACTTTCCCCAAAGCCCGAAGGCTTTTTTGCAACTGGCTGAATTTTTTCGGGCACACTATTCGGAAGAAGATTCAAACACGCAAGCCAATGCGCCCCAGGTGGTTTGCGCAGCAGGCAGCTTGCAACTGATTCAGTGGCGAGCACTGGACGACACAGCCCAGCTCAATACACTTCGACACTGGTTGCTGGGCCATGGCGTGCGTTGTGGCAAACTGAAATTGATTGAGCTGGCTCGCCAATTGCGCGTTAATAAAGGTGGAATTCGCGAGGTAAAAAAAGGCTGGCAGGTGAAAGTAAGCCGACAACAGGCCCATTTGCTGCACACTGAACCAGAGGACAAAGCGATTGAACCACGATGAATTGAGCAACAATGAATTGAACAAAAGCATTGGCAACATTGACCCGGAGACGGTGGCCCGTTGGCTGGAAAGCAGTGGGAACTACAAGGTGTTGCGCAGCATTCAAATGCGTGACACTTTTGCTGGGCAAATCAACAGCCCAGTTAAGGTGCTAGTGGTCGACACTGAAACCACCGGTCTTGATTTTGCAACATGCGAAGTGATTGAAGTGGGTGCGGTGCTGATTGAGGTGGACCAGGACACCGGGGCAATAGGTGCGGTGTTGGGTACTTATGGTGGGCTTGAAGAACCCAAGGTGCCCATTACACCCGAGAATTCAGCCATTCACGGTATTACCAACGACATGGTCAAGGGTCAGCGGTTCGATGAAGCTGCTTTGAAGACCCTGTGCGATGAGGCCGCTTTGTTCGTGGCGCACAACGCAGCATTTGACAAGCCTTTTATGCTTCGCCGTTTTCCGTGGCTTGAAAAATCGATCTGGGCCTGCACGTTTCGGGAACTGCCATGGACCCAGGAAAATTATTCAGGACGCAAACTGGAATATTTGTTGTCGGATTGCGGTTACTTCCACGGCGCCCACCGTGCAGTGGAGGATTGTAATGCACTGGTCCATGTGTTGGCTCAACCCTTGAAAACATCCCAGCGCATGCCGTTTCAAGTGCTGTTTGACAGTGCCAATGAATCGATTTATCAAATTGCTGCGTTGAAAGCACCATTTGAGAAAAAAGATTTTTTAAAGTCCAAGGGTTTTCGCTGGAATGCGGATGACCGCGTTTGGGAATTCGAGGCAGTGGGTTTTTCAGAAGGCAAAGAAGTTATCGAATGGCTGCGGGAGCAGGTGTACTGCACCACCGGAAAAATCATGCTGGGCTTTCGCATTCAGGCTGGGGTTGATCGTTACTCCGGCACTGCGCTGAAGCAACAGTTCAAAGAGGTATAAGGCGTGCCCGCCAAGGTTTATCCTTCCGACACCAGTGAGCTTGCGCTAGATGGCGCACAAGCCCGTGAGCGGGACGTGTTGTTGCAATTGCAAGCGCAGTTGCCAGACAACTACACCATTTATCACGGTATTCACTGGTCAAGAATTGAGCATGGGCTGACCGTCACAGGGCGAATCCAATTTCTGGTGCTGGGCCCCAGTGGTATTGTTTATAGCATCT
Source organism: Limnobacter sp. SAORIC-580 (assembly GCF_013004065.1). GTDB lineage: Bacteria > Pseudomonadota > Gammaproteobacteria > Burkholderiales > Burkholderiaceae_B > Limnobacter > Limnobacter profundi. The sequence goes on from NZ_CP053084.1 coordinate 1,317,598, forward strand.
TGATGAAAACCGGTTTGATGAAAGTGGACCAAGGCCGGGTGGTGAAGCAATTGGGTGAACAGCGTCAGGATGTATTCAACGCACTGGCTGAACAAAGTGCTTTGCTGAACCAGAAGTTCAGGTTGCAACACCAAGGTAACTTGCGTGTAGAGCCCATTTTTTATTGCCCCGATTTCACCGTACCCGACCCCGGCGGACTTACCGTGAATGCCGAGCGGGTGGTGGATGCCCGTCACAAAGATGAATTGGCTGCCCTGATTCAAACCATCGACATTACTGCTGACCTGTTCAGCAGCCACAGCAATCCCAAAGCCATTCACTCATTTTTGTGCAATGAACTTAACCTGGTTCCTGAGGTGGGGGCCTTGTCACAAGCCGCGGAAACTTTGGTAACGCGTCTGTCTCACGGCCTGGAGCAATGGGTTTCAAGGCTAAACTTCGAGCCTTTTCGCTTGCGTGTTACGGGTACTGCTGGCAGTGGAAAGTCGCAACTGGCTTTCAGCGAACTGCAGCGCAACCATGGTTTAAAAGCCCGAACCTTGTATGTGTGTTACAACCGGCCGCTTTCCTCACACATGGCGCAGCAGGTTCGTGAAGCAGGTTTGATGGGCGCGGTGGTTTTTAATTTTCATGCATTGTGCGACCGCATGCTCCGCGATGCAGGTCTTGACGTGGACTACGCTTCGCCCGGGGTTTTTGGTCGCCTGGCCGAGCAAGTTCTGGCCACACCTCTGGACAAACGGTGGGTGTTCGACTCAATTGTGGTGGATGAAGGCCAGGACTTTGATCAAAGTTGGCTGCCGGTGCTTCAGCGTTGCGCACATTCGGGCACCCGGTGGCTGTGGCTGGAAGATCCGATTCAAAACCTGTACGCCAAGCCAGCAGTCAGCCTGCCCGGTTGGGTCAGCTTGCACACGCCCATGAATTATCGAAATCCGAAACGCGTAGTGCAGGCATTGCAGTTGGTTCAACGTGAATTCAACTTTGAATCGCCTTTGCCGCTGGACATTGAAGCGGCTTGCCCCCTGGAAGGTTTGCCCTTGGAGTTTTTCGAGTATGACAATGAAGAGTCGTTGTTGAGTCAAACCGCCAAGGCAATTACTGCCTGTCTGCGGCATGGTTTCACGCGCGACAAAATTGCGGTGCTTAGCATGCGGGGGCACGAGAAATCAAAGATATTGGCGCAAGCCAGCGTTGGGCCGCACAGCCTGAGGCACTTTACTGGCCGATATGATGACAACGGCAGCCAGGTATTCACCGAGGGTAATGTGCATGCAGAGTCGGTTTATCG